>CAVURC010000014.1:0-144931 GCA_963743825.1 Ilumatobacteraceae bacterium | reverse complement strand
GGCCGCTCTCGATCTCTTCGCCGAAACGTTGGTGCTGGCCGGCGGCTGACACCACGCGTTCGCCCGTTTCGGTCTGGCATGACACGCTGGGCGCATGCTCGATCATCTCGGAATCCAGTGTGCAGACCTGAACGCCAGCTCGATGTTCTACGACGCAGTACTCGCGCCGCTCGGCGCGAGTCGCCAGATGGACTTCGGTGTCGCCATCGGGTACGGGACGCCCGAGAAGCCGGACTTCTGGATCGGCGTCTTCGACTCGGGCGCAGGGTTCCGGGAATCGCACATCGCGTTCGCAGCCCCTGACAGGGCAGCCGTTCGAGCCTTCTTCGAGGCCGCCGTGGCTGCAGGTGCGGAGGTGTTGCACGAACCCCGCGTCTGGCCCGAGTACCACGCGAACTACTACGGGGCGTTCGTGCGTGATCCCGACGGCAACAACGTCGAGGCCGTCTGCCACCTCCCAGCCAGCTGACACCGCGGCGGCCGGCAGATTTCGACCGCACTCGACACTGCATTCCACCGCTTCGGGACTCAACAGCGTGGGGGCGCTGTAACCTGTGACGGCGCTGCGTCCACCCGCGGCCCCCACCCCCGATCAGGCGAGGTTCTGCGTGAAGTTCAAGAAGGGCGAAACCGTCATCTATCCCCAGCACGGCGCATGCGTCGTCATGGGGACCAAGAAGATGGAGTTCTTCGGCGAGAAGCAGGATTACCTGATCCTCAAGACGGTCATCAACGAGATGACCCTCAAGGTGCCGATCTCCAGCACCGACGAAGTCGGTGTGCGTCCGCCCGTGTCGGCCGACGAGCTCGAAGACCTCGTGGCCGTGCTCGCGAAGCCCGACCCGCGCGTGCCGTCGAACTGGAGCCGTCGCTTCAAGAACCACCAGGAAAAGCTCAAGAGCGGCGACGTCTACCAGGTCGCCGAAGTGGTCCGGAACCTGGCTGCTCGCAACCGTGACGCGTCGCTGTCGGCAGCCGAGCGCACCATGTACGAGCGGGCGCGTGTGAATCTCATCTCCGAGATCTCACCGGCGCTGAAAGTCTCGGCCGAAGAGGCCGAGGCCTACCTCGACGACGCGCTGGCCAAGGGCGTGCTCAAGGCCCCTGCCGCCGAAGCCAAGAAGAAGAAGTAGACCTTGCAAAAGGGGTCAGACCCCTTTTGTGACGACTGCCGCGGAGGCGGTCGGGCGGGGCTCGAAACTCAGCGGTCGTTCCCCACCGTTGGAGTAGTCCACCAGGATTTCGGTGCCCGGAACCAGACGAGCAATTGCGGTGAGCGTCAGCTCGCCGGTCGCGTGGTTTGCTGACCACCGCGCATTCGGCGGCGTACCGTGGTTGACGAGGCTGATGATCCCCAGCCCGACGGCAACTGAACTTCCCCAGTGCCAGACGTAGTATCGCAACCCGGTTGCCAGGAGCGAAGCCACTTGTGCGGCCGGGATAACCAGGACCGGGGCGACTTCGATGACCTCGCCGATGCTGAAGTCCCGACCGGCGAACACGCCGCGTCCGGCACCGGGTGAGTCGAGTACGAGCAAACCGCTGCGAGCCGATCGATCGAGCACGGTCCGAACCTACTGTTCGCGGTGTGCGCGGGAACCGGGAGTACTCCCAGTATCGGCCGATCACCGCCACAACTACCATGTCGTCAGATCGTTCGAGAGGAGCACTGACGTGACCGACAAGGCCGGACAGAAGCCGATGAGGCGCGGCGACCAGCCGCTGAAGTCGACGGCGCCCACCGACGACCCGGATCAACGCTTCATGGTCGTGGACCCATCGAGCGGCGGCGATCAGGACGTCGACCGCGACGCGGTCTCGGACGGCCGCTTCAAGTGGACGACCGGCGACAAGGACGCGACGTTCGATACGGGTCCGAAGCCGACGAAGGACGATCTTGTTGGTACGACGAACGAGGCGCCGTTCGATACGGGTCCGAAGCCGACGATGGATGATCTTGTCGGGATGAAGGAGGCGCCGTTCGACACGGGTCCGAAGCCGACGATGGATGATCTTGTCGGGATGAAGGAGGCGCCGTTCGATACGGGTCCGAAGCCGACGATGGATGATCTTGTCGGTACGACGGACCAGGCGCCGTTTGATACGGGTTCCGAGCCGACTGAGGATGACCTCGCCGGACACAAGGATGCCCCCTTCGACACGGACGCGGAGATGCTCGGGGAGTGGACTCTGGGCGAGGAGGTCCTGAAACTCGACGATGTCAAGCAGTCGCCACTCGACGATTCCGCCGCTTGGAAAGTCGATGCCAACGTCGAAACACCAAAGGAAGAGATCGACGAGTTCGCAGGACGGTTCGAGGTCGTCGAGTTCGTCGAGGTCCCATTGGACGATGCGCTGCGGCTGGACGAACCTGCAGGCGGCCTCTGGGCCACGGCGGACCCACTGCTCGAGCCGCTCGACGGCGCCGACGCCCTCGACGCAGGAGCAGACGGCGCGCTCGACTTCTGATCCTGCGTCATCGCGCAGACCCGGCGCCGGGCATCGAGAAGCGAACAGTCACGGGAAGGTGATCGGACATCGCCGCCCACGGCGCACCGCCAGCTGGGACCGACACGGTCACATCGTGAGCGGGCGGTGGAAGCAGCACGTGGTCGAGCGACTGGGTCGGCGAGTCGGCGGGGCTGCTCAGCGGTGGCGACCCGTGCTCGACTCCGGGCAGGACCTCGATGATCGACGGGTCGCCGGCGTCGTTGAAGTCGCCGGCCACGATCGGTGGCGGATCGTCACCGATCGCAGCGACGATCTCGTTCACCCGCGCCGCCTCGAACCGCCGGGAGTCCGCATCCTCGTGTGGTGACAGGTGCAGGTTGTAGATCATCAGCATGCTGCGGTCGGGTCGGCCGATGAGCGCCCACTGGGCGATCCGGCGTCGCCAGCTCCGCATCGGCTGATCGTCCGAGACCTCGGTGTGCCCGGCGGCGTCGAGGAGGTGAGGCGTCATGATCGCCATCCCCTCGGAGCGCCACCACAGTGCCGTCGTGTACGGCGAGTGCTTCAACGCCCACGAGTACCGCATCGACAACGTGACGGCGAGCGACTCCGCCTGGCCTCTGCGGATCTCCTGGATCACCACGATGTCGGGCGTCTCGGCACGAATGGCTGCGGCAAGCGCGTCGATGTCAGGACGCTGCGACCCGTGCACGTTCCACGTCAAGACGCACCACGGCGTCGTCTGTCGATCCTCCACGCCCGGACAGTGTCGCACCGGCGTGCCAGACTCGGCGACCATGAGCAGGATTGCGTTTCTCGGACTGGGTGTGATGGGTGCTCCGATGGCCCGTCATCTGGCCAAGGGCGGCCACGAGGTCGTGGTCTACAACCGCACGGCGGCCAAGGCGCTCGCCTGGGTGGCACTCAACGGCAATCGAGCCGCGCCGACGCCGGCCGAGGCAGCTGTCGATGCTGACTTCGTGGCGTTGTGTGTCGGCAACGACGACGACGTTCGCGAGGTCGTCCTCGGTCCTGCGGGGGCGCTTGCGGCGATGTCGGCCGGATCGGTGTTGATCGACCACACGACGGCGTCGGCCGGTGTGGCACGGCAGCTCTCGGGGGCGTGTGCGGAACTCGGCATCGGATTCGTCGATGCCCCGGTGTCGGGCGGACAAGCGGGAGCCGAGAACGGCCAGCTCACGGTGATGTGCGGGTGCGACGACGTCGAGGTGTTCGACCGGGCCGCCCAGGTCATCGACGCGTACGCCAGGTCGTGTGTTCAGCTCGGCCCTGCCGGGGCTGGGCAGCTCACCAAGATGGTCAACCAGATCTGCATCGCCGGCGTACTCCAGGGCCTGGCCGAAGGCGTGAATTTCGCCAAGCTCGCCGGCCTCGACGTCGACCAGGTCGTCGAGGTGATCGGCAAGGGCGCAGCTCAGAGTTGGCAGATGGACAACCGGGCGCGCACGATGGCCGCCGACGAATTCGAGTTCGGGTTCGCTGTCGAGTGGATGCGCAAAGACCTCGGCATCGTGCTCGACGAAGCCAACCGGAGCGGGGCTCGACTGCCGCTGACTGCGCTCGTCGACCAGTTCTACAAGCAGGTCGTCGCGATGGGCGGCGACCGGTGGGACACCAGCAGCCTCATCCGGCTCCTGAACCCTTGATCACCCCTCGGTGAAATGCTCCTGCGCGAAGGCATAGACGCCCTGGTCGTGGGAGAACTCGATGGTGTTGCCATCGGGATCGGTCACCATGCAGATGTAGCCGATCGGCGCCGGAAGGTCCATCGGCGCTGACGCGAGCCAGCCACCGGCTTCGGCGATGGCGGCGATCGCATCGATGTCGGAGCGTTCAGCGAGCTCGAACCCGAGATGTGCGAACGGCCCGATCGGAGTCGGACCCGTCCCCGGAAACGGCTCGTGACCGGGGTGGAACTGTGCGAGCACGAGGATGAACGGCGAATCGGGACTGTCGGGATGTCCGAGCCAAGCGCCGTATCCGTTGTCGTCCTCCCGACGCTCCAGGAGTTCCAGCGGAGTGTGGGCGACGTACCACTCGATCATCGCGTCGATGTCGCGAACGCAGAGCGCGAGATGAGTCCACCGGGGAAGGCCAGCCACGTGGCCGAACCTAGCCGTCGTCGTGGCGAACCGCTCAGATCACCCGTCGCGATGAGAAAACGCCCTCGATCTGGTGCGTTCGCTCATCGCTCACTCCGCCAGTTCGCCCAGCGCTGTGGCCAGGACGTCGACGATGCGATCGACCTGTTCGTCGGTGGTGACGAACGGCGGGCAGAACGTGACGGTGTCCGTGCCGATGGCGCGAGTGATCACACCGAGCTCCAGCATCCGATCTCGGACGTGCATGGCGTTGGTGTGCTCGTGGAGTTGGACGCCGAAGATGGCCACGTCGCCGCGCACGTGGTCGACGACGCCGTCGGCTTCGAGCGCTCGGAGGCCTCGCTCGAGCCGGGTTCCGAGGTGCGTGGCAGCGTCGAGCAGCCCATCTCGTTCGATGATGTCGAGGTTCTCGATCGCGCCGACGCACGCTGCTGGATGGCCGGAGTACGTGTAGCCGTGGCGCAGGATGAAGTCGGCGTCGGCCTCGAGCGCCTCGCGGACCTTCGCACCGACGATGACGCCACCGAGCGGCTGATAGCCCGATGTGACGCCCTTCGCGAAGGTCGTCATGTCGGGGATGACACCGTAGTGGTCGGCCGCGAACCACGTGCCCATGCGGCCGAAGCCGGTGATCACCTCGTCGAAGATCAACAATGCACCGTGCTGATCGCACAGGCGGCGCGCTTCGGAGAGGTATCCGTCGACGGGCGGGAACACGCCGGCGGCACCCTGTACCGGCTCGGTGATGACCGCGGCGAGTTCGTCCGACCGTTCGGCCATCAGCACCGAGAGCGCCTCGATGTCGTCGCTCGGCACCTGCACCACGTCGGCCAGCAACTCGCCGTAGCCCTGCTTGTTGAGAGGCAGGCCCTGGGCGCTGGTGCCGCCGTAGTTCGTGCCGTGGTAGCCGCGGACCGCGCGAGACGATCAGGCGACGCTCGGGGTGGCCGGCCTGTACGTGGGCGAGTCGGGCGAGCTTCATCGCCGAGTCGACCGCTTCGGAGCCGGAACCGGCGTAGAAGATGCGGGCCTCGGGGATCGGGGTGAGCGAGGCGATCCGCTCGGCAAGTGCGTCGGCCGGAGCGTTCGTGAACGGGTCGAAGCACGAGTACGCCTCGATCGTGCCGATCTGTCGGGCGATCGCGTCGCCGATCTCACGTCGTCCGTGGCCGACCTGGCAATACCAGAGACTCGCCATGGCATCGATCAGCTCGTTGCCATCGGCGTCCCACAGCAGCGATCCCTCACCGCGGGCGATCGTGATGAAACGCTCGCGGGTGGGTTTGGCGAACGGGTGGAGGAAGGCGCCGGGCATGGTTCGCATTCTGGCAGGCAGCAGTAGGCGTCGCCGATAGCGTCGTCGTCCATGCGCAAGCCAGAGGTCACGATTCCCGAGGAAGCCCCACCCACCGAACTCGTCATCGACGACGAGACCGTCGGCGACGGCGATGAGGCGATTGCCGGCAAGAACGTCACGGTGCACTACGTCGGTGTGTCGTGGTCGACAGGTGAGCAGTTCGATGCATCGTGGGACCGTATGGAACCGTTCCAGTTCGGGCTCGGGCGTCGCCAGGTGATCCAGGGATGGGACGATGGCGTCCAGGGCATGAAAGTCGGCGGGCGTCGTCGTCTCACCATTCCGCCGCACATGGGCTACGGCTCAGCCGGTGCCGGCGGCGTCATCGCCCCCAACGAAACGCTGGTCTTCGTCGTCGACCTCATCTCCGTCGGCTGACACTGCGCGCAACGTGTCCTCGAGGAATCGGGTGACCCGCTGTTCCCAGGCAGCCGGCTCGGCCTCGAGGCCGCCCGTGTGGGTTGCGTCGTCGACGGTCCACACGGTGACGCGTTCCGGAGCGGCGGTGCGAATGAACTCCGCCGCGTGCTGCTCGTCGGCCATGGTGCCGGCAGCGACGAGGAGGAACGGCGTGTCCGCTGCGGCCGTGACGGCGTCGCGAAGTGCGGCAGGTGGCGATGCCTCGGTGAGGAGGTCGGTGATCCCGAACTGCACCTTCTCGACCTGCTCCTGTAGCCAGCCGCGCCACCCGTAGACATCGGACAGCCAGGCCTTGTCGTCGGCGGTACGGGCCGTCGCCCCCTCGGCGACCACCGCTGCGATCAGGGGATCTGTCGCTGCGGCACCGATCGCCTCCTCGCCACCCATCGAGAATCCGACGACGCCGATGCGTTCGGGGTCGACGTCACTGCGAGTCGCCAGGTATGCGGTGCCGGCGCCGATGTCCAGATCGCCGAACCACCCGAAGTCCATCGCGGTGCCGTTGCTCTCGCCGTGCCCTCGTGCGTCGATGAGCAGGGTCCCGAAGCCGTTGCGGTGGAGTACCGCGGCCTGGTCGAGCACGTCGGATCGCGTGGAGCCGGCGCCGTGCATCATCACCACAGCGGCCGACGAGGTGGACGGGATGTACCACGCGGCCAGGTCGACACCGTCGACGGTGGTGAGCGTCACGTTCTCGTGGTCGAGTCCGAGGTCAGCGGGTGTCGCAGTGATCTCGGATGGCGGAACATTCGTCGCGGCCACGGCCGGAGCGACGATCCAGGTGCCGAGCGCCACCGCCAGGAGGGTTCCGATCACGCCGACGATCTGGCGACTTCGTGCTTGCCCGCGAGCTGCCGAGCGGGCTCCGAGAACCACGAGCGTGCCTCCGCCGAGGACCGCAAAGATCGACAGCAGCGCCCCCGTCGACGGGAGGTTCTCCAAGAACTGAGGGATGAGTCCGATTCCGGCCGCGAGGAGCAGCGTGCCGACGGACACCGTCAGGACACCGCGTGTCCTGGCAGGGAGGCGCACCAGATGCGATGCTGCGACGAAGCCGGTGCCGACGGCGAGGTAGGCGGCCTGGAACAGCGAGAACGCCTGGAGGAAGATGAGCTGCACGATGATCCAGCCGATGAGTGCGACACCGACCACCAGTGACAGTTCGTCGGTTCTCTGGTGGCCGGTCCACGCCCACCACGCGAGCACCGTCAGTGGGATGGCCACGATCGCAGCGAGAGCGAATCCGGCGAGCACCAGGCTGTCGAACGGGAGCCGATCGTCGAGGGTGTCGCCGAAGTCGATGTCGCCGGTGACCAGACCGATCGCCCCGGCCCACGCGGCCATCCCGTTGAGCGCAGCGAACAACGCAAGCGAGCGTCGTGGCATCGGACCGTCCGGTACAGCCCTCATGACACACAGCGTGCGCCGCCAGGATCAGGGCCGGCCAGGGTCGGAAGTCTCCTGGATCAGGACGAAATCGATTGGAGCGGACGACGGGAATCGAACCCGCATCATCAGCTTGGAAGGCTGAGGTTCTAGCCGTTGAACTACGTCCGCAAGAGCCGACACCCTATCGGCGTCGGTGGGCGAAGCTCAGGTGCTCAGCAGTGCGGTCAGCCCGCTGATCCATGCCGCCCGGATGCGGTCGGTCGAGCTCGCCAGCAATCGGATGTGGATCGTGTACGGCGTCGTAGCTCGTGAGTACGAGGACGGCGTCGATGATGAACGCCCGATCGGGCTCTGGAAGCGGGGCCAGTTCTGTCGCGAATTGTTCGCCGAGTTGCGCCCGGAACTCCTCGGCGACCACAGCGATCGCTTCGTCGATCGAGGGGATGGAATAGGCGCGCATCCGAGCAAGCTGCATCGTGCCGTCGACGAAGGCGAACAGTGCCAGGCGCGCATCGACGAGGTCGGCGATTCGCTGGTCCAGCGTCTTGGAACTCGGATCGGGAATCGTGCTCAGCGGAGCGGCGTCCTGGAATGCCTGGTCGATGGCGGTTCGGACGAGATCGTCGAGGTCGTCGAAGTAGCGGAAGATCGACCGGTGCGACACGCCGGCTCGATCGGCGATCTCGGCGGCTCCGGGATGCAGATCGCCTTCGCGAATCATGTCGAGCAGTGCCGTGATCACCGCCGTACGGTTGCGGTTCCGACGCATGGTGCGCCCGTCGATCGCAGAGTCGGGTGCCATGAGCACGGGGGTCTGTCGTGTCTGCTTCATCGTCGTACGCTCGCCATGTGAATCGACCCTTCGAACAGGAAGTGATCTGACCGGTGCCGTCAACCTACCTCCCCGGTCAAGAAGGCGACAGTCGCATCTTGCTGCAGCGGGTGCGCAAACTGATGGACAAGGCGAGCGCCACCTCGAATTCCCACGAGGCCGACGCCTTCGCCCGCAAGGCCGCCGAGCTCGTTGCACGGCACCGGATCGACCCGCATCGAGTGGCTGACCTCGACGACCGCGACCGTCTCGCCGTTCGGGAGATCCCACTCGGACGTGGCGCCTACGTACGCGCCCGACTTGCGCTGTTGATGGCGGTGGCCGCAACGCACGACACCAGAGTGGTCTTCGGTACCACGCCGTCGGGCACCGTGGCGCACGTTGCCGGCCATGTCAGCGATCTCGATGTCGTCGAGTTGATGTACCACTCGCTCCACGCACAGGCTGCCGCTCGGGTGGCCTCGCAACGGCGTGCGACACCTGCGGCGACGCAGCGGTACCGTCGCTCATTCCTGTTCGGATACGCCGATCGGATGGGAGTCCTGCTCGCCGACACCCGGCGAGACGCCGAAGCCGCAGTCGTGTCGTCGGCGTCCGATGGCAGCGTGGCGTCCAGTCAGATCGCGATCATCGATCGGAGCCGTCGGGTCGACGAGTTCGCGAAGGAGTCGTTCGGACGGGTCCGAACTGCTCGGGCCCCGGGGCCCGCACAGGCGAACGGTTGGCGAGCCGGGGCCGACGCGGCCGACCGGGCCGATGTGGGCCGGGCGCGGCTGGTCGGTCGGCGAGCGCTGGGTTCGGGCTGAGCAGTGGACGTCGACCGGTCGGCGGTGTACGCGGCCGAACGTGCCGCGTTCGACGGCACCGATCTGGAGGACCTGATCGACTTCTCGCGTCTCGTCGAGCGGATGCGATCAGTGACGACGGGGGAGTGGTGGCCAGGACCGGTCGTCGATGTGATCGTGGCGCGCGCTGACGCAGCGTCGTCGAGCACACGATGTGCGATGCCGGCAGCGGGAGGTCGTACGACGATCCGTCTCGCCGCAACGCAGATGACAGTGGCGACCGCTGCTCATGAGCTGGCTCATGCCCTGGCCGGCCCCGACGACGGTCACGGCGCGGTGTTCCGAGCGGCGTACCTCGATGTGGTCGCTGTCATCACCAACATCGACAGCACCGATCGTCGACGCGAACTGCACGTCGACCAGCTGGCGACGGCATTCGCCGAGGTCGGCTTGCCGAGTGGCGGCCGACGATGGCCGCCACCGCCAGGGGCGACGACCACGGCAATCGCCCTCTGACGCACCGACGACAATCGGATGTCGGTCAGTAGCATGAGCCGCCACATCCGGGATGTAGCGCAGCTTGGTTAGCGCGCCTGCTTTGGGAGCAGGAGGCCGGGAGTTCGAATCTCCCCATCCCGACCACATCCACCAGGTGTGATCGCCGGCTGGTCATCCGAGCCCGAGCTGCAGGCCCGAATCCACCCACAACGGTCCGGAGGTCCGGCTGGTCGCCTGTGCTGATTCACGGCTCGCTGGTAGAGGTTTGGGAGCGGTAGTACTCCCATTCCTCGATCCTGCGTCCGTCCGGGAGTTCGCAGTAGCCGACCTGACCGCCGGCCTCGTCGACGATGTCGACCTGACCGCCCTGCTCGACGCAGTACGCCGACGCCGGGTTGGCCAGTTCGGGGCCAGACCCATCGTGCGAGCTTGGCGACCGCCGTCTGGATGAGTTGGATGAACTCGGCATCGCTGATGCTCGGTTCGTTGTCGGGCGGTTGCAGGATCTCGGTCAGGCCGACCTCGACGGCGATCGCCCCAACACGCACCTCGGCGTTGCGGATGTACCACGTCTCGTCGGGTGACTCGACACCGATGAGGGTGTACGCCGCCCGCTGGTCACCGAGTTCGGGGATGGTGAGGGGGTCGACCGTCAACGATCCCGTTCCGATCGTCGTCGGGGTCGTCGCCGCGCAGGCGTCCATGGAGTCGAACAACACCTGAAGGTCTCCGTCGAGCTGTTCGGGTTGGCCCGTGACGGCGAACTCGATCAGGTGTTTGGACGAGTGATCGACGGGCTCGAACTGGACCCCGGTGACCGGCGTCAACCGATCGGTGACGCCCGGATCGATCGCCGTGTCGGGGCACGGGATCTGCGAGGCGTCGGCCAGGTCCGCATCGGTGACCGCTGGGCCGAGCTGCCACGCGGCACCGACGTCACTCGCGTCGAGCAGCATGGCGTCGAGCTGCTCCGGTGTCAGCGGAACGGTGGTCTCGACGGACACAGTCGTTGCCGACGTCGTGTCGCGTGCCGCTTCGTCGTCACTGCAACCCACGAGCGCCCCGACCAGACCGAGCAGGGCCACAAGGCTCACCCGCGCAAACATGATCAGCCTCCTTTCAATGACTGTCTCGATTCACGTTGCGCCCGAACAGCGCCGCTCGCCAGGGCCGGATGTCCACTGCCGAGGAGGCACTGCTCGTGACCTCGAGGACCGAAGCGGCGCCGATTGCATTGAACGAACCGAATCCGACCGCTGAAAGGGAGCGGGCCGATCCCGATCGTCGAGTGCGCACTCGGTGTGCCACAACCGTCGCAGACCGCTGAACGACGCAATCCGTACGGGCCACTATTCTCGTCGGTGATGCCAGCCACCCCGACGGTGCACGAACCGGCGGCGGCGTTGGTGGATCGGCCGGGTCACCGCGTCGACGACTGCATTGCGGCTCGAGCGGTGGGGCACCTACGCCGCCGGATCCGCGTCGTTGATCGGTGCCGCAGTGCTCGTGGGATACGCCACTCGTCATCCATCTGTTGTCAAGCTCGCACCGCAACTTCCGCCGATGTATCCGGACGCCGCAATCGGGCTGCTGTGCGCTGGTATCGCCGTGATCACCTCGCGCCATGCGGGTGCCTGGCGGTGGGTCGCAGCCATCGCCACAGCGATCGTCGGCGCAATCGGATTCGTCGGGTTGTGGCTCAATGTCGGCGACTACGGGCCGACGTGGTTCGATCTCTTCCCCGACGACTTCATCGACGCAACGACCCCGGTCGGCGGTCGCCCGGTCGCCGAGACATGCGTGGCGTTCATCCTCCTGGCCGGAGCATTGGGCTCCTTGACGGCGCGTCGTCAGCCCCTTGTCGGCCAGGTGTTGGGTATGGCCGGATTGTCGGTCGGTCTGTCGGCGGTGGTCGGGTACATGCTCGGGGTCGATCGCACCAGCCTCGGCAGCAGCTTCGTCTATGTGGGCATGGCACTGCACACCGGTCTGGGCATCGCTCTCGTGGGAGCGTCGGTCATCCTGGTCCGGCCGAACGTCGGGTTCGTGGCCCAACTGCTCGACGGGGGTGTGGGCGGCACCTTGACCCGGCGCACGACGTTCACCATCGTGTGTGCCCCACTCGTATTGATCGCGCTCGGCGCGTTCTTGTCGGAGGTGCTGCCGACTGCCGAGCTGTCCCAGTCGGTGTTCTCGGTACTCCAGGTCAGCGTCTTGGGCGCGGCGGTGTTGATTCCGGCAGCTCTGCTCGCCTCGACGGAACGCGAGTTGCGCGAACATCTCGATGCGGTGCGCCGGAGCGCCGAACACGACGAGGATGTCACCACGGTGTTGGAGGCCATCACCGGTGAGATGGCGGTGGTCGTTCCCGACGTTCCCGGCTGGGAGACCGCGATGCGATACCAACCGGCCACGGGTCACCTGGCAGGGGACTCCGTGCAGGTCCTTCACCGCCTCGTCCCACACCCTGAGACATTGATCACCATCATCGACATTGCCGGTCACGACGCGCACTCGGCAGTGGTTGCATACGGGTTGCGAGCTCACATCGCCGCGCTGTGGGAGAGCGGCGCCACGCTGCACGACCTCGTGAGGAGCGTCAACAACAAGATCGTGCGCCGCAGAACCATCGCGACGGGCGTTCTGTTCGCCGTCGCCGACGGGTCGCAGCGTGTGGACTTCGTGAACTGCGGGCACCCGCCTCCACTCCACGTCAGCGGCGACCACAGTTCGACCTGGGCCAGGACCTCGCCACTCCTGGGAATCGCGAGCAGTCAGTTCGCCGTCGAGACGTACGACGTCGTGCCGGGTGACCTGATCGTCGCGTACACCGACGGGCTGATCGAAGCGCGCGACGCAGCCGGAGAAGAGCTTGGCGACAAGACCATTCACCGAGTCGTCCAGATGTACCGCGATCAGCCGTCGGAGACGATCGCCGACGCATGCATGGACGCCGCCGTGCAACATGCCACGGCGCGACTGAAAGACGATGCATTGGTGGTGGTTGCCCGCACCTGATCAGCCAGACACGTTCGATCGTGTTGGAAGCAGCGGCGGCCGACCCATCGGTGATGGCACGCCGAACGTGCGATGATCCGGGCGATGAGTGACAACGGAACGAACGACGTGAAGCTGCTCTCCGGAGGCAATCCGCAGATCGCGAAAGGCGACGGCGACGAGCCGGTACAGGCCTACATCGCAGCCATGCCCGACTGGAAGGGTCGCATCGGTCGCCACCTCGATGGACTCATCAACGACGTCGTCCCCGACGCGCGGAAAGCCGTCCGCTGGAACTCACCGTTCTACGGGGTCGAGGGCAGCGGCTGGTTCCTCAGCTACCACTGCTTCACCAAGTACGTGAAGGTCACCTGGCTCAATGGTTCGCTCCTCGACCCTCCACCCCCGCTGGAGTCGAAGCATGCGCATGTCCGTTACCTCGACATCGGCGCCGGCGACGACATGAACGACGAGCAGCTCCGAGACTGGATTCGGCAAGCCGCAGCGCTTCCGGGCGACGAGACGTTCTGATCCAGCACCTTCACCACGTCGCCACCTACGGCGACACCGAACATGTCGAAGCTCGGAGATTCAGCCCTTCTTCGCGAGGGGCGCGAGGAGGTCGTCGAGCGCGTCGGCGATGGCCGAGGGGATCTCGTCATCGGCGACCCACGTCACGAGTACCTCGCGCAGATTCTGGGCCGTCTTGCGCTGCTCGTTGCCTCGCTGCTCGATCACCTTGCGGAGTTCATCAGCGAGCTCGGCACCCGACTGGCCCAGGAGATCGGGGTCGCGCTCGACCTGGAGAAGGAACACCTCGAGGTCATCGGTGGCCGGGAACCCGGGGACCAAGGTCGCCACCGTCGGTTCGGGCACGACCACTTCGGTCACCCGTGCGGTGATCACGGTCGGTTCGGCCACGGGTGGTTCGATCACGGTCGGTGCGGTGGCCGGCGTGGCGCTTGCGGGTACCGACGATGTGGTCGCTGCAGCAGCAGTCAGGACAGCGTCGTCGACCCCATCACGCGAACCGAGCGTTGCCGCCGCAACGACGCCTCCGAGAAGCACCAACAGCCCCGCGAACACCATGACCGCGGTGCGACCGGAGCCCTCGGTCGCCGAGTGGCGAGTGTTCGTCGAAGCGGGCAGGAGTACCTCGGTGGCCGCCGAATCGTCGAGCACTGAACCCACCGCCGGGGTCATCAACAACGTCGGTTCGGCGGCCATCGTCGACCGGGCGTGCGGCGACGAGGCGGCATCGAGCGCCGCCAAGAGCGCTGCGGCCGTCGCTGGACGCTCGCCCGGCTGCGTCTCGAGCGCCCGGGCAACCACCGCTGCGAGCGCAGCGGGGACATCGGATCGAAGCGACCGCAGACGAAGCGCAGTGGACTGCTGCGCCTCAGTAGTCGCCACGAGTGAATCGGCATCGAACGGGAGCCGGCCGGTGAGCATCTCGAACATCACGACACCCATCGAGTACACGTCGGTGGCCGGTGTGGCGGCGTGACCGAGCATCTGCTCGGGCGCGAGGTAACGGGGCGTGCCGATCACCATGCCAGTCACGGTGACCGAGGCGCCGAGATCGTCGAACCGCTTGGCGATCCCGAAGTCGGCCAGCTTGGCGTCGCCATCAGCGCCGATCAGGATGTTTGCGGGCTTCACATCGCGGTGCACGATCCCGGCTGCGTGTGCAGCAGCCAACGCCGACAGCACCTGACTGGAAATCCGGACCATCTCGTCGATAGGGAGCGGACCGTTCCGTGCGAGATGTTCGGCCAGCGACGGCCCGTCCACGAATTCCATCACGATGTAGAGGTCGCCGGCGTCTTCGCCGGCGTCGAACACGGTGACGGCGTGACGGTGGCTGAACCCGGCTGTCGTTCGACCCTCTCGGAGGAATCGCTCGCGTCCAGCAGGATCTGCGGTGGCAACGACGCTCGCATCCTGGAGTTTGACCGCCACCCGACGTCCGAGGCGTTCGTCGAGCGCAACATGCACCCGCGACATCCCCCCGACGCCGACCTCGTGGCCGAGTACGTAACGGTTGGCCAATCGACGTGACATCGTGTCGACCGTACCCAGCCCCTGCCGATCAGTAACCGCGCCCCCGAGAGTTGACCGACCGGCTGACGACATCACCCACTCACCATACGAACGGGTGGTGACCCGCCGATCCGACACCTGGCAAGGGTTCGGCCAAGAATCCGCCGCTTCGAGCGTCGTCGATCGACCTGTCCCTATCGTTCGCGCACCTCGGCGAGAACGACGGCATGCTGCTGTCCGTCCCAGGTCGCGGTGAGTCCGATGGCCGGGCGAGGCCCGGGAACGGGGCGTCGGAACACGGTCAGATCGAACCGGTCGTTGCGGAGCACGACGATGCCGTCGTCGTCGGATTCGACAACGAAGCCGTCGACCGGAACCCGCTCCAGCGTCCAGCCGCCTCCGTGGAGACGGACGTTGCTCGGCGCGATGTGCCAGCGGCCGTCGTACACCGCCATGCCGAGGGCCTCGCCCTGGCCCGTCATCGTCACGGCGGCGAGCATGACGATGAACAGGGGGTCGCGTACGCCGTCGTACACCCAGCGGGTGCCCAGCACCGAGTGCTCCATCTCGCCGATGAAGGCGCCAGCGGCACCGTCGAGCGGTGCGTCCCGGTAGGTGAGGGGGATCTGCAGCAGCGTGCCATCGGCGTTGACGAGATGGGTCTCCATGCCGACTCGACCTTCGGGATCGTCGAAGCGGAACGAGCCGATCACCTCGATCGGAACGTCGGTTGGCGGACCCCACGGCTGGGTCGGCGCCCATCGGGCGATGAGCTCGGCTTTGGTCGGTGTGATCGTCGCGCGGTGGAACAGGGCCATGGACGCGCCAGCGTACGCGCGTCGCCGACGCGGCCCGTTCAGCGCCGGGCTGGGTCAGCCGAGTTCGAGCCGCCTCACTCGCGTGCGAGCGACGCGGCCATGCCGGGGAGGTCCACCCACGGTTGCTTGTGATCGCACCACACTTCCACGGTGGGTGCCACCCCGGACCGGTCGTCGAGCGTTCCCGCCTTCACGGCGAGCACGCCCGCGGGTTCGACCAGCGCGGAGTAGATCGGGGAGCCGCACCGGCCGCAGAAGCGGCGATGTACGTACACGGCGTCGTCATTCTCACCGCGATCGTCGAACGTACTGAGGGTGCCCGAAACGGCCATCTGACTCTCGTGCACGATGAGATTCACCGAGAATGCTCCGCCACTCTGGCGTTGGCAGTGGTCGCAGTGGCAGACCGCTGTGGCGATGAGGTCGCCGCTGATCTCGTAGGTGATGTCGCCGCAGAGGCAGTGCCCGGTCCGTTCCATCGCGGAACGGTAGCACTGGCCTGCACCGCCCATCCGGGGCGGAGTCACGCCATCAACTCGGCACCCTGGATCGTTGACTCGTCGGGTGTTCGCCTCCGGCTACTCTGCGATCTCGTCGGCAACGGTCGGCCGGAATCGTGGGGGATGCGATGTATCCAGGCAAGTACGCGACGCAACATCCCGATCGACCGGCCTTCGTGATGGCCTCGACCGGCGAAGCTGTCAGCTATCGGAACTACGAGGCCCGCTCGAACCAACTGGCTCACCTGTTGCGCGGGCTCGGGTTGCGTCAGTTCGACCACTTCGCCATCTTCATGGAGAACAACGACCGGTACCTCGAGTCGTGCTCGGCCGGCTGGCGATCCGGGTTGATCTACACTCCCGTCAACTCCTACTTGACTGCCGAGGAGTTGGCGTACATCGTCGACAACAGCGAGTCGCAGGTGCTGATCACGTCCCGCGTCAAACGCGACATTGCGCTCGAAGCGGCCGCTGCGTGCCCACGCCTGAGGCACGTCCTCGTGATCGACGACGACGGGACGAGCGGCGATGATCGGGTGATCGACTACGCCACGGCGCTGGTCGAACAACCGACCACCCCGATCCCCGACGAATGCGGTGGGTCGGCAATGCTCTACTCGTCGGGCACGACGGGCCGTCCGAAGGGCATCACCCGCCCACTCGTCGACGAGCCTCCCGACGCACCGAGTCCACTGTTCACGTTCCTCTCAGCACTCTGGCAGTACCGCGAGGACATGGTGTACCTGTCGCCGGCACCGCTCTATCACTCCGCCCCGCAGGCCGCGGTGGGAGCGACCATTCTCAACGGCGGCACCGTGATCATCATGGAACGCTTCGATCCGGTCGACTATCTCCGTCTCGTCGAGCAGTTCCAGGTGACCCACAGCCAGCTCGTGCCCACGATGTTCAGCCGGATGCTCAAGCTGCCTGCGGAGGATCGCAGCCGGTACGACCTGTCGTCGCTCGAAGTCGTCACACACGCAGCTGCACCGTGCCCGATCCCGGTGAAGGAAGCGATGATCGAGTGGTGGGGGCCGATCATCCACGAGTACTACGGGGCGACGGAGGGGCTGGGCTTCACCGCATGCGACAGCGAGGAGTGGCTGGCCCACAAGGGCACGGTCGGCAAGGTGATGTTCGGTGACCTCCACATCGTCGACGACGACATGAACGAACTCCCTGTCGGTGAGCCCGGCACCATCTGGTTCAAGACCGCCACGCCGTTCGAGTACCACAACGACGCGGACAAGACCCGAGAGGCGACGTCACCCGATGGTTCGATGACCACGGTCAACGACGTCGGCTACATCGACGACGACGGCTACCTGTACCTCACCGACCGAAAGACATTCATGATCATCTCGGGCGGTGTCAACATCTATCCCCAGGAGATGGAGAATCTGCTGGTCACCCATCCGTTGGTGGCCGACGCCGCCGTCTTCGGGGTACCGAACGTCGATCTCGGTGAGGAGGTCAAGGCCGTCATCCAGCCGATGCCCGGTGTCGAGCCCGACGAGGCGCTCACGGCGGAACTGCTCGGGTTCTGTCGTGAGCACCTCGCGCGTCAGAAGGTGCCGCGTTCCATCGATTACGTGGCGGAACTCCCGCGGCTGCCGACCGGGAAGCTCTACAAGAAGGCACTGCGCGACCAGTACTGGGGTGACGGGTCGAGCCGTCTCATCTGATGTCGAACACCCGAAGTAGCGTGCGGAGGTGACCGAGAATCCGAGTGGCACGATCGAACTCCGCGACAGAACCGAAGTCGGTCGGCGACTGACGACGCCACGGGCGGCAGCTGTTGCAGGGATCGTCTTCTCCGTGCTGTTGACCGTCACCTACGCCCTGTTCCGATCGTCGGTGCCGGAGGATCCGAAGGACTCGGGCGAGTGGCTCGAGGGCAACGTCGACAGCATCAACTTCGCCCTGTGGTTGGTGCCGTTCGCCGGCATTGCGTTCCTCTGGTTCATCGGTGTCATACGCGACCGTTTGGGAGTGTTCGAGGATCGCTTCTTCTCGAGCATCCTCTTCGGCAGTGGCCTGTTGTTCATCGCGATGACGTTCATCGCGACGGCGCTCGCCGGCGCCCTGATCGTGGCGTATCAGCGTGACCCGGTCGCAATCATCGACAACGGGCTCTACGCCCTGGAACGTGAGACGATCTTCCGGGTGACCAACGTGTTCGGCGTCCGGATGGCGGGCGTCTTCATGTTCTCGGCGGGCACCATCTGGTTGCGCTCGGGCACGATGCCGCGCTGGCTGGTGGTGGCGACGTATCTGACCGCCGCGGTTCAGATCTTCTCGCTCGGCTTCAGCTTGTGGTTCACGCTGCTGTTCCCGGCGTGGGTGCTGATCGTCAGCATCCACTTCCTCGTGCATCCACCGCGTCCGGTGGTCGGAGCCGACGCGTCGATGACCGACGCGTCGGCCGACTGAGGCTCGCGCCGTTACTTCTTCTTGGCGGCCTTCTCGAGGCGCTTGGCGGTCTTGCCAATCGGTTCGATCTGGCGCTTGTCGAGATCGCCGACCTCGGCACCGTTGTCGAAGAGCACGCGGTAGCGCTGCCAGTTGAAACCGTTGGCGAGGATGACCTTGCCCTCGGTGCCGGCGGGCACGTCGTGCATGTCGACGATCGTGCGGACCTTGTCGTTCATCCGCAGCTCGAGCTGGTCGGCGTGCGGCGTGGCGAGAGCGTGTGGCTTCCAGTACTCCATCGAGCACCATTGTGCCCGCTCCGCGTCGGATCGCGCGAGTTCATGTGCGACGAGAGCGCCAAGTTCCCGGCGGTGCGAGCACCGAGTTCCCGCGCGGTGCGAGCACCGCTGGGCCGGACCGGAGCCAGGACCTCGCCGATACACTCGCACGCCTGTGAAGAGTTCGGTGGAGACCCTCGAGGGCAACAAAGTCAAGCTGTACGTCGAAGTTGACGAGGCAGAGTTCGAACACGACATCGATCGGGCGTTCAAGCTCATCGCCAAGGAGGTCAACCTCCCCGGTTTCCGGGCGGGCAAGGCGCCCAGGAAGGTGTTGGAGGCCCGCGTCGGTGTCGGCGTGGCCCGAGAGCAGGCGCTGCGTGACGCAGTACCCCAGTACCTCGCCAAGGCGGTGCGTGAGCACGAGATCGATCTGATCGCCACCCCGGCGGTCGAGATCACCGACGGTACCGAAGCCGGCCCGGTCGAGTTCGACGCCACCTGCGAGGTGCGTCCCACGATCACGGTTGCCGGCTACGGCGAGTTGCGCGTGGAACTGCCCTCGATCACGGTGAGCGACGACGATGTGGCGGCTGCACGCGAAGCCGAGCTGAAGCGCGGTGGCTCGCTGGTCGATGTCGACCGCCCGATCGAGTCCGGCGATTTCGTCACGCTCGATCTTGCCACCACTCGCGATGGCGAAGAGCTGATGGGTCTCAACACCGAGGATTGGTCGTACGAGGTCGGCCAGGGCTGGGTGACCGATGATTTCGACGACCAGCTGACCGGCGCATCGGTCGGCGATGAGCTCACCTTCACCTCGACACCCAAGGGCATCGATGAGCCGGCCGACTTCGTGGTCAAGGTCACCGCTGTCCAGGTGATGACTGCTCCCGAGCTCACCGACGACTGGGTGTCGGACAATCTCGGAGAGTTCGACACCGTCGACGAGTGGGACGCCAGCCTCCGGGAGTCGATCGCCAACACCAAGCTCAACCAGGCTCGACAGAGCTTGGTGCGTTCGCTCAACGAGGCGCTGGCAGCGCTGGTCGACGTCGAAGCGCCCGAGTCGATGGTCGACGCCGACCTGAACCAGCGGGTTCAGGGCACGGTCCAGCAGTTCCAGGCGCAGGGCATCGATCTCGGCCAATGGCTTGCCGCCACCGGCCAGGAGCCAGATCAGTTCATCGAGTCGATGCGCGGTGCCGCCGTCGAGGCGGTCAAGGTCGACCTTGCACTGCGGGCCGTCGCCGACGCCGAGAGCCTCGAGGTCGAGCCCCACGACTTCGACTCCGAGTACGCCCGCATGGCGATGCAGTACGGCCAGAAGGCCAAGGACATCCGCAAGGCCTACGAACAGAACGACGCCGTGCCCGAACTGCAGGCGCAGATCCGCAAGTCGAAAGCGTTCGACTGGTTGATCCACAACGTCGAGTTCGTCGACCCGAGTGGCGAGGTCATCGACCGCGACACACTGCTCGGCCACACGCACGACGAACACGGTGGCCACGGCGATCACGATCACGACGACCATGGCGACCACGAGCCACGACGTCGAGGCTGCCGCTGCTGCGGTCATCGCGGCGACCGATGCCCAATCGGCAGCGTCCGATTCCGAAACGACCGAACCCGACAACGACGAGGAGACCACGTCATGAATCTCGATGCGGTGAACTACCTGGTTCCGAACGTCGTCGAACAGACCAGTCGTGGCGAGCGCGCCTACGACCTCTACAGCCGCCTCCTGAAGGACAACATCATCTTCCTGCAGACGCCGGTCGACGACCAGATCGCCAGTCTGCTGTGTGCGCAGCTGATCCACCTCGAGTCGGAGAACCCCGACAAGGACATCAACATCTACATCAACAGCCCCGGCGGCGACATCACGGCGCTGTTCGCGATCTACGACACGATGCAGTTCATCAAGAACGACATCGCCACGATCTGCCTGGGTCAGGCCGCCTCCGCAGCGGCGGTTCTCCTGGCGGCCGGCACCAAGGGCAAGCGTCTTGCGCTGCCGCACAGCCGTGTGCTGCTCCATCAGCCGAGCGGTTCGGTCGGCTACGGCCAGGTCACCGATCTCGAACTCGCTGCCAAGGAGATCATGCGGATGCGCGAGCTCCTCGACGGCATCTTGTCGCACCACACCGGGCAGCCGATCGAGCGCATCCACGCCGACACCGACCGTGACTTCGTCATGGAGGCCGACGAGGCGCTGGAATATGGCATCATCGACAGAGTGATCTCCTCTCGCGAGGCGGTGGACCGGACCGGTCCCATCCGCTGACCGGGTGGGGATCGGCCTGATTCGTCAGGTGGGTCCACGACTCGTCGTGGTGGACGCGCCAGACTGTCGGGCTTCAACTCGCACGGCCAGCGCAGCAACAACACGACAGGGGTAGCGACAGTGGCGAAATTCGGGGACACCGGCGAACTGCTGAAGTGCTCGTTCTGCGGCAAGTCGCAGAAGCAGGTCAAGAAGCTGATCGCAGGCCCGGGCGTGTACATCTGCGACGAGTGCATCGACCTGTGCAACGAGATCATCGAGGAAGAGCTCACCGAAACCGCCGAGCTGAGCTTCGACAACCTTCCGAATCCCCGCGAGGTCCGCGCGTTCCTCGACGACTACGTCGTCGGACAGGACTCGGCGAAGAAGATCCTGTCGGTCGCCGTCTACAACCACTACCGGCGGATCCAGCATCAGAATCAGGCAACCACGGTCGGGCGACGCGACGAGGTCGAACTTGCCAAGTCGAACATCCTGCTCCTCGGCCCCACGGGGTGCGGCAAGACCCATCTCGCGCAGACGCTGGCCCGTCAGCTCAACGTGCCGTTCGCCGTCGCCGACGCCACCGCACTCACCGAGGCCGGCTACGTGGGCGAGGACGTCGAGAACATCCTGCTCAAGCTGATCCAGGCGGCCGACTTCGACGTGAAGCGGGCCGAGACGGGCATCGTGTACATCGACGAGATCGACAAGGTGGCGCGCAAGAGCGAGAACCCGTCGATCACCCGCGACGTGTCGGGTGAGGGTGTGCAGCAGGCCCTGCTGAAGATCCTCGAGGGAACGCAGGCGTCGGTGCCGCCCCAGGGTGGTCGCAAGCATCCACACCAGGAGTTCATCCAGATCGACACCACGAATGTGCTGTTCATCCTGGGTGGAGCGTTCGCCGGTCTCGAACAGATCATCGAGTCGCGCATCGGCCACAAGGGTGTGGGGTTCCACGGCACGGTACGTTCGGCCGTCGATCGCGATGCGGGCGAGCTGTTCGCCCAGGTACTGCCGGAAGACCTCGTGAAGTTCGGCATGATCCCCGAGTTCATCGGCCGTCTCCCGATGATCGGCGCTGTCGGCAGCCTCGATCGCGAGGCGTTGATGAAGATCCTCGTCGAACCGAAGAACAGCCTGGTGAAGCAGTACGAGAAGGTGTTCAGCTTCGAAGACGTCGAACTCGAGTTCACCCCCGATGGCCTGCAGGCCATCGCCGATCAGGCCATCCTGCGAGGCACCGGCGCTCGCGGGCTGCGAGCGATTCTCGAAGAGGTGCTCCTCAACACGATGTACGACCTTCCCGGACGCACCGACGTCGGCAAGGTGGTCATCGACGAGACAACGGTGATCGACAAGGTCAACCCCACCCTGGTGCCTCGGTCGTCGGGTCGCCAACGCAAAGCGGCCTCCTGAGCAACAGCGCGCCCCGGCCATAGCCTGAGCGTTGCATGACCTACGACGACGCGCTGCGCTACCTCGACGAGCACGCGACCTACGAGAAGACCGGGCGGATCACGTCGCCGTCGCTCGACAACATCACGGCGTTGTGCGAGGCGATGGGAGACCCGCAGCACGCTGCGCCGGCGATCCACATCACTGGGACCAACGGCAAGGGGTCGACGGCGCAGATGATCTCGCGCCTGCTCGTTGCGAGTGGATTGACGGTCGGCACGTACACGAGCCCGCACCTCGAGCGGATCAATGAGCGGATCAGCCGCAACCTCGAACCGATCTCCGACGACGACCTGGCCGAACAGATCGCTGCGATCGCCGATCTCGAAGCGATCATCGGACGACGCCCCGGCTATTTCGAGATCATGACGGCGGCGGCATTCCGCTGGTTCGCCGACGTCGCCGTCGACGTCATGGTGATCGAGGTCGGGCTGCTCGGCCGGTGGGACGCGACGAACGTCGTCGACGCAACCGTGGCCGTGGTGACCAACATCGGGATGGACCACACCGAGTTCGCCGGGCCGACGCTCGACGACATCGCCCGCGAGAAGGCCGGCATCATCAAGCCGGGATCGGCGACGGTGGTGGGGGAGACCCGACCCGAGTTGGTGTCGATCTTCGCCGCCGCCGGGGGAGCGGCGCTCCTCGCCGTCGACGACGACTTCGAGCTCGTCGGGAACCGGCTCGCGATCGGTGGCCGCCTGCTCGACATCCGGACGCCGACCACGATCTACACCGACGTGTACCTGCCGCTCAACGGTGCCCATCAAGGCAGCAACGCTGCGGTGGCACTCGTTGCCGTCGAGACGTTCTTCGCCGCGCCGCTGGCCGAGGACGTCGTCATGGAGGGCTTCGGCGAGGTCACGATGCCCGGGCGATTCGAAGTCCTCGGCCACCAGCCGCTGGTGATCGTCGACGGTGCGCACAATGCGCCGGGCGCCGACACGTGTGCAGCCGTGTTCTTCCAGGATTTCGATCCGGACGGTCGCCGCATCCTCATCGTCGGCACGCTTCGAGATCCTGACGAAATGCTTGCAGCACTGCGCGCCGACGAGTTCGACATCGTCTTCGCCTGCACGGCGCCGTCACCCCGCGGCGTGCCCGCCGCCGGTGTCGCCGACGCGGCCCGTCGCCTCGGCTGTGACGACGTGTACGTCTTCGACTCCGTCGAAGCCGCGTGCCAACGCGCCATGGAGTACGCCGACGGTGACGATGCGATCCTGGTCACCGGCAGCCTCTACACCGCCGGCGCCGCCCGCCCCGTCCTCCAACGCTCCGCCAACTGACCCCCTCCCCCTCCAGTCCGACTTCCGAAAAATGCGCCGCAGAGTGCGCTGAGCGGGCAAATTCCCGCACATTTCGGATCGAGTGCACGCCCGTCACGAAATGTGCGCTGATTCGTGCACTGGGCGGGCACCACAGCACATTTTTCGGGGGAATGGGGGTAGGTTCGGCGGGATGTCAGATCGCACACTGGTCCTGTTGAAGCCTGATGCCGTGGAGCGCAAGCTCGTCGGCGAGATCGTCTCGCGGTTCGAATCCAAGAACCTCGACATCGTCGCCATGGAGCTGCGCCGGCTCGACGCGGACACCCTCGCGAGACACTACGAAGAGCATGTCGGCAAGGGCTTCTACGACGAACTCGTGGAGTTCATGAGCCGTGGTCCCGTCGTGGCGATGGTCATCGAGGGGCCCGAGGACACATGGGAGGTCGTTCGTGCGATGATGGGTGCAACCAATCCGCGCACGGCGGCTCCGGGAACCATTCGTGGCGACCTCGGCATCCTGTTCACCGAGAACCTGGTGCACGGCAGCGATTCGCTGTCGTCCGCCGAGCGCGAGATCGGGATTTTCTTCCCCAATCTGTAACATTGAGGGTTCCTGGTTGCTGGCACGGTTGGAGTGCCGGATCGGAACTCTCGACAGCTCGCGAAAGGTGGCCATTTCATGGCCCGCAACAATCCGCTCAGTCTCGGGCGTGACCTGGCCATCGACCTGGGCACGGCCAACACGCTGATCTACGTCAGGGGCCACGGCGTGGTCCTCAACGAACCCTCCGTGGTTGCCATCAATGCCAACGATGGTCGCCCCGTGGCCGTCGGCATGGAAGCCAAACGGATGATGGGTCGTACCCCGAACCACATCAAGGCGATCCGGCCCCTCAAGGACGGCGTCATCGCCGACTTCGAGGTCTGCGAGAAGATGCTGCGGTACTTCATCCAGAAGGTGCACGGCTCGAAGTGGAGCAAGCCACGCATGGTGATCTGCGTGCCGTCCGGGATCACGGGTGTCGAACAGCGCGCCGTGCAGGATGCCGCCGAGTACGCCGGTGCCCGCAAGCCCGTCCACATCATCGAAGAACCGATGGCCGCAGCGATCGGTGCCGACATGCCCGTGCACGAGCCGTCAGGGAACATGATCGTCGACATCGGCGGCGGCACCACCGAGGTGGCGGTCATCTCGCTGGGCGGCATCGTCACGGCGCAGTCGATCCGTGTCGCCGGCGACGAACTCGACGACGCGGTGCTGCAGTACGTCAAGAAGGAGTTCTCCTTGGCGATCGGTGATCGCACGGCCGAGGAGATCAAGATCCAGATGGGCTCGGCGTGGCCGTTGGAGTTCGAGCTCACCGCCGACATCCGCGGACGCGACCTCATCTCCGGCCTGCCCCGCACGGTGCAGGTGACGACCGAACAGGTGCGTGAAGCCCTTGCGGAACCGATCTCTGCCATCGTTGACGCCGTGAAGACAACGCTCGACAAGACCCCGCCGGAGTTGGCGGCCGACATCATGGAAGACGGCATCACCATCACGGGTGGCGGCGCGCTGCTCGGCGGGCTCGACCAACGGTTGACGCACGAAACGGGTATGCCGATCCGCATCGCCGACGAGCCGCTGTACAGCGTGGTCATCGGATCCGGCCGAGCCCTCGAGAACATCGACGCAATGCGTGGCCTGATGTCGCTCGGCGGCGGAGACTGACCGTTGGCCTCGCGCTGAACCCACTGTTGCCATGGCCATCTACTCCGTCGGGCGCAAGCGCGTCATTCTCGCGCTGCTGCTCACCACTGCACTCCTGCTGACGCTCGATCTGCGAGGCAATCCGCTGATCGACGGCATGCGCAACGGCTTCTCGTACGCCATGGATCCGGTCGAGTCGGCGACCAACGTCGTGACCAATCCGATCGAACGGATCTGGCACGGCATCACCGACTACGACGATCTCGAGCAGGAGAACCTGGCACTGCAGGAGCAGGTCGATCGCCTGATCGGAACGCAGGCGGCGGCCGAGGCAGCGGTCATCGAGGGCAAGGAACTCCAGGCGCTGTACAGCCTTCCGTCGTTGTCGGGAATCGACACCGAGGTTGCCCGCGTCGTCGGGTACGCAGCAAACAACCTCGATCAGGTGATCGAGATCGACAAGGGCTCGCGCAGCGGTATCGAGGTCGGGATGCCCGTCGTGAACCAGGCGGGTCTCGTCGGCAAGGTCACACAGGTGTCGGCGAACTCGGCGCGGGTGATGCTCGTGACCGATGCCCGCTACAGCATTGCGGTGAAGGTCACCTCGTCTGATCAGGCGCTCACCGACACGCCTACCGACACGACGCCGTCGGGTCTCGACCCGCAGCAGGTCGCCGACGCCGCCACCACGACGACGTCGACCACGACGACGGTGCCGGCCGCGCTCGTGCCGGGCGTCACCGGACCCGACGGTTCTGCGGTTCCGGCGACCACGCTGCCCGGTGCCACGGCGCCCGGTCCCTTCGTCGACGCGACCGGTCGCCCGCTCACCGAGGCCGAGGTCCTGGCGCTCGACGAGGCCTTCAACTCGACTGATTCGGTGCCGGCCGATTCGGTCCCGGATGGTTCGGTTCTCGCCCAGCCGGGTACCGCAACGGCCACCACGACGACGACCACCACGACGGCGCCGATCATCGAGAAGGAATACGGGGCACTCGAAGGACGCGGCCGACTCCGGCTGCCGCAGATCCGCTTCCTGCAGGACACGCCGTCGCTCGCCGAACTGCAGGTCGGCGATCTCGTCGAGACCGCCGGTGGGTCCGAGAGCCTGGCGCCCCCGGGCATCCCGGTCGGCCGCGTCCTCAACCGCGCCAACCGCCCCGGGTCCGGCGGACCGCTGCTCGACGTGGGGCTGAACGCAGATCTCGCCCGTCTCAACTTCGTGCGTGTGGTCCTGTACAAGCCGCTGTCCGAAGTCGGCCAGTGACCAGCGGCCAACGACGGGCACGCCCTCGGGTCGGCTGATGTTCGCGGCGTTCATCCAGGGTCCGCTCGTCAGGCTGATCCCCGTCGGCATGGTGCTGCTGGCGCTGCAGCGCACCCTCTTCGTCGAGCTGCAGGTCCACGGCGTCATCATCCAGCTGATGATGGCCACTGCGGCGGCCGCAGGAGCCGCCGGTGGCAGCGAGCGCGGGGCGCTCGCCGGGTTCGTGTTCGGCATCATGTTCGACCTCGCCGAGGGCACACCATTGGGCTCGACGGCAACAGCCATGACGATCGCCGGCGCCGTCGGAGGTCTGCTGGCATTGATCGCAGCCGACCCGCAGTGGTGGCTGAATGCGTTGTTCACCGGCCTCGGCGCTGCGGCTGGAGCCCTCATGATTCCGGTTGTGCGGCTCTTCGTCGGTGAGCCGGAACCGTTCCAGGATCGACTGACGTTGGTGGTTCCGGTCGTGGCGATCTCGGCTGCGGTGATGAGCCCGGTGCTCGTGCCGCTCGCACGATGGTGCCTGCGCATGAAGCGACCCGAGTGGACGCAGCCCATCGGCGGCGACACTCCGGTCTGAGCCGACGCCGAACGAGAGTGTGAGCCAGGTGAGAATCGGGGAGTTGTCGTGCCGCGCCGCCCGCGCCCTGCAACACGTTTGTAACATGCAGACTGGTATGTCATGGTGATCTCGGCTCTCATCGACGCGCAGGCGCGCAATGGCTGCTGACAAGCGCGCCGCCCGCCTCGGTGTGCTGGCGCTCGTGGGCATGCTGCTCTTCGGGCTGGTCGGGCGCGCGGTTGTGGTTCCTGCAGACCGTCGAACAGGAGAGCCTGCAGGCCGAGGTCAATCAGACGAAACTGCGCACCGTGCCGCTGCTTCCCGAGCGTGGCCGCATCTTCGACGCCGAGGGACGGATTCTCGCCGACAACGATCGTGTGCTCACCGTCGGGGTCGACTGGGAGATCATCCGGAGCAAGACGTACCGCACCGAGATCTTCCGCCGTCTGTCCGGATGGGTCGATGTGCCGATCGAGGAGATGGAAGCCCGTTACGAGAGCGGGATCTACAGCCCGTTCCTGCCGATGCCCGTCGCCGAGGACATCAAGGAACCGACGGCGATCGCCATCCAGGAACGAATCGAAGACCTTCCCGGGGTCTCGATCCTCGAACAGTCTCGCCGGGTGTATCCCTTCGCCCCCCTCGCCAGTCACGTGGTCGGGTACATGGGCCGCATCACCGCTGAATCGAAGGACTACTACCAGGGCCTCGGCTACTTCCTCAACGAACGCGTCGGTCAGTTCGGCATCGAGCTGAGCATGGAGGACGAGTTGCACGGCACGTGGGGTTCGGTCACCTACGAGGTCGACAATGCCAACCGCATCGTGCGCGAGGTCGAACGAATTCCGCCGATCAACGGCAACGACGTCCAACTCACCATCGATCTCGATCAGCAGCAGTTCGCCGAACAGGCGCTCCAGACGCAGCTCGCGCTCCGTCAGCAGGTGACGCGCCACGAACCCGTTGGACCCCGAGACGAACTTCGAGGAGCGGGTGTTCCCGGAGTATCCCGAGGAGGTGCCCTACAAGGCTCCCGCCGGTTCGGTGGTCGTCGAGAACTACCAGAACGGCCAGATCATCGCGCTCGCGAGCTATCCCACCTTCGACAATCGCTGGTTCGAGGCCGACCTCGGCGACGGCAAGTTCGAACAGGTCTTCCCGTCGGTCGATGCCAACGGTGAGCCGATCGATCCCGACGAGTCGATCCTCGTGAACCGGGCCATCCAGGGCCGGTACAACCTCGGGTCGACGTTCAAGCCGTTCACCGCCTTCGCCGCACTCGACACCGGCTTGCTGACCACGAACGACTACTACCGCGACGAGGGCTCGTACCGGATGGAGTCGGTCGAGGAGGACACGGTGCAACTCGGGCCTCGTCAGATGCGTGTACCGAAACGCCACCTGCAGCGGCACGGGACGTCCGTGCGTGTACGGCTCCGTCGACGTCGAAACGGCGCTCGCCGTCTCGTCCGACACGTTCTTCTACCGCATCGGTGAGCTGATCATGACGACCAACGACTATCAGCCGGTGCTGCAGGAGGAGGTCCGCAAGTTCGGGTTCGGTTCCGACCCCGGCATCGAATTGCCCTACGCCTTCGATGGCACCGTCCCCGACGCCGCGCTCAAGGCCGACTACGCCGAACGAGGCGTCATCAGCGAGGTCGAGGGGTCGAACTACTTCACCGGCGACAATGTCCAGCTCGCCATCGGACAGGGTCTGCTGTCTGCGTCACCGCTGCAGCTCGCGGTCGGATACTCCGCCATCGCCAACAGGGGTTTCGTCATGAGGCCCGAGATCATCAAGGCCGTCTGGCAGCCGGGCGTGCCGGATTCGGCGACGCAGGGCTACGCCGACCTGTCGGAGGCGAAGCTGGCCGTGCCGGCCAACGTGTCGGGCGAGGTGGTGCGTCAGATCCCGATGTCCGAGGAGACGTGGCAGGAGATCGACAATGGCCTGCATCGGGTGATCACCGGGCCGGGGACGACGAGCGACTTCTACCACTCGACCACCGGCGAGAAGCTCTTCTACTACTACCCCGACAGCGCGATCCCGCTCGCCGGCAAGACAGGTACCGCGCAGGGCGCCGGCAACTATCCCTGGAACGACTCGTCGGCCTTCGTGGCCTACAGCCGGGACCCGTCTCGGCCGTACACCGTGACGGCGTATCTCGAGAAGGCCGGCTACGGGTCGCAGGCAGCTGCTCCGGTCGTGAAGTGCATGTTCCTGCAGATGTCGGGCCTCGAACAGTCCGATCCGGTCGTGTTGTCGGAACAGCTCGACACCAGCTCCAATGTGCCGGCGCAACCCGCTCTGCTGACTGACACGACGTGCTTCAACGGCCGGTTCGATGGCGGCGTCCGTCCGAACGAATAGCCGTGGCCGCCTCCTTCCTCTCACGCAAACCCGACTCCGGTCTCGGCAACATCGGTGCCAGCCCCGCGGCACCGAGCCGCAACGTCGACTGGGTGCTGCTGTCGGTGCAGGCGATCTTGACCGTGATGGGATGCTTCGTCGTCTTCTCGGCGTCACGGACACGCATCGACGGCGACCCCTATGCGTTCGCAACCCGCCAGGTGGTCTTCGCGATCGCGGCCGCCGTCGTGATGTTCGGCGTGATGTCGATCGACTACGAGTGGTGGAAGGATCGCGCGCGGTTCCTCTACGGGCTCACGCTCGTGATCCTCGCGTTGCTGTTCCTGGTCGGGATCGCATCGGGGGAGGACCGCATCTCGTTCGACCTCGGGCCGCTCAACTTCCAGCCGGCCGAGATGGCCAAGTTCACCACCCTGCTCATGCTCGCGACCTACCTCGCCGAGGAACGAAGTGACGAGGTCTCGTATCCCCGATTCCTCGGCGGCCTGATGATCGTGGGTGCGCCGGCGGTTCTCGTCATCATCCAGCCCGACCTCGGGTCGGCGTCGGTGCTCGTGTCGATGGCCATGGGTGTCCTCCTCGTGGCCGGTGCCAAGGCCCGCTACATCCTCCTGATCACGCTGCTGTCGGTGGCGACGGTGCTCGCGGCGTTCGTCGGCCGGCTGGTGAACGAGCTATCAGGCCGCCCGGATCCGTGCGCTCGTCAACCCTGCGGCCGCCAACCAGGACGACCTCTACCAGGCCGAGAACGCCATGCGGGCGATCGGGACCGGCGGGGTGTGGGGCAAGGGGTGGCTGCAGGGGCCGTTGACGAACGGTCGCGACATTCCCGTCATGTGGGCCGACTTCCCGTTCGCGGCGATCGGCGAGCAGTTCGGGCTGATCGGATCGGCCGTCGTGCTCGGGCTCATCGGGGTCGCACTCGTGCGGATCTGGCGTATTGCGCACCTGTCGCGCGACCTGTTGGGCACCTACCTGTGCGCAGGCGTGTTCACGATGGTGCTGTGGCAGACGTTCCAGAACATTGCGATGACCCTCAAGATCATGCCCGTGACCGGACTCCCGTTGCCGTTCATCTCGTACGGAGGCTCGGGGATCATCGTCTATTTCGCCATGTTCGGACTGGTGCAGTCGGTCCACATGCGCCGAATGCGTTGATGTCCGACGCAGTCGAGAAATCGATGGTCATCCCTCGACTCGGCGTCGCAGCACGTAGAATTGCCAACCCAGTGACCAACTTCGACGGACTCATCACCCATGAGCGGTTGCGCGAGCAGCGTCGTCGGGTCGGTTCACGTACAAGTCGAACTGCCCGCCTGGGGGCGACGCGTCTTCCCGGAACCGCCGACCGGCGGATCCGCACGTCACGAGCAATCGGAACCCACCGCACGGCGCGGACGGTTCCGGTTGCGGAGAGCGCCGCCTGCGCTGCTCTCCTGAGAAGGGACACCCTCCAACATGGATCACTCCGAAACCGACATTCCCGCCGAGGTGGCGGCCAACACTCCGTCCGCTGACGGGCCTTCGTCGTCCGCCGTCGCGGCCTCGCCCAGTGCGTCGTCGCCGGTCGGTGCCGACCAGGTTCTGCCTGCATCAGACGATCAGTCGCTCGACGACGCTTCGACGTCTGGTGGGCCGTCGTCGAGCACCGCCCCTCGTCGACGGGGTTCGCGTGGTGGGCAGGGCCGTCGTGGAGCAGCTCGGAGCGGTGAGCCACAGGACGACGACGACGCCCTCTCGGCCGCCCAGTCATCGGACGACGACGACCGCAACGACGTCGAGCTTCCGGAGCCGATGAGCGAAGGTCGCGCGTCGCCTGAAGCTGCCGAGAAGGCGCTGGTCCGCAAACCCCGGATCGGTGACACGATGCCGATTCCGACGTCGCCGCCGCCAGGCCCGGCGCGTGCTTCCGCTGCCCGAGATGGCGGCGACAAGCCCGGCGGCGACAAGCGGCGTCGCCGCCGTGGCAGCGGCGGATCCGGTGCGTCGACCGGCGACGGCGCCTCGACAGTCGACAGTTCCTCGGCTCGCAGCGATCAGGGTGGGTCCGAGACCGGCTCGAAGAAGGGTCGCCGGACTCGAGGGCGCGGCAAGGGACGCGCCGATGACGGGCAACTCGATGATGCGATGCTCGAACAGCGTCGTGGTCGCGAGCGCAATGGCAAGCCGATCGGCAGGTACTTCATGGCGGTGCAGGTGCGCCCCGGCATGGCGCAGGTGGGCGTCCTCGAAGGCCGCAACCTGATCGAGCACTACGTCAGTCGTCCGGCCGACGACGTCAGCCAGATCCACGGCAACATCTACGTGGGCCGCATCCAGAACGTCCTGCCGGGCATGGAGGCCGCGTTCGTCGACATCGCAACGCCGAAGAACGCAGTGCTCTACCGCGGCGACGTGCAGTACGACGCCGAGGACATCGACGAGCGCGGCAAGAACCCGCGTATCGAAGACATCCTGAAGAACAAGCAGTTGATCATCTGCCAGGTGACGAAGAACCCGATCGCCCACAAGGGGGCGCGCCTCACCCAGGAGGTGTCGCTGCCCGGCCGGTTCGTGGTGCTCATCCCGAACTCGAAGACGTACGGGATCTCCAAGCGCCTCCCCGACGACGTCCGCAAGCGTCTGAGGGGCATCCTCGACCGGGTGAAGCCCGACGAGCACGGCATCATCGTGCGCACGGCCGCCGAAACCGCCACCGAGCAGGAACTCGTGGCCGACATGACGATCCTCCTGCAGCAGTGGGACGAGATCGCCGAGAAGGCTGCCAAGGCGCAACGTCCGACGCTGCTGTACCGCGAACCCGAACTGGCGGTGCGAGTGATCCGTGAGGAGTTCAACGCGGACTACCGCGGTGTGGTGATCGACGACGAACGTCTGCATCGTGAGGTCCAGCGCTACGTCGCAGCCTTCAATCCCGAGTTGGCCGACCGGATCGAGTACTACGACGCAGCGGCCGAGGGGCTGTCCGTGTTCGAGCGACACCACATCCACGAGCAGGTCCACAAGGCGCTCGATCGCAAGGTGTGGTTGCCGTCCGGTGGGTCGCTCATCATCGAGCACACCGAGGCCTTGACGGTGATCGACGTGAACACCGGCAAGAACGTGGGCAAGTCGAATCTCGAGGACACCGTCTTCGTCAACAACATGGAGGCTGCCGTCGAGATCGCCAAGCAACTCCGGTTGCGCGACATCGGCGGCATCATCGTGATCGACTTCATCGACATGGAGATCAGGGGCAACCGGGCCAAGGTCGTCGAAGCCTTCCGCGATGCGCTGGCGCGCGACAAGACCCGCTCGCAGGTGTTCGACATCACCGAACTCGGTCTCGTCGAGATGACTCGCAAACGGATCGGTGAAGGCCTGCTCACCGAGTACTCCGAGATCTGCCCCGACTGCGAAGGCCGCGGCGTCCTCGTCGACTACTCCCTCCTCGAATGAGACGCGTGAGACGCGGGGTCAGACCCCGCGTCTCATTAGCCTGAGCGCATGCAGATCGAGATCACCGACGAGGCCGGGGCGTTGCTGGAACGCAAGGGCGGCACGATGTCGATCGACTTCATCCGTCCCACCGGTTGAGGCAAGGTCGCCGAGGTGTCGGTCGACACCAACGTCAAGGGCAAGAATCTGGCGCCGTACCGCAAGCTGCGTCACGAGCGGTTCCAGATCTTGATTTCTCCCACGCTGATCGGCATGGCCGAGTCGATGCGAGTGGTCACGAAAGGTCGTCTGTCGAAGACGCTCGCCGTCGAATTCCGCGCCGCCGACAGCCTCACCGACGACACGTGCGCCATCTGATCGTCCGCCTAGGGTCTGGGGATGGCTGATCTCCTGGCACTGTCCTCCCGGGTCATCGATTCGGGCGTGGTCGACGAACCGGTCAACCGGGTCACCAACGAGTTGTCGGAGTTGGCCGACGGGTTGGCGATCGTCGAGAGCTTCAGCCACAGCATCGTGCTCGACGCCGGCGAGGGGCTCGTCGCGTTCGACGCCTCGCACGCTCGAACCGGCGCCGACGTCGTCGCGGCCATCCAGGGCTGGACCACGACGCCCGTCACCCACCTCGTGTACACCCACGGCCATGCCGACCACGTCGGCGGGAGCCCCGACTTCGCCGCAGCGTTCGATCGCATGACCGTGGTCGGCCACCGCAACGTCGACGAACGCTTCGACCGCTACGCCTACACGAACGACTGGAACGTGCGCATCAACGCCCGCCAGTTCGGTGGTGTACGTGGAGATTTCGGAATGGGCGCGACGCCCGAGTTCATTCCGGCAACGACGCTGCGCCCGGATCATGTCGTCGACGACCACGACTCCGTGACCGTCGGCGACCACACGATCGAACTCCACCACGCCCGCGGCGAGACCGACGATCACCTGTGGGGCTGGATCCCCGAGCGCAAGTGGCTCTTCACCGGCGACTTCGTCATCTGGAACTTCCCGAACGCCGGCAATCCGCAGAAGGTCCAGCGCTATCCGATCGAATGGGCCGCCGCCCTTCGAGCGATGGCCGAGCGTGGCCCGGAACTGCTCCTGCCTGCCCACGGCCTGCCGATCGAGGGCCGCGACCGCATCGCGATGGTGCTCACCGACATTGCTGCGGCACTCGAACGTCTCGTCGCCGAGGTCGTCGACATGATGAACGCAGGTGAGGTGCTCGACACGATCGTCCACAGCGTGCATGTGCCCGACGACGTCCTCGCCAAGCCCTACCTCCGGCCGCTCTACGACGAGCCCGAGTTCGTCGTCCGGAACATCTGGCGCCAGTTCGGTGGTTGGTGGGACGGAGCGCCGAGTCGTCTGAAGCCGGCGCCTGATTCCGCGTTGGCGACCGAACTCGCCGACTTGGCGGGCGGAGTGACTGCGCTCATCGAACGGGCGACGCATCTTGCCGACCTCGGTGATCTCCGCCTCGCGTGCCACCTCGCCGATCTCGCCGGATGGGCCGCACCGACGGATGCCGGCGTGCACGCATCTCGAGCCCTGATCTACCGGACTCGGCGGGCAGCGGAGAGTTCGTTGATGGCCAAGGGCATCTTTGCGGGTGCCGCCAGGGAATCGGAGGCTGTCGCGGGTTGAGCCGGCGAGTTTGACCGCTAGCCTCGGTTAACGCTATGTACGCAGTCATCGCCTCAGGCGGCAAGCAGGAAAAGGTGGCCGAAGGCCAGCAGGTACGAGTTGAACTGCTCGACGCCGACGAGGGCAGCGACGTGTCGCTGACCCCCGTCATGGTGGTCGATGGAGCAACCGTTCTCGCGACGCCGGATGAGCTCAAGGGCGCATCGGTCACCGGCAAGATCATCGGCCAGGTCAAGGGCCCGAAGATCAACGGCTACACCTTCAAACGCCGCACCAACAACCATCGTCGCTACGGCCATCGTCAGAAGTATCACCTGGTCGAGATCACCTCGATCACGGTCTGACTGCCGACACACTGATTCGAACGGAGTAGAGCACTCATGTCAAAGACAAAAGGTGGCGGTTCAACCCGCAACGGACGCGATTCCAACGCCCAGCGCCTCGGCGTGAAGGCGTTCGGCGGCAGCTCGATCACCGCCGGCACGATCATCGTGCGTCAACGCGGCACCAAGTTCCACCCCGGCAAGAACGTCGGCAAGGGCAAGGACGACACGCTGTTCAGCCTCGTCGACGGTACGGTCGAATTCGGCCAGATGAAGGGCCGCAAGTCGGTCAGCGTCATCACCGCCGACGCCTGACATCGTCCCACCACAACTGAACGCCGACAACGGCCGGGGCCTTCGGGTCCCGGCCGTTGCGCGTCGGCGATCGCTCACCTTCGTGATTCTCGTGAACTCGTTGCGGAATAGTTCCGCAACGAGTTCACGAGAACGGTCAGACGTCGGCGAGGTTCGCCTCGAGGGTGTCGACCTCGACGTGCAGTGCCGCCGGGAGACGGTCGCCGAAGGCGGCGTAATGCTCGCGGATCTGGGGGATGGCGGCCTGCCAGCCGTCGACATCGACCGCGAGCAGCGTGTCGAGGTCGGCCTCGTCGATGTCGAGGCCGTCGGTGTCGAGGGCAGCCTTGGTCGGGAGCTTGCCGATCGGTGTGTCGACCGCATCGGTGGAACCGTTCACCCGCTCGAACACCCACTTGAGCACGCGGCTGTTCTCGCCGTAGCCCGGCCACAGGAAGCGGCCGTCGTCGTCGCGACGGAACCAGTTGACGAAGAAGATCTTGGGGAGGTTCGCCGGATCGGTGGCCTTCTCCATACCCAACCAGTGGGCGAAGTAGTCGGCGTAGTTGTAGCCGCAGAACGGCAACATCGCCATGGGGTCGAAGCGGAGCTGGCCGACAGCACCCTGCGCTGCGGCGGTGGTCTCCGACGCCATGATCGAGCCGAGGAAGACGCCGTGCTCCCAGTTGTTGGCCTCGGTGACGAGGGGAACGGTGGTGCGACGCCGACCGCCGAACAGGATCGCCGAGATCGGCACCCCCGTCGGACTCTCCCATTCGGGAGCGATCGACGGGCACTGCGCTGCGGGCGCCGTGAAACGAGCGTTGGGGTGGGCGGCCGGTGTCTCCATCTCCGGATTCCAGGCATTGCCCTTCCAGTCGGTCGCACGAGCCGGGGCGGTGTCGGTCATGCCCTCCCACCACACGTCGTTGTCGTCGGTGAGCGCCGTGTTGGTGTAGATGCAGTTCCCCCAGAGGGTCTCCATGGCGTTGTGGTTGGTGTCCCAGCCCGTGCCTGGTGCAACGCCGAAGAAGCCGGCTTCCGGATTGATGGCGTAGAGCCGGCCGTCGTCGCCGAACTTCATCCAGCAGATGTCGTCGCCGATGGTCTCGGCCTTCCAACCGGGAATCGTCGGAACGAGCATGGCGAGGTTGGTCTTGCCGCACGCTGACGGGAATGCGCCGGCGATGTACTTCGACTCGCCCTCGGGGTTCGTGAGCTTCAGGATCAGCATGTGCTCGGCGAGCCAGCCGTTGTCGCGGGCCATCACCGAGGCGATGCGCAGCGCGAAGCACTTCTTGCCGAGCAGGGCGTTGCCGCCGTATCCGGATCCGTACGACCAGATCTCGCGGGTCTCCGGGAAGTGCACGATGTACTTGTTCTCGGCGTCGCACGGCCACGGTACGTCCGTCGCGCCGTCGGCGAGCGGTGCCCCGACGGAATGCAGGCACGGCACCCAGTCGTCGTTGCCGAGGGCATCGAGCGCGCCCTGACCCATCCGGGTCATGATTCTCATGTTGGCTGCGACGTAGGCCGAGTCGGTGAGCTGGACACCGATGTGGGCGATCGGCGAGCCGAGCGGGCCCATCGAGAACGGCACGACGTACATGGTGCGGCCCTTCATCGAACCCGTGTACAGCTGCTTCATCTCCGCACGCATCTCGGCCGGATCGCGCCAATTGTTGTTCGGGCCGGCGTCGTCCTCGTTCGCTGCGCAGATGTAGGTGCGGTCCTCGACTCGCGCAACGTCGCCCGGATCGGAGTGCGCCCAGTAGCTGTTCGGCCGCTTGGCGTCGTCGAGCTTGGTGAAGGTGCCGGAGTCGACCAGTTGCCGGCACAGGTCCTCGTACTCGTCGGCGGATCCGTCGCACCAGTAGATGTCGGTCGGCTGCATCACCGCCGCCCATTCGGACACCCAGTCAGTGAGGCGCTGGTTGGTCGTGGTTCCGCTCATCTCGTGACTCCTCGTCGAGTTCGTGGTGTTGCGTTCAGTGGGGGGTTGTGCACGAATACGCGCACTGAGGCGAGCATGTCGATCACTGGTCACCAGCGTAGGGCGCAGCCGGGCGTTCGGCGAAACACAGCGGGGGGCCGAATGTCACGAATCAGGGTGTCCGGCTCGGTCTGTCGGGGTCGGGTCCGCAAAGACCGGCAGCCGCGAGATCGGGCGGGGCGCGCTCAGGCGCCGGGGGTCTTCATGTCGACCTCGGAGCCGAGACGCAGGCGCGTGGCCTGGCCGACATCGTCGAGTTCGAACACCACACGCTGGCCCTGGCGCAGCATGCGGAAGATCGAACCCTCCAGCGCGTTCGCGGCGAGTTCGTAGTCGTTCAGATCGGTGTCGGACATCACGAGTCCGTCACCCGTTGCGGGGTCGTAGGCCTTGATGACGCCCTGCATGTCGTGTCGGCTCAGCCGGCCTTGACGATCTTGCCGGACTTGATGCATCCGGTGCAGACGTTGACGCGCTTCGCTGCGCCGTTGACCTGAGCGCGGACCCGCTGGATGTTCGGGTTCCAGCGACGCTTGGTGCGACGATGCGAGTGGGACACCGACATGCCCCACGACGGGCCCTTGCCACACACTTCACATTTCGATGCCATTGGATTCTCCTGCGGGCCGCCGGGAACCCCGGCTCGATCACGTTGGACGAGTCGTCAGACGACTCGTTTGTCGTCCCGCGACGTTTCCGCCTGCCGGGACAGCCATGAAATGCTACCAAGGCGCGCCGTCGGCGCCACGCCGAACGGTCAAGTCGGGTCGACGCCTCATAAGCTCCCCGGTCGTGCCCACCCTGGAGCGGTTGAACACCGCTGCCCTTCGCGAATCGGTCAGAACCTTTCGCGACACCGTCCGCGAGCACGCCCACGGCCTCAATCGGTTGAATGTCTATCCCGTTCCCGACGGCGACACGGGAACGAACATGGCGCGCACGCTCGATGCCGTGGTCGCCGAGATGGACGCGGCTGACGACGACGACCACGACGCAACCTGCGATGCCATCAGCTACGGCTCGCTCATGGGGGCGCGTGGCAACAGCGGAGTGATCCTCAGCCAGATCATGCGGGGTTTCGCCGGCACGCTCAAGCATCAGGCCGACGTGCAGGGCGCGAAGTTCGCCGAAGCGCTGCAGGCCGCGGCCGCGGGTGCGTACGAGGCGGTGCTCAAGCCGATCGAGGGCACGATCCTCACGGTGTGCCGCGAGAGCGCCGAGGCAGCCAAGGTCGCTGCCGACGCGGGCGGGTCGCTCGTCGAGGTCGTGCGCGCGGCGCGCGCCGGCGGCAGGACCGCGCTCGACAACACGCCGGAACAACTCCAGGTGCTGAAGGATGCGGGGGTCGTCGACGCCGGGGGAGCGGGCTTCTTGTTGTTGCTCGACTCGGTGCTCCACGTCGTCGATGGTGAACCGCTCCCGGTGGCAGAGCCCGACGACGGGACCATGGGAGCGGTCGGGGCAGCGTTCGACGCCGTTGCGCACCGTCACGCTGCGGCGCCAGGCGAACTCGACGTGAGCGAGCAGCGGTACGAGGTCATGTACTTCCTCGACCTGGCCGACGAACGAATCCGCGACTTCAAGTCGGGATGGGGAGCGATCGGCGATTCGATCGTGGTCGTCGGCGGCGACGGTCTGTGGAACTGCCATGTCCACACCAACGACATCGGCGCAGCGATCGAGGTCGCGCTCGACCTCGGCGGACGACCGAAGGCCATCCGTGTGTCCGATCTCTTCGAGGAGGTCGACGAGGAACATGCCAAGCGGGAGGCCGAACTCGCCGCGACGGCGCACGATGCGCCGGTCGCTGACGTCCTGCCGGTGGTGACGACCGCGGTGGTCGCGATCTGCTCGGGCGACGGTCTGGTCGAGTTGTTCGCCCAACTCGGTGTGCAGGGAGTCGTCACCGGCGGCCAGACGATGAATCCGTCGACAGCGGAACTCCTCGAGTCGGTGCAGCGGGTCAATGCCGATCAGGTCGTGATCCTGCCGAACAACAAGAACATCATCCCGGTCGCCGAACAGGTCGGGGCATTGACCGACAAGACCGTCGTGGTCGTGCCGACGCGCTCGATGCCCGAAGCCCTCGCCGCACTCGTCGTGTACGACCCGTCGGCCGACGCCTCCGACACTGCGGGCGAGATGGCGGAGGCCGCCGAGTCCGTCGTCACCGGCGAGGTCACCCAGGCAGTACGCGACAGCAAGAGCCCGGTCGGGCCGGTGGCCGAGGGCGACTGGATCGGACTGGTGCGCGGCGACGGCATCGCCTCGGTCGCATCGAGCGTCGACGCGGCATCGATGGCGCTGCTCGACCGGATCGTCGGAGACGATGCCGAACTCGTGACCGTCATCACGGGAAGAGACGCCATCGATTCGACCACCGAAGCCATCCGGGCGTGGCTGCGCGACCATCGCGGCGACGTTGCGGTCGAGGTGCACCGGGGTGGACAGCCCCTCTATCCGTATCTCTTCGGAGTCGAATGACGTCACTGTCGCTGCGCGACCTCGCCGGGATCGACGTCGGCCGGCTGAAGGGCGTTGGCGACAAGAAGCGCGCGTCGCTGGCGGGTATCGACGTCGACAATCTCCTCGACCTGCTCACCTTCTACCCCCGGCGTTGGGTCGATCGATCGAACGAAGCGCGCATCGCCGATCTCGTTCCCGGCGACGAGGCGCTGGTGCTCGCCACGGTTCGCTCGGTCACGAAGCGCACGACGCGTAATCGCCGCACGATGGTGACTGCCAACGTGGGTGACGGCTCGGGGCGGATGGAGGTGGTGTTCTTCAATCAGCCGTGGCGTGAGCGCCAGCTGCGTGAGGGACTCCAGATCGCGCTCTTCGGCAAGGCCGACGTGTACCGGGGCGGGCTGCAGATGTCGAACCCCGTGGTCGACCTCATCGGTGATCGGACCGGCCGCATCGTGCCGATCTACCCGCAGAGCGAGAAGGCACAGATCAACACCTGGGAGGTCGCCGGGTGGGTCGAGGAGGCGTTGCGCCGATGTCGCGAGCGTGGAATCGACGACACGTTGCCCGACGACATCCGTCGGCGTCTCGGACTGCTGACGCGCTTCGATGCGTTTGCCAACATCCACCTGCCCGAGAGCATCAAGGACAAAGAGCAGGCACGACGGCGTCTTGCGTTCGACGAACTCCTTCGGGTGCAGCTGGTCCTGGTGCTGCGCAAGCGGGCGATGGAGCGCGAACAGCGCGGACTCCAACACGAAGTCGACGGAGATCTCGTGCACCGCTTCTACGACGCCCTGCCGTACGCGCTCACAGGTGCCCAGCAGCGAGCGATCGGCGAGATCGAGGCCGACCTCGCCGCGCCGCACCCGATGCACCGGCTGCTGCAGGGCGATGTGGGCTCGGGCAAGACCGTGGTCGCCGTGGCCACGATGCTCGCCGCAGTGCAGGGCGGGCACCAGGCGGCGCTGATGGCGCCGACCGAGGTACTGGCCGACCAGCACGCCACGGGCGTGCGGGCGCTGCTCGACGGTGTGAGCGTTGCCGACCCCGACAATCTGTTCGGTGATCGACCACTGCGCGTGGAGTTGCTGACGAATCGGGTGACGGGGTCCGATCGCAAGGACGTGCTGGCCGGCCTGGCCGATGGCACGGTCGACATCGTCATCGGAACGCATGCGCTGATCCAGGACGCCGTCGACTTCGCCAGCCTCGGTGCGGTGGTCGTCGACGAACAGCACCGGTTCGGCGTCGAGCAGCGTGCGGCACTTCGAGCCAAGACCGTCGGTGGTGTCGTGCCCGACATGCTGGTGATGACCGCGACCCCGATCCCGCGCACCGCGGCGATGACCGTGTACGGCGATCTCGATGTCAGCGTCCTCGACGAGCTGCCGCCCGGACGCACGCCGATCGTCACGAAGTGGGCCGAGGGTCCGCTCCTCGAAGCCGAGGTGTGGGCCGACATCCGGTCGCAGATCGCCGACGGTCGTCAGGCGTACGTCGTGTGTCCCCTGATCGGCGAGAGCGAGAAGCTGGAGGTGGCGTCGGCCGAGGAGACCTTCGAGCGGCTCGCAGCCGACGAGCTCGCCGGTCTGCGGCTCGGTCTGCTGCACGGTCGTTTGTCGTCGGCGGAGAAGGAAGCGACGATGGATGCCTTCCGGGCGGGGGAGTTGGATGTGCTGGTGGCGACCACCGTGATCGAGGTGGGCGTCGACGTTGCGAACGCCACGGTGATGGCGATTCTCGACGCCGACCGGTTCGGCATCGCCCAGCTGCATCAGCTGCGCGGTCGGGTTGGTCGGGGATCGCACGCCTCCACGTGCTGGTTGGTCACCCAGCAGCCCGGCGACGACGAGATCGGCGCCGGGAACCCCCGGGTCGAGGCGCTCGTGGCCACCACCGACGGATTCGAGCTGGCCGAAATCGACCTCGACCTGCGTGGTGAGGGCACCTTGATGTCGACGTCGCAGAAGGGACGCAGCGATCTGAAGCTCGCGTCGCTGCGCCGTGATCGCAACCTGGTGGAACTGGCCCGTGAGGTCGCGTTCGAGATCGTCGACGCCGATCCGGGGCTGACAGGCCATCGCGGGCTGACCGACGAACTCGATCTGTTGTTCAGTGAATCCGACGAGCAGTTCCTCGCCAAGAGCTGATCAGTCGCCGCGGGCCAGTTCCTCGTCGTCCTCGTCGGACATCACGAGATCCCATCGGTCGAGGCAGTCCTCGCAGCGATAGGCGATGACGTCGCCGGGCTCCCAGATGCCGTCCTCGCGGGGGTGCGTCAGCAGGAAGCAGCGGCCACCGCAGTCGATGCAGATGATCTGTGGCGTCGGAGTGAGCACGCGACCAGTCTTGCCTGCTCGACGGCAGCGTCGTGCATCTGCTCGTATCGTTGTGGCATGCGAGTCGTGGCGGGTGAATTGGGCGGACGTCGATTGGTCACACCCGACGGCACGTCGACGCGCCCCACGACCGACCGGGTCCGCGAGGCCGTCTTCAACTCGCTCGGCAGCGCCGGGGTACTCGACGGTGCGTTGGTGGCCGACCTGTTCGCCGGCAGTGGAGCCATCGGGATCGAGGCGCTGTCGCGGGGCGCCGAACGGTGCGTCTTCGTGGAACGGGACCGCAAGGCGCTCCGGGCGCTCGACGACAACCTCGACGCGCTCGACCTCCGCGACCGGTCCAAGGTCGTTGCGGCCGATGCCGTCAGCGCCGCCGCCACGATCGACGCCGACATCGTGTTCGCCGATCCGCCCTACGACTTCGACGACTGGGCACAGTTGCTCGGGCGTGTGCGCGCCGACCTGGTCGTGGCCGAATCCGGTTCCACGATCGGGCCGTTCGACGGTTGGGAGTCGACCCGGGAGAAGCGGTACGGCCGCACGCGGGTCACGTTCCTCGAACGGCGCGTGACCGGAGATGTAGGGTCTGGATCCCAATGACGACCGGACCGACGCAACTGCGGGTGCTGTATCCAGGCAGCTTCGATCCGATCCACCTCGGCCACGTCGACATCATCGAGCAGGCGCACGAGCTGTTCGGATCGATCGTGGTCGCCGTGATGCACAATCTGGCCAAGCCGTCCGGTCTGTTCCCCGTCGACGAGCGAGTCGAACTCGCCCGTGCGGCGCTCGCGCATCTCGATGGCGTCACCGTCGTGGCCCAGACCGGCCTCGCCGTGCAAGCCGCATCACGCGCTGACGTCGACTTCATCGTCAAGGGACTGAGGACCCCTGGCGACTTCGAGATCGAGCAGCAGATGGCCCACAACAACCATGCAGTGACGGGCATCCGCACGGTGTACCTTCCCTGCCGCCCCGAATTCGGGTACATCAGCAGCCGTTTCGTGCGCGAGATCGCGAAGTACGGTGGATCCATCGACCATCTCGTCCCGGCGCCCATTGCCGATGCACTCCGCCGCACCTTCGACGGCGACCAGAACTGAGCGAAACATGAGCCACGACGACCGCAACGGCGATCAGTACGACGACTACGACGACATCGACGACGAGTATCCCGATCCGGGCGTGCCGGGTGGGTATGTCGGCGACGCCGAGACCCTGCTGCGTCGCGCGATCGACATCGTCGCGACCGCTCCGACGATGCCGCTGTCGTCATCGCCACGAATCGATCGGGACGAGATCATCGAACTGCTCGAGGAGTCGTTGCACCGACTTCCCGAGGAGCTGCGTCAGGCCCGCTGGATGCTCAAGGAGCGCCAGGAGTTCGTTGCCAAGACCCGCCGAGAGGCCGACGAATTGCTCGAAGCAGCTCGCGTCCGCGCCGAGCGCATGGTGCAGCGAACCGAGGTCGTCCGGGCCGCCGAGCAGCGCGCTCGCCAGGTGCAGGAGGCAGCCGAGGCCGACTCGCGCCGGCTGAAGCACGAGACCGAGGACTTCCTCGACCAGCGACTCGGCTCGTTCGAGATCCTGCTCGACAAACTCCAGAAGACGGTCGGCGCCGGCCGTCAGCGTCTGTCGATCGGTGCTGCCGTCGACGACACGTCGATGCACGGCGTCGAAGAAGAGGACCCCACCAAGGGCTTCTTCGACCAGGACCACTGATCGGGCATCCCCCGGACATGCTCGATCAACTGCGCCCGTTGCGCATCAACGCCGTCGAACTGCTCCGCCAACCGGGTGCGACGCGGGATGTCGACGTCGTCGTCGATGCCGAACCGCTCGATGCCGCCCACGAACATCTCGACGGCGAGATCCACGTGGCCCTGCAGCTGCGGGCGATGAACGACGGGATCAAGGTCACCGGTACGGTCGACGCGCCATGGGCCACGGTGTGTCGGCGGTGTCTGGTCGACGTTGCAGGCAATGCTGTCGGGTCGGTCGACGAGCTGTACCAGATCGATCCGATCGATCCCGAGGCCTACCTGATCGAGGACGGCCAGCTCGACCTCGTGCCGCTCGTTCGCGAGACCGTCCTGCTGGAACTCGACCGTGAACGCCAATGTCGCGACGACTGCGCCGGCCTGTGCCCCGTCTGCGGGATCGACCGCAACACCGACTCGTGCGGCTGCGACACGCTCGTGACCGACGATCGATGGGCCGCGCTCGAGGGATTCGTCGCCGACGACGAGTCCTGACGGGTACCCGCGAGGATGGTCAGCGACCTCGTGGGTCATTGGTCCCGCTGCCCGATAACGTGATGCAGCCCTAGCGGCACGGGTGACCCCGGCAGCGGGGAGCAAACCACCAACGAACCGGTCGATCATCGACCAATCGTCCCAACGAGGAAAGCGAACGATGGCCGTTCCGAAGAAGAAGACATCGAAGTCGAAGACCCGGAGCCGACGGGCGAGTGCCTGGAAGCTCAACGCGCCGGCTCGCAGCCTGTGCCCGCGCTGCGGCAACGCCAAGACGCCGCACACCGTGTGCCCGTCGTGTGGCTGGTATCGCGACCGCGTCGTCGTCGACGTCGGCTGATCTCCTGACGATGCTCCCCGTAGCCGTCGACGCCATGGGCGGCGACGACGCTCCAGGTCCCATCCTCGCCGGAGCCCATCGGGCTGCCGCTTCAGGCATCCCCGTGGTACTCGTCGGCCCCGCCGACCTCGAGGGCCGGGAGGCTCCCGATGGTTCCGTGCTCGATCTGATCGAAGCATCCGAGGTCATCGGCATGCACGACGACCCGGCGCAGGGCGTTCGTCGCAAGAAGGACTCCACGCTCGTTCGCGCGGCGGAGGCCGTCCGTGACGGCAAGGCCAGCGCCATGATCTCGGCCGGTAACACCGGAGCCACGATGGCCGCAGCGTTGCTCCGCATGGGTCGAATCTCCGGCGTCAAGCGTCCGGCCGTGGCCACGCCGATCCCGGTCCCGGGCGCGAAGCCCACCGTGCTGCTCGACGCCGGCGCCAACTCCGAGGTTCAGGCCGAGTGGCTCGTCCAGTTCGCGCTCATGGGTTCGGTCTACGCGCATCATCGCTTCGGCATCGACTCGCCACGGGTCGGACTGCTCTCGATCGGTGAAGAGCCGGGCAAGGGCGACTCGTTGCGCAAGGAGACCTACGAGTTGCTCTGCGCCGCACCGCATCTGAACTTCGTCGGCAACGTCGAGGGCCGTGATGTGATGAGCGCCGATCTCGACGTGTGCGTGACCGACGGATTCACCGGCAACGTCGTGCTCAAGAGTCTCGAAGGCGGCATGAGGGTGATCGTGAACGCGATTCTCGAGGCGTTCGCCGCCGAGGAGCACTACAAGCCGCACGCCGACGCCCTGATGCCGGCGCTCTTGTCGCTCTACGAGACGCTGAGTCCCGACACCTACGGCGGTGCGGTGCTGCTCGGGGTCGACGGAGTGTGCATCATCTCGCATGGCTCCTCCGGCGAGACAGCGATCGCCAATGGCATCGGTGTCGCTCGCGACATGGTCGAGCACGACATGGTCGGCGAGATCCGCGCCGCCATCGCTGGCAACACGGCCTGAGTCGCACAACTAGACTCGCCGTTCGTGCCAGCAGAGACCGAACAGGCCCCATTCGAACGTGAGGAGATCTTCGAGATCGTCCGCGACCGCCTCGCCGACATCCTCGAGATCGACCCGTCGACGATCAGTGAGGGGCAGTCGTTCGTCGACGACCTCGACGCCGACTCACTGGCGTTGATCGAGCTCGTCGAGGCACTCGAAGAGACGCTCAACGAACGGACCGTCGGATTCCGGATCGAAGACGAAGACCTCGAGGACCTCAAGACGGTGCGCGACGCCGTCGACTACGTCCACGATCGGGTCAAGTAGAACTTCGTCACGTGGTGACGACCGGATCCGACTCGGATCTCGCAGCGCTGGCCGATCGCATCGGCCACCACTTCGCCGATGAATCCCTGCTGCGTCGTGCGCTCGCCCATCGGTCGTGGTGTGCCGAGACTCCCGGCGCCATCAGCAACGAACGGCTCGAGTTCCTCGGCGATGCCGTGCTCGGTTGGGCGATCGCCGACATGGTGTACCACCGCTACGACGTGGCCGAGGGCCAGCTGACCGATCTGCGCAAGAGCGTGGTCAATGCGATCGCGCTGGCCGAAGTCGCCCAGGACCTCGATCTCGGGCCGCACATCCTGCTCGGCCGCGGTGAAGCTGCGGCCGGGGGCTCCGACAAGCCGTCGATCCTGTCCGATGCCTTCGAGGCGGTGCTCGGCGCCGTGTACCTCGACGGTGGCGCCGAGGCTGCGTACGGCATGGTCGGGCGGTTGGTGATGCCGCGCATGCCCGAAACCGCCGACTCGATGGACCAGTTCGACCAGAAGACCCAGCTCCAGGAACTGAGTGCCCGCGCCGGTCGCGGTGCTCCCGTGTACGAGGTGACGTCGCGTGGCCCGGACCACGCGAAGTCGTTCCACGCGACCGTGCGCATCGACGACGACGTCGTCGGCGAGGGCGACGGTCGGTCGAAGAAGGCAGCCGAACAGGCCGCTGCCACGCAAGCCTGTTCCACGTTCGTCTGACGTCTGGCTGAACGACGGGGCCGAACGACTGATGCCGGAGCTCCCCGAAGTCGAAACCGTTCGGCGAGGCCTCGAGCGACACCTGGTCGGCCGACGGATCACCTCGGTCGACGTCGGCCGGGAACGCACGGTCCGCCGCACGTCCCGAGAAGCACTGATCGCCGGGCTCACCGACACTGTCGTGGAAGCCGCCGATCGGCGCGGCAAGTACCTCCTGCTGCCGCTCGATTCCGGCGACACGCTGATGATCCACCTGCGCATGAGTGGTCAGGTGCTGCTGGCGGCCGCCGGGTCGCCACGCCCGCCTCACACTCACGTCGTGATGCATCTCGACGACGGTCACGAGGCGTGGTTCGTCGACCCCCGCACCTTCGGCGAAGTGGTGGTGTTCGACCCCGACAACGTCGGGATGGAGCTGCCGGAGTTGGCCCGGATGGGCGTCGATCCGATCGCCGAACCATTCGATCCGGCCATCCTGCGTGACGCGTTCGGCACCTCGAAACGGGCGCTGAAGCCGATGCTGCTCGACCAGCACGTGATCGCCGGGATCGGCAACATCTACGCCGACGAGATCCTCCATCGGGCACGACTTCGGCCCGACCGTGCTGCGTCGACGCTCGACCGTCGTCAGATCCGAGTACTCCACGCGTCGATCGTCGATGTGTTGACCGAGGCGATCGATGCCGGCGGCTCCACCCTCGGTGATGCCCAATACGTCGATCTGATGGGCAAGGGCGGCTCGTACCAGGACGACCACCGTGTGTACGGGCGCGGTGGCGAGCGCTGTTCGACCTGTGGGCGAGGGTGGATCCGCCGGACGGTGACCGGCGGCCGAGGTACCCACTATTGCCCCGTGTGCCAGTTTTGACCGGGGAGTCAGGGTCGACGAAGGCCGAGCGGGTAGTTTCGCTGCTGCTGTGTTCTTGAAGAGTCTCAACCTCAAAGGGTTCAAGTCGTTCGCCGACAGCACCACCATGGTGCTCGAACCGGGGGTGACCGTGGTGGTCGGGCCCAACGGGTCGGGCAAGTCGAATGTCGTCGACGCCATCGCATGGGTGCTCGGTGCCCAGGCACCGAAGGCCGTTCGCAGCCAGAAGATGGACGACGTCATCTTCGCGGGCACCGCCACCCGGCCGGCGCTCGGCCGCGCCGAGGTGAGCATCACGATCGACAACTCCGACGGCACGCTCGGCGTCGAGCTGAGCGAGATCACGGTGACCCGCGTGCTGTTCCGCAACGGCGACTCCGAGTACGCCATCAATGGTGTGCCGTGCCGGCTGCTCGACGTGCAGGAGTTGCTGTCCGACGCCGGCGTGGGGCGCCAGCAGCATGTGATCGTCAGCCAGGGTCAGATCGACGCCGTCCTCAATGCTCGCCCCGAGGATCGCCGAGCGATCATCGAGGAGGCCGCCGGTGTCCTCAAGTTCCGCAAGCGCAAGGAGAAGGCCGAGCGTCGCCTCGACGCCACCGAGGCCAACCTCCTGCGCGTGCAGGACCTGCTGCGCGAGGTCCGTCGTCAGTTGCGTCCGCTCGAGCGTCAAGCGCAGGCGGCCGAACGGCACGGGTCGCTGATCACCGAGCTGACCGAGGTGAAGACGTACGTCTCCGGTCGTGAGATCGCGTCGTGGCGGGCCAAGCTCGAATCGCTGGCGGTGACCCGACTCGACAGCGCGTCGGCCGAGTCCGAACTGAAGTCGGCACTTGCCGCGCTCGACACCCAGGTGATGGCGATCGAGGCGCAACTGTCGGCTCGGGGCGAGAGCGATGTGAGCGATCGCCTGGTGCGCGTCGAGCAGCTCCGCGAGCGCGCCCGCGGCCTCGCGGCTGTGCTCGTCGAGCGGCGTCGCTCGCTCGAACGCGACAAGGGCCAGCTCCTCGATGCGGGAGTGGTGGCGAATCTCGAGGCCGACGCTGCCCGATTCCGGGAAGAACTCGAGGCTGTCGTCGTGGCCCTCGCCGCCATCGAACCGGCGTCCGAGCAGCTGGTCGCCGACGAGGAGTCGTTCCGCAGCGAACGTTCGAAGGTGCTCGACGCGGTCGCCGCCGATGCCACCGGCACACAGGCTGCGAGCGCAGCTGCCGAGGTCCGGGGCGAGTTGCGCTCCGTACGCACATCGCACGAGCGTGCCGTTGGTGACCTTCGGCGATTCCGGGACCGATTCGACTCGCTCGCCGAACGGCGCGATGCGAGCGCCGACGACGAAGTGCGATTCCGCGCCGAGTGTGAGTCGGCCGGCTCGGTCGAGGAGCCGCTGGTCGCCGAGCTGGAGCGGGCCGAAGTCGCACGAGCAGAAGCCGAGTCGACTCACGAGGCGCGCCAGTCGCTGCGCAACGATGCCGCTGACGCCGTCTCGCGATGGACGGCGCGGGTCGAGGCGCTGCAGATGGCGCTCGATGCTGCTCGTGCCCGCGCCGGCGCCGAGCGGCTGTCCGGTGTCGACGGGGTGCTCGGCACGCTCCTCGATCTCATCGAGATCGACGAAGGCTGGGAACCCGCCGTCGAGGCGGCACTCGGTGAATCGCTGACTGCCGTGGTCGTCGACGACCCCGCCGCGGGCCGCCGTGCGCTCACGGCGCTTCGCAGTTCCGACACGAGCGGTGCCGTGATCGCGCTCGGCGCTCGACCCGCGAGTTCGGCACCTCCTCGGATCGGCGACGCGGTGCGCCCGCATGCGCGCTCCGGTCGACCCGGTGTCAGCACGTTGCTCGATGGACTCCTCGGCGGCGCCGTTCGGCTCGACGATGTCGGCGACGCCGTCGACGCGGCGTTGGCGCACCCCGAGGCGGTCATCGTGACCGGCGGTGGTGACCGGTTCGGGCTCAGCGGGTGGCGCGTCGGGGCCGCCGGCAGTGGAGCGACCGCAGCAGCCCTCGACGATGCCGTCGAGCAGGCGGCCGCGGCGGAGGCGGAACTGGCGCAGGCGAACGAGTCCCTTGCCGCGGCCGAGCGGGCCCTCCAGTCGGCCCGATCGGCCGAGGCCGAACTGACTCGGCGCCTCGACGCCAACGATGCCCGTTTCAGCGCGGCGTCCGAGGGCCTCGCACGGGCCCAGGGCGAGCACCGTGAAGTGCTCGCCGAGCTGGCGAATCTCGAACGTTCGATCGTCGACCTCACCGCCAACATCGAGCGCGACAACCAGCGCATCGCCGAACTCGAAGCGTTGCTCCCGGCATTGGAGTCCGACGAACAGGCCGAGTCCGATGCCGCTCGGGCCCGTGGTGAGCTGCGTGCGGAGATGGAGTTGCGAGCGGCGGCGTTGGCATCGCGCCGCAAGGATCTCGAAGTCGACAATGCCGGCTTGCACGAGCGTCAGCAGCTGCTCGAACGTCGTCTCGACGAGACCGAACGACGTCTGGCTGCCGATGCAGATGCCCGGGTCGCCGCAGAAGGGCAGCGAGTGAAGATCGAGCGTGACATCGCCGCGATCGATCGGCTCGTCGACCTCGTCACCGGTCACCGTGATGTCGTCGAGGTGGTGCACACCGATCTCGTCGAGCAGCGCCGCCGCCAGAGCGACGAGGTTCGGGGGCTGACGACAGAGCTCGATCAGCACCGTCGGGCGCGCGCGGAGAAGGAGCATGCGCTCGACGCGTCCCGCGAGCGCGCGCGTCAGGCCGAGCTCGGCGAGGCCGAGGCCAAGCTCCGTCTCGAGACGGCGATCGACACGCTGCGACGTGAGCTCGACATCGAACCGTCGGTGGCCGAGGCGGCGCCGCTGCCGGTGCTTCCCGACGGTGCGACGCCGGCCGGGCGGGTCCGCGAACTCGAGCGTGAGCTCCGTCTCCTCGGGCCGATCAACCCGCTGGCATTGGAGGAGTTCAACGAACTCCAGACCCGGCACTCCTTCCTCGAGGAGCAACTCGAGGACGTGCGCTCGACGCGTCGCGAGTTGTCGCGAGTGATCGCGGCGGTCGACACCGAGATCCAGAACGTGTTCGCCTCGGCATTCCACGACGTCGCCGAGAACTTCACCGAACTGTTCGGGCTGCTCTTCCCGGGTGGTGTCGGCAAACTGAAGCTGACGACGCCCGACGACATGCTGAACACCGGCATCGAAGTCGAGGCCAAGCCCAGCGGCAAGAACGTGAAGAAGCTCTCGCTGTTGTCCGGTGGCGAGCGCAGCCTGACGGCGCTGGCGTACCTGTTTGCGGTGTTCCGCTCGCGTCCGTCGCCGTTCTACGTGATGGACGAGGTCGAAGCGGCCCTCGACGACGTCAACCTGCACCGATTCCTCGGTCTGATCCAGGAGTTCCGCAAGGACGCGCAGCTGATCGTGGTGTCGCACCAGAAGCGCACGATGGAGGCCGGCGACTGCCTGCTCGGGGTGAGCATGCAGCCCGGCGGATCGAGCAAGGTCGTCACCGAACGCGTCTCCAGCACCTCCGCCTGAGCCCCGCCGCGCCCGCCTCGGGCTTCAGCGTCAGCCGCAACGTCGGTTTCCTGCGTTTGTGGTGACACAGACCGGGAGGCCGCCGGTGCGTGACTCGGCCGGTAGCGTCGCCGTCGATGGGTATCGAGATTCTGTTCCTGATCCTGGCGATCGCCGTGGTGGCGTTCGGCATCGGCGTCATCGTCGTCAGCCGACGCAAGTCGGCGGCGACCCAGGCGCCACCGGCACGGCCGGCCCGACCGACGACCCCGCCACCCGAGATCGAGCCGGAGGCTGAGAGTGGCGCCGATGTGCTCGTCGAAGAGCGGCCGGTCGAGGTCGAGCCCGCATCGCTGCGTGACCGATTGGCGAAGGCACGACTGGCGTTCACCGGCGCGTTGACCGGAGTGCTCGGACGCTCGGGAATCACCGAGGAGAGCTTCGAGGATCTGGAGGAAGCGCTGCTGCGCGCCGACGTCGGGGTGGGTGTGACCACCGACCTCGTCGACGGGCTCCGCGCCAAGGTGGCAGCGAAGGAGATCACGGAACCGCAGGCCCTGCTCGACGAACTCGAGGCCGAGATGGTGTCGCGACTGGACGGCTCCGACCGCACCCTCGCATTCGATGCCGATGCAGATGGACCGAACGTGTGGATGTTCGTCGGCGTGAACGGTGTCGGCAAGACCACGACGATCGGCAAGCTCGCCAATCAGCAGATGCGCGACGGCCGGACGGTGCTGCTCGCTGCCGGCGACACGTTCCGTGCTGCTGCAGCCGAGCAGCTGACGACCTGGGCCGAGCGCTCGGGCGCCGAGATCGTGCGGGGTGCCGAGGGTGGCGACCCGAGTTCGGTGATCTACGACGGCGTCGAGCGAGCGGCTGCCCGTGGCATCCAGCTCGTGATGGCCGACACTGCCGGGCGCCTGCACACGAAGTCGAATCTCATGGAGGAGCTGAAGAAGGTGCGCCGTGTTGCCGAGAAGGGCGCCGGCCGGGTGACCGAGACGCTCTTGGTGATCGATGCGACGACCGGCCAGAACGGCCTCACTCAGGCCCGCGAGTTCCGTGAGGCCACCGACGTCACGGGCGTGGTGCTGACCAAACTCGACGGCTCGGCCAAGGGCGGCATCGTGTTCGCCATCGAGACCGAACTCGGCATCCCGGTGAAGCTCGTCGGCATCGGCGAGACGATCGACGACCTGATCCCGTTCGACCCCGCCGACTTCGTCTCCGCCCTCGTCGAACCCTGACCCGATCCGACCCCGCCCCACCCCACCCCGAACCGCAACCCGAAACTTGCGCCAGAATGTGCACTGGGCGACCTCCAGGGCGCACATTTCCGGCGCCTCTCCGAAATGTGCGGGGATTTGTGCACGAGACGCACGTTCTGGCGCATTTTTCGGGGAAGGGGTCGTGGGAGGGGTTCGTGGGATGGTGGGCTTCGGCGGGGGAGGGGTGGGCTGGCAGACTGGCGGGATGACGATCACCGAGACGCCGGCCGCATCCACCGATCCGGAGACGCGTGAGGTCGAAGCAGCGATCGATGCGCTGCTCGCCGCTCACGATCCGAAGACGACCGACAACGTCGAGTTCCGCGGGGCACGCTACGACGCCGGTTTGGCCTGGGTGCACTTCCCCAAGCGTTTCGGCGGCCTTGGTCTTCGGCCCGAGCTGAACCGCCTCGTCGAGCGGCGACTCAGGGAGGCCGGTGCGAAGCCGACGGAGCCGGCCACGTTCTTCATGGCTCTCGCCGGGCCGACCATCGTGACGCACGGCAGCGAGGAAGCAAAGCAGCGGTTCCTGCGTCCGATGTTCACGGGGGAGGAGAAGTGGTGCCAGCTCTTCTCCGAGCCGGGTGCAGGATCCGATTTCGCCGGGCTCGCCACCAAGGCGGAGCGTGATGGTGACGAGTGGATCGTCAACGGCCAGAAGGTGTGGAACACGATGGCGCACCTCGCCGATTTCGGCATGTTGGTCACCCGGACCGATCCCGAGGCCCCGAAGCACAAGGGGATGACCTACTTCGCACTCGACATGCACGCCGAGGGCGTGGAGGTGCGGCCGCTGCGTCAGATCACCGGTGAGGCCGAGTTCAACGAGGTCTACATGACCGATGCTCGAGTGCCCGATGCGCACCGCATCGGAGACGTCGGCGAAGGTTGGCGAGCGAGTCTCACGACGCTGATGAACGAGCGCAACGCGATCGGTACCGGTGAGGGTGCCGGCAGCGGTTCGGTCCGGCGTCGAGGTGCTGCCGCCAACGATGCGGTCGACATCTGGAAGACGTTGGATGCGACCGAGCAGACGGGCGCCCGCAAGGACACGCTCATGAAGTGGTGGGTCCAGGCCGAGGTCAATCGCCTCACGAACCAGCGCGCCGGCGAGAACGCGAAGGCCGGCAACCCCGGCCCGGAGATGACGATCGCGAAGCTGGCGTTCTCCGAGTTGAACAAGGGCCTCTACGAGTTCTGCATCGACCTGATGGGCGCTGACGCGTTGGTCGGCTACGACTACACCTTCCGTCGGCCCGGCGAGCTCGACGTGACCGGCACGATGCACGGCACCCGCTACTCGTTCCTGCGGGTGCGGGCGAACTCGATCGAGGGTGGCACGTCGGAGATCCTGCGCAACATCATCGGCGAGCAGGTGCTCGGCCTGCCCGGCGAGCCTCGCGTCGACAAGTCCGTTCCCTGGAACGAAGTGCCCCGCAACTAGTCGTAACCTCATCGGTCTGATGTTCGACAATCTCTCCACACGACTCGAAGGCATCGTCAAGAAGATCCGTGGCAAGGGTCGCCTGACCGAGGCCGACGTCGACGAGGTGATGAAGGAGATCCGCACCGCTCTCCTCGAGGCCGACGTCAACGTCACGGTGGTCCGTTCGATCTGCAACCGGATCCGTGAAGTTGCCATCGGCGCGACACGTTCGTCGGCGCTCGACCCCGCGCAGCAGGTCGTCAAGGCCGTCAACGACGAACTCACTCGGGCGCTCGGCGGCCAGACCCTCGCCATCACGTACGCGTCGAAGCCGCCCACCGTCGTGCTGATGGCCGGTCTGCAGGGCTCCGGCAAGACCACCAACTCGGCCAAGCTCGCGGCGTGGTTCAAGGCCCAGGGCCGTCAGCCGCTGCTCGTCGGCGCCGACCTCCAGCGTCCGGCCGCCGTCGAACAGCTCCGCACGCTCGGCCGTCAGATCGACGTGCCGGTGTTCTCCGACCCGTCCGACCCGGTGCGGGCATCAGCTGCAGGCCTCGAGGAGGCCAAGCGTCTCGGTCGTGACGTGGTCATCGTCGACACCGCCGGCCGACTGTCGATCGACGCCGAGATGATGGAGCAGGTCCGTCAGATCTCCGCCACCGTCGACCCGGACTACACCTTCCTGGTGATCGACGCGATGACCGGCCAGGACGCCGTCCAGACCGCCGAGTCGTTCCACGAGACGCTCCAGATCGATGCCGTCATCATGTCGAAGATGGATGGCGACGCACGTGGCGGCGCGGCGCTGTCGGTCAAGGAGGTCATCGGTGTCCCGATCGCCTTCGCCTCCACCGGTGAGAAGCTGACCGAGTTCGAGCAGTTCCACCCCGACCGCATGGCCAGCCGCATCCTGGGCATGGGCGACATGCTCACGCTCATCGAGCAGGCCGAGCGGGCCTTCGAGGCCGACCAGGCCGAAGCTGCCGCCGCCAAGCTGATGGAGGGTCAGTTCACGCTCGACGACTTCCTCGATCAGATGCAGCAGATCAAGAAGATGGGCTCGCTCGGCAGCCTCATGGGCATGATGCCGGGGATGCCCAAGGAGCTGAAGGGCGCCAAGATCGACGACGACGATCTGAAGCCGATCGAGGCGATCATCCGGGCCATGACGCCGGTCGAGCGGGCGCAGCCGGCGATCATCAACGGCAGCCGCCGCCAGCGCATTGCGAACGGTTCCGGCACCCAGGTCGGTGATGTCAACCGTCTCGTCAAGCAGTTCGGTGAGATGCAGAAGATGATGAAGAAGTTCGGCATGGCCGCGCAGAAGCCCGGCAAGAAGGGCAAGCAGGGGCGCAAGGGCGGCGGCCCGAAGGGGCGCGGGCTGCCGCCGGGTCTGCTCGATCCGAATGCCACCGGCGGCATGGACCTCCCCGGTCTGCCGGGCATGCCCAACATGCCGGGCATCCCCGGCCTGCCTCGCTGAGTAGTCCGTCCCAGCACGACGGCGACGCGGCGAGGGGATCTCGGCTGGCGCCGCTAGCCTTGCGACGTTCTCATTTGCACCCAGGAGTAGCGATTTCAGATGGCAGTCAAGCTGCGGCTCACCCGCATCGGCAAGAAGAAGCAACCGCAGTACCGCATCGTCGTCGCGGACTCGCGCTCGCCCCGTGACGGGCGCTTCATCGAGATTCTCGGTCACTACGACCCGCGTCAGGACCCGTCGGTGCTGACCGTCGACAACGACAAGGCCGTCAAGTGGCTCGGCGAGGGCGCGCAGCCGACCGAGCGTGTTGCCAAGCTCCTGAAGATTTCCGGTGCGATGGAGCAGTTCGAGGCCGCCAAGGCGTCGAAGTGAGCGACGTCGACACCGACCCGATCGACGACGACGACGAGATCGACAGCGACGAGATCGCCCCCACCGCTGTTGCCGTGCTGTTGCACATCGTGAAGTCGATCGTCGACGCTCCCGATGAGGTCACCGTCGAGGTCGACGACTCCGGTCGGCGCCCCACGCTGAACGTACGAGTCGGCGAAGGCGACCTCGGTCGCGTGATCGGCCGCCGTGGCCGCACCGCCTCGAGCATCCGCACCGTCGCTCGCGCCGCTGCCAGCAAAGACGATGTCGAAATCGACATCGAGTTCCTCGACGACTGAAGTCGTTTTGTCCGACGACGACCTGCTCGAAGTCGGTCACATCCGCCGTGCCCACGGGTTGCGGGGCGAGGTGTTCGTCCAGCTGATCTCCGACTCCGACGTGCGTGTCGCGCCAGGAGCCGAGCTGATCGCCGGTGACAAGACGCTCGTGGTGGAATCGTCACGGGTGGCGTCCAACGGGCGCCGGGTCGTCAAGTTCGCCCAGATCCCTGATCGCACGGCCGCCGAGACCTATGCGAACCAGGTGTTGCACGGCCATCCCCTCGACGATCCCGACGCCCTCTGGGTGCACGAGCTGATCGGTCGACGTGTCGTCGAGGTCGACGGCACCGAGCACGGCACGTGCGTGTCGGTGATCGCGAATCCGGCGGCTGACCTGCTCGAGCTCGACTCGGGCGCGCTCGTTCCGTCGAACTTCGTCGTGTCGAACGCCGACGGTGTCGATCGTGGTCGACACCCCCGAGGGTCTCTTCGACCTCGACGGATCATGACCGCGCTGCGGATCGACGTCTTCTCGCTGTTCCCCTCGCTCGTCGACGCCTTCTGTGCCGAGAGCCTGCTCGGGCGAGCTCGCGGGACCGGCCTGCTCGATCTGCGATGCCATGACATCCGCGAGCAGACGACCGACGTGCATCGCACGGTCGACGATGCGCCGTTCGGTGGTGGCGCCGGCATGGTGATGCGGGCGCAGCCGATCTTCGAGGCCGTCGAAGCCGTCGAGCCGCCCCGGCCGCTGTTCCTGCTCGGCCCGGGCGGGCGTCGGTTCGATCAGGCACTCGCCGACGAGCTGGCGGCGACCGACGGGTTCAGCCTGCTGTGCGGACGCTACGAGGGTGTCGACCATCGGGTTCGTGAGCATCTCGTCGACGGTGAGATCAGCGTCGGCGACGTCGTGCTCAGCGGGGGAGAGGTTGCTGCGTGCCTGATCATCGAGGCCGTGACCCGACTTCGCGACGGGGCGATGGGCAACGCTGCGAGTCCGGTGACCGAGAGTTTCGGCGAGTCGGGCCTGCTCGAGGAGCCCCAGTACACCCGGCCGGCCGAGTTCCGCGGCTGGGAGGTTCCCGACGTTCTGCGCAGCGGCGACCACGCTCGGATCGAGCGGTGGCGTCGTGCGCAACGGCTGCATCGCACACTTCGTGACCGGCCCGACCTGATCGAGCGGCTCGGCGGACTCTCAACGGATGACGCCCGACTGTTGGAAGAGTTCCCCGCTGTCCCGTATCATTGACGGGCCCCTACGGCGCGAGTGTGCGTGCACACAGAATTCGCATCGGCCATCCGGCTCGCAGCACAACTCGCGGCCTCGACAACGCAGGTAGACGCCATGAAAGCCACTGACCTCATCGACAACGATTCGCTCCGCGACGACATCCCGGACTTCCAGGCGGGTGACGAACTCAAGGTGCACGTACGTGTCGTCGAGGGTGGCAAGGAGCGCATCCAGGTGTTCCAGGGCGACGTGATCGGCCGTCAGGGTGGCGGGCTGCAGGAGACCTACACGGTCCGCAAGCTCAGCTACGGCGTGGGTGTCGAGCGCACCTTCCCGCTGCACACCCCGACCGTGCAGAAGATCGAAGTGATGAAGCGTGGCGACGTTCGCCGGGCGAAGCTGTACTACCTGCGCGATCGCAAGGGCAAGGCAGCCAAGATCCGCGAGAAGCGCGACTTCTGAACCTTCGGTTCTGAATCGACGCCTCCCGGGCGTCCCACATCGGGCATCGGCCCCTCCCATCTCGACGACGGAGGCTGCCATGACCGCCCGCAACCCGCTCACACCCGATCTCTCGAACCGCGCCCGCGGGCAATGGGGCGAGGATCTCGCCGCCGGCCACTACCGCCGCCTGGGCTACGAGGTGCTCGACCGCAACTGGCGGTCACCGACGGGCGAACTCGACCTGATCGTCCGCATCGGCCGCACGATCGTCTTCAGCGAGGTGAAGGCCCGCCGCACCGCTGACTTCGGCCCCGCAGCATCGGCAGTGACCGTGACCAAGCAGCGACGAATCCGTCAACTCGCCGTCGAGTGGCTGCGGGCCCACGAGATGCACGCCGACTCGGTGCGCTTCGACGTGGTCGCCATCACCGGCACCACCCTCGACCTCATCACCGACGCCTTCTGACGTACACGATGTGTCGGACACATCGGTGTACGTCAGCCGGCGACGGCCCAGATCAGGAGGGCGACGCACACCAGCAGGGCGGCGGCCACGAGGACGTAGTCGGCCGGCTTCGCCTTGAACTTCCGGTACGGGTTGTATCCCACGGCGGTCAGTATCGTCGACCGACATGGCCTCCGACACCCGCGAGCTCGAATCCATCACCGTCGACCGAACCGATGGGGTGGTCACGATCACCCTGCGGCGTCCCGAGAAGAAGAATGCCGCCGACGCGGCGATGTGGAACGAGCTGTTGGCGGAGTTCCGCGCCATCGCGTCGAACCCGGCTGACCGTGCGGTCGTCATCACCGGCGCCGGCGGCAACTTCTGCTCGGGCGCCGACCTGTGGCAGGGAGCCTCGGGCGAGGCGCCACCGCACCAGCTCTCGGCGATGCGCCACATCTCCAACGTGTGTCTGGCCCTGCACCGGATCCCGCAGCCAACCGTGGCCAAGGTGCGCGGCGTGGCCGTCGGAGCCGGCCTCAACCTGGCGCTGTCGTGCGACCTGATCGTCGCGTCCGAGAACGCTCGATTCTCCGAGATCTTCGCGAAGCGCGGCCTCAGCCTCGACTTCGGCGGTTCGTGGCTGCTGCCCCGACTCGTCGGGATGCACCGCGCCAAGGAACTGGCGTTGCTGGCCGAGATCATCGACGCGCCGCGCGCCGAAGCGATGGGGCTCGTCAATCGGGTGCTCCCCGACGATGAAGTCGACGCGTTCGTCGACGACTGGGCCGCCCGTCTCGCCGGCGGCCCCCCGATCGCGCTCGCGATGTCGAAGCGCCTGCTCAACAACTCGCTCGCTGTCACGATGGAGGAGGCGCTCGACGACGAGGGGCTGTCGCAGACGGTCAACTTCGGCACCAAGGACACCGTCGAGGCCATCAAGGCGTTCATGGAGAAGCGCGACCCGGTCTTCGAAGGTCGCTGAATTAGCCTGATCCGGTGGCTTCTCGGATCGTTCGCCTCGGCCTGCTCGGCCTGCTGTGCGCGGCGATCGTCGGCCTCACGGCCGCACCGACAAGCGCAGCGCCACCCGAGCCGCTCCCCGTCGGCGGCGATCTGGGGCTGATCCCGATTCCCGTCGGTTGCCCGCAACCGGAAGCCGCCGCGGTGGCCTTCGTCGGCACCATGATCGGCAAGGACGATGTCACGCAGGTCGTCCGGTTCCGCATCGATCAGCTCCGGGCGGGCTCTGCGGCTCCATGGGAAGTCAATGGGTTGATCGACGTCCGCTACGGCGAGGACTACCGGTTCCTGGTGAACGGCGATCAGTACCTCGTCGGCGCCGGGTCCGATCCCGTCTACGGCGTGTTGTCGTCGACTGTTCGGCCGGCCGAGCCCACGTTCGGGGGCAACGACGTGATCGGTGTCGACGACCTCGCCGTGAGCTGCCCGCGTCTCGATGATCCGGTGCGGACGGTCAACCTCGACGGCACGAGCATCGACTCAGGCGTGTTGAGCTTGCTGACCGACGACAAACGCTTGCTGCTCGCCACGTTGGCAGTTCCGACGGCGCTCGTCTTCGCGGCGCTGCTGGCGCTCGTGGTGTTGAAGACGTTCGGTCGTCTGGCCGTGACAGGTGTCTGGCAGCTCGGGCGCGCCGCGGTCACGCCGGTTCACGACCATCGTGCAGTCAGGGTCAGGACACACCGCTCCGTCGACGAGCCCGCACCGCTCGTCGATGCCTCCGACGCACCCTGAGGGTCGTTCGCCCCTTCCGGCGCTGCCTCGCGGTCATGACGATGGAGGCATGACCGTACCAACGGAGCGCGTTGATGTTGCCTGTGTCCTGTGCGTCGGACAGTCGACGTTCGACCACGTCCTGTTCGTGCCGACGGTGGTCACCGCGGGGCTCAAGCATGCTGCCGACGGCTACCAGGCAGTCGGAGGTGGGGTTGCCGCGAACGCCGCGGTCGCCGTGTCCCGGCTCGGCGGTTCGAGCATCCTGGCAAGCTGTGTCGGAGATGATCCAGCCGGTCGGGCAGTGTTGGACGGTCTGGCCGACGAGCACGTCGACACCCACTTCGTCCGACGTGTCGTCTCCACGGCGACACCCTGCTCGACGATCGTCGTGTCGCCCGACGGTGCCCGCACCGTGTTCAACCACACTCCGGCGGATCTGTTCGATCGACCCTGTCTCCCGCTCGATCACCGTCGGATCAATGTGGTGCTCACCGACTGTCGATGGCCCGCCGGTACCCAGTCCGCTCTCCGGCACGCCCACGACCACGGTGTGCCGTGCGTTGTCGACGTCGACCGTCGTATCGCCGATCCCGAGACCCGCCGCCTCGTGTTCGACCTCGGTACCCACCTCGTGTTCAGTGAGGATGCGTTGCGCGACACCACCGGATGTCCGTCGAGTGTCGATGGTCTCCGGGCGATCGCGCGGCACACCAGCGCTCACGTGTCGGTGACGCTCGGCGAACGCGGTGTCCGGTGGCTCGACGGCGACGTGGTGGAGTCGATCGATGCCTTCCCCGTCGATGTCGTCGACACAGCGGCAGCAGGCGATGTCTTCCACGGCGCGTTCGCGCTCGCGCTCGCCGAGGGCCTCGACGAACCTGCAGGGTTCCGTTTCGCCGCTGCGGCGGCAGCGCTGAAGTGCTCCCGACCGGGCGCACGTGCCGGCATGCCCGACCGGCAGGCGGTCGATGAACTCGTGGCGCAGGCGCTGACGGGAACGCGGTGATGAGTCACGTGCTGGTGATACCGATCGGCCGACCGACATTCGACCTCGAACTCGGATCGGTGCAGGTGGCCGCGGCAATGTCGTTGCTCGACTCGCTCGGAGTCCAGTCAGCCGGCGTTCCGGCGATCGTCACCGACATCGACGGGTTGGACGACGTGCTCGCCGCAGTGGTGGATCCGCCGGAACTCGTCGTGGTGCTGCAGGCCACGTTCGCCGATGCCTCCCTCGTCGGCCGGATCGCAGATCGCATCGACGCGCCGATGGTCGTCTGGTCGTTCCCGGAGGCCCGAACGGGTGAACGGCTTCGGCTCAACTCGCTGTGCGGGGCCAACCTCGCGGCGTACCTGCTGCGTCGGCGTGGTGCGCTCGTCCGGTTCGTCCACGTCGACCCGACCGATCCGAGCGCCGTCGAGCGCTCGTCTCGCGAAGCGCTCGCGACGGCGAACGAGCCGATCGGCGTGGTCGATCGCCGCCAGCCGAGGACGCCGTCGCTGCGGTCGGCGAGGTCCCCGTTCGTGTCGGCGCGTTCGCCGGGCGTCGGATCGGCGTCGTGGGTGAACCGCCGTCGGGATTCGAACCGTGTGAAGGCGACAGCGACGAGGTGCTCCGACTCACCGGGATCGAGGTCGATCGGGTCGCGTTGGACGACCTGTTCGCGGCAGCCGATGCGGTCGACGATGCAACTCGAGCGGCAACGTCGCAGCGGATCCTCGCGACCATGGATGTCGCCGACGACGTGCGCGAGGCGGGCATGGACCGCAGCATCGGGCTGTATGGAGGCCTCGCCGGGCTCGCTCGCCGTCACGGGTGGTCGGCAGTGGCCACCAGGTGCTGGCCGGAGTGCATGACGGAGTACGGGGGTGCGATGTGTACCCCGATGGCGATGCTGACCGAGGACGGGGTGCCGTCGGTGTGCGAAGCGGATCTGTACGGAGCGATCACCGCACTGATCCTCGAAGAGGTCAGCGCGAGCGACCCGTTCATCGCCGATCTCGTCGACGCCGACACGAGCGACGACACCTCGGTGGTCTGGCACTGTGGCGTCGCCTCGCCCCGGCTCGCCGACCCGGCCGACCGACCGGTCGGCATCACCCATCCGAATCGTCATCGGGCGCTCGCCAACCAGTTCGCGCTCCGACCCGGTCGAGTCACCGTCGCCCGACTGAGTCAGTCGTCGAACGAGGTCGCCTTGGTGTTGGGCAGCGGCGAACTCCTGGATCGGCCGCGACCGTTCCAGGGCACCTGCGGCGTCCTGCAGTGGGATCGCCCGATCGGTGACGTGCTGTCGACGGTGTTCGAACGGGGCTCGAACACCACCTCGGGATCGCCTACGGCGACCACCGGGCGGCGCTCGAGGCGATCGCTGCCGAGTGGCGCCTTCCGGTGGTGCATCTCGGCCGGCGTTGATTCCGAGGGTCAGCCGTCGGTCGTGACCGAGATGGTCTTGACCGGCGCCAGCTCGCCGTTGTGCGGCACCCGTACCTCGAGGATCCCGGCCTTGAACGTTGCCGTGATCGCCTCCTCGTCGGCGCCGTCGGGAAGGCGGACACTCCGGACGAGGGATCCGTAGCGGAATTCGCTGCGGTACTTGCCGTTGTCGCGCTCCTCGGAGCGCTCCTCGCGCTCGGCACTGATCTTGAGCTGACCGTCCTCGACGGTGATCTCCAGATTCTCGTCCGGGTCGATGCCCGGGAGCTCGGCGCGCAGCACGAAGGTGCCGTCGTCCTCGGTGAACTCCTCGAGCTTGAACGGGATGTCCAGCGCCCGGGAACCCGCGGAATGACTCGGGCCAACGGCGTGCGAACAGCTCCGGCCAGCGATCGAACCACTCGTCGAAGTCGATCTGTCCGAAGGGCCGTCCCCACATCGAGGGCGAGCGTTCGGCGACGTCGACCTCTGCGGACGGCTTGGTGGTGTGCTTGGTCATGGCAACTCCTTTCGATTTCGGTGTCATGTCGATGGAGACGTGTGTCTCCGACTCGATCGCGCGCGCTCGACGTCGGGAATCGCCAGGGCTGAAAGTCAGCAGTTCTAATGGTCCGACGCCCCTGGTTCGAATCTCGCCGGGCTGGTCCACTGGAGTCAGAGCACTCGCCGAGAGGAGGGAGCATGTTCAGCAACAGGATCGACGCCGGCAAGCGGCTCGCCGCCCGCCTGGGTCACCTCCGCGGCCCCGACACCGTCGTCGTCGGTCTACCCCGAGGCGGTGTACCGGTGGCTGCCGAAGTGGCACGCGAACTCGAGGCTCCACTCGACGTGATCCTCGTACGAAAGTTGGGCGTTCCGTTCCAGCCCGAACTGGGTATGGGCGCGATCGGTGAGGACGATGTGCGCGTGATCAACAGCGACATCGTGCGGATGGTCGGCGTCGACGACCGGGAAGTCGCCGCCGTCGAGGCCCGTGAGCGCGTGGAGTTGCAGCGGCGCAGCGAGCTGTACCGGCGGGGGCGCGCCCGCGTTCGGCTCGACGGCCGCACCGTGGTGGTCGTCGACGACGGTGTGGCGACCGGCTCGACGGCCAGAGCGGCGTGTCAGGTGGCGAGAGCGGAGGGAGCCACGCGTGTGGTGCTGGCAGTTCCGGTCGCTCCGGCCGATTGGACGCTGCGACTGGCCGGCGAGGCCGACGAGTTCATCGCCCTGGACACACCGTCCGACTTCGCCGGTGTCGGCCAGTTCTATCGCGACTTCTCCCAGACGACCGACGGTGAGGTCACCGCATGTCTGGACCGGGCCGGTGCGTCCACGCGTCGTCCCCGACCCCGTGACGAGGAGGTGCGCATCGACGTCGGCAGTGCCGTGCTCGGCGGGCATCTCACGGTGCCGGCCGACGCCACGGGCATCGTGGTCTTCGCGCACGGCAGCGGGAGCAGCCGTCACAGTCCCCGCAACCGCTACGTCGCGTCGGTGCTCAACGGATCCGGGTTGGCCACCCTGCTGTTCGACCTGCTCACCCCGGCCGAAGAGGCCGACCGCGCCAACGTGTTCGACATCGAACTGCTCGGACGTCGGCTCGTGGAGGTCATCCGTACGGTCGCCGGCGAGGCCGACCTCGGCGAGCTTCCTGTCGGTGTCTTCGGTGCGAGCACGGGCGCCGCCGCCGCCCTGTACGCAGCTGCTGACCCCGGGGCGAAGGTCGCTGCGGTGGTGTCGCGCGGCGGGCGACCCGACCTGGCCGGCTCGCGTCTCGCCGCGGTGCGAGCCCCGACGCTGCTGATCGTCGGTGGGAGCGACCGCCAGGTGCTGGAGTTGAACGAGCTGGCGCGACGCCAATTGCGCTGCGAGAGTGAGCTGGTGGTCGTGCCGGGGGCCACGCATCTCTTCGAGGAGCCGGGCACGCTCGAGGCCGCCGCCGGGCACGCCAGAGACTGGTTCCTCGGCCACCTCCGACGATCGCCTGTCCTGACGATCATCCGCGTCAGACCACCACGTCAGAGCACCGCGGCACGAACCTCGGCGATGGCGTCAGCCCAGCCGGTGATGGCGATCTGTTCGGCGCTCCCGTCGGCGACACAGCGCACGAGGATGCCGCCCACGATCGGTTCGCCCAGCGCAGCGCCCAGCGCCGCGCCGTAGGCCGCGAGTTGCAGCCGGTAGCGGCCGACTCGTTCCGCGGTCTGCACCGGCCCGGACCACTGGTCGGTCTTGTAGTCGACGATGACGAGGCCGTCAGCGGTGCGAACCAGCAGGTCGACGTACCCCTCGAGGACGCGGTCGCCGACGGGCGCAGCGACGAACAGCTCACGCCAGTGTTCGGCACCGTCGACGACCTGGCGCACGATGGGAGTGTCGAGCGTCGAGCGGGCGAGTGACGCCACGCGGTCCTCGAGACCGATGACGCCCTCGGCCGCGCACTGCGACCTGGCCAGGTTGTCGATGTCGGACCCCGTGGCGAGATCACAGAACTGGAGCACGCCGTGGACGGCGCGCCCGATGCTCGTTCCGTAGCGGCCGCGCTGCCACGGTGGGGTCTCGACGTTGACCGGTCGCTTGTCGAGCCCCGGGTCGTCGACGGCGTCACGGTCGCCGATTGCCGTCAACTCCTCCGACAATCGGGTGGCGGCGATACCGGTACGTCGTGACGCGCGCCGCAGGACGGCGTTGCGCTCGGCGGCCCACATCGTGGGATCACTCCATGCGAGATCGACGGAGGTGGGCGCTGCCGGCACGAATGGTGCGGGCTCGAACGCAGTCGCCCGCGCACCAGCGCTCGGATCGTTCGCTCCGGCTGCGAACAACAACTCGGCCGACGTCAGTGGGCCCCAGTCGTCGTAGTGCTCGTTGGCCTTGGTCGGCGCGCCCCGGTGGAGCGACACGACGAGGTGGTCGGACGCCCGGGTGCACGCAACGTAGAGCAGCCGCCGCCGCTCGGCGTCGCCCATCTGCTCGTCGATCGGCTGATGCGCGTCGAACACGCCGTCGTCGCCCCGGCCGGTGAGCATCCACGTGTCGTTCGCCCACACGACGCCGTTGGTCGTGGCTCGACGCGGACGCGTGGTGAGGCCGGCAACGATCGTGATCGGGAACTCGAGGCCCTTCGCCGCGTGGATCGTCATCACCCGCACGGCGTCGTGGTCGTTCTCGGGCAGGATCGTGTCGGCCACGCGACTCTCGGAAGCCTGCAACTTCGCCCACTGCAGGTAGCGGCGTACGCCGTGGCCACCGGCGTCGGCCCAGGCGCGGGCCTGCTCGACCACGTAGCGGACCCGTCGCCAGACGTCGCGCCCGTCGGGGCCCGCCAGCGCGAGATCGAGCACCCGGCGGTCGTCGACGATCGACGCGAGCAGATCCGCGGGCGATGCCCAACCGATGCGCTCGGCGACCGAGCGCACATGTGCGATGGCGGCGGCGACCGGGTGCGCTTCGAGCCCGGCGGGCACCGGCGCCCACGGATTCCAGGAGCCGCCCTGGCGTTTCCATTCCCAGAGCTCCACGTCGCTGCACCCGTACAGCGGGCTGCGCAGTGCTTCGACCATCGTCAGTTCGTCGGTCGGGTCGTCGGCGGCACGCAGCACCATCATCAAATGGCGGATCTCGGCGGTGGCATACACGACCGACGAGTTCTCCGCGCGGTAGGAGAGTTGCGCGCCGCGCAGTTCGGCTTCGAGTGCCGGCAACGAGATACGGGTGGGGAGCAGGATGCAGATGTCGCCGGGCCGACACGGACGCAACACGTCGAGTACCTCGTCGTGGACGGGCCACCCTTCGGCGAGTGCGGTCGACACCGTGGCCGCGACGTCAGCCGCCTCGCGGAGTCGCAGGGCGTCGGCGGCGCCCAGATCGCCGTTGCGGCTGTTCGGAGTGAGGTCGTCGTGCCGATCGGCTCCGAGCACGGACACCGTGCCGTGACCGAGCGCGACCGCAGGGCGACACGCATCGAGCGGTTGGAACGCCGGCTGGGCATCGGCCTCGAACATGATGAGGCGACCGAAGACATCGTTGGCGAAGTCGATCACGGCCTGGGTCGAGCGAAAATTGGCCGAGAGCGTGACGCGGTCGGCGCCGACCTGGTCGGCGGCGCGCAGGTATTGGGCGATGTCGGCGCGACGAAAACGGTAGATCGACTGCTTGGGATCACCCACGATGAACAGACGGCCGGGGAGCGGTCGGAGCCGTCGCCACGCCGACGCACCGGCACCGTCGGTTGCGGCCTGGTCGGGATCGTCGGGGTCGGCGGTGAGACGTACGGCGATCTCGAGTTGGATCGGATCGGTGTCCTGGAACTCGTCGAGGAGCACCCGCTGGTATCGCTCGTGAAGGAGCCGACGGAGGTGCGGCCGGTCGGTCAGCAGGCGCCGGGCGAGAACGAGCAGGTCGTGGAACTCGAGCAGACCGGCCTCGGTGCGTCGCGTCGCGGCATCGAGGACGAAGCGGCCCATCACCGCGCCGAGCAGGAGTCGTCGGTGGTGCCGGACGCCTTCGAGGAGTTCCCGCGCGACCCGTCCGAGTTCGATCTCGAGGCCCTGCAGCGCTTCGAGATCGGACGCGCCGTTCGCGCCGAACGCCTTCGTCCATTTGCCCTTCGCTCCCGGCCACCGTTTGCCGTCACCCCAGTGCCCGAAGCGGCGATCGAGTTCGACGATCATCTCCAGCCGGGTTCGCACGCTGTCGGCTGCTGCGAGCTCGTCGACGAGGGCGGCGATGTCGCGGGTCGTCTCGGCCTGCGTGTCGTCGGGTGGCACCGGTGTGGAGGCGATCGCCGCGCCGATCGCGAGCAACGCGGCGATGTCGAGATGCAGCGGCCCTGGGTCGGCCAGGTCGACGCGGTCGTCGACCAGATCCCAATTGGCCCGGAAGTCGTCGGCCATGCGGCGGGCACCCTTGTTGATGCCGAAGCCGTCGAATTCGCAGAGTTCGACGAACGCGCGCCCGCCGTCGATCATGCCGCCGGGAGGATCGGGTTCGTCGAGCAGGCGGTCGAGGAGATCGTCCCATTGCTCCTCGAATGCCAGTCCGCTCTCGAGCTCGTCGAGGACGGCGAACCCCGGCGGCAGGCCGGCGTCGATCGGGAAGTCGAACAGCATCCGGCGGGCAAACGAGTGCAGTGTGCCGATCGGCGCATGATCGAGTCGGTCGAGCGCCGCGCGGGCTTCGGGGCTCGAATCGTGTTCGAGGCTGTGGCGGGTTCGGCTGCGCAACTCGGCGGCGGCCTTCTCGGTGAACGTGATGGCGGCGATGCCGGTGATCGGTACGCCGGCGCGCACGAGGCTGACGATTCGTGCAACGAGTGAACTCGTCTTGCCGGCGCCGGCGCCTGCCTCGACGAACAGCGTCGTGTCGAGATCGGTGCGGATGCGGACGCGCGATGCCTCATCGGGCGGTGACGTCTCATCGGGCGGCGACGCGGGGGAGACGGATGCGTCGGCGCCGCTCACGTGTCGTCGCCGATCGGGCCGAACCAGGGTGCGAGACGAGGATCGTGCTGTTTACGGTCCCACTCGGCCCATCGCTCGGCCGTGCCGAGATGGTCGGGTTCGCAGTACTCGCACGAGATGTAGAAGCGGAATCCGGGGCGCTCGGGCCGGTTCGGGAAGTATCCCGTTTCGATGCCGGCCACGACTGCGCCAAGTGCGGAACGAACCCGCTCGTCGACGTCAGGGGTGATCACGTAGCCGGGCCGCTCGTACCTGCCCTTGCCCATGAGCCCGTACTCGGCGTGCACGATCGTGTCATCGGTGCCGAACCGGGCGCGCGCAGCCGCGGCATAGCTCGGCAGCTGGAACAGCGTGCCTCCGGCGGTCGGATCGTCGGCCGACAGATCCTTGAATTTGGCCTTGCCGCCCGTCTTGTGATCGGTGACCACGAGCGCGCCGTCACGGGTGCGGTCGATGCGGTCGACCGACCCCTGCAACTGGATGCCCCGGCCATCCGGCAGACGGATGACGACAGCGTCGTCACCACCGAAGCGCATCTCCGACGCGAGCACGGTCGAACCGCGCCGGAGGACGAACTCGCTGTCGTGATCGAGCCACGCGAGCAGGTCGGCGCGCATCCGATCGCGCTCGTCGGCCCAGAACGCCGGCCGTCCGGTGCGCCCGCGGCGTTGCGTGCGCTCGCACACCTCGTCGAACGCGGCACTCAGGGCGGCGCGGTGTTCGTCGGTCCACCCGGTCGTGGTCGGCTGGGGCAACGAGCCGTCGATGACGCAGCGGTGGAACAGGTCGAGTGCGTTGTGGTGCGCCGAGCCTCGATCGCGTGCGGTGATGCTGATCTCGTCGTCGGGCTCCTCGATGGGGTCGACCTCGAGCAGGTAGTGGGCGAAGTACGCGTGCGGGCAGGCGACCCACGACTCGAGTCGGCTGGGCGACACCGGACCATCGAGCCGCGGCACCACGACGGTGCTCAGGTCGCCGTCGTAGGCGGTCAACTCGTGGCTACGACGCTCGCTGATGCACGTGAGCCCACGCTGGAGCACATCGTCGGGTGCGTCGCTGTCGGCGTCGTCGAGCGCGAAGCCGGAACGGACGTGTTGGTAGCGCCCGCGCAGCCGGTGCTCGGTGGGGTTCGCCGGGAAGTCGGTGGTCTCGAGTCCGGCATGATGGGAGGCGACGGCGGTGACCCCGATCTCGTCGATCCAGCGTCCGATCCATCGGGAGGCCAGGAGTTGCGAGGTGGCGCGGAGGTCGCCCCGGGGGTGGGTGAGCGTGACCGAACTGGTGGCGAGCGTGGCGAGCAGCAGGCGATGCAGCCGGGCGGCACGGGTATCGGCGGTCGCGAGCCCGGCCAGCGCCCGGTCGGCCTCGGACAGCAGCGGGTCGCTCCTCGGCGTGGGCGGCAGCATGCCCTCGGCCGCGCCGACGATGACGACCATGTCGACGTCGAGCCCGACCGCGCCTGCGAGCGGCCCGACCGTGACACCGTGGCCGACGCGCCCCTCGCGGGCGGGGCTGGCATCGAGTTCGGCTTCGAGCGTGGATCGGTACTGATGGCGCGTCACCGGCTCACCCACGGGGTCGAGGTGGCCGAGGCGATCGAGCGCGGTGGTGAGCGACTCCCAGGCTCGATACTCGGACTCGGCAAGGCGCTCGATGGTGTGACGCCCGAGCCACCGCTCGATCTGATCGTTGCACCAGTGCGACCATCCGGACCACGACCGCGTCGAGGCGGGATGACCCAACTCGGAGCGCAGGTCGGTGACGAACGTGCGCAGCGATGCTGCCGGCGCAGCCCAACGTTCGCTTCCGGAGATCGACCCGAGGCGCGGGCCCCAGTCGTCGTCACGCGAGACGCCTGCCTCGCGGCTGACGCGCTCCCAGCTGGCGGTGGGGAGGAAGTTGCCGTCGGCGTCGCGAGCCGGCACGTCAGCCAGCAGGTCGAAGAGGTTGCGGCGCCGTAGACCGCGCCGGTCGACGTCGAGCAGGTCGAGGATCAGCCGTGGGGCGAGGCGCTCGGTGACCGTCGTGCCGGGCCGACCGTTCCATGGAATCTCGGCGTTGCTCAGGTGGTGCTCGACGAGGCGGGCGTAGGGACGCTGGGCGGGCCACAACACGGCGATTCGCTCGAACGGCGTGCCGGCGCGAGCGGCGTCGAGGACGGCTCGCACGGCGGTGCGAACTTCGTCGTCGGCGTCGGTGGTGGAGATGATCGATGTCGGCGGCGCAATCCCCGTCACGTCGGGGTCCGTGCACGTCCAGGCCGAGAGCCTCGACGATCGTGCGGCTGTCGCCGTCGGCCGACGCGTCGCCGGTGATCTGCAGGACGAGTCGTACGTCGATGACCTCGCCCAGCGCGCGGACGAAGTCGAGCGCCAGGCCCGACAACTCCTGGGGCAGATGGAGCACGAGGTTGCGCAACCCGTCGGGAGCTGCCCGACGCACGGCTTCGGTTGCCACCGCATACAGGTCGGCCTCGTCGTACCACGCCGCTTCGAGACGTTCGACGACGGCATTGCTGACGCGCAGGACCTGTCGACCGCGGGCCGATTCGGCGCCGAGCCGATCGCGGGCCGCCGGCCCGGCCAAGCGCAGTTCGGTGTGCAGTTCCCGGAGCGCGACCACGGTGGAGGGATGAGTGGCCACGGGCCCGAACGGGCCGGGGTCGTCGGCCATCACCGCACCGATGGCGAGGTCGACGACCGGTGTCGACATCGGCGAACGTCCGCCGGCGGCGAGTTCAGGGCCGGCGATCAGCTCGGCGAGGCGGTTGAGGGTGACCATGTCGACGCCCGACGATCCCAACGGAGCGTCCGAGCGCACGCCGTGTCATCACACCGCAGGTGTTGGTGGGCACCGCGACGGTCACCGGTGCGAGTGGGTCGGCCCCCTTCGCCTCGCCGATGAGGGCCGCCAATGCCTCGAGTGCTGCGGATGGTGCGACCAGGGCCGCCGAGATCGTCACGGGGATGATCGTAGAGAAGGGGTGTTGCACAGTTGTCTACGATCTCGGGATGATCATCCGCCGAGCCACGTCCGACGACCTTCGCTCGCTGCGCGTCACGGCGATGCGGGCATTCGTCGACGATCCGGTGATGCGATGGCTGTATCCCGAGGACGAGGTGTTCCTGGCACCCGACGGCGCCGTGTTCCGGTCGGCCTTCGCCGGGTGGGTGGCGCTCGGCGAGGTGTGGTGCACCGACGATGCGGCCGGCGTGGCCATCTGGATCCCGCCGGGTCGTCCCGAGGTCGACTTCGGACTCGACCCGCTCGCGGAACCGCCGACACCCGAGCGTCTGGAGCGCTTCGAGATCCTCGGCGCGGCGTCGGCCGAGCACACGCCCGACGAGCCGCACTGGTACCTGCAGGTGCTGGCAACGCACCCCGACTGGCAGCGCCAGGGACTGGGCGAACGCCTGATGAAGCCGACGTTCGATCGTGCCGACGCCGAGGGCCTGCCGTGCTACCTGGAGACCGAGACGATCGAGAACGTCGCCTACTACCGCGGGCGGGGATTCGAGGTGCGCTCCGAGTGGGACGTCCCCACCGGCCCGCACATGTGGGGCATGTACCGCCCCGCCCGCTGATCGTCCGGTCTTTCCGGACCCGACCCCGAACAGACCGGGTCAGGCGGGGCGGGCGGCTTCGGCCCGGGCGCGGAGGTCGGCGACGGCGTGTGTCGAGGCCCTCGGGATCCTTGTAGAGCGCGCTGCCGGCGATGAGGACGTTGGCGCCGGCCGCTGCAGCACCGGCGATCGTGGACGGGCCGATGCCGCCGTCGACTTCCAGGTCCACCGTGTCGGCGAGCCCGGCAGCGTCGATCATCGACCGGATCTCGGCGATCTTCGGTTCCATGGTGGCGATGTAGGCCTGGCCACCGAAGCCGGGGTTCACGGTCATCACGAGCACGAGGTCGACCAGGTCGAGCACGTGGGCGATCGCCGAGGCCGGTGTTGCCGGGTTGAGGGCGACGGCTGCGTTGGCGCCGAGGTCGTTGATGTTCGCGAGCGTGCGGTGCAGGTGCGTGCACGCTTCGGCGTGGACGATCAGTCGGGAGCAGCCGGCGTCGATGTACTGCTTGGCCATCACGTCGGGCGTGTACACCATGAGGTGTGCCTCGAACGGCACCGACGTGTGGGGTCGGGCCGATGCGATCACGTCGGGGCCGAACGTGAGGTTGGGGACGAACTGGCCGTCCATCACGTCCCACTGGATGAGGTCGACCCCGGCCGCTTCGAGTGCGGCGACCTCCTCGCCGAGCCGGGAGAAGTCGGCGGGCAGCACGGACGGGGCGATCTGGATCGGTCGGCTCATCGTGCAGCAACCTAGCCCCGTGCGACCCCACCATCCGTGGCTGTGAGCGATGTACGCAGCCTGCTGCGTACATCGCTCACAAGCGACGCATCAGGTGTCGGGGTCGGACGTGGTGCCCTCACGCCAGGCGTCATCGGCCTCGTCCCAGCCCTCGTTGCGCTGCTCGGCCTTCGCCTTCCAGTTCTCGGCCTCGGCGCGTGTCGGATACGGGCCGAGGAGATGATCCGCCGGGCCTCGCTCGGAGGCGGGAACGGCGACCTTGCGTTCGAGATCCCAGTACCAGGTGTCGTCGTGGCTCACGAGATCCAGTCTCGCGCGGCCGTCTGCTGTCAGCGCGCTGCGCGGCGTACGCTGGGATGATGCTGTTGACTCCCGATCGACTCGTCGCGGGTGGCGACGCGATGGCCCGCGACGACGATGGACGAGTCGTCTTCATCGATGGGGCGTTGCCCGGCGAAGTCGTCGAGGTCGAGGTCGAGACGTCGAAGAAGGACTTCGCCCGGGGTCGCATCGTACGGATCGTCGAGAAGTCGCCGCTTCGTGACTCGCCGTCGTGTTCGCATCGACGGGCAGGCTGCGGAGGATGCGACTGGATGCATTTCCAGCCGGCAGCGCAGTTCGACGCCAAGGTCGAGATCGTGCGCGAGTCGCTGCGCCGGATCGGCCGGCTCGATGCCGACCTGGTCGACACGATCGTCGTGCAGGGAGCCGCCGTCACGCCATTCGGGTACCGCACCACGATCCGGGTCGTCGGTGGTCGTGACGGTGCGCTCGGGTTCCGCGAGCAGGGCACCACCGAGGTCGTGCCGATCACGAGTTGTCCGATCGCCGAGTCGAAGCTGTCCCGACTTCTCGCTGTGATCCAGGCCGACGAGGGCGCCGAGCTCACGCTGCGTACCTCGGTGGCGACCGGGGCCGTGACGGCGATCTGGGACAAGCGTTTCCGCAAGGCGATCCGCGGCGTGCCGTCGGAGGTCCACATCGGCGAGCGCGCCTGGCTCACCGAGCGGATCGCCGGCCACGACCTGCGGGTGTCGGCCGGATCGTTCTTCCAGTCCGGCGCCCAAGCGGCCGAGCTGCTCGTCGCTGCCGTCACCGCGGCAGCACCCGAACTGGCAACCGCCTCCCACGCCGTCGACGCCTACGGCGGCGTCGGGCTGTTCGCCGCCACGGCCATGGCGGGCGCGAAGCAGGTCACGGTCATCGAGTCGGGGAAGTCGGCGTGTCTCGACGCCGAGCACAATCTCACCGGACGCGAGGCACGGGTGCTCCGGGCCGAAGTGACGGGCTGGACCCCGCCGACGGGGTCGGGCCCGATCCCGCCCGTCGATGTGATCGTCGCCGACCCGGCCCGGCCTGGGCTCGGCAAACCGGGAGTCACCGCGCTCACGGCGGCCAAGGCGCCGGTGTTCGTCCTCGTGAGCTGTGATCCCGTGTCGCTCGCCCGTGACGTGACCCTGATGGCCGCCGCCGGGTATGCGCCCGAACGTGTCGAGGTGCTCGACCTGTTCCCGAACACGCACCATGTCGAGACGGTCACGAGGTTCGTTTCCGTCGGCAGCTGAATAATCTGAGCGAGATGATCATCCGGGAGGATGCCGTGAAACGTACAGACGATGTGAGACGCGAATACACCGATGCTTCCGACGCCGCGCTCGTGGTGTCGATCGGCCGGTATCAGCAGGCCGCGCTCGCCGAGGCGTACCGTCGTCACGCCGGCGCAACCTTCGGTCTTGCGAAGCGCCTGCTCAACGACCATGCGCGGGCCGAAGAGGTCGTGCAGGAAGTCTTCGTTCGTCTCTGGAACGAACCGAGCCGGTTCGACCCTGAACGGGGCACGCTGCGCAGCTTCCTCCTGGCGCACACGCACGGCCGTGCCGTCGACATGATCCGATCGGACACCTCGCGGCGCAACCGTGAGGAGAAAGAGGCCCGCCAGCAGGCCGACGGTGGTTACGACATCGCCCACGAGGTGTGGGACATCGCCCTCGCCGGGCATGTGCGTGACGCCATGGAGACGCTGCAGCCGGGTGAGCGCGAGGCGATCGAGCTGGCGTACTTCGGTGGTCTCACCTACAAGGAGGCAGCCGACCGGCTCGGCGAGCCCGAGGGAACTGTGAAGAGTCGCATCCGTTCGGGGCTCAAGCGCTTGCGCGTCGAGCTCGTGAGCGCCGGCGTGAACGTGGGGACGGAATGATGATGGATGGAGAGCAGGACGACATGACCGGACCATCCGGCGACACCTACGAGCTCGACGAGCTCCTCGGCGCCTATGCACTCGACGCCGTCGACGATGCCGAACGACGGCGTGTCGAGGACTATCTCGAGGTCAACCCCCGTGCTGTCGCCGAAGTGCGGGCGCACCGTGAAGTCGCCACGATGCTGGCGTTCACAGGGATGGATGCCCCCGACGACCTGTGGGGTCGGATCGCCGACGAGATCGGTGAGCAGGCGCCACCGCCCGGGCCCGAACTCGCCAAGGTGCTGTCGATGGACGACGCTCCGCGCCGACGCCGCATTTCTGCGATCGCACCGTGGGTCGTGACGGCGGCTGCGGCTGCGGTCATCGGGTTCGTGGCGATCGGCCTGGCCGACTCCGCCGAGGCGCCGAACGAGCCGATGGCGGGGGCCGTCGAACTGGCACTGGCCGATCGTGACTCCTTGACGACCACGCTGGTCTCGGATGCCTCGGATGCTTCCGCTGACGCCGTCATCGACCAGGACGGACACGGCTTCGTGCTCGGCAGCGATCTTCCGACGCTGCCCGACGACCAGACGTACCAGCTGTGGGGCGTCGTCGAGGACGGCCAGGTGATCTCGCTGGGGATCTTCGGTCCGCACCCGGAAACCGAGACGTTCACCGTCGAAGGTTCCGTCACGGCGCTGGCGATCACGATCGAGGAGTATCCCGGCGTGATCAGCAACGGAAACCCCGACGGAGCCTTCGTCGGCACCTTCTGACTCGCCCGTCACGATCCACGTCCGGACGTGCAGCTTCGCTCAGCGATGAGCGAAGCACCGCGATACGGGGTGCTTGGCTCATCGCGGCCGGCGGTTCGTGCGAGGTCGGCGCGTAGCCTGACGGGGTGCTCGATCCGGTCTGTTCCGAGGAAGTCTCCACCGCGTTGACCGAGGGGCGGGCGGTGGTCGCGCTGGAGTCGACGATCTTCTCGCACCTCGGCCTGCCGTCGCCCCACAATCGTGAGGCGCTCGATCGGTGCCTCGCCGCCGTGCGGGCGGGCGGGGGAGTGCCGGCGGTGACGGCGGTCCTCGACGGGGCGGTCCGGCTGGGACTGACCGACGAGGAACACGAGCGGATCCTCGGCCCGGCCCGCAAGGCGGCCGAGCGCGACGTCGCCGTCGCCGTCGGCCAGCGCTGGGACTTCGGGGCCACGACGGTGTCGGCATCGGTGGCGATCGCTGCCGCTGCGGGCGTGTCGGTGTTCGCCACCGGTGGCATCGGAGGGGTACATCGAGGGTCGGAGCTGACGGGCGACATCTCCGCCGACCTCGACGCGATCGCCTCGCACCCGGTGATCACGGTGTCGGCCGGTGCGAAGGCGTTCCTCGACCTTCCGCGTACGTTGGAGTTCCTCGAGGCAGCCGGGGTGCCGGTGCTCGGATGGCAGCACGACTGGTTCCCGGCGTTCTACACCCGCTCGTCAGGGTTGCCTGTTCCGCATCGGGTGGAGTCGGCCGACGAAGTCGCCCGCATCTTCGCCGCACGGAGCCGACCCTCGTCGGGGGTGCTGCTCACGGTGCCGATTCCCGTCGAGTTCGAACTCGACGCCGCCAACCTCGACCTCGTGCTCCGAGACGCGCTCGACGAGTGTGAGCGCGCCGGCGTGACCGGTGCGGCGATCACCCCGTTCGTGCTCGGCCGCATCGGTGCCGCAACCGAGGGGCGCAGCGTTCCCGCGAACCTCGCCCTCGCCGAGAACAACGCTGCGGTCGCCGCCCGAGTCGCCGTCGCCATCGCCACCACGCAGCGATGAGCGGTGAGCGCAGGCCCTGCTCGTGACTCTCATCGGAGCGTCCGGTAATCCGCATGCGGTGAGAGGTGAGAGCAGGGGTTGCGCTCACCGCTCATCGCAGCGGTGCTGATCGGGGAGGTCAGGCGAGGCGGGTGAGGCGGCGTTCGACGCGGTCGAGGAAGGCGTGCGCGCTGGGCGTCGGACGAGCTGTCGATGCCGTAGAGCGCGAGCCAGGTGGTTCGGGCCCGGGGGTGGCACATCGTGCGCAGGCTGCGGGTCAGGGTGCGCTTGCCGCCTTCACCCTCGACCACGTTGATCCACTTCGGCGAGCCGTGCGTGGTGACCGCAACGAGCCGTCGGATGTTGTGCAGGCCGGGCTTCAGCCGGTTGGTGCCCTCCGGCAGGGTCCATGCGACCCCGTTGACCCAGACCCGGTCGATCCAGCCCTTCAGCATCGCCGGTTGTCCCGACCACCACGTCGGATACACGAGCACCAGGGTGTCGCACCACTGCAGGTCCTCGCCGTAGGTGGCGAGCGACGGGTCGGTCCCGGCGACGAGGTGGTTGGCATGATCCGCCGCCGTGAATCCCGGATCGAAGCCGTCTGCGTACAGGTCGGTGAAACGCACCTCGGCTCCACCGGTCGCCAGCCCGGCGAGCACCCGGTCGCGCACGGCCGCGACGAACGACTCCTCCAGCGGGTGGCAGTAGACGACGAGGGCCCTGGTCATCGCAGCGCCGCCATCTCCCGCTCGACCCGGGCAGCGAAGTCCTCGCGTGCTTCGAAGGTCGACGTGTCGATCGCGTAGAAGCCCAGCCACGTGGGTCGGGCCCGGAACCCGCAGCTCATGCGCAGCGCCCTGGTGAGGGTGCGTCGCCCGTTGTCGTTGACGAGCCGGACGTAGGTGCGGGGTGATCCGTAGGTCGAGATCCCGATGATGTGGCGCACCTGGCCGAGCCCCGGCCGGACCTTGTGGGTGCGTTCGTCGAACCGGAAGCCCACGCCCGGAACCATCACCCGCTCGAGCCAGCCCTTGAGGATCGCCGGGAGCCCGCTCCACCAGGTCGGATAGACGAACACGAGCGCTTGGGCCCGGGTCAGCAGGTCGGCGTGCTCGGCGACGATCGGATCGACGATCGGAGTCTCGCCGTGATACGCCCGCCGTTCCTCGGCAGTCATCGCGACGCGGAAACCGGCACCGTACAGATCCAGGATCTCGACGTCGTGTCCACCCGCCCGCAGGCCGGCGGCGGCGCGGGCGGCGAGGGCGTGGCAGTAGCTGTCGGGCGACGGGTGGGCGACGACGAGGGCGACGAGCACGTCAGTCGCTCGCCGGCAACGCCGGTTCGGGGGTGGCGGCGGGCCGGTTGCGCTCCGGGCGCAGCGACAACAGCTGGTTGACGGCCACGAACAGCAGCAGCAACGCGAACATGATGTTCGCCGTCTGCTCGCTCAACCTGTCCGAGATCGTTGCGCCGATCACAGCGGTGAACGCACCGATCCCACCGACGATCGCCGCCGCCCGGATGTCGACGTTGGCGTTCTTGCGGTTGCGGATCGTGCCCATGATCGCCGTCGGCACGATGACGGCGACCGACGTTCCCTTGGCGACGACGGTGGCCATGCCGAGCGTCGACATCGCCGGCACCATGATCACTCCGCCGCCGATGCCGAGCAGCCCGGCCAGCGTGCCGGACACGAACCCCACGAGGACGAGCACGATGGCGACCCCGACGTCGATGTCGATCCCGGGTGAATCGTGCGAGCCGAACAGCAGACGCGTGGCAGTGAGCGAGAACCGTGACGACGAAGATGATCACCAGCACGTTCTTGGGAATCACGTGAAGCAGGTGCGTCCCGACGATGGCGCCGGCGAGCGCGCCGATGGTGATGAAGAACGCGACCGCCCAGTCGACGTTGCCGTGGGCGAGGTACGTGGCGAGGCTGGCGAGCGAGATCGGGAGCGTTGCCGCGAGCGAGGTTCCGTGCGCCCGCCGTCGCTCCATCTTGGCCACCCCGATGAGGCCGGGGACCATGATGAGGCCGCCGCCGACCCCGAACAATCCACCGAGCAGGCCTGCAGCAACGCCGACGATCGCGGCCTTGCGGAACTGCACGGGAGGGGGCGACACGAGGTCCGAGGATAGGTGAGCGCAGGCGCACCGCACCGCCTCGACCCCGCCCCGACGACTCCAGCACGCCGATCCCAGCGTTCTCGTGAACTCGTGCGCGAATAGTTCCGCAACGAGTTCACGAGAACGGTGGATGGGTCGGTCAGGTGTCGATGAAGGTCCGCAGGCGGGCTTCGATCGACGGCCATTCGTCGATGATGATCGAATACGTGGCCGTGTCGCGCAGGGTGTCCACCTCGCCGGCTCGGGTCGATCGACGGTGACGGCGCATGACCCCTTCGAAGGTGGCGCCGAGGCGTTCGATCGCCCGACGGCTCTGCTCGTTGCGGGCGTCGGTGCAGATGGCCACGCGCTGCGCATTCCACAACCCGAACGCATGCGACAGCAGCAGCAGCTTGGCTTCGCTGTTGATCGGGGTGCGTTGAGCCGACGCCGACAGCCAGGTACCACCGATCTCCACCTCGTCGGGCTCGGCGCGCCCGAGCGGCCACAGCGGATTGAGGAAGCGCGTGCAGCCGACCACCGCGCCGTCGGCAACGCGGCGCTGAACGAACGGCGCGGCGCGACCATGGGCGGCGTCATCCAGCAGCCAGGCCACGTAGTCGGCCGCTTCGTCATCCCCGTCGGGGACCTGCGTGAACCCGAAGCTGGATCGATCACCACGACCCGCGGCTGCGATCTCGTCGACGTGATCGGCGCTCATCGGTTCGAGGATCACGAATCGGCCTGACAGCGCAATGACGTCGAGTTCGCTCACGCGGACATCTTGGCGCGTCGGAGGCACCTGCCCGTCGGTCGGATTCGTCGGCACGGCTCGCGGTACCGTGCACCGATGGCCGACTCGACCTCCCCTGCGGCGCCCCGAGCGCTCGATGACCTCTTCGACACCTCGACGATCCTCCCGACCGCTCCACTCGGCGACGACGGGAACCCGCTCGAGGTGCTGCACGATCGCGAGTACCGAGTGCGGGCTTTTCGCAAACGTGACGATCTGCTGTTGATCCGCGGCGCCGTGCGCGACCAGAAGCCGCCGGGGCTGTACATCGAAATCGACCCGGACCCGATGACGATCCACCACATGCAGATCGACCTCGACGTCGCGTTCCCGACGCTCGAGATCGTCGGTGCCGAGGTCGGCATCGAGGTCCACCCGAGTGCAGGATGCCCGAGCATCGAATCGCACTACGACAAGCTCGTCGGGCTGTCGATCGCCCGGGGTTTCACCCACAAGGTGCGCGAACTGTTCGGCGGCCCGCGAGGTTGCACCCACACCACGGCACTGCTGCAGGCGATGGCGCCGGTGGCGATCCAGTGCATGTGGTCGATGCGGGCGTCGCAGGCCAAGCGCGGTGGCGCCATGTCGCAGGAGCCGTCGCCCGAACAGCGCGAGATGGCGTGGCAGTTCAACCTGAACACGTGCCACGTCTGGGCCGAGGACGGCGAGCAGGTGCAGCAGCTTCGGGCCGGCGGCGACTTCGAGCCGCCGATCTGGGCGGCCGAGCGAATGGTGGAACTCGGCCTCAAGCCCGAGGCCTGGCGACAGCGGATGGAGGGCTGACGGCCGAACCGAGGGTGGCGATTCGGATCCGACCTGGCAGACTGTCCGACCACATGGTGGTCATAGCTCAACAGGTAGAGCACCAGGTTGTGATCCTGGCGGTTGGGGGTTCAAGTCCCCTTGGCCACCCCAAGGCTGGCCCTGACAGGGTGCAGAGCGACCAATCGCTCGGTACCCTCTCAGGCCGCTTGCTTCTCTAGCTCAATGGCAGAGCAGTGGACTCTTAATCCATTGGTTCTGGGTTCGAATCCCAGGGGAAGCACCACCCTCACCATGCGATGAGATTCGGGCCCGACAGGTGAGCCGAAATCTCATCGCTGGAGACGTCAGCGGCGGAGGAGATCCTTCGCGATGGCAGTGATCTGGATCTCGTCGGTGCCGGCGTAGATCTGCAGCACCTTCGCATCGCGGGCGAGCTGTTCCACCCGGAACTCGCTCATGTAGCCGTTCCCGCCGAAGAGCTGAACAGCCTCGAGCGCCACCTCGGTGGCGGCACGGGCGGAGTACAACTTCATCGCCGAGGCCTCGGCGAGCGTCATCGTGACCCCGGCGCCACTCATCTCCATGGTGCGGAACACGAGGTTCTGCACGTTGAGGCGGGCCACCTCCATGCGGGCGAGCTTGTCCTGGATCAGCTGGAACTCGCCGATCGGCTTGCCGAACTGCACCCGATCCTTCGCGTACTGCACGCTGAGTTGCAGGCACTCCTCGATGATGCCGAGCGCCATGGCTGCCACGCCGGAGCGCTCCTGCTGGAACGTCGCCTTGGCGCCGTCGCGGCCACCGGCCGGCAGATCTTCTGTCTCGCCGATGAGGCGATCACGCCCGACGCGAACGTCGTCGAGGAACAGCTGGCCGGTCGGAGATGAGTGCATGCCCATCTTGCGCAACGGCTTCGACTGCTCGAAACCTGGCATCCCGCGGTCGAGGACGAACGACAGCACCTTGCGATCCGCCGGAGCCGAGCCGTCGTCGAGTTTGCAGATGAACACGGTGGTGTCGGCAAAGGGGCCGTTGGTGATGAACGTCTTCGAGCCGTTCAGGATGTAGTCGTCGCCGTCACGGCGCGCGGTCGAGCGCATCGAGCCGAAGGCGTCGGATCCGCTGCCCGGCTCCGTGATCGCCCAGGCGCCCACCTTGTCCATCGTCAACAGGTCGAGCGCCCATCGCTCCTTCTGTGCGATGGTGCCCTTCGACATGATCGCGGCCGACGTGAGGCCCATCGACACACCCATCGCGGTCACCATGCCGGGGCACACCCGACAGAGCTCGATGATCGGAATCAGCGACATGCCGCTGTCACCACCGCCACCCGATTCCTTCGGAGCGGGGACGTCGTCGCCCGCCTCGATTGCCTTCTCGCGTGCGATCTGCTTGGCGAAGCGGTCGCGGGCCATGGCATCCATGCCGAACGTCGCGAAGAGCTTGCGCAAGATGTCGTACGGCGCCAGATCGCCGTGCTCGAGTTCCTCCACGTGCGGACGTATCTCGTCGTCCACGAACCGCTTGACTGCCTCGCGGATCATCTCGTGTTCGTCGCTCCACTGGAACATGTCTCGATCTCCCTGATTGTGCGTGTCTGTGCTGTGTCTGTGTGAAGTGCTGCGGTGGTCGCCTCAGCGACTCCAGCTGCGGTCGTCGCGGTATCGGGCGACGTTGAGCGGAGTCGATCCTTGGCGACGTTGACGGCGACTGCTCGTGCCGAACACGACCAGCGCCGCGAGGACGAGCGCGAACACCATCAGCAGCAGCGTGAGATTGCGGTGATGGTTCGCCAGCCGGGGGAACACACCCACCCACGGATCGTCCGAGAAGGCGGGCAGCACGGCCAGCGGGACGAGGTAGCCGAGGACGAGCAACGATCCCGCCAGGGAGGCCAAGCCGACACCGAATGCGAACGTGCCCTCACCCCGCTCGGGGCGCAGGATGACCCCGCCGAGGAGGAACACCACTCCGAGCACTGCCGTGCCGATCGCGAACCAACCCAACCACTCGTCGAGGAAGGCCATCGAACCAACCCGCTGGACGGGCAACGTCAGCGAGTCGGCCTCTCCGACGAGTTCATTGCGCACGATGGTGACCTGCTCGTCGGCGGTGATCAACACCAGCTCGTCGTTCTGGCCGATCAGGCGGGCGTGGGCATCGCCGACGATCCGACTCATGAGGGCGGCGCCGTCGGGGATGCGGGCGATCTCCTCGATGAACTCCTTGAGCTCGGTCGGCGACTGCTGGAGAATCGGCGCGTCGGCGGCGGCCACGATGCTCGCCACTTGACCTCGGATGTTCTCGTCGCCGAGGATCGAATGGGTGACGCCCGAATCGGTGGAGGGCGAGAAGGCGACCCGTTGCAGCCACCACGAACCGATGGCGATCGCGATCAGGACCGCCCCGATGATCAACATCAAGCCCCCGAGTGAACGCCGCACTTCGAGAGTCTGGCAAATCTCGCGCATAACCTTGCATCGTGAAGCGACCTTCCCTGTTCCACATGCTGATTCGAGGGGCGTTCCGGCGTTGTCCGTGGTGCGGGGGTCGCGGTGGATTCTTCGTCGGCTGGTACAAGAAGGCCGAGTGTTGCCAGACGTGCGGCCTCGAGTGGCGCCGTGGCGACGTCGGCTACGAACTCGGCGCCGCGGCGGTCACGGCGATCATCACGTTCGGCCCGTTGATGCTGATTCTCGGTGGCATGGTCGCCTACACCTGGCCCGAGGTGGAGGCCGTGCCGATGTTCATCGTGCTCGTCGTGCTCGCTGTTGCCCTGCCACTGTTGCTGTACGGATCGGCGTACCTGATCTGGCAGGCGATCGACATCCTGATGCGCGAACCCACGCCGCTCGACTTCCAGATCATCGGCGAACACGATGCCGACGGCGTCGCGGTCGAGGGTGACGCTGTGTCGGAGACCGACACGCCCTGACCGGGCGTGGGCCTCGGAGCCTCAGCCGGGTGTCGGGGCGAACGGGCGGCGGCCGATGCCGCCGTCTCGCAGCCAGAATCCGGTCAGATTGCGATCGAGGTGCCGTGAGCGCCACTCGAGCATCGACTGTGCGAGTGACAGGACGACAGCCGGGTCGGTGACCTCGCTCCGCCACGTCGGATCTCCGGCCAGGTCGAAGCACCGCCAGCTCCCGTTGCCGAACTGGACGTAGGCGTGGGTGTGGTTGCGTACGACGGCGAGGTTGCAACGGTCTGCGTTGCGATTCCAGAGATCGTCGGTGTCGTCGCCGAGGGTGTCGCGCCAGTCCCACTCCCAGTGCGCCGCAGTGCGCCACGCCATGGGTGTTTCGCCGTCGAGGAACGGCGTCAACGGGTAGCCGTCGCACTGTGCGGGGATCTGCTCGCCGAGCAGGTGGGCGATCGTGGGGACCACGTCGACGTTCTCGGTGAACTCGTCCACCACCGTGCCGTGGGCTGCCGGGCGCCGAGGGTCGCGGACGATGCCGGGGATGCGGTAGCTCGACTCGAAGAAGCCCGCCTTCTGGATGAGGCCCTGGTCGCCGAGCTGTTCGCCGTGATCGGCGGTGACGATGACGATCGTGTCGTTCCACTGGCCGGCTCGCCGCAGCGCCTCCCACACCCGGCCGAGCTGGTCGTCGACCTCGCTGCACATCCCGAAGTACTGGGCTTGCCAGCGTGCCATCTTCGCGGGGTCGGTCGGAGCTGCCGACTGCGGGTGGGCCAGCAGGCCCCGATGGATGCCGTGAAGGTTCTCGCCGACCGGCATCGGTGTCGGCATGTCGTCGGGTGTGTACTCACTCGCCCAGCGCCCGGCTGCGGCATAGGGAGGGTGCGGGCGCAGGTACGACGCGTGGGCGAACCACGGCTCGTCCTGCCGGTCGATCCAGCCGACGAGGTGGTCGGTGAGGAACGCCGACTGCGACAGCTCGGCGGGCCGGTGCGGCTCCGTGACGAGCGCGTGTTCGGCATCGCGCAGGTGATGTCCATGATCGGCGAGCCACGCCAGCCACGGCTGCGCCGCTCCCGGCAGGTCGAGGCCGACCTCGAAGCCGGGCAGCACGCCCTCGTAGTCCGACAGCCGCGGATCGTCGACGTCGGTGACGAGTCTCGGGTCGACACCCTGGTCCGTGTAGCCGAACAGGGTCGGGCGGTAGCCGGCCCGTTGCGCCATGCGAGCGACATTGTCGAACCGATCATCGAGCGGCGTGCCGTTGCCGACGACCCGATTCACCATCTGGTAGGTGCCCGTGTAGAGGGCGGCGCGACCCGGAGCGCAGGGTGCTGCCTGCGCGAAGTGGTTGGCGAACCGGACGCCGTTGGTTGCGAGTGCGTCGAGATTCGGCGTCCGCACGATCGGGTGGCCGGCGCAACTCAGCGCGTCGCCCCGGTACTGGTCGAGGGTGATCAGCAGGACATTGGGACGTGTCATCGAGCAGCCACCACGTGGAGCGCCGCGACCCAATGATCGAGATCGGCAACGACGGCGCCTGCTGTCTTGGCGCCGTCGTCGGCTCGACGCAGGGCGACCGCAGCGACCCAGTCGGGGCGTTGCTCGACCATCCGGACCTCGTCGGGCGACAGCGGTCCGCCCTGGGCCTCGAGGGTGGCGATGCTGCCGGGGGAGAGGGCCGCTCGGTAGTCCGGATCGGTAGCGACGAGGTAGCGCTTCGCATCGACGTGGGCTTCGACGAGCAACGCGACGCGCTCGCCGAGCAGGCCCTGCACCGCCCGCGCTCCCATCCGGTGGTGCTCCGGCTGGCCCGGGCCGTCCCATGGGTGCGCAAGGTCGTGAACGAGGCCGGCCACCTGGAGCTCCAGGTCGTCGGGGTGGGCTGTTTCGAGGATCGCTGCGGTCTGCAGGCCGTGGTCGAGTTCGCTGAACGCCAGCCCTTCGTCGGATCCGATCGTGGCGAGTTCTCGCAGATGGGCGACGAGATCGCCCACGCTGTCGAAGGTCGTGGAGGCGGCGGTCATCGCCACAACGTAGATGTTCTCCACGTTCGTTTCGACAATGCTTGCTCGAACCTCTGTTCGTTGACTACACTCGTGTCATTCGGTCGCAGCCGGCGGCCCCTCAACCCTGTGACACCCCCTCTCTACGGTGCACATCATCAACCGCACCGGGTCCGCCCGCCGCACGACGAAAGTGAGACACGACATGAGCAACGACCGTGACAAGGCACTCGAGATGGCGCTCGCCCAGATCGACAAGCAGTTCGGCAAGGGCGCCATCATGAAGATGGGCGAGCGCACGAACATGGCCATCGAGGTCATCCCGACCGGAGCTCTGTCGCTCGACCTGGCGCTCGGTGTCGGCGGTCTGCCCCGTGGGCGAATCACCGAGATCTACGGTCCGGAGTCCTCCGGCAAGTCGACCCTCGCCATGCATGTCGTCGCCGAGGCCCAGCGCAACGGGGGCGTCTGCGCCTACATCGACGCCGAGCACGCCATGGACCCGGTGTACGCACGAGCCATCGGGGTCGACGTCGATCAGTTGCTCATCTCGCAGCCCGACACCGGTGAACAGGCGCTCGAGATCGCCGACATGCTCACCCGCTCCGGTGCCGTCGACGTGATCGTGATCGACTCCGTTGCCGCTCTGACACCTCGCGCCGAGATCGAGGGCGAGATGGGCGACACCCACGTCGGCCTCCAGGCTCGCCTCATGAGCCAGGCGCTCCGCAAGCTCACGGGCAACATCAACAAGACCAACACGATCGTCATCTTCATCAACCAGTTGCGCGAGAAGATCGGCGTCATGTTCGGTTCTCCGGAGACCACCCCTGGTGGGCGGGCGCTGAAGTTCTACTCGTCGGTCCGTCTCGACATCCGCCGCATCGAGTCGTTGAAGGACGGAGCCGAGATCGTCGGCAACCGCACCCGGGTCAAGGTGGTCAAGAACAAGGTGTCGCCGCCGTTCCGTCAGGCCGAGTTCGACATCATGTACGGCCAGGGCATCAGCCGCGAAGGTTCGTTGGTCGACATGTCGGTCGACCTCGGCATCGTGAAGAAGTCGGGGGCGTGGTTCACCTACGAAGGTGAGCAACTCGGCCAGGGTCGCGAGAAGGCCAAGGAGTACCTCAAGCAGAACCCCGAGATCATGATGGAGATCAGCGACAAGGTGCTGACCGTGTCGGGTCTGAAGAAGTCCGACGATCCCATCGCCGATGGTGTCGCCGACATCGCCGACGCGTTCTCCGAGGCCGACGAAGCTCCCATCGACCTCGCCTGACTCGTCACAACCTGAAACGCTGGGGTCTGACCCCGGCGTTTCAGGTGGGTTCGTAGGAGGAGACCGTCATGACCATTCCCAATCGCATCTCGATCGTCACGCTCGGCGTGGCCGACCTCGACCGTGCCACTGCGTTCTACGAGTCGCTCGGCTGGACGAACTCGGCGACCGCTCCGTCCATCGCGTTCTTCGAAATGCAGGGCTCGGTGCTCGGACTCTACGAGTGGACGGCGTTGGCCGACGACGCGAAGGTCCCGTCCGAGGGATCCGGCTTCCGTGGCGTCGCGCTGGCGATGAACCTGGCATCGACCGACGAGGTCGACGTGGTGTTCGCCGAGTGGTTGACGGCGGGCGCCACTCCCAAGGTCCACCCGCACAAGGCCTTCTGGGGCGGGTACTCGTCGTACGTCGCCGACCTCGATGGGCATCTGTGGGAACTGGCGTACAACCCGTACGCCACACTCGACGCCGACGGCCGCCTCGTCATGGGCGGTTGACGCGGAGGGCCTGGGTCAGGTGTTGAACGAATAGCCGCCGGGCTTGAAGATCATCAGGTACATCGACACCACGAGGATCAGGTGCGTGATTCCCACGCCCATCGCAAGCTTCGACTTCGCACTCTCGTCGGGCTCGCTGAACGCAGGGCGGATCAGGAACCAGCTCACGACGAGAGCGCCGAGCCAGAGCACGATGGTGGCAGTGATGAACGGGGTGCCTGCGAGACTGATCTTGCCCACCCCGGCCATTCCCATGCCGGCCACCCAGAGCACCACCAACGCCGGGAAGACGAGCCGCATGTGCATCCGGGCAATTGCTGCGGTATCGCCGGCGCGTTGCAGGCGGGGATAGAGGAACAGTGGCCCGAACGCAACAATGGCACTGAACAGGTGCACGAAGTACAGGATTCGGTAGACGTCGTTGTTCTCGGGAACGAGGATGGCAAGCACGAGGCGACGATAGCGGCGCCCCTGTCGTGGCAGGCCGCCAGTAGCCTCAGGCGCCATGTCCCGCACGTACATCGTTCGCACCTACGGGTGCCAGATGAACGAGCACGATTCCGAGCGCATTTCGGGGTTGCTCGAAGCCGATGGGCTGGTGCGTGTCGAGTCGGAGGCGGACGCCGACGTGGTCGTCCTGAACACCTGCTGCATCCGTGAGAACGCCGACAACAAGCTCTACGGCAACCTTGGGCACCTCAAGACCTGGAAGGCCGAGCGCGAGGGGCGCCAGATCGTGGTGTCCGGATGTCTCGCCCAGAAGGACCAGGAACTCGTCGCCAAGCGTGCCGGCCACGTCGATGTCGTGATGGGCACGCACAACGTCCATCGTGCCGCTGAACTCCTCGCCGAATCCCGCACGTCCGACCGGCCGATCACCGAAATCCTCACCGAGGCGGTCATCGACGATCAGGCCCTGTTCCCCTCTGCGCTCCCGGCTCGCCGGGAGACCTCGTACAACGCGTGGGTCACGATCCAGATCGGCTGTGACAACAACTGCGCCTTCTGCATCGTGCCCGCTGTGCGCGGTGTCGAGATGAGTCGTCCGTACGCCGAAATCCTCGACGAGGTCGCCAACCTCGCAGCCGAGGGCGTCACCGAAGTGACGCTGCTCGGCCAGAACGTCAACAGCTACGGCCGTGACCTGCAGCTCGCTGCCCGCCAGGCCGGTGACGAGTCGGCCCGCCTGCGTCCGCTGTTCGCCGACCTGCTCCGAGATGTCGGCGCCGTCGACGGTGTGCGCCGGGTTCGATACACCAGCCCGCACCCGAAGGACATGCGACCCGAGACGTTCGCGGCGATGGCCGACACGCCGGCGGTGTGCGAACACCTGCACTACCCACTGCAGTCGGGGAGCGACCGGGTGCTCGCACTGATGCACCGTGGGTACACGGCCGAGCGATATCTCGACCGGCTCGCCGACGCTCGGCGTGTGATCGACGACCTCGCGGTGTCGACCGACATCATCGTCGGCTTCCCTGGCGAGACCGAGGCCGACTTCGAGCAGACCCTCGAAGTCGCTGCCGAGGCCGAATACGACTACGCCTACACGTTCTTGTTCTCGCCCCGTACCGGCACGGAAGCCGCAACGATGGAGGCCGACTTCGTCGACGCCGCGGTGGCGGGGGAGCGGTTCCAGCGACTCCGACTCGTCGTCGAACGGGCCGCGCTTCGCCGCCACGAAGCCCGCGTCGGACGCATCGAGGAAGTGCTCGTCGAGGGCCCGAGCAAGCGCGACCCGTCGGTGTTGAGCGGCCGCACCCGTCAGAACAAGCTCGTGCACTTCACACCGCCGCGCCCGCTGCGCACCGGCAGCTATGCCACCGTCGAGATCACGCGGGGCGCCCCCCACTTCCTCGAAGGTCAGTTCGTCGACTTCATCTCGGAGCCGACCCACAGGTTGCGCATCCCCGTCGCCGCGCTCTGACCGCCCGCGCTCCTTCAGCGCCCCAGAAACCCGAAATGTGCGCTCGTTTGTGCACGTAGTGCACATCTCGGCGCATTTTTCGGGGGTGGTGGGGGGGTAGCGTCGGGACGATGAGCGGCGATGCTGACGAAGCAGTCGATGCGGTCGATGCGGTCGATGTGCAGTTGGCCGAGTACCGCGCCAGCATCGACAACATCGATGCGGCGCTCGTGCACCTGCTCGCCGAGCGGTTCAAGATCACCAAGGCGGTGGGTCGCTACAAGGCCACCGTCGACCTGCCCGCAGCCGACCCTGATCGCGAGCGCATCCAGATCGCACGCCTTCGGGCCCTCGCCGAGGAGTCGGGACTCGACCCGGCGTTCACGGAACAGTTCCTGCGGTTCATCGTCGCCGAAGTGATCCACCATCACCAGCGCATTGCAGAGGGCGAAAACTTCTGAGTCCGCCAGTGCGAGTCGCCCTCATCGGCTCGACGGCGTCGGGTAAGTCCGCCGTGGCCATGGCCGTTGCCCGCCGGCTCGGCGACGTGGAGCTGGTCTCGATCGACAGCATGCAGGTGTATCGGGGTATGAACATCGGCACGGCGAAGCCGTCACCAGCGGAGCAGGCCGAGATTCCGCACCACCTGATCGACCTCGTCGAACCGACGCACGACTTCACCGTGGCCGAGTTCCAGGTGGCGTACACAGCGGCCGTCGATTCGATCGGCGAGCGTGGACATCGTGCGCTGCTCGTGGGCGGCACCGGGCTGTACCACCGAGCGGTGATCGACGCCTTCGAACTCCCCGGGGAGTGGCCTGCAGTCCGAGCAGAGATCGATGCAGAGGCGGACACTGCAGCGCTGTTCGCCCGCCTGAGCGAGTTGGACCCCGCCGCCGCCGCAAAGATCGAGCCGACGAACCGGCGCCGCATCGTCCGTGCGCTCGAAGTCACGGTCGGCAGCGGCCGCCCGTTCAGCTCGTTCGGGCCCGGGGTCGACAACTACCCGCCCTCAGCGGTGACGCAGATCGGTCTGCGATGGCCGCGCGACGTACTCACGGATCGGATCGCCGAACGTGTCCGTCGGATGATCGATGCAGGACTCGTCGCCGAGGTCGAGTCGCTCCGGCACCGCGGTCTCTCGCGCACAGCGGCTCAGGCGCTCGGCTACAAGGAAATCCTGGAGACGCTGGAGGGTCGGATCGGCAAGGATGAGGCGATCGAGATGATCATCACCCGTACTCGCCGGTTCGCCGTCCGCCAGGATCGATGGTTCCGCCGAGATCCACGCGTACGCTGGATCGACGTCGAACACGATCCGGTGGCCGAGGCCGCTCCGGAAGTCATCGACGCTTTGCACCCATGACCCAACTCACTTTGACGAAGCACCACGGACTCGGCAACGACTTCCTCGTCGTGTTCAGTCCGGGTGTCGACGACCTCCCGGCACTCGCCCGGCAGCTCTGCGATCGACGTCGCGGAATCGGCGCCGACGGGCTGTTGGTCGCCGAGAGTGCGGATGGGTTCGCGGCGCGCATGACGCTGTACAACGCCGACGGATCCCGAGCGGAGATGAGCGGCAACGGCATCAGGTGCTTCGCCCAGGCGCTGGCGGCTCGCCGCGGCGATCTGTCCGATCAGCTGATCCTCACCGATGCCGGCGATCGACTCGTCGTGCTCATGGCCACCGATGACCCGGCGACGATCGAGGCACGCGTCGAGATGGGCGACGTCGCTCCCCTCGACGAGCCGCAGAACTGGGCGGCGCTCGGATGCCATCCCGACCGGCCGGTCGCTCACCTGAGCCTCGGTAATCCGCACAGCGTGGTCGGCGTCGACGAGGTCGCTGCGGTCGATCTGGCCCATCTCGGCAGCCAGGTGCCTCACGTCAACCTCGAGATCATCGAACCCGGTCCCGAACCGAACGCCATCACCATGAGGGTCCACGAGCGCGGCGCGGGCATCACCGAGGCCTGCGGGACAGGTGCCTGCGCGGCTGCATATGCCGCACGATCGTGGGGTCTCGTCGCCCGCGGCGATGGCGATGTCATCGTCCACATGGACGGTGGAACTGCCACCGTCAGCTTCGCTCCCGACGCTCCGCAACGGGCCGTCCTGGCCGGCCCGGCAACCCACATCGCAACGATCGAGGTCGTTCTCGCATGAGCAACACCCCATACAACGAGGCACTTGCCGGCACGCTGATCGACCGCACGATCCGGGAGAAGATCGTGCTCGTCGCTGTGGCGTTGCCACGCCAGGACGACGAGGAGGTCGAGGCCAGCCTCGACGAACTGGCCCTGCTCGTCGACACCGCCGGCGCGGATGCCGTCGCCCGCATGGTGCAACGACGAGACGCACCTGATCACACCTGGTGTGTCGGCAAGGGAAAGGCGGAGGAACTTCGCCAACTCTGTCTGGCCGTCGATGCCGACACGGTGGTCTTCGACAACAATCTGTCACCGGCGCAGCAGTACAACCTCGAGAAGTTGCTGGGCCGAACGGCGCTCGACCGGACCGCGGTGATTCTCGACATCTTCGGACAGAACGCGCACACCCTCGAGGGCAAGGCGCAGGTCGAGCTCGCTCTGTTGCGGTATCGGTTGCCACGGCTGCGTCGAGGCGCCGACGCGAAGCTGTCCCAGCAGCGCGGTGGCGTCGGGGCCCGCTTCGGTGGCGGTGAAACGAAGATCGAAGTCGACCGCCGGCGAATCATGCGGCGCATCAACAAGCTCGAACGCGACCTCGACGAGCTCGCCGACACCCGCTCGCTGCAACGCAAGGGCCGCTCGCTCAGCGGGCTCGCCTCGGTTGCGATCGTCGGCTACACCAACGCCGGCAAGTCCTCGCTGCTGAACCGGCTCACCGACTCCGGCGTGCTCGTGGAGGATCGCCTGTTCGCAACGCTCGACCCGACGACCAGGCGATTGGCACTGCCCGGCGGCGAACCGGTGCTGCTCAGCGACACCGTCGGGTTCATCAATCGGCTGCCCCACGGACTCGTCGAATCGTTCAAGGGGACACTCGAGGTCGCCGCGATGGCCGACTACCTCGTGCACGTGGTCGACGTGACCGCCCCTGATCCAATCGCCCAGATCGATGCAGTTCGTGAAGTGCTGAGCGAGATCCATGCCGCTGCCGTGCCGGAGTTGCTCGTGTTCAACAAGGCGGATCTCGCGCCGGGTGTGGCGAAGGAGCTCGTTGCCGACCATGAAGGTTCGTTGGCGATCAGTGCGGTGACGGGCGAGGGCATCGAGGAGTTCCTCCAAACCCTCGGTGATCGGCTTCGAGTCTTGACGGTCGTGCACGAGATCGTCATCCCCTACGAACGCGGAGACATCCTGGCCTCGGTGCATCGAGAGGGAGAGGTCGTGTCGGTCGCGGACGGCGATGACGCCTGGACTGTTCGGGCCCGTCTGTCCGATGCGTCCGCCGGCCGACTGTCGGAGTTCATCTCGGCAGAAGTGACGGATTCATGACCGGTTTCGTCCCGCCGCCGTATCCGTACGATCGCCTCGATCGGCTCCGGCCGTTGAGCGAGGCGCACCCCGGTGGCACGGTCGACCTGTCGATCGGCACGCCGTTCGACGCACCGCCGCAGCGCGTGATCGACGCGCTGGCATCGAGCGGTTCCGAGCGTTCCTATCCGGCGAGCATCGGCTCGTTGGCGTTTCGCGAAGCCGCCCAGCGGTGGATGTTGCGTCGATTCGATGTCGACGTCCCGGTCGCGCCAGATCGGTGCGTCGATCGGAACCAAGGAGTTCGTGGCCACGTTGCCACAGTGGATGCGCCTGCGCGATCCGCAGCGCGACACCGTCCTGTACCCGGCGATTGCCTACCCCACCTACGAGATGGGGGCGATACTCGCAGGGTGTCGCCCGGTGGCGGTGGGCGCCACACCGACTGGCCAACTCGATCTCGATTCGATCGACCCAGCCGACGCCGAACGAGCGTTGGTGCTGTGGGTGAACAGCCCGAGCAACCCGACCGGCAAGCTCGACGACCTCGAGGCGGCCGCAGCGTGGGGCCGGGCGCACGGCGTCCCCGTGTTCTCCGACGAGTGTTACGTCGAGTTCACCTGGACAGGGCGCGGGCGCACGATCCTGGAGTCGGGCCTCGATGGGCTCGTGGCGGTGCACTCGTTGTCGAAGCGTTCGAATCTTGCCGGCGTTCGCGTCGGCTTCTATGCCGGTGATGCCGAGCTCGTCGGCTACCTCCAGGAGGTGCGCAAGCACGTCGGCATGATGGTGCCCGGGCCGGCGCAAGCTGCCGGTGTCGCCGCGCTCGACGACGATGAACACGTCGCGGTCCAGCGTGAGCGGTATCGCGGTCGCCTGGAATTGCTGGCCACGGTGTTGTCGAAGTGGTCGCAGGAGCCCGTGGCGCTTCCCGATGGCGCGTTCTACCTCTGGATTCCGGTCGGCGACGGCTGGGAGTACGCCGAGCGTCTCGCTCGTGATGGTGGTGCGCTCGTGAGCCCGGGTGAGTTCTACGGCCCCGATGGTGCACGGTTCGTTCGAGTGGCCGTGGTGCAACCCGACGACCGGATCCAACTCGTCGCCGATCGCCTGGCGGTCGGCTGATGAACGATTCCTCGCGTGGCCGTGGATGGATGCTCGTCCTCGGCGCCGTCGTGCTCGTGGCCGGGCTGATCGGCGCCGGTGCGCTCTGGTATGCGAGTAGTCAGCGCGTCGACGACAATGTCGCCGATTTCGCCCGTGCCCCATCGGGATGCGTGACAACGCTCGACTTCACTCGTACCGGCGAGTTCAACGTGTATGTCGAGACGACGGGCAGCTTCGACGAGCTCGCAGGCGATTGCTCGGCTGACGCCGAGTACGACCGCGACGAGGTCGCCGACGCTCAGCTCCAACTCGTCGACGCCGGCGGCGCAACGGTCGACATCTCCGAAGTGACCGGGGTGTCGTACGACACCGGAGCATTCACCGGCTCGTCGGTCGGCGTCGTCCAGATCGAGACGCCGGGCGAGCATTCGCTGACCGTGGTGGCCGACGGCGATCAATTCGCAGTCGCCGTCGGGGGGGACCCGAACGACGGGGTCGGTCTGCTGCGGTGGGGTGCAGTTGCTGTGCGCGATGGTGTCGCTCGTCGTCGGCGGTGTTCTCCTCGTGCTCGGCAGTCGCCGTCCGCCCCAGGTGACGGAGTCGGATGACTCGCTCTGGGCGCCGCAGGCGTCGGCGGCCACCTGGCCCATCGGCCCGCCCGGATTCCCGGCGCCGCCTCCGACGACCGGTGCGACCGGACCCGCCGGGCCACCGATTGCACCTCCACCGATTGCACCGCCGCCGGGCACGCCCACACCTGGCTCGCCGCCGGCTCCGGCGCACCCGTCGCCGTGGGCGCCGCCGTCGATCAGTACCGGCGCATGACGGTGACGACCTTGCCGTAGATCTCGACGTCGTCGGCCGTGAACTCCATGGGCGCCATGGTCGAGTTGGCCGGTGTGAGTGTCACCTGGGCGCCCGAGCGGCTGTAGGTCTTGATCGTGGCTTCCCCACCGGGGATGCCGGCGACGACGATGTCGCCGTTGTTGGGATTGGCGATCTGCGTTGCGATCACGAAGTCGCCGTCGAGGATGCCGAGTTCGATCATCGACTCGCCCCGCACCCGCAGCATGAAGAGTTCGCCGTCGCCGGTGAAGTCGGCCGGGACCGGAAGGATCTCCTCGACGTTCTCCTCGGCGAGCACGTCGGTGCCGGCGGCCACATCGCCCACGAGTGGGACGTGGCGAACCGGTCGGCGTTCCATCATGGCGCCGCTGTTGGTGTCGTACCGGACCTCGATGGCACGCGGTTTGGTGGGGTCGCGGCGCAGGTAGCCGAGGCGCTGCAACGTGTTGAGGTGGCTGTGCACGGTCGATGGGGAGGTGAGGCCCACCGCGTCACCGATCTCGCGAACCGACGGCGGATACCCACGCTCACGGATCTGCTGTTCGATGAACTCGAGGATGTTTCGCTGACGAGTGCTGATCGTGGGGGCCATGCGAACAGTGTACGGATCGGTGCTTGTCGGGTCAAACATCTGTTTCACAAACAATTGTTCGAACAAATGCCCTTTCGGGGTTGACAGTCGGCAATCGCAGCTGGTTCACTACGAACAGTCGTTCTACGAACACATGTTGCATTCGAAACATGAAGGCGGAGAACGGAACGAACACCCGAACCACCGACGGCCCGAGCGGAGCACACGATGACTGCCACCTTCCACCCCTCACAGGACTTCCGACGGATCCGTCACGAGGCGGCATGTGGGCACGTGCGGACAGCGACCATGCCGAACTACAGCGTCCGTCGCGCTCGGCGCAGCCCTCGTTGCGCTCGCCGTGCTTGCCGCGGGTGCGGTCGGCGTCGGCGAACTCGTCGGCGCAGTGGCTGACCTCGGAGGCCGTCCTGCCGCGGCCTCCGAGGTCGCCTCAGCGCTCGGCACGTCGACTCCCGGTGTCCACGTCGCCGCACCCGGCGACACCCTGTGGTCGATCGCTCAGCAGTATCGGGGTGACGTCGGTCGTGATCGCTACGTCGATGCGCTCATCGACCTGAACGGCGACACCTCCATTCAGGTCGGCCAGGCCGTTCGCCTGCCCTGAACCAACCCATCCCACGGCCGCCGGGCGACCGGTAGTGGGTGAGATCCGGGGGATAGTCTGACCGGCGTGTTCTGCCCGTCCTGTCGCACCGATGACACCAAGGTGGTCGATTCGCGCATCGCCGAGGAGGGCTCAGCGATCCGCCGTCGTCGGGAGTGTCTGGCGTGCGCGCACCGTTTCACCACGTTCGAGCGCGTCGACCATGCGCCGCTCACCGTCGTGAAGTCACACGGTGGTGACGAGCCGTTCGATCGCGCCAAGGTGATCGGTGGGATGGCGGCGGCGACCAAGGGTCGCAACGTCTCGGAAACACAGCTCGACGAGATCGCCGCGCGTGTCGAGGAGTGCATGCGCCTCCTGGGCTCGACCGTCACCAGCGCGCGGGTGGGCCTTGCGGTGCTCGATCAGTTGCGTTCGGTCGACGATGTTGCGTATCTGCGTTTCGCGAGCGTCTACAAGGGGTTCGACGGTGCGTCCGACTTCCACCGGGAGTTGGCGCTGCTCGAGAAGTCAGCCACGCCGACGTAGCCAGCGCGCGAACAGGAACGATCGGTCGTCGATCGCCAACTGGGCGAGGTCGAACCGGTGCGCAAGGTTGTCGGCGCCAGCTGCAAGACGTGGTCCGGTACCGCCGACGGCCACCGGTGAGGTGGTGAGGTTGATCTCGTCGATCACGTCGCCGTCGAGCAAGCCACCGTTCAGGATCGCCCCTCCCTCGGCCTGCACGACGCCGCAGTCGGAGATGAGACGGCTGAGCCGATCGATGGCGGTGGCGAAGTCGACCGTTCCCGTACCGGCACGCACGACGTCGATGTCGGCGGTGTCGAACGTGGCGTCTTCGGTGGTGATCAGAAAACCGGCGCCCGAGGCGAAGAGCGCACTGGACAGATCGACATCACCCGACCGGGTGACGACCCCGATGCGCTGGCCGCTCTTGCGGGGCGGGCCATATCCCTCGTCGCGGACCGTCCCGGCGCCGACGACGATGACATCGGCAATGGCTCGGAGCTGCGACAGCACTGCGGTGTCCGTCGGGCTCGACAGTCCTGCCGAGTTCCCGCCGACGACGGTGGATCCGTCGATCGAGGCAACCATGCAGAGCCCGACCCACGGGCGGTCCGGTCGCCGGCCGAGTGTCGAGCCGTAGGCGTCGGCCACGGCGATGTCGTCGGCGGGCTCGGGGAGCAGGCGGCGCATGGCTGCATCATGTCGGACGGGCCGCTGCGATGCGACCTCGCAGTGTCTGCGACGATGGCGGATGGCTGATCGCTCGACGTCCACCCGCACCGCGTTTCGCACCTGCCCGCTCTGCGAGGCGAGCTGCGGGCTCGAGATCACACTGCGCTCCGACGGACGCGGTGCCGACGAGGTGCAGCGCATCCGTGGCGATCGCCTCGACGTGTTCTCGAAGGGCTTCATCTGCCCGAAGGGGTCGACCCTCAAGCAGTTGCACGAGGATCCGGATCGCCTGCGCACCCCCATGATCAAGCGTGACGGTGTGCACGTGCCGGCGACCTGGGACGAGGCGTGGGCGCTGATCGACGAACGGCTCAACTCCGTCATCGCTGATCACGGTCGGGGTTCGCTCGCGGCGTACGTCGGCAATCCGACAGCGCACAGCCTGTCGGCCATGACGTTCTCACGGGTGCTCCTGACCGGTCTCGGAACGAAGCATCGCTTCAGTGCGTCGACGGTCGATCAGATGCCACGGCATGTGGCGTCCGGCTACGTGTTCGGGTCGCCGGTGGCCATCGCGGTGCCCGATCTCGACCGCACCGACTATCTCGTGATCCTCGGCGCGAATCCGTATGCGTCGAACGGCAGCGTGTGCACCGCGCCGGACTTCCCCGGTCGTCTCGAGGCGATGCGCGCTCGGGGCGGCAAGCTGGTCGTCGTCGACCCGCGGCTGTCGCGCACGGCGCAGGAGGCCGACGAGTGGGTCTCGATCAGGCCCGGATCCGATGCCCTGCTCCTCGCGGCGATCGCGCTCACGATGATCGAGGAGGGCCTGGCCGATCCGGGTGATCACATCGCTGCACACCTCGCAGGGCTCGACGAATTGACGGTGGCGCTCGCCCCCTTCACCGCGGAGTTCGCTGCCGAGGCGACGGGTGTCGCTGCGGAGACGATCCGGCGCCTGGCTCGGGAGATCGCCGCAGCACCGACCGCTGCGGTGTACGGACGAATCGGTACGACGACCACCGAGTTCGGGTCGACGACGTCGTGGCTGATCGACGTGGTGAACATCCTCAGCGGCAATCTCGATCGACCCGGTGGATCGATGTTCCCGACGCCGGTGGCCGGCGGGGCGACCACACGCGGCAAGCCTGGATCGGGGCGTGGATTCTCGGTCGGCCGCGGGCAGAGCCGTGTGAGCGGGCATCCGGAAGTGATGGGTGAGTACCCCGTGAGCGTGCTCGCCGAGGAGATTCAGACCCCGGGGGCCGGACAGATCCGGGCGCTCGTGACCCTGGCCGGCAACCCGGTGTTGTCGACGCCCAACAGCGAGCAGCTGGCGCGGGCGCTCGACGAACTCGACTTCATGGTGAGCATCGACCTGTATCTGAACGAGACCACCCGCCATGCCGACGTGATCCTGCCGCCACCCTCGCAGCTCCAGCGTGGCCATTACGACTTGCTGCTGCTGCAGTTCGCCGTGCGCAACGTCGCCAACTACTCGCCACCCGTTCTGCCGCTCGACGAGGGGCAGCCGGACGAATGGGAGATCATCGCCAAGCTCACGGCCATCGCGCAGGGTCTCGGTACCGATGTCGACGCCTCGGTCGCCGACGATGCCGCCATCGACGCGCTCGTCAGGGGCGCCGTGAAGGGAGAACACTCCAACGTCGCTGGTCGCGATGCGGACGAGCTGCTCGGCGAGCTGTCGGCGTCGGGTCGTCGCGGGCCGGAGCGGATGCTCGATTTCATGTTGCGAACCGGACCGTTCGGTGACGGGTTCGGAGTCGACCCCGACGGCACCTCACTCGACGATCTGTTGGCGCGGCCTCACGGCCGTGACTTCGGTGCCCTCGTTCCTCGGGTTCCGGAGATCCTGCGAACCCCGAGCGGCAGGATCGAACTGGCGCCGGAGCCGTTGGTGGCCGATCTCGTGAGGCTCGCGGCGGCGGCCGACGAACTGGCCACCCGCGGCATGGTCCTCGTGGGTCGGCGTCACCTTCGCAGCAACAACTCGTGGATGCACAACGTGAAGGTGCTGGTGAAGGGAGCACCGCGTTGCACCCTGCAGGTGCATCCGGACGACGCCGCTGCCCTCGGCCTGGTCGACGGCGCCGCCGCGACCATCACCTCGCGAGTCGGGTCGGTGAATGCACCGGTGGAAGTGACCGAGTCGATCCGCCCGGGCGTGGTCAGCCTGCCCCATGGTTGGGGCCACGATGTTCCGGGTACGCGGATGCGTGTGGCGGCCGAACATGCGGGGGTCAACTCCAACGTGCTGTCCGACGACAAGGCCATCGATCCGCTGTCGGGCACCTCCGTCCTCAACGGCATTCCGGTCGAGGTGAGCGCGGCGGTCTGATTTGGTCGTGAATCGCTCGGATGTGACGGTGTGGACAACCCTGGGTTGTTCACCTCCTGTCCACACGCTGTCCGCAGCGAATTCACCGAAATTCACATGGTTGTCCCTCTTACTCCCCACAGGCCACACTCCGTAGAGTGCGCCCAGTGCCGACCACGGCGCGACGCACGGATGAGATGGTGGGTGCCGGTATCTCGCGAGATACCGAGGACGGTGTCTGCTTGGGGATTCCCTCGACCTGTGACGGCGCGCAGTGGTCGGCGGTTCGCGTCGGGGCGCACCTGACATGGCCGGTTGCCTGGGTGTCCGAGAGCACACGGCTGTAGTTTGGAATCCACTCGACTCTCGGAGGAACAGTCATGTCGCTCGATCCCAACGCCGATGTCGCCATCGGAACGGCTGCCATTGGATTGAATCGCCTGTACACCTCGGCGGGAGTCGATCCCTACGACGAAGTGGTCTGGGAGCGTCGCGACGCCCGCATCACGAACTGGCTCGATGGATCGGTGGCGTTCGAGCAGCTCGGTGTCGAGTTCCCGACCACGTGGTCGCAGAATGCAACCAACATCGTCACCCAGAAGTACTTCCGAGGCGTGCTGGGTTCACCTGAGCGCGAGTGGTCGCTGAAGCAGGTTTCGGATCGCATCGTCGACACCATCACCGATTGGGGTATCGCCGACGGGTACTTCGACGGCGATGAAGCCGACGCGTTCAGCGACGAACTGAAGTACATCCTCGTGACGCAACGGGCGGCGTTCAACAGCCCGGTGTGGTTCAACATCGGCGTCGCCGGCGTGCCGCAGCAGGCGAGCGCATGTTTCATCCTCGCCGTCGAGGATGAGATGAGTTCGATCCTCAACTGGTATCGGGAGGAGGGGATCATCTTCAAGGGCGGCTCGGGTGCGGGTGTGAACCTGTCGCGGATCAGATCGTCGTTCGAGCACCTCGAGGGCGGGGGGACGGCATCGGGCCCGGTGAGCTTCATGCGTGGTGCCGATGCATCGGCGGGGACGATCAAGTCGGGCGGCAAGACCCGGCGCGCGGCCAAGATGGTGATCCTCGACGCCGACCACCCCGACATCGAGCAGTTCGTGTGGGCCAAGGCCAAAGAGGAGCGCAAGGCCCGAGTGCTCAGCGACGCCGGCTTCGACATGGGTCTCGATGGAGCGGATTCGTTCTCGGTGCAATACCAGAACGCCAACAACTCGGTGCGGGTCACCGACGAGTTCATGCAGGCAGTCGTCGACGACGCCGACTGGGATCTGCGAGCCGTCACGACCGGCGACGTGCTGCGCACGGTTCGTGCCCGTGATCTGTGGCGCGAGATCGCCCAGGCATCGTGGGAATGTGCCGATCCGGGCCTGCAGTTCGACACGACGATCAATCGCTGGCACACCGCCCCCAACCATGGTCGGATCACCGGAAGTAATCCTTGTTCGGAATATTTTCACGTCGAAAACAGCGCCTGCAATCTCGCGTCGATCAACCTGCTCAAGTATCTCCAGGACGATGGCGGCTTCGATGTGGGAGCGTTCACCCACACGATCGACATGTTGTTCACGGCGCAGGAGATCCTCGTCGGTCATGCCGACTATCCGACCGAGAAGATCGGTGACACCACGCGGGCACTCCGACAGCTCGGCCTGGGCTACGCCAACCTCGGTGCGCTGCTGATGGCGCTCGGCCTCCCGTACGACTCCGAGGAGGGGCGGGCCTGGGCGGCGGCGATCACCTCGTTGATGACGGGGTCGGCGTATGCCGTCAGCGCCCGTACCGCCGCCCGCGTCGGTCCGTTCGATGGCTTCGCCGTGGAGGCCGACGCCATGATCGGCGTGCTCGAGATGCATCGCCAGGCGGCTCGCAACGTCGACAGCCACGCCGTTGTTCCGGCTGATCTGATCGAAGCGGGACGTGCGACGTGGGACACGGTCGTCCGTGACGCCGCGGACCACGGAGTGAGAAACAGTCAGGCGGTGGTCATCGCTCCGACCGGCACCATCGGCCTGGCCATGGACTGTGACACCACAGGAATCGAGCCCGACTTGGCACTGGTGAAGACGAAGAAGCTGGTCGGCGGGGGGACGATGTCGATCGTCAACCAGACCGTTCCGCGGGCCTTGCGGCGGCTCGGGTACTCCCCGCAGCAGGTCGACGACATCGTCAGCTACATCGACGAGCACATGTCGGTCATCGGCGCTCCGCATCTCGCAGCGGCGCACCTGCCTGTCTTCGCCTGCTCGATGGGCGACAACACGATCCACTACGAGGGCCACATCAGGATGATGGCGGCGGTGCAGCCGTTCGTCAGCGGTGGGATCAGCAAGACGGCGAACATGCCCGAGGACGTCACCGTCGAAGACGTCGAGGCGCTGCACATGCTGGCGTGGGAACTCGGGCTGAAGTCGGTCGCGATCTACCGCGACAACTGCAAGCTCGGCCAGCCGTTGTCGACGTCGAAGGTCACGTCGGCGGCGCAGTCGACCGGCGGGGTCGAGATCGTCGAGCGGATCGTGCACCATCCCGTCCGCCAGAAGATGCCGCGAACCCGGCGGGGCCGCACGTTCGAGTTCCGCGTTGCCGACTGCAAGGGATTCGCGACGATCGGTGAGTACGACAACGGCCAGCCGGGCGAGATCTTCCTGACGGTCTCCAAGCAGGGCTCCACGATGGCGGGGGTGATGGACGCCTTCGCCAAGTCGGTCAGCTACGGATTGCAGTACGGCGTGCCGTTGCGAGCCTTCGTCGAGGCGTTCACGAACATGCGCTTCGAGCCGGCAGGGATGACCGACGACCCCGACATCCGGTTCGCCTCATCGATCATGGACTACCTGTTCCGCCGGTTGGCGATCGAGTACATGACCTACGACGAACGCGCCGAGCTCGGCATCTTCTCCGTCGACGAACGGCTCCAACCCACACTGCCGGGCCTCGACGAGCAGGTGACACCGACCCACCAGGGATCCGACCTCGCCCCCGACCCGAAGTCGGTGGCCGAGGCCGTTGTTGCCGAGCTGCCGTTCGCGGTCGCCGGACCGGTCCGCTCGAGCGACGCCCCGATGTGCATGCAGTGCGGCGTCGTGATGGTCCGCGCCGGCAGCTGCTACGTCTGCACCTCGTGTGGCAGCACGAGCGGCTGCTCCTGACCCCCGCTCGGTCGCCCCGCGGGTGCGCCCACAAATCGGAGGTGGGGACCCGGCAGGATTACCGTCCCTGCATGGCTGACGACGCACGCGAACTGATCCGGTACCACGTCGAGGGCAAGGTCGGCGTGATCACGATCGACCGGCCGGAGAAGCGCAACGCGATGACGTATTCGATGCTCGGCGAGTTCATCGAGACCGTCGGTCGGGCCGACGACGATCCGGCCACGACCGTGGTGCTCGTGATCACGGGCGTGCCCGGGGCGTTCTGCGCGGGGACCGATCTCGCCGATCTCGCAACGGTTCCGGGTGAGGTCCGCGGCCTTCGGGGGTCGGCCGAGGAACGCCACAAGTGGTGGCCGATCGCGCAGGCTCGCAAGCCGACGATCGGTGCGATCGACGGCCCGGCGGTCGGGATGGGCGCCGAGTTCTCGTCGCAATGCGACCTGCGCCTGGCCAGCACCAACGCCCGGTTCGCCTGGAACTTCGTGCACCGTGGGCTCGTGCCCGACACCGGTGCCGGGACGTGGCTGCTGCCTCGGATCATCGGCGTCCAACCTGCGCTCAAGCTGCTGTACACCGGCGAGATGATCGACGCCGCAGAGGCACTCCGCCTCGGCTACGTCCTCGACGTCGTCTCGAGCGACGACGTGCTCCCACGGGCGATGGAGCTGGCGAACACGATCGCCGCTGGATCGCCCCACAGCCTGGGTCTCATCAAGTCGCTGGTCCACCAGGGCCTCACCGCGCCCGTGGGCGAACACATGGAGCGGCACACCGCGGCGATGGCGGCCTGCTTCAAGAGCGACGATCATCGAGAGGGCGTCGCCTCCTTCCTCGAGCGTCGTCCCGCCGAGTTCACCGGCCGCTGAGGTCAGGCTGATGAGCGAGACCCACGTATCCGGTGGTTTCGCTCATCGCCGGGATACGGTTGAGATCGTGGAGTCGTTCACCGATGACGAGCTGCGGCGACTTGGCGTTGGCTGCGGATCCCGACGCGCCGATTCGCCGACGATGCCGTCCCGTTCGGTCGGCCACCGGCGGACGGCGGCGCTGCTGCCCGACTGGTACATGCCGGTCCCCGGCTCGATTCGGCGCACGCGGCCGCGGGTGGTCGTCGTTGTCGGCGATCATCGCGTCGCTCGTCGTCGTCAACGGTGCCGGTCTCTGCGTCACCTACGGCTGGCCCGAGATCGCCTGGTGAATGAGACGCGGGGTCTGACCCCGCGTCTCATTCGGATCGAACGTGTGTGCGATCGACCGACGTGTTCGGTAAGGTCGAGGCGATGGCGATCCAGTGTGCGTACTGCAACGGCGAACACGAGACGCCGGCCGAGGTTCGTCAGTGCTGGCACGACAGTGGGCGCCAGGAGGTGCCGGCCTCGGACTCCGATGTGCTCCCGTTCGACGACGGGGCGTACGTCGATGCGCCGATGGAATCGCCATCGAGTTCCGAGCGTGCTCGACGCTCCGCACGACCTTCCCGGACGGTCGCTGGAGTCACGTCGCGACCGTGCCGCGTGGCGTCGGTCGGCGGGCGCTGGGCCGGACGAACTCGGACGACATGTCGTCGTCGAGCCGGGCGGGATCATCCCGGAGCGATGGGCCGAAGCGCAACGCATCGTCATCGATGCCGGCACCTTGACCGAGCCGGCGCACGCGCTCGCCTTCCTGCGGGCGGCGCACCACGCCGGGAACGACTCGTCATCGAGCTGGCGGCCACCGTTCGAGCGAGAACCGATGTTGATGACCGAGGCCGCGCCGTACGAACTGGGGCCCACCTTCGCCTTCGATCTCGAGGAGCTCCATCACCTCGTCTGGTCCAACAGTGTCGATCACCGAGACCCCGACCGACCGTCTGGATCGCCGCTCGACAGGCAATCGCGGCCGGTGCAACGGCGATCGACCGATGGTGCGGGCGATGTCAGGCTGCCCGACGGCACCGTCGCCTGGCTCGACGGCGGGCCCGTGCGACACACCGATCCGATCGACGACGTGCCGGTCATCCACGCAATTGCGGTCGAGCACGGGTCGTTGCGCCCACCGGGTGCGAATCACTCCGCCGCCGACCTTGCGCCGGACCAGCTCGCAGCGGTCACGCATCGCGGAGGTGGCGCCCGCATCATTGCGCCGGCGGGCTCCGGAAAGACCCGGGTGCTGACCGAACGGGCGCGCCACCTGCTGACCAACTGGAACCTGCCGCCCGGCGCGGTGAGCCTCGTGGCGTTCAACAAGCGGGCCCAGGAGGAGATGGTCGAGCGCACGTCTGATCTGCCGGGCCTGCAGGTGCGCACGCTCAACGCCATTGCGTTGGCGATCGTCAACGGCACGCCGCCGTTCGCGCCGCAGGCCACGAAGTGGCGCACGATCGACGAGCCCGACGTGCGTCGCATCATCGGTGACCTGGTGTCGTTCCCCCGCCGCCGGAACAGCGACCCCATCGGGCCATGGATCGAGGCGCTCACGGTCATCCGGCTGGGTCTCGTCGATCCTGGCGAGGTCGAGGGTCGGTACGCCGGTGACGTCGACGGCCTCGCGGAAACCTGGCCGAGTTATCGAACGGCGTTGGAGCGGCGTGGAGCCGTCGACTTCGACGATCAGATCTACCGGGCGCTGCTGGTGCTGCTTCGCGACCCTGCGTCGCGTCGGGCGGCACAACGGGCGTGTCGGATCATGCTGGTCGACGAGTTCCAAGACCTCACACCGGCGCACCTGCTGCTCATTCGGCTGCTGTCGGCGCCGGGTGGCGCCGTCTTCGGCGTCGGCGACGACGACCAGACGATCTACGGCTACAACGGCGCCGACCCGGCGTGGTTGATCGACTTCGCCGAGTTGTTCCCCGGCTCGGGATCGCATCCGCTCGAAGTGAACTACCGCTGCCCGGCGGGCATCGTCGACGTCGTCGACCGGCTGCTGCGCCACAACCATCGACGGGTGGCCAAGACCATCCGGGCCGCATCGACCGACACCACCGGGTGGTCGATCGACGGGGGCGTCGACGCGGTCGGCGCATCGCGTCGCGTCGTCCACGACGCGATCGCCGCCGGAGCACGACCCGACGAGGTGGCCGTTCTTGCCAGAGTGAATGCGTTGCTGGCGCCTGTCCAGGTCGCATTGGTGGCAGAGGGGATCCCGATCAGTGGTGGCGTCGGACTCGAGTTCGCCGATCGCACGGCGGTGCGCACGGTGTTGGCATGGCTGCGACTCGCCGTCGCGGGTCGGGGCGCCACGTTCGCCCCCGACGACATCCGTGAGGCGCTTCGACGCCCCTCCCGGTCGTTCCATCCCCGGATCACCGACTGGGTGGCCGAGCAGGGCAGTGTGGTCGACCTCAACCGATTGGCGGGTCGACTCACCAACGAGCGTGATGCCGAGCGTGTGATCGACTTCGCCGCCGACATCCAGACGCTGCAGAAGTCGCTGCAGTCGGGGGCGACCACGTCCGACCTCGTACTGACGCTCATCGACGACATCGGCCTCGCCGGGTCGGTTGCCTCACTCGACGCCAACCGGCGTGGCTCCAATCGGTCGGCCCAGGGCGACGATCTCACCGCTGTCACCCATCTCGCTGCGCTGCACGACGACCCGACCACGTTCGAGCGGTGGCTGCGGGCCCAGTTGGCCGTCAAGCGTGCCCCGGGGGGCGTCCTGTTGTCGACGGTGCACCGGGTGAAGGGCCAGGAGTGGCCGCACGTCGTGGTGCATCTGGCCGACGCCGATCAGTACCCGCACCGACTCGCCGACGACGTCGAGGAGGAACGACGGCTGTTCCACGTGGCGATCACGCGAGCGAGCGGCCACGTCACGATCGTGACCGGAGCACATCCGAGCCCCTTCGTGGCCGAACTCACCACCGAGCCGTCCGCCGGTCGCGTCGTGTCGTCTCATCGCCCCGAGCCGACGTCGAAGCCGTCCACGCGGACAACGTCGACCGGTGACGATCCGGCCGCCGACCTCGACGCCGACGGCCAACGGCGCTTCGCCGCGCTCCGCGACCTGCGCAACGACCTCCGAGATGGCAAGCCCGCCTACGTGGTGTTCGACAACAAGACGCTGGCGGCCATCGCTCGCACCGCCCCGACCACGTTGCGCGAGCTCGGCCGGATCTCCGGTGTCGGGCCGGCCAAGCTCGAGCGGTACGGCAACGCGGTGATCGAGCTGATCGCCGACTTGTCGGCAGGCTGAGATGGCACTGATCGGCGCGGTGCCGCTCCACGCAGTCGTCGGTGGCCGGGTACGGTGAGGGCTGTGAATGGTGCGTCGGTGAATCTCCCAGTGCTCGAGCGTCCGCTCTGGCGCGGGAAGATGCACGCCTGGACGTTCTTCGTGGCGATTCCCGCCGGGATCGTGCTGATTGCCATGGCTGACGGAACCGCTGCGACCGTGGCGGCGGCGATCTATGCCGCAACGCTGTTGCTGCTGTTCGGCACCTCGGCGTCGTACCACCGCCTCGCCCACTCGGTGCGTGCCCGCGAGGTGATGCAGCGACTCGACCACTCGATGATCTATCTGCTGATTGCCGGCACGTACGTTCCCATCTGTCTGGTCGCGTTGCCGAGGGCATGGGGAATCCCGATGCTCGCCATCGTCGGCACCCTTGCTGTCATCGGCATGGTGCTCAAGCTCGGTTTCTTCCACGGTGCTCGCATCGTGTCGTATTCGCTGTACCTCGTGATGGGGTGGGTGGCGGTCGTGGCGGCCCCGGTCTTGATCGACAGCCTCACCGGATTGCAGCTCGGCCTCATGATCGCCGGCGGGCTCGCGTACACGATCGGATTCCCGGTGCTCCTGCGGCATCGGCCCGATCCGTGGCCGACGACGTTCGGCTACCACGAGGTGTGGCACTCCTTCGTCGTGGTCGCTGCCGTGCTGCATTTCGCAGCGGTCACCGACGTCGTCGCCTGAGTCGATGTTCGATCGCTTCGTCGTCGTCGACTGGAGCGCACACTCGACGCCGAAGCGAGGTCGTGACTCGATCTGGATCGCGGTCGTGGACGGCGGCGGCCTGTCGGTGTCGAACCCGTCGACTCGCGTCGCGGCGCAGCAATACCTCGTCGAGCTGATTGCGTCCGACCCGTCGACCCGCACGATGATCGGTGTCGATTTCTCGTTGGGGTACCCGGTGGGAACCGCTGCGGCGCTCGGTCTGGAGGGTTGCCCATGGCACTCGATGGGCGATCTGCTGAGTGGATCGATCATCGATGACGATCGAAACGTCAACAATCGATTCGAAGTCGCCGCAGCGCTCAATGAGCGGATCACCGCGACGGGTTCGCCGTTCTGGGGATGTCCACCGTCGCGTGGTGGCCACACGTTGACGGCGACGAAGCCGGCATCGTTCGCACCGCTCGGTGAGTGGCGAGCGGTCGAGACGGCTCTGCGTGACCAGGGTTGTCGCCCGTTCTCGTCGTGGCAGTTGCTGGGCTCCGGTGCGGTCGGGAGTCAGAGTCTGCTCGGCATTCCGATGATCCATCGACTGTCGGCGCAGTTCGCGGATCGGGTGTCGGTCTGGCCGTTCACGACCGGACTGTGTGTGCCGGCGGTGGATCCGGGAACGGTTGTGATCGCCGAGGTCTGGCCGTCGCTGTTACCGATCGAGATCGCCGACGGCACGGTGCGAGACGAGGCGCAGGTGATCGCCGTCGCAGCGTGGCTGGCCGATCTCGATGCGACTGAACGACTCGCTGCTCTGTTCGCGCCCGAGGTTGCCCGGTTCGCCGATGTGGCCGGCATCGAGCGCGAGGAGGGCTGGGTCCTCGGGGTCGTGTGCTGATGGCAAGTGTCGAGTTGGCTCGAGTCAGTGTGCGAACGGGGAGCGAGTTGCGTCTCGACGACGTCTCCCTGGAGGTCGCCAGTGGCGACTTCGTCGGGGTGGTCGGTGGGTCGGGGAGTGGCAAGACGACGTTGCTGCGAGTGATCGCCGGACTGGAGAGCCCGACGAGCGGGGTGATCCGGATCGACGGACGCGACGTCACACGGGCGACGCCGAGCCAACGTGACGTCGGGATGGTCTTCCAGGAGCCGGTCCTCCTCAGGCATCTCTCCGTGCGTCGCAATGTGTCGTTCCCCCTCGATGTTCGTCGGCGGGATGCGGCCGACATCCGCCAGCGTGTCGACGCCGAGGCCAGGGCGCTGCACATCGAGGAGCTGCTCGTTCGTCATCCCGACGAGCTGTCCCACGGCGAGCAGCAGATGGTCCAGATCGCCCGCGCCCTCGTGCGGGTGCCCCAGGTGCTGCTGCTCGACGAGCCGTTCGAGTCGCTCGACGAGCAGCTGCGTCACCGCATGCGAGCCGAGATGGCGATCCTGCAGGAGGGCTACGGCGTCACCACGCTGATGAGCACCAACGACCCGCTCGACGTGACGACACTGACGTCGATGCTCATCGTGCTCGACGAGGGGCGGCTCGTGCAGTGCGGTGACACCGCCTGGATTCGTCGCTCGCCCGCAACGCTCGCCGCCGCGGCCTCGACGGGACCTCTCTCGTTGGTGGAGATGACCGTGGTCGCCGACGGGCGAGGGTTCTGGCTCACGCGCGAGGATCCGGCTGGTGGCGAACTCGTGCGCATCAGAGCCTGGACTCCGGGTCTCGCGGCCCATGCGGGCTCCCGCGTGGTGGTCGGGATCCGCCCGGAGCATCTCGTGGTGGCCGACCGCGGCTCGATCCCGGCGATCGTCGAGCGTCGAATCCCGCCCGGCACCGCGCGCTGTGCGGTGGCCGGCGTCGCGCTGACAGCGACGACCAGTGGCACCGCCGTGGCGGATGGTGACGCGGTCCGCCTACGCGTCGATCACCTGGTGGTCTTCGACCAGCTCACCGGCGACGCGATCACCTGAACGCTTGCATCTGGGGTCAGACCCCTGTTGCAAGGATCAGGTGACGGACCAGGTGCCGTTCGAGCGCAGGAGGGCTCCGAGGTCGCCGGGGCCCTTGCGCTCGCTCGCGGCCATCACCTGATCGGCGACGGCGCCTGCGTACTCGGGCCGCTGGACGTCGCGGAACACGCCGAACGGGGTGGGGGAGTGATCGTCGTGACTCAGCCGGGCGAGAGCGAACGCCAGCGACGGGTCGTCGCGGTGAGCGTCGTGGATCAGGATCTCGTCGGCTGCGACGTCGGCGCGTTCGACGAGACGGAGCTGCCCGTCGACTCCCATCGCGACTGCTCGGTGCCCATCGGTGCCGAACGTGATCGGCTCGCCGTGCACGAGGTCGATCATCATCTCGTCGCGGGCCTGCTTCTTGGTGACGTCGTCGAACTGGCCGTCGTTGAAGACGTTGCAGTTCTGGTAGATCTCGACGAACGACGTGCCATGGTGTTCATGCGCCGACCGGAAGGTGTCCATCATGTGTTTGCGGTCGAGGTCGTGGGTGCGAGCGACGAAGCTGGCCTCGGCGCCGAGCGCAACGGCAAGCGGGTTGAACGGCGGGTCGATCGAACCCATCGGGGTCGACTTGGTGACCTTGCCGACCGGTGACGTCGGCGAGAACTGGCCCTTGGTCAAGCCGTAGATCCGGTTGTTGAACAGCAGGATGTTGAGGTTGACGTTGCGACGCAGCGCGTGGATGAGATGGTTGCCGCCGATCGACAGGCCGTCACCGTCGCCGGTGATCACCCACACGTCGAGATCGGGACGGGCGACGGCGAGACCGGTGGCGATTGCCGGGGCGCGGCCGTGGATCGAGTGCATCCCGTAGGTGTTCATGTAGTACGGGAAGCGGCTCGAGCAGCCGATGCCCGAGATGAACACCGTGTTCTCGGGGGCGATGCCGAGTTCGGGCATCAGGGTCTGGACGGCCAGCAGGATGCCGTAGTCGCCGCACCCCGGGCACCAGCGGACCTCCTGATCGCTCGTCCAGTCCTTCTTCGTCGTGACGGCGACCTGGGCGGTGCTCATGAGTTCGCTCCGTTCGTGCTGGTGATCGACGCGAGGGCCTCGTCGATGGCGGCCATGATCTCTCGGGACTTGAACGGAAGGCCCTGCATCTTGGTGAGTGCTCTTGGCGTCGACCAGGTACTTGCCGCGGATCAGATTGGTGAGCTGGCCCATGTTGAGTTCGGGGACGATCACCCGCTGGTAACGGTGCAGGATGTCGCCGAGGTCGGAGGGCAGTGGGTTGAGGTGCATGATGTGCGCCGACGCCACCTTCTTGCCGGCGCGGCGGGTCTGCTGGATTGCGGAGTCGATCGCCGCCCAGGTCGAGCCCCAGCCGAGCACGAGCACGTCGGCGTCGACGTCGCCGTTGATCTGCGTCGGTGGGATGTCCATCGCGATGCGAGCGATCTTCTCGGCGCGCAGGTGGACCATCTTCTCGTGGTTCTCCGGCGTGTAGTCGATGTTGCCCGTGCCGTCGGCCTTCTCGAGGCCGCCGACGCGGTGCATCAGGCCGGGTGTCCCCGGGATCGCCCACGGTCGAGCCAACGTCGTGTCGTCGCGCAGGTACGGCCAGAACACGTCGTTGCCCTCGTCGTCGACGTGGTTCGGCTCCGTCGTGAACGGCACCGAGATGTCGGGCAACGACTCGATCGACGGCAGGTTCCACGACTCGGATCCGTTGGCCAGGTAGCCATCGGACAGCAGGATCACCGGCGTGCGGTACTTGAGGGCGATGCGGATTGCCTCGATGGCGGCATGGAAGCACTGCGCCGGGGTGTACGCGGCAACGATCGGGAGTGGTGCTTCGCCGTGGCGGCCGTAGAGCGCGATGTTGAGGTCGGATGCCTCCGTCTTGGTCGGCAGCCCGGTCGACGGACCGCCGCGCTGGATGTCGACGATCAAGAGCGGTAGCTCGATCGACACCGCCAGCGAGGTCGTCTCGCTCTTGAGGGCGACGCCGGGACCGCTCGTTGTGGTGACGCCGAGGTGACCGGCGAACGAGGCGCCGAGCGCCATGCCGATGGCGGCGATCTCGTCCTCGGCCTGCACCGTGCGGATCCCGAAGTGCTTGTGCTTGGACAGCTCGTGGAGGATGTCGCTCGCTGGGGTGATGGGGTACGACCCGAGCGTGATCGGCAGTTTCGCGAGCTGGCCGGCGGCGACGATGCCCCAGGCGAGCGCGGTGTTGCCGGTGATGCTCGTGTACTCACCGGGCGGAAGCTTGCGCGGGTCGGACCTCGTAGCGATGGCCGACGGCCTCGGTGGTTTCGCCGAAGTTGAAGCCGGCGAGGAACGACGCCTTGTTGGCCGCCTCGACCTGCTCGTTGGTGCCGAACTTCTCGGCGATCCATCCGAGGGTCGGGTCGATCGGCCTGGTGAACATGAACGACACGAGCCCGAGCGCGAAGAAGTTCTTCGACCGCTCGGCGTCGCGCGGCTTCACGCCGAGCGGTTCGCAGACTTCCTTGGTGAGACTGGTCATCGGCACGCGCAGGACCCGGTAGCTCGCCAGTGTGTCGTCGTCGAGCGGGTTGACCGTGTAGCCGGCCTTTTCGAGGTTGCGTTCGTCGAACGCATCCTCGTTGATGATCACGGTGCCACCCAGTTCCAGCCGGTGGAGGTCGGCCATCAACGCGGCCGGGTTCATGGCCACGAGCACGCTGGGTTCATCGCCCGGGGTGGTGATCTTGTGGTTGGCGATGTTCACCTGGAACGCTGACACGCCGTTGACCGTGCCGGCAGGCGCCCGGATCTCGGCCGGGAAGTCCGGCAGAGTCGACAGGTCGTTGCCGAATGCAGCGCTCACCGAGGTGAAGCGGTCACCCGTGAGCTGCATGCCGTCGCCGGAGTCGCCGGCGAAGCGGACGATCAGATGGTCGAGTACATGGTCGTCCTCGGTGCCCGAGCGGTCGATCGTGTCCGTCATGTTGTCTCCCCCCGAGGGATTCGGTGTGCCGGCGCCGTTGCCGGGCGCATCCGGTAACAACCGTAGCGGTGGAGCCGGTCGCGAATCGTGACGGCCGCCGCAAAGTGACCTTCTTCCCTCCTGCATCCTTCCCGCTTGCATCAGGGGTCAGACCCCTTTTGCACGAGGGGGTGCGCGAAGATCGGTTCATGTCGCGTCGGGTGTTGGCTGGGGTGCTGGGTTGTGCGTTCGCACTGGTGTTGTCGGGGTGCAGCAGTGACGAGCCCGACAGTCCGCCCGGACTCGAACGTATCGATGGGCCCGCTCAGGTCGATCCGTCGTTCGATCCGTTCGCCACGACCCCGCCGACGGTGACCGACGTCGGAGGCTGACAGGCTCGCGGATAGGGTCGTCGTCCGACATGGCGTCCCTCCGATTCAGCTTCGGCACCATGGGCTCAGGGAAGAGCACCGTGGCCCTGCAGATCCACCACAACCTCTCGAACCGCCAACTGTTCGGGCTGCTGCTCACCACACTCGACCGCGAAGGTCGCCAGGTCACGAGTCGTCTCGGCGTGGCCGCTCCAGCGATCGAAGTGACGCCCGATCTCGACCTGCACGCGCTGGCGGTACGGCACTGGCCCATCCACTACATGGTCTGCGACGAGGTGCAGTTCTACACCGTCGAACAGTGCGATCAGCTGGCTCGCGTGGTCGACGAACTCGACATCGACGTGTTCGCCTTCGGTCTGCTCACCGACTTCCGCGGCCATTTGTTCGAGGGGACCCGGAGGATGTTGGAGATCGCCGACGAACACGTGCCGCTCCAGGTGGAGGCTCGCTGCTGGTGCGGCGCCCGTGCGACGCACAACGCCCGCGTCGTCAACGGTGACGTGGTGTACGAGGGCGACACGGTGGTCGTCGGCGACACCAACACGATGGATGCCCCGTTGTTCGGCGATTCGGTGCGCTACGAGTTGCTCTGCCGCCTGCACTTCCGCAGCGGCGACCTCGGCGCCTGACCGGTCTTTCCGGACCCGACCCCGAAAGACCGGGTCACGGGAGGCGGTCGTTGTAGGCCTCGGTGAGGAGATCGCGCAAGGGTTCGTCGAAATCGTCGGGCGTGGCGACGTTGGCGACGTGCCAGTACTTGCTGCCGTACAGGTTGACCTTGCGGGTGATCGTCGGGTGGGTCGCCTGCCGATTCAGCGCGAACGAGATGGCGACCCAGTGCTGCATCGGTCGGAGCTCGGCGAACTTGCGCGGGTTCTTGAGGAAGATGCCGACCGACACGACGTCGGCGTGGACGGGACCCAACGTCTCGACGTGCGCCATCACGGCGTCGAACACGGGACGCTCGTGTTCCGGGCCCGTCTCGAAGTACTCCTCGATCGACAGGCCCGGTGCGCAGTCGTGGCCCTGTCCGGTCCGACCGAACAGCCGCCCGCAGTCCGGACAGGTCCAGCCGGCGGTGGCGCTCACAGGATCGACGTGATCTCGACGATCGGGACGGGGCGACTGAGACCCTTGAACTCGACGTCACCCATCGGTGTGGCGTCGACTCGATCCTCGACCGCTGCGAACACTTTGTTGGTCACGAGGATCTGCCCACCGGCGGCGATCGCGCAGATGCGCGCCGACAGGTTCACCACGGTGCCGATCGCCGTGTACTCCGTGCGGCCGTCGAAACCGATCTCGCCGCAGGTGGCGAACCCGACGGCCACGCCGATGCCCAGCTCCAATTCGTGCCCTCGTCGCTTCCACAGTGCCGACAGCTCGGCGGTCCGATCACGCATCGCAACAGCCAGTCGTACGGCCTGCCACGCCGGGTCGTCGAGCTGGACCGGATCGTTGAAGAACACGAGCATGCCGTCGCCCGTGAACTGGGCGATCGTGCCGTCGTGCTCGAAGATCATCGGGCCGACGGCGTGATGGAACTCGCGTAGAACGTCCATCACCTCCTCGGGCTCGGCGGTCTCGGCAGAACGCGGTGAAGCCCCGAAGGTCACAGAACAGCACGGTGATCTCGCGGCGATGGCTGGCGAGAATCGCTTCGCCGCCCGACGCCAGGGCCTCGGCCAGCTGCGGGGTGACGAAGCGGCGCAGCATGTTGAGGCGCTCGACCTCGGCGACCTTCTCGTCGACCCGGTCGGCCAGGCAGCAGGTTCCACTGCTGGAGTTCGTCGGTCATCCGCTTCTTGTCGAGGCAGGCGCCGAGCCGGGCGTGCAGGAGCACCGGGTCGAACGGCTTGGGGAGGTAGTCCTCGGCGCCGAGCTTGATGCAGGTGATGATCGACTCCATCTCGTCGACCCCGGAGATCACGATGAACGGAATCGCCTTCAGGCGGTCGTCGCCGGCGCGGTGTTCGAGGAGGCCGTAGCCGTCCATCTCGGGCATCTCGATGTCGGTGATCACGACGTCGACGTCGTGGGCGCCGAGTGCGGCGATCCCTTCGAGCCCGTTGCCGGCTTCGATCACCTGATGGCCGAGTGAGCCGAGCGACATCGACAGCATCGCCCGGTTGAGCGGGTCGTCGTCGACGATCAGCACCGTGGCGGGCGGTACGTCGGTGGCGAGGTCGGTCACGGCGCTCATCCTCGCGTGTCGAGCGCCCGTCGGGCGCCCTCGAACGCAACGGTGATTGCGTTGACCTGGACGTCGGCGTCGACCACCGCCTCTCGGCGTGCCTGCGACTCGAGTTCGGCGCAGAGTTCGGCGAGTTCGGTGGCGCCGAAGCTCGTTGCGTTCGACTTGAGGGTGTGGGCCGTGCGGCGCAGCACGTCGAGGTCGTCGGCACCGGCGGCGCCGGCGAGCTGGGCGAGCAGCGACGCGCCGTTGTCGAGGAACGAGGTGACCAGGCGATCGAACGAATCGTCATCGGGTGCGATCGAGCGCATCCGGGCGATCGCCGACGCATCGAGTACTACCTCGGTCGCGGCGTCGGATTGGCCATTCGTGTCCGCTGTCAACCCGCTCGACCGTGCGGGCGTTGCCGCGAGCGCGGCGGCGAGTTCCTCGGGGCGGATCGGCTTGGCGAGATAGTCGTCCATTCCCGCGTCGAGACACGCCTCCCGGTCGCCCTGCATGGCGTTGGCGGTCATGGCGACGATCCGGATCGGCAGATCGCCGCGCTCGGGTGGGATCGGGCGGGCCCGGATCTCGCGGGTCGCCTCGAGGCCGTCCATCTCGGGCATCTGGACGTCCATCAGCACGAGGTCGTACGGGAACTGCTCGACGGCCTCGACGGCCTCGACGCCGTTCGAGGCGACATCGGCGCGGTAGCCCATCGATTCGAGGACGAGTAGGGCGATCTGCTGGTTGACCGTGTTGTCCTCGGCGAGCAGCACTCGCAGCGGGTGCCGGTCGCCGAGCTTGACGTCGGCGCCACCACCAGCGGCTGCCAGGTCCGCCGGCTCGTCCACGCCGACGTCGGTGAGCACCGACACGAGCATGTCGAACAGCTGCGACTGCTTCACCGGCTTCGCGAGCACCCCGGCGAAGATCGGGTCGGCCGCCTCGGCCCCGCCGAGTGACGTGTACAGCACGAGGGGGAGGTCGGGGCGCTCGTCGTGCAGACGCCGTGGCGAGTTCGAGCCCGTCCATGCCGGGCATGTGCATGTCGAGGATCGCCAGGTCGTAGTCGCTCGCCTGCCCCGACGCTGGCGAGCGCCTCGGCCGCTGACGGGAACGATCGGCAGCGCAGCCCCCACGCTTCGGTCTGCAGGTCGAGGATGCGCCGGTTGATCGCGTTGTCGTCGACCACGAGCACGGACTTGCCGGTGAGTTCGGTGGGTATCCCGGCGGCGGCGCGTCGCGACGGTACGTCGGCGGGCGCGGCGACGATCGTGAAGTGGAACGTGGCACCTTCGCCCTCGACGCTCTCGACCCACATCGTGCCGCCCATCAGCTCGGCGAGGCGCTTGCTGACGGCGAGGCCGAGGCCGGTGCCGCCGTACTTGCGGGTGGTCGACGAGTCGAGTTGGCTGAACTCCTCGAACAGCATGTGCGCCCGGTCGGCAGGGATGCCGATGCCGGAGTCGCGCACCGCGAGATGGATCTCGTTCGGCGCCTCGCCCGGATCGACGGTCATCACGACCTCGCCGACCTCGGTGAACTTCACGGCGTTGGCGAGCAGGTTCACCATCACCTGGCGGAGCCGGGTGACGTCGCCCGAGATGCCGTCGGGGACGGCCGGGTCGATGAGGAACGCCAGCTCCAGACCCTTGCGGGCCGCCGGTTCGGTGACGAGATCGAACGCCGACTCGATGCAGGCCCGCAGGTCGAACGGGCTGACCTCCAGCTCGAGCCGGCCGGCGTCGATCTTCGAGAAGTCGAGGATGTCGTTGATGATCCCGAGCAGCGACTCGCCGCTCGAGCGGATGATCTCGGCGAACTCGCGCTGGCGCGGCTGGAGGTCGGTGTCGAGCAGCAGGCCGCTCATCCCGATCACCGCGTTCATCGGCGTGCGGATCTCGTGGCTCATCGTCGCGAGGAACGAGCCCTTGGCGGCGTTCGCCTCCTCGGCGAGTCGGGTCTGCTCCTCGAGCTGCGCGAACAGGTTGGCGTTGGAGATGGCGATCGCCGCCTGCTCGGCGAACGCCTGCACGATTCGGCCGTGGCGAGGCTCGAACGGTCGGACCTCGCGCCGGTTGACGTTGATCTGGCCGTAGTGGACGTCGTCGACGAACATCCCGACCGACACCATGCTCCGGACTGCCGTCGTCACGTCAGGATGAGCAACGGCGACGTCGTCGATGAAGACGGGCTGCCGGTAGTTGACGCCTGCCTGCACCGGTGTGCGGGTGCCGAGCTCGGCCTGGTCCCGGTGGTCGCTGGCGCGGATCAGGATGAATTCGTCCCCGTCCCGGTGCATGACACCGGCCATGTCGGCATCGCACAGTTGCGCGGCCTGCGTCACGATGCCCTCGAAGACGGCATCGAGGTTGCCTGGGTTGTCGCTGATCAGCTGGAGGATCTCCGAAGTCGCCGTCTGCAGCTCCAGTGACTCGGACAGTTCGGTGTTGCGTTGTTCGATCTCGCGGAGCAGGCGGGCGTTGTCGACGGCAATGGCAGCCTGGTCGGCGAACGTCTCCAGGAGGGCGATCTCGTCGTCGGTGTACCCGCCCGGCTCCGCGCGGGTGAACCCGATCGTGCCGATGGCCACGCCGCCGCGCATCATCGGCACGGCGAGCGCGCTCTGGTGGCCCATCGTTCTCGCCGGAGAGGTGGCGTAGGCCGCTGCGTCCTCGCTGTCCCAGTCGCGGATGTGGACGATCTGGCCGCGCAGCACGGCCGCGCCGGTGATCGACGAGTCGTCGATCGGTACAACGCCCGTTCCGACCCGATCTGGCATCGACCGGCGACGGGCCCGGCGACAGCGCTCAGCAGCAGGTCGTCGCCTTCTCGCACGAGCACCATGGCGCCGGTGCCTCGGCACAGTCGGTCGGCGTGCTCGGCCACCTTGTCGAACACCGGCTGCAGGTCGAGGCGAGCTGTGCTGACGGCGTCGAGCACGTCGGTCATCGCCGTCTGTCGTTCGAGGGCCTGATCGAGGTCGTTGAACAGGTTGGCGTTGGAGATGGCGATGGCCGCCTGTTCAGCGAAGGCCTGCACGATCCGGCCGTGCCGGGGTTCGAACGGCCGGACGTCGGTGCGAGCTACGTTGAGTTGGCCGTAGTGATCGTCATCGACGAACAGTCCGGCTGTGACGGTGCTGCGCGCTGGAAATTGGGCCGGGTTGGGATAGCGGCTTGTCACGTCCTCGACGTAGTTCGGCTGCTTGTAGTCGATACCGGGCCGAATGGGTGCTCGGAGTCCGATCGCCCCGACGTTCAGCGGGTTGCTGATGACGGAGAGCACCAGTTCGTCGCCTTCACGGCGCATGATGCTCGACATGTCAGCGTCACAGAGCTTCGCGGCCTGTGTCACGATTCCCTGGAACACGGCCTCGAGATTGCCGGGGTTGTCGCTGATCAGCTGCAGGATCTCCGAGGTTGCGGTCTGCAGTTCGAGCGACTCGGCGAGGTCGTGGTTGCGTTCCTCGATCTCGCGCAGGAGCCGGGCGTTGTCGACGGCGATGGCGGCCTGGTCGGTGAAGGTTTTCAGCAGTGAGATCTCGGCGTCTTCGAAGCCACCGGGTTCGAATCGGGCGAAGGCGACCACGCCGAGGAGGACGCCGTTGCGGGTCATCGGCACGCACAGGACACTTCGGCGGCCCGATCGGCGGGCGGGGGAGTTCGGGAAGCGGTCGGCCAACTGGTCGAGATCGGTGATGTGCACCGGGGCCGACGTGATTGCCGATTCACCGGCCGGCGAACTTGGATCGATTGGGATGCGATCGAGGAGTTCGCTTGCGTCGTCCATGCCGCTGGTGGCGCTGAGGACCAGCTCATCGCCGTCCCTGACGAAGATCGCTGCGCCGGTTCCCGAGCACAGGCGGTTGGCGTGGTGGGCCACAGCGTCGAAGACGGGCTGCATGTCGAGCCGCGCCGTGCTGACGGCGTCGAGCACGTCGGTCATGGCGGTCTGACGTTCGAGGGCGGCGTCGAGGTCGTTGAAGAGCTTGGCGTTGGCGACCGCGATGGCGGCCTGGTCGGCGAAGGCCTGGAGGATCGTGGCCTGCTTCTGGTTGAACGGACGGACCTCGACGGCGGCCGAGGTTGATGTTCCCGATCCATTCGTCGTCGTGGAAGAGCGGAATCGTCACGATCGACCGCACACCGTTCCTGACGGTCTGGTCCGCGAGGCGTCGTGCCCTGCACCAAGGGAAGGACATCGTCGTTGAACATCGGCTGTCTGCGCCTGGCGCTGATGCTGTAGACGGTCTTCTCCCGCGCGTCGAACACGTCAACCCGACGAACGACACCCCTTCGTGTCTGCGAAGCTCGGCCTCGCACGTGAGTTCGTCGGCATGCTTGAGCCAGAGGAGGCCGGTCTCGGCGTCGCACAGCGCAGCCGCGCGGTTGATGATGCCCTCGAGGACCACCGTGAGATCGCCCGGGTTGGCGCTGATGAGCTGCAGCACCTCGCTCGTCGCAGTCTGGAGTTCGAGCGACTCCGACAGATCCTGGTTGCGCTCCTCGATTTCGCGGAGAAGTTGTGCGTTGTCGACAGCGATGGCGGCCTGGTTCGCGAACGCCTGGAGCAGTGACATCTCGTCGTCGCTGAAGCCTCCGGGTTCGACCTTCGAGATGTTGATCACACCCACGGCTTCGTGGTTCCGCAGCAGCGGCAGCGACAGGGCGCTCCGTCGTCCGACGTTGCGCATGGCGGTGTCCCGGAAGGCGTCCGGCGGTACGTCGTCCCAGTCGCGGATGTGCACCGGCAGGCCGGTGCGACAGGCCTCGGACATCGGGGTGTCCTCGCCGACCGGCCAGGCGCGCCCGATCAGGAACTCGCGGGCCGCCGCCAGATCGTCGAAGTGGGGGAGGTGCGGCCCGTCGTCTGCGGCACCGACGAGGTTCTCGCCCTGCCTGACGAAGAGCGCCACGGTGGCCCCGTGACAGAGACGCAGTGCATGGCGCGGCGACGGCGTCGTACACGGGCTGGAGGTCGGTCCGGGCGGTGCTGACGGCGTCGAGGACGTCGGTCATCGCCGTCTGGCGTTCGAGTGCGGCGTCGAGGTCGTTGAAGAGCTTGGCGTTGGCGACGGCGATGGCGGCCTGGTCGGCGAACGCCTGCATGATCGGTGCGACCTTCGGATCGAACGGCCGCACCTCGGTTCGACTCAGGTTGAGACTGCCGATCCATTCGCCGTCGAGGAGCAGAGCGATCGTGGCGAAACTGTGGAGGTCGGGGAGATCCTGCGCGACCTGGATTCCCACGGAGTCGCGAACGTCCTGGAAGTCGTCGAGGAAGACGGGTTCCCGCGAGTCTCGCGCCCGCCGGTTGATGGTCCGGTCGGCGATGAACTCGCGACCCACGAGTGACTGCATGCCGTTCATCGACGCGCTCTCGGCTTCGATACGCAGGATGTCGCCGTGACGGAGCAGTACGGACCCGATTTCGGCATCACACAGTGTTGCCGCCCTCTCGGCGATCCCTCGGAGCACGGTGGTCAGGTCACCCGGGTTCGCGCTGATCAACCGCAGGATGTCCGACGTTGCGGTCTGCAGTTCGAGTGACTCGCCGAGCTCGCTGTTGCGCTGTTCGATCTCGGTGAGCAGGCGGGCGTTGTCAATCGCAATGGCTGCCTGATTGCAGAAGGTCTGCAGCAGCGAGATCTCAGCGTCGTTGTAACCGCCGCGGATCGAGCGGGAGAACGTGATCGCACCGAGCGCCTGGCCGTCGCGCAGCATCGGGACTGCGACGACTTCGGACTTCAGTGTGCGTGGCACGGGCGAGTCGGGGTACTGATCATCCGGCCGCCCGTCCCAATCAGGGATCGAGATGACTCGACCCGACAGGATGGAGTCGCCGCTCGCCGTTCCCGCGTCGAGTTCGCCGGATTCCCACGTCAGCTCGACGTTGTCCGACGCCGCGGCGAATCGGAGCCCGTCGCCGTCACGGACGCTGATCAGTGAGCCGGTGCTGTCGCACAGCCGACTGGCGTGGCCGAGCAGCCGGTCGAACACGGGCTGCAGATCGAAGCGGGCGGTACTGACCGCATCGAGCACGTCGGCCATCGCCTGCTGCTTCGCCAGCGACTCGTCGAGGTCGTTGAAGAGTTTGGCGTTGGCGACGGCGATGGCCGCCTGGTCGGCGAACGCCTGCAGGATTCGACCGTGCTTGGCGTCGAACGGTCTGCATCTCGGTACGGGTCAGGCAGAGATTGCCGATCCACTCGTCGTCCTGCACGAGCGCGACGGTCGCGAAGCTTCGGATGTCCCCTCGCGCGATCAGGTCCTCCAGATCGGTGCCGACGGTCTCGACGCGGAAGTCGTCGACGAAGACCGGGGCGTGGCCGTCCCGTGCCCGCCCGTTGACTTCGATGAACGGGATCTCCTCACCGATCATGAAGGCGGTCCGCTGTCCGTTCGCCTCCAGCCGCCAGGCACCGTCACGCCACAGCAGCACGTGTCCGGAGTCGGCGCCGCACAGGGATGCGGCCTTGTCGATGATGCCCTCGAGGACCTCACGGAGTTCGCCGGGGTTCGAACTGATCAGCTCGAGGATGTCGCTCGTGGCCGTCTGGAGTTCCAGCGACTCGGCCAGTTCGTTGTTGCGCTGTTCGATTTCCTGCAGGAGCCGGGCGTTGTCGACGGCGATGGCTGCCTGGTCGGTGAATGCCTGGAGGAGGGATTGCTCGGCCTCGTCGTAGCCGCCCGGTGCCTCCCGGATGAACGTGATGGCGCCGATCACTTCGTCGTGGCGGCGCATCGGGAATGTGAGCAAGGTGCGAAAGCCCGTGTTGCGCGCCTGGGAGTTCGGGTACAGGTCGCTCGGTACGTCGTCCCAGTCGCGAATGTGCACCGGCGTGCCAGTGGAGAACACCGTGCCGGTGGTGGTGCTGGTGTCGATTGTCTCCCAGCTGAACACGACGTCGGGGACGGCGCGTTCACCCCAGCCGGCGCCCGCCACAACGCTCAGCTCGGCCCGGTCGCGAATCGTGACGAGGGTGGCCGTGTCATCGCACAGGTGGGCGGCGTGTTCGACGATCCGGTCGAAGACGGGCTGGATGTCGAACCGGGCGGTGCTCACCGCTTCGAGGACATCGGTCATCGCCCGCTGGCGCTCGAGCGCCTGATCGAGGTCGTTGAAGAGCCTGGAGTTGGCGATGGCCAGCGCGGCCTGGTCGGCAAACATCTGGAGAATCCGGGCGTCATTCTCCCCGAACGGGCGGACCTCGAATCTTCCGACCTCGATGTCACCGAACACCTGGCCGTCGTGAACGAGCGGAACCGTCACGCTGCTGCGAACGCCGGATACTTCGACGAGCCGCATGAAGTCGTCCGGCAGGTCGAGTGACGTCCAGTCGTCGATGAAGATCGGTTGCCTGGTCGCGCGACTCGCGGCGTACGTCCGGCCGGTTCGGCTGGTGTATCCGAAGCCCGCCTGGTAGCCGTGCGTGGCGATGCAGGTCGTCAAGTCGCCGACGACCTGTGTCACGGCGCCGTTCTCGGCATGGCACAGCTCCGCCGCCTTCGCGAGCACGCCTTTGAGCACGGTCTCGAGATCACCGGGATGTTCGCTGATCAGCCGCAGCACCTCCGCCGTCGCCGTCTGGAGTTCCAGCGCGTCCGCCAGCTGGGCGTTGCGCTGGTCGATGTCGGTGAGCAGGCGGGCGTTGGTGACGGCGTTGCCGGCCTGGACAGCGAACGTCCGCAGCGTGGCGATCTCGTCGTCCGTGAACGGCTCGACGGCACGCTTCAAGACGGCGATCCCCAGGGGTGGGTCACCGGAGGGGATTGGGACAAGCGCCGACGATCGGAATCCATACGTTTCGATCCGGTTGTCAACGATGTAGGGATCGGTGGTCACGTCGGCATAAACAGCCGCTTGACGGGTGCGGAGCACGTCGAGATCGATCCGTGACACGTCGTTTGCCGCCCTGGATGACTGTGGTCCCCGGCCGGGGCCGTTCGAGAACATGCGCAGGTCGCTGCCTTCGGCCATGAAGACGTAGGCCATCTCGGCTCCGGTCAACACTGACGCTTGCAGGGCGATCTCGTACAGGACCGATTCAACGTCCGCACCACGGTCGGCAACAGCCCGCAACACGCCGGCCAGCGCGGCCTCGCGTCGCATCGAGGTCGCCAGTTGTGCCTCGATGTCCTCCGCCATGGCGGCCCCTCCCCGTCGTCGCTTCGTGCACTCTAGAACGTGACCCACTACTCGCTCTGCAGTGGAATGAGCTGTAGAGTGATCTGATGACCAGGCAAATGACCGCTACGGAGGTGAAGGCGAAGATCTTGGCGCTGCTCGACGAGGTGTCGGGTGGCGAGGAGATCGAGATCACCAAGCACGGCCGCACCGTGGCGCGGCTCGTGCCGGCAACCGGATCGGCACCGCTGAAGGGCCGTTTCCAGGGCGTGGCGATGACGAACGCTGACGACGACGAGCTGTTCAGCACCGGGGAAGTCTGGAACCACGCGTGACGACGATCCTGCTCGACACCCACGTACTGCACTGGTGGGCGAGCGAACCCGATCGGCTGAGCGCAGCGGCGACGCAGGCGATCGAGGCCACCGATGAACTCGCCGTGTCGTCGATCTCGTGGTACGAACTCGCCTGGTTGGCTCGACACGACCGGATCACCGTCGCCATTCCGCTGCGCTCGTGGCTCGATGGGCTTGCGGCTGATGTTCGTACCGTCCCGATCACACCGCCGGTTGCGGCGACGGCCGTGGAACTCTCAGAATCATTCCCGGGCGACTCTGCCGACCGGATGATCTACGCGACCGCCGTCGAACGAGGGTGGCAACTCGTCACCAAGGACCGACGCCTGCGCGACCACCGCCACCCCCGCCCCGTCACCATCTGGTGACGTTCACGATGTGTCAGACACATCGTGAACGTTCTACTCGACGGACCGGTCGGCGGTGCGGCAGACCATTGCGAGTCCGGCCGCCATTGCCATGCCGCCGAGTCGGAGGAACAGACCTTCGACATCGATGGGTCCACCGTCGTTGCTGCCCGCGATGGTGACGATCGACGCGAGCCCGATCACTCCGAGCGTGATGGCAATGGCGGCGACGAACCGCAGGAGTGTGGTCAGCCACGGCTCACGCTCGGCGCCGGCCAGCCACGTGGCGATCGCTGCCACGAACGTTGCAGGGGCGAGCACCACGAGATTCGACGGCAGCATCAAGAAGCTCAACACCTCGATGCGCTGATCCCACACGCCGGCGAACGGCTGCTCGGTCACGTCCCGGACGCGTTCGAGCTGGAACGCAATGAACCCGATCGAACCGCCGAGCAGCAGCCAGCCGGAGATCGTGAGGTTGCGGACGAGGTCGGCGCGGCGCTCGGGCGTCAGCTCAGTCCCAGGCACACGGGAGCCGCTTGATGCCGTTGATGAAGGCACTCTGGAGATACGCCGGCTCGCCGGTGATCCGTAGCGACGGCAGCCGAGTCCTGATCGTGTCGAACATCACGGTCATCTCCCGCCGGGCGAGATTCGCTCCGAGGCAGAAGTGCGGTCCACCGGCTCCGAATCCGATCTGGGCAGGGTTCGGTGGCCGGGTCACGTCGAACGTGTACGGGTTGTCGAAGACCCGCTCGTCGCGGTTGCCGGAGTTGTAGAACATCACGACCTTCTCGCCCGCCTTGATCGCCTGGCCGCCCAGTTCGGTGTCCTCGGTGGCGGTACGGCGGAAATGGATCACGGGCGTTCCCCAGCGCACGATCTCCTCGACGGCGGTCTTCGAGTGGCCGTCGAAGTCGTTGTAGAGCAGCTCGCGCTGGTCGGGGAAGTCGGTGAACGCCTTCAGGCCGTGGCTGATCGCGTTGCGGGTGGTCTCGTTACCGGCAACGACGAGCAGGATGAAGAACGAGCCGAACTCCTGCGGCGTCAGCTGCTCGCCATCCACCTCGGCGGCCATCATCACGGAGGTGATGTCGTCCTGCGGGTTGGCCTTGCGGTCTTCGCCGAGTGCCTGGGCGTACATGAACATCTCGAGCGACTGCGCCATCAGGTCCTGGTACGACGTCACGAAGTCCGGGTCGCCTCCACCGAGGATCGTGTTGGTCCACTTGAAGATCTTCCCGTAGTCCTCCGATGGGATGCCCATCATGTCGCAGATGATCTCCAGCGGGAGTGCCGCTGCGACGTGCTCGACGAAGTCACAGGTCTTGTCGGGGAACTCGGCCAGCAACCGGTCGATGATCTCGTTCGCCTTGACCTTGACGACGTCTTCGACGGCGGTGATCTCCTTCGGGGTGAAGCCCTTCGACACGATCGAGCGGAGCCGGAAGTGCTTCGGGTCGTCCATGTTGATCATCGAGCCGAAGAACTCGTTCATCTCCTGTGGCAGGTCGCCGATGTTCGCCCCCTGCCCCGAGCAGAAGAGTTTGGGGTTGCGGCTCACGTGCCAGATGTCGTCGTGGCGGGTCACGGCCCAGTACCCCGGGCCGGGCGGGAACGGGACATCGGGGATCTCGCGCTCGTCATAGTGGACGAGTCCCGGGGTGTCGCGCAGCGTCTTGAACGCACCCTCGCGATACGCACGGGAGGCCAACCAGAATTCGGGATCGGACAGGTCGAAATCGTCGAGACCGACCTGGTCGTATGGGGCGAGCATCGTCATGGTGTCGACTGTACGGGAACGACGCGATCGGTGGGGTAGTCGACGGATGGGCTGCCGGAGTTGAGAACGTCGACGAATCGGCGTTGACTGTTCGGATGCTCGAGTTCTCGGAGATCGAACGGGTTCTGGTCGTCACTGCGCATCCCGACGATGTCGACTTCGGTGCGGCGGGAACGGTGGCCGCACTCACCGACGCCGGCGTCGAGGTGGTGTACTGCCTCGTGACCGACGGCCAGGCCGGTGGGTTCGACCATTCCATCCCGCGCGGTGAGATGGCGGCGATCCGGCGTGAGGAACAGACCAAGGCGGGAGCCGAGGTCGGGGTGACCGATTTGAGGTTCCTCGGGTTCATGGACGGCACCGTCGAGGTGACGATGGAACTCCGCCACGACATCAGCCTCGTCATCCGTCAGGTCCGCCCGCAGGTGGTGATCACCCAGTCGCCGATGCGCAACCTGGCGTCCACGTACGGATCCCATCCGGATCACACGGCGACCGGTGAGGCGACGATGTGCGCGGTCTATCCCGACGCCCGTAACCCGTTTGCGTTCCCGGGAACCCCGTGCGCCGAGCTGGAGGATTGGAAGGTGCAGGAGGTGTGGGTGCAGGCGGGTCCGCTGGGCGGGTCGGATGGCCTCGAACACGTCGACATCACCGATCAACTCGATCGCAAGATGCGGGCACTGCGTTGTCACGTCAGCCAGCTCACCGATCCCGACGGCATGGAGCAGCGCATCCGCGATCGCTTCCGCCAGATCGCCGCTGATCGTGGTCTCCCCGAGGGCCGCAGCGTCGAGCTGTACCGCGTCCTCGACACCCGCTGACCCCATCCCACCACGGTGTTGCGATGAGATTGCGGGGCACCTGTCGCGCCGGAATCTCATCGCTGGTCGGGTCGAGCCGGTTGCGATGAGGTTGTGGGGCACCTGTCGCACCGGATTCTCATCGCTGGGTGGTCGGGGCTCGTTCAGGAGAAGGCGAGGTGGACGGCGCCGAGAATCGGACCGACAGCGCCCAGGGCGATCGGGCGCACCGGCACGTCGAGGTGCGCTGGATCGCCGGACCGAAGCGGTCGAAGGCTGCCGACAACCCGCCGCCGATGACGAGCAGTTGGACGTCGAACTCGACGATGACCGGCGCGAGGAACTCGCCGATGCGATGGCCGTGATCGAACACCACCTCGGCGTTCACGGGATCATCGACTGCGGCCTGGAGGTCGGCCATGGCGACACCGAGTCGAGCGGCAAGGCCCCGAGCGGACAGCACGTCGTCGGATCGACCGTCCCAAGGCGTCGGGCGCATGCCGAGGTGCTCGACGCCGAAGCCGTCGATGAACTCGACCGGCCAGGCGTGGTCGGTCACGCACGTGCCCATCCCGGTTCCGAGCGTGATGGTCAGCACGCGATCGACGCCGCGGCCGGCACCGATCAGGGCTTCGCCGGTTCCGGCGGACTCGGCGTCTCGCGTGAATCGGATCGGTCGGTCACCGATCGTCGTGCGCGCTCGGAGCGCCGCTCGGAGATCGATGCCGTAGATGTCCTCGAACTTGGCGACGCCGCGCATGCGTGATTCGCCCGCCTCGAGATCGAACGGCCCACAGATCGCGATCAGCGAGCCCGATCGAATGGTCGTCGAGAGCGAGGGCGTGATCGGCCATTTCGGCGAGCCGGGCCAGGATGGTCTCCGCATCGGATTGCGCGAGCGTTGGTAATGCCGGTCCGAGTTCCACGATCGGTTCGACTCGGGTGTCGCCCCGTACGACGCCCGACTTGATCGACGTCCCGCCCACATCGAGCGCTGCCCCTGCGCACCCGCTGACCGAGCGATAGCGTCCGCAGTCGTCGCTTGCAGGAGTCAGATGACTTCCCAGCGATTGGGGCGATCGGCGTGGACGACGATCGCGTCGTACTGCTTGAGACACAGCGTGGCTCGAAGGACGTACTGTTCGCCGCCGCTCGACAACTCCGCCAGTGCGTATCCCTCGCTGGAGTCGCGTACCCCCGTGCCGATGGAGTGCAGCGACGCGATCTCGAGCCCGGCGCTCTCGGCCTCTGCAGCCCAGAGATTCACGAGCCCTTGGCGGAGCGACGGATCGTCGAGGAGGTCGGAGCCGCCGAGCGTGAGCGTGACGTTGCAGATGTGCACGGGTTGCACGTGCTCGGGTTCGACCACGTCGCCGCCGAGTTCACCATCGAGCATGACCACGATCGGGCCGTCGGGCCCGGTGACCCCGCCGATGAATCCGTAGCGCACGAGCGGCAGGCCGTCGTCGCCGGTGGTGGCGTAACGGATCCGGTCGCCGTGGCTGAACGTGGTCACCGGCCTGCCTCCGCAGGGTGAGCGAACTCGGCAATCACCGCGTCGGACAATTCCGGCCAGACCTGCAGTGCGATGTCGGCCCACTGGTCGAACTCGCGGTCGGCGAGTGCCACCAGTGCGAGGTCGAGGTCGGGGTCGATCCAGAACATCGTGCCCGACCCGCCGAAGTGACCGAACGTACGCGGCGAGTTGGTCGTACCGGTCCAGTGCGGCTGCTTGTCGCCGCGTACCTCGAATCCGAGCCCCCAGGGGCACTGCGCATAGCGACCCACGCCGGGAACGATACCTGCGAGCGCGGGGTAGTGAGTGCGTTCGGCGTCCGCAGCGGTCGACGCGTGGATCAGCGACGGCCGCATCACCTCGGCGACGAAGCGGCAGGTGTCGACGAGATTCGAGCGGACCCCTGCGGCAGCCGAGCCCCGCAAGACGCTCGATGTCATGGCGAGCGGTGCGAACACTGCCTCGTGCAGATACTCGGCGAACGTCATGTCGGTCGCTGCTTCGACTGCTCGCGCGGCGAGGCTGAATCCACTGTTGGAGTAGATCCGGGTGACTGGCAGGTGCGCTGATCGGTTCCTCACCCTCGAAGGGATAACCCCCGGCGTGGGCGAGCAGATGACGCAGCGTGCAACCGGGCTGACCGACCGGCTGGTCGAGTGAGACCACGCCTTCCTCGACGGCGACGAGGATCGCCCAGGCCGCCATCGGCTTGGAGATCGAAGCCAACCGCTGAACCCGGTCGACGTCGCCAGTGGTGCCGACGACGACGCCGCCGCGCAGGACGGCCGTCGAGACGTGGGGGACCGGCCACTCGGCGGTGAGATCGAGCGCCGACACCCCGGTCACCCGATCGATCAGGTGAAGTCGCGAAGGAGCTCGGCGACCCGGAAGGCGAGGTCGACGCTCTGTCTGGCATTGAGCCGCGGGTCGCACACCGTTTCGTACCGGTGGTCGAGATCGGTGTCGGACAGGTCGTCGCTTCCACCGAGACACTCGGTGACATTCTCACCGGTGAGTTCGATGTGGATTCCGCCCGGCCAGGTGCCTTCGGCGCGATGTGCCCTGACGAACCCGCTGATCTCGGCGATGACATCGTCGAAGTGTCGGGTCTTGCGGCCGGTCGAGGTGGCATAGGTGTTGGCGTGCATCGGATCGCACGCCCACACGACCGGGTGTCCCGCATCGGTGACGGCTCGGAGCAGTGGTCGCAGGCCGTCTTCGATCTTGTCGGCACCCATCCGGGTGATCAGCGTGAGCCGGCCCGGGATCCGTGAGGGGTTGAGCACCTCGCAGAGTTCGAGGACGAACTCGGCGCTGGTGGTGGGGCCGATCTTGCAGCCGATCGGGTTGCCGACACCGCGCAGGAACTCGATGTGTGCGCCGTCGAGGTCGCGCGTGCGCTCGCCGATCCAGAGCATGTGGGCCGAGCAGTCGAACCATGCGCCGGTCAGCGAGTCCTGCCGTGTGAGGGCCTCCTCGTAGCCGAGGATGAGTGCCTCGTGCGAGGTGTAGACGTCGACCTGCGACAGGTTCGGGTTCGACTCGGTGTCGATGCCGCACGCCCGCATGAACGCGAGTGCCCGCTCGATCTCGGCAGCGACGCTCTCGTAGCGCTCGCCCTCCGGGCTCGACGCCACGAACTCCTGTGTCCAGGCGTGTACCCGTGACAGATCAGCGAAGCCACCCTTCGTGAAGGCGCGCAGGAGGTTGAGCGTCGAGGCCGACTGGTGGTACGCCTGCACGAGCCGCTCAGGATTCGGGATGCGTGCGGCTTCGGACGGGTTGGCGTCGTTGACGATGTGGCCCCGGAACGACGGCAGTTCGAGATCGCCGACCATCTCGGTCGGGGAGGATCGGGGCTTCGCGAACTGGCCGGCGATCCGGCCGACCTTCACGATCGGGACGCCGACGGAGTAGGTGAGCACGACGGCCATCTGGAGGATGACGCGGCAGCTTCTCACGGATGTTGTCGGCGGAGAACTCCTCGAAGCTCTCGGCGCAATCGCCGGCCTGGAGGAGAAAGGCATTGCCTGCTGCGACCCTGGCCAGTTCGGCCTGCAGCGATCGGGCCTCGCCGGCGAACACGAGCGGCGGCATCGAGGAGATCTGCTTCAACGACATGCTCGAGCGCTGTGGCATCGGGCCAGTCGGGCTGTTGTCCAACGGAATGGTCGCGCCAAGACGTCGGCGACCAGGTGGATCGACTCTCAGGCATCCGCTCAGGCTATCCGGCCGGAAAACGACCGGAGCGGTCGGATTTCTCCGACCGCTCCCAGCCATTCTTGTCTTGTTTTGGCGGATCTGAGGTTTCGAGTGGCAAGGCGCCGGACGACGACGCTGACTCAGGTCAGCGAGGAGGCCCGGCAACGCAGCCAGTCGGAAGCTCAGACCGCCAAAATGCGTTCGGCGTCGTCGCGGAGGCCGGCCACTGCTCGGCTGACCAGACGGCGGGCGGCTTCGGCGGTGACACCGAGCTGCTCGCCGACTTCGCGGAAGCTCTTGCGCTCGCCGTCGACGAGCCCGAAGCGGGACTCGACGGCGAAACGTGCCCGAGTGTCGAGCGTGCCGAGCAGTTCGTCGAGGAGTTCACTGTCGACCAGCGTCATCACGTGGTCTTCGGGGGTGCCGTCGCCGTTGGCCATCAAATCGCCGAGCGTGGCGTCGCCGTCGTCGCCGACCGTCTTGTCGAGGCTGACCGGCGTGGTGAGACGGTGCAGCTCGGCGTTGGTCTGGTCGAGGGTTTCGCCGTCGCCGGAAGCCTGACGCAGCGCCGCACGAAGGCTGGCGGAGCGGTCACCCGGGATGCGGATGAGGCTGGCCTTCTGGTCGAGCGCACGGCCGATGGCCTGGCGGATCCAGAACGTGGCGTAGGTGGAGAACTTGAAGCCACGGCGCCAGTCGAACTTGTCGACTGCGTGCTCGAGGCCGAGGTTGCCCTCCTGGATCAGGTCGAGCAGATCCATGCCCTGCGGGAGGGGGTAGCGGCGAGCGATCGACACGACCAGGCGAAGGTTGGAGCGGATGAACCGATCCTTCGCGTCGGCGGCAGCTGCGACTTTCGCCTTGAGGGCGGCGCTGCGCTTTCCGGCGTCGAGCTGCTCCTGGGCCTCGCGGCCGGCTTCGATGACACGGGACAATTCCCGCTCGTCCTCGGCGGTCAACAAGGCGACCTTTCCGATGTCATTCAAATAGAGACCAATGGAGTCGTTCATGATGTTTCCTACAACCGTTCGTGTTCGTGATGATTCCGAGCCAAGGCTGTGTCATTGGACACACTGCGTCGGCCATGCGGATCGAACTGTGTCGGAATTGCACGTGATCGTGCAGGTTTCGACGGGTTGATCGATGAGCGGCAAACGCCGACTACGAGGGCATTCCCGGGGGAAACCGTCGTAAACCGTGTTCTCGGGGGTATATGGGGGAGCGATTAACAGTAACAGACCTGTCAACCCCTGGCATGGTCGGTTGAACCGGAAATCGGTCAGGAAGGAATAACGTGGGGAGATCGTGCCCGGAACCGCTCATCAGCTGCGCCGCATCGGGCTCTTCGGTGGCACCTTCGACCCGCCGCACGTGGGGCACCTCGTTACTGCTGTCAACGTTCGTCATGCCCTCGAATTGGATCTCGTGGTGTTGATGGTCGCCAATGTGCCCTGGCAGAAGGAGGGCACTCGCCAGATCACCCCGGCGAGCGATCGGTTGGCGATGGTCGAAGCTGCCGTCTCCGATGTCAGTGGGTTGTCGCCGGGCCGCCAGGAAATCGAACTCGGAGGTCACAGCTTCACGGCCGACACACTCGAGGTCTTGGCTCTCGAACATCCCGACGCAGAGCTCTTCACGATCATCGGCGACGACGCTGCTGCCGGGTTGCGTACGTGGACACGTTGGGACGAGGTGGTGGCGCGTTCGCACCTGGTGGTGGTCGACCGGCCGGGCGAAGCAGTGGCGCTGGACGACGACATCGACTGGACTCGGGTCGAGGTGCCACGCCTCGAGGTGTCGAGCACCGATCTGCGCGCCCGGTTCACCGACGGTCGCCCGCTCGACTACCTGATCACGCAGCCGGTCCTCGATGTGATCCGCCGCCGGGGCCTGTACGGGGCGTCGGCATGACGGCGATCGCACAGCGGCGTGCTCGCCGAACGATCACTGCGGCGACGGCGGCGCTCGGTCTCGTGATCGTTGCTGCCGTGCTTCTCACCGTTGGCGTCGTCACGTTGTCGAACTCTCAGGAGGGTGAGGCAGTCGGTGTCGACACGCGTCCGATCGAGACGTTCCCTGCCACGCCCAACGCACTGCTGACGGTCACCGACGACGCTGGGCAACTGGCATCGGTGGTCGTGATGACACTGCTGCCCGAGGGTCAGGGCGGCAGCATCGTGACGGTGCCGGTCAACGCCGACGCCACCTCGGGGTTCGGCCTGCAACGTCGGCCGCTGAACGAATCGTTCGATCCGGCCGATCCTGAGGCGTTCGTGGCCACTGTCGAAGACATGTTGTCGATCACGATCGAGCGGTCTGCGGTGGTTGACCCGGCCGGGCTGGAAGCGCTGCTCGAACCACTCGGGCCCGTGCAGGTCGTCTTGCCCGATGCCGTCATCGACACTGATGCGATCGACACCGGCGATCAGGTGTTGGCGACAACGGTTCCCGATGACACGGATCCGGACGACACCGTTCCCGACGATTCCGTTCCCGACGGTTCCGTTCCCGACGAGAGCGAATCGGAGGTCGTGGGAGACGACGGTGTGATCGTCACGGCGGGTCCGCAGATTCTCGAGACCGCCCAGGTGGTCGAGGTGTTGACGGCGATCGACGAGTCGGTGCCCGCCTACGATCAGCACCTCCTCGATGTCGCGATGTGGTCCGCGATCGCTCAGCTCGCGCCGATCAGTGTTCCGCCGGAACCGGTGACCACCGATGATCAGGGCCGTCCGGTGGCGCCGGAAACGGTCGGCGATCTCGCTTCGTTGCTCTTCGACGGCACCGTCGGAGTTCGCGACATTGCCGTGTCGCCGTCCACTGCGACGACGAACCCGACGGGCTCCGACGTGGTCGTACTCGATCGCAACGACTCCGTCCTGGTGTTCGCTCAGATCTCACCGTCGCTGGTGTCGACGCCGAACACCGGTAGCAAAGTGCGCGTCGAGGTGCCGTTCACCGATGACCAACTCGCGCAAACCGATGGTCTGTACGAGACGAATTCCGACGTCGCCCGCGAGATGGTGAGGCTGGTGCTCTTCCTTCAGGGAAACGTGGTGTCGGTCGACACGTCAGCGGTCGGGGCGCCGGACGTGACGCTCGTCGAAGTCTCTGATCCGGCATTGCTCGAGGAAGCCACCGAGACTGCCGAGCTTCTGTACGGCCCGGCTGAGGTGCGGGTGGCGAGTACCGTGCTCGAAGGCGTCGATCTCATCGTCACTCTGGGGCAGTCGTACCTCGAGCGGGCGGTCGTCGCGGCGGAGAATTCGAGCGGCGCGAGCGGCATCGAACCCGACGAGTCGACACCAGCCGATACCGTCGAGGACGATGGATGACCCACATGACTGACGCAAACACGATGACACCAGGCGACTCGGGCGCAGATCTCGCTGTGTTCGCAGCTCGAGCCGCGTCGGACATGAAGGCGTCGAACGTTCTCGTGCTCGATGTCGGTGACGTGTTGTCGATCGCCGGGTACTTCGTGATCGCGAGTGCGTCGAACCCGCGACTGGTGCGCGCCGTCGTCGACGACATCGAGGCCAAGGTCAAATTCGAGTTCGGTCGGTCACCGGTGCGCACCGAGGGGATTCGCGAGCAGCAGTGGTCGCTCATCGACTACGGCGACGTGGTCGTCCACGTGTTTCTCGAGAGTGTCCGAGAGTTCTACGAGATCGAACGTCTCTACATGGACGCCCCCCGCCTCGAGTGGGAACCGCCGGCAGCAGTCACCGCAACGAGCTGACGCGGCCCGCTCTCGTGAGCAATGCGCGCTCAGACGCACATTGTCACGAGATCGATGATGTCAGCGAGCCCGGTGGGCCGGTCATGTCGGGAGGTTGACCGGCGACGTTGGAGTGGCCCGCTGGGCAGGCTAGATTCGCACGGCGATCGATTCGCTGGTCCTGGAGCAATCCGAGCCCGGCAATCCGAGATCCACGCAGTCTCGGGGCTATAGCTCAGTTGGTAGAGCGCTTCCATGGCATGGAAGAGGTCAGGAGTTCGATTCTCCTTAGCTCCACGGAAAACCCCAGGTCAAAGGCATCGAAGTTGATGGCGCCTCTAGGCTGGCCCCTCCAGCTGACACCTTGTGGAAACCGTTTCAAGCTGAAAATGGGGCTGTTGGGGACTCCTAGAGCCTTGGCCTGGCGGTTCGGGTGCGCGTTTAGGGCTCTGACCTCTTCCACGCCAGTCGAGAGGTTCACGCCGTCGTCGGTGATCCGGCGAGGTCGATGGCGGCGAACTGCTGTCAACCAGCTTGGAGCATCGGCTCGACCGAGGGGACCCTGGTGGGCGTCGGCGTCAGTGGAACGTGTTGGGCGGGGTGCCGGTCTGGAACTCGTGGTTCGCCCAGGACGTGTAGGCGGTGTCGGCCATGTCGCACAGGTGGGTGCCGCCGGTGCGGAGATCACGCCAGTAGCGCTCGAGTGGACGCGTGGTCCACACGCCAGCGGATCCGGCGCGCGAGAACAGCTTGTCGATCGAGAACAGCACCCGTTGGACGGCACGCACCTGGTTGCGCCGAAACTCGAGTCGATCCGTGGTGGTGATGCGATCGCCTTCTCGGATCCGTTCGAGCCAGTCGTTGATCATTGCGTCGACGTGGACGATGCCGGCGGCGAGATCTGCCTCCGCTTCGGCAAGCGCTTCTTGCTGGAAGGGGTCGGTCTTGCCGACGACGCCGAGCGCGGAGATGCGGGTGGCGAGGTAGTCGCGGTAGGCGTCGATGGCGCCGCGGGCGATGCCGAAGGTGGCTGACGCGATGGCGGCGGAGAAGACGCAGCCGAAGGGGAGCTGGTACAGCGGTGTGTCGGCCCGGCGCTCGCTGTACTCGCCGTCGCTGAGGGCGAAGTGGTTGATCGTGCGGTAGTCGGGCACGAAGGAGTCGGTGATGCGGATGTTCTTGCTGCCGGTGCCGGTCAGGCCCATCACGTTCCACGAGTTCTCGACGATCTCGTAGTCGACGCGGGGGAGCACGAAGTGGCGGACATCGGGGAGGCCTTCGATGTTGCCGTCGGCATCGGTGACGATGCCGCCGAGGATGATCCAGTCGCAGTGGTCGGTGCCCGTGGAGTACTGCCACTCACCCGAGAACAGGAAACCGCCCTCGACGGGCTTGGCGCGACCCTGTGGCGCGTACGGCGACGCGACCCACGTGTCGGGGTCGGTGCCGTAGATCTCGTCCTGCAGTTTCGGATCCGCGAGGGCGAGTTCCCACGGATGGACGCCGACGACCCCGGCGACCCACCCCGCGGACGGGTTGTATCGAGCGACTGTGCGGACCCACTCCAAGAATTCGGTCGGATCGGCCTCGAACCCGCCGTGGCTCGCCGCTTGCAGCAGCCTGATGCCGCCCGATTCGCGCAGGATGAGCGCGGCCTTGTCGGTCAGTTGTCCGGCGTCGTCGCTGAGCGTGTGCTCTTCGCGAAGGATGTCGGCGGCCTCGTGGATGCGAGCGACGGCGTCGTGCATGGCTGTTCCTCTCGATGATATTGCTGTAGCGATCACTCCAGTAACGTGACATACAACTCGGATCCGACGCCGCTGTCAAGCGTCGACTTCGCGACGCAGCGAACCCCTTGACCGATCGAGCGTCTCACGTTACTGTAGCGATCACTCCAGGAATGGCCTGGGGGTCGAGAGGACAAGAATGTCGATGAACGACGATGTGCTGGGCGGAATCGCCGGACGCTTGTACGCCGCCTATGGGACTGGCACGCCGATCGCGCCGGTGCGCAACGAGCTGGCAGACGGTGGCATCGACGCGGCGTACCGCGTGCAGCAGCTGACCACGCAACGGTGGTTGGCCGAGGGCCGTCGGATCGTGGGCCGCAAGATCGGGCTGACGTCGCCGGTCGTACAGCAGCAGCTTGGCGTCGACCAGCCCGACTTCGGGGTGCTGATGGCCGACATGTGCCTTACGAGCGGCGAGCCGGTGCCATTCGGCGCGGTGATGCAACCGCGTGTCGAAGCCGAAGTTGCGGTCGTGCTCCAACGCGACCTCCCCGACCCGGACGTGACCATCGTCGAGCTGATTCGTGCGGTCGACTTCGTGTTGCCGGCAATCGAGGTGGTCGGGTCACGGATTGAGGGGTGGGACATCACGATCCTCGACACCATCGCCGACAACGCATCGAGCGGCATGTTCGTGCTCGGCACCCGCCCGGTGCGTCCAGGTGACATCGAGCTCGGCGACGTGACGATGGAACTCGAGGTCGACGGCAGCATCGTCTCCTCCGGAACCGGTGCAGCGTGTCTCGGCCACCCGTACCTCGCGGCGCTGTGGCTGGCACGCCGCCTCGCCGCGGAAGGGACGCCGTTGTCCGCGGGCGATGTCGTGATGACCGGAGCGCTCGGCGCGATGGTGCCGCTCACTCCCGGGGCGCAGGTCACCGCACGCATCGACGGGCTCGGCACGGTGCACACGAGCGGAGCCGAGGCACCGGCATGAGCGATGCACGTTGGGGTGTGGCGGTCATCGGTTCGGGCAACATTGGCACCGACCTGATGATCAAGGTGCTGCGCCGCTCCGAGAAGCTGACGATGGCGGCGATGGTCGGCATCGATCCCGCGTCGGACGGTCTGCAGCGTGCCGCTCGAATGGGTGTCGCCACGACCGCCGACGGGGTCGACGGACTGCTGTCGATGCCCGAGTTCGCCGATGTGCGTCTCGTGTTCGACGCCACCTCGGCCGGAGCACACTGCGAGAACTGGACGAAGCTGCAACCGACCGGTGTGCGAATGCTCGACCTCACGCCCGCTGCGATCGGGCCCTATTGCGTGCCGGTCGTGAACCTCGACGACCATCTCGACGCACCCAACCTGAACATGGTCACCTGTGGTGGCCAGGCGACGGTCCCCATCGTGGCAGCGGTCAGCCGTGTCGATCTCGTGTCGTATGCCGAGATCGTGTCGTCGATCGCTTCGAAGTCGGCCGGCCCGGGTACCCGTGCCAACATCGACGAGTTCACCGAGACCACGGCACGAGCGCTCGAAGCCGTGGGCGGCGCCGACGCGAGGCAAGGCCGTGATCGTCCTCAACCCGGCCGATCCGCCACTGATGATGCGCAACACCGTCTACTGCCTCGTCGACGGCGACTGCGACCACGACGCGATCGAGTCCAGCGTCCTCGCCCAGGTCGATGCCGTGCGTGCGTACGTGCCGGGCTATCGCCTCAAGCAGAAGATCCAGTTCGAGACGTTCAGCCAGACGAACCCGCTGCACATCCCCGAGACCGGCAAGTTCTGGGGCACCCGAGTCACCGTCTTCCTGGAGGTCACGGGCGCAGCGCACTACCTCCCCGACTACGCCGGCAACCTCGACATCATGACCTCGGCCGCTCTCGCGACCGCCGAACGACTCGCCGGCGCTGACTCGTGACCACCGCACCGCTGTACATCAGCGACGTCACCCTGCGCGACGGCATGCACGCCATCCGCCACCAGTACACGCTCGAACAGGTCATCGCGATCGCACGCGCACTGGACGCCGCCGGAGTGGACTCCATCGAGGTCGCCCATGGCGACGGCCTGTCCGGGTCGTCGTGCGTGTACGGCTTCGGCGCGCACACCGACCTCGAATGGATCGAAGCCGTCGCCGCCACCGTGACCCGGGCGAAGGTCGCCACGCTGCTCCTGCCCGGTATCGGCACGGTCCACGACCTCCACCGCGCGCACCGTGCAGGTGCTCGCATCGTACGTGTCGCGACGCACTGCACCGAGGCCGACATCTCCGCCCAGCACATCGCCGCCGCCCACGAGTTGGGGATGGACACCGTCGGGTTCTTGATGATGTCGCACATGACCACCCCCGCCGAACTGGCCGACCAGGCCAAGCTGATGGAGACCTACGGCGCGACCTGCATCTACGTGGTGGACAGCGGCGGTGCGCTGACGATCCGCGACGTCGCCGAACAATTCGACGCGTTCAAGCAGATTCTCGACCCTGCCACCGAGACGGGGATGCACGCCCATCACAACTTGTCGCTCGGCGTCGCGAACTCGATCGTCGCCGTCGAACACGGCTGCAACCGCGTCGATGCGTCGCTGGCCGGCATGGGTGCCGGTGCAGGCAACGCCCCGCTCGAAGTTTTCATCGCCGCGGCGAGCCGCATGGGGTGGGAGCATCGCTGCGACCTCCTTGCGTTGATGAACGCTGCCGACGACCTCGTTCGCCCGATGCAGGACCGCCCCGTGCGCGTCGATCGCGAGACGCTCTCGCTCGGCTACGCCGGCGTGTACTCCAGCTTCCTGCGCCACGCCGAAGCCACCAGCGAGCGCTACGGGATCCCGACCGTGGAGCTCCTGCTCGAGGTCGGCCGCCGCCGCATGGTGGGCGGCCAGGAAGACCTCCTCCCTGACATTGCACTCGATCTACTCGACCAGAAGGAACCTTCATCATGATCAACTCGTTCGCCTACATCGGCTTCACGTCCCCATCCGCAGAGGAATGGCGCACCTTCGGCCCCGATGTGCTCGGCGCCCAACTCGCCGACCACGACGACGTCGGCGCCGTCGCCTTGCGCATCGACGACCGCGCCGCCCGACTCGTCGTCCATCCCGGCGAGACGAACGACGTCGCCTACGTCGGATGGGACTGCGGCGACGCCGCCGGCCTCGCCGCCGTCGTCGCCAAAGCAGAGTCCGCCGGGTACGCCGTCACGTACGACGATCGCGTCGCCGCCTTGCGCAAGGTGGATGCGCTCGCATCATTCACCGACCCGTGGGGCTTCCGGCATGAGCTCACACATGGTCTGGCAGATGCCGGACAGTTCGTGCCGGGCCGGCCGATGTCCGGCTTCGTCACCGGCGACCAGGGGCTCGGTCACATCGTCTTCATGCTCCCCGACCTCGACGACGGACTCCGCTTCTACACCGACGTCCTCGGGTTCAAGCTCTCCGACCACATCGAGATCGGTATCAGCCTCCGCTTCCTGCACTGCAACCCCCGGCACCACACTGTTGCCCTGTCGGCCGTTCCCGGCATGGTCGGCGTCCACCACCTGATGCTCGAAGTCAACGACCCCGACGACGTGGGCCGCACCCTCGACCTCGTCGACGAACGAGCGATCCCCGTCGCAATGGGCCTCGGACGGCACACCAACGACTTCATGACGTCGTTCTACGTCCGCACCCCCTCAGGATTCGAGATCGAGTACGGAGCCGGTGGCCGCGTCATCGACGACGACAACTGGGAGATCGAGACCTACGACGCCATGAGCATCTGGGGGCACAAGCCGCCGAGCGACCCACTGTTGCCCGGCATGCTGCACCCCTTCACTGCGGCAGGAGCGTCCTCGTGAATGTCGCCATCACCACCCGCGACGTCCCTGTCGCCGACGTCACCTTCCGGCTGCTCGAGTCGGGACCGATCGACGCACCGACGATCCTGTGGCTGCACGGCTCCGGCCCCGGCGCGAACGGGCAGACCAACTGGGAGTGGCAGCTCGGCGAACTCGGCGACGAGTTCCACAACCTCGCTCCCGACCTCGTCGGCTTCGGCGAATCGACCCACCCCAACCCGCCACCCCAAGGGATCAAGGCGTTCACCGAGCTTCGTGCCCGCACCCTCATAGCGCTCCTCGACGAGCTCGACATCGACACCGTCACGCTGGTCGGCAACTCGATGGGCGGCATCGTCTCGCTCGTGCTCACCCAACTGGCACCGGAGCGTGTCGAACGCCTCGTGCTCATGGGTGGCGGTGGCGCCCCGATCGGTCTCACCCCGGAACTGCTGAAGCTGATCACCTTCTACGACGATCCGACCACCGAGGCCATGGCCGAGCTGTTGACCTGTTTCGTGAACGATCCGTCGTTCTTCGGTGACGACCTCGACGAGATCGCTGCCTCACGCATGCCGCTCGCATCGCGACCCGACGTCGAACGCTCGCACCGCGCGACGTTCTCGCCGGGCGAACCCCTCGCCTTCACGCCGGACGCCCTGGCCACGATCACTCAGCCCACGCTCGTGGTCCACGGCGAAGGCGACCGTCTCATCCCGATCGCGGCCGGCGAGTACTTCGCGCAGCATCTGCCAAACGTTCGCTTCGAACGCTTCGCCGACACCGGACACTGGTTGATGATCGAACAACCGCAGCGGTTCGCCGATCTGCTCCGCCGGTTCATGCACGAATCGAACCCTTGAGAGGCTCTCGGTGAGGACCGCGCCAAGCTCCGATCATCTCCGCCTATCGTCAGAGCTGACGGCCGCGGCCGGAAGGAAGATCTGCAATGACCACCCCACGTAAACGACGCGCGAACGGCGACGAATCGCGCCGCAAGATCCTCGCCGCTGCCGCCGAGATCGCTGGAGAACGTGGTTACGACGGCACCTCGATCTCGGCCGTCAGCGAGCGCTCCGGACTTCCCGCCAGCTCGATCTACTGGCACTTTGCCGACAAGGACGAGCTGATCGCCGCGGTCATCCGCGACAGCTTCGAGCGGTGGCGATCGCTCATGTCGGCCGAACTCGACCGCGAGGATGGCACCGACCCTCGGACACGGCTCACCGACTCGATGCGCCAGAACGGCAGAGCGGTGGTCGAAGCTCCCGACTTCCTGCGCCTCGGATTGATGCTCACCCTCGAACGCCGCCCCAAGGAACCAGCCGCTCGAACCCTGTTCCTCGGCGTCCACGAGGAAGCCCGGTCAGCCGCCCAGGCGTCGTACCAACGAATCTTCGGCGACACCCTCACCGAGACCGACACGCTCACACTCGCCATGATGGCAATGGCCGCCACCGACGGACTGTTCATTGCTCGTGAAGTCGACGCCGATGCGCTCGACACTGACATCGCCTTCGAACTCATCGGTGTCGCCCTCAACGCAGTGGCCGAACACCTCCAAGCGCGACACGTGCCCAAGAAGCGGCGCACCACCTCGCGGCCGGAGAACTGAGCTCTCGTGGATGCCGCGCTCGCCGTTGATCGACGGCGTGGCGAGATCAGGCGCTGTCGACGCTCGTCGTCGGCTTGGTGTCGGCGGCGATCATCGACTTTGCGAGTGTGTGCACGGCACTGCTCAAGACCTTCGGGGTGAGGGCCGTTTCCCCGGCCATCGCTGCCACGAAGGATCCGTCGAGTTGTGACAGCGTCATCGCCGCCAGCGCACTGGCCTGCGGCTCGCGGAGGTCGGGGTAGTCGTCGAGGAGAGCGATACGAAGATTCTCGAGCGATTCCTGTCGGATCTCGAGGAAGCGCTGGCGGGCGGCGTGGCCGGCGTCGGGCACACGTTCGAGGGTCATTATCAGGCCGAGGCGGACGAAATCGGGGAACCGACCGAGGTTGGCGTAGAGGTTCTCGAAGTGGTGTCCGTCGTTGCCGTCTGCTCTGGTCCGTGATGCGGCGAGTTCGTCGCGCCACCGCTCGTAGCTGTCGTTGATCACCGCAATGAAGAGATCTTCCTTGTTCTCGAAGTGCCAGTAGATCGAGGCTCTTCGGAAGGCCGGAGCGCTTCGACACCTCGCTGATACTGGTGCCCTGGTATCCGCACTCGCTGGCGATCTCGGCGGCCGCGTCGAGGATCTGGCGCCGTGACGCTCGGCCGTTCGCTCTCGTGGTTCTCGCCGACATGTCCTTGACAGTACCCCAATCCATCGTTAATGTACCAAGCATTCCAACAGGAACGTGCGGTCCAATAACGTTCGTTCCGTGATGAGACAGGGGGTCTCCATGTCGATCAGATCGCGCACGCTGCCGGGCACTCGACGACAGCGTTCGGTGAACGTGTCGCCGAAGTACTGCCACTGATCGCGGGCAACGTGTTGCAGGCAGAGCAGGAACGCAAGGTGCCGGACGCGATCTCGCCGCGCTGCGAGATGCGGGGTTCTTCCTGGCGTTCCAGCCGAAGCGTTTCGGTGGTGTGGAGGTGGGGGCCGACGTGTACGGCCCTGCGGTCGTCGACATACGCGGGTGCATGTGCGTCGACGGCGTGGGCGTCGGGGCTGCTCGGCCCAGCACTCGCACATGATCGCGTTGATGTCCGACGAGTTGCAGCACGAGATCTGGGACGACGACCCGACTGCGTTGGTGTCGTCGTCGGTGGCGCCGCTCGGCAAGGCGACGCCGGTCGATGGCGGCGTTCGTCTCTCGGGACGCTTCACGTGGTCGAGTGGTTGCGACCATGCGACGTGGGCCATCCTCGGGTTCCTCCGCCCCGACCCGATCCTGGGCGGCAACGTTCGCGACGCACTTCGCCATCGTTCCCCGACGGGACTACGTGATCCACGACGACTGGTACGTCGCAGGTCTCAACGGCACCGGATCGAAGACGCTGCTCGTCGACGACGTTTTTGTCCCTGAGCACCGAATCGAGTCGCAGGTCGGTTTGATGTGTGGACTCTCGAAGGGATTCGGCAGCAACGACGGCGAGATCTTCCATACACACTTTGCGCACTGGTTCGCGATGGGCTTCTCCGCAGTGTCGGTGGGCATCGCCCGCCGAATTCCTCGAGGTCTACGCCGAGAAGGTGTCCACCCCGTACGTGCGTACACCGGTGCGAACGTCGGGACGACGGCACCTGCGTACATGCGCCTCGCCGAGTCGCACGACCGGGTGCCCGCCGCCTATGCCACGCTGCCGCGGACTGGTCGGCGTTCACACAGAAGGCACGGTCACGAGTGCTCCCATCCCCGGAAGAAGACGTGTACTGGCGTTCGAACCAGGCGTATGCAACGAAGTTGGCGATCGAAGCCGTCGATCGGCTGTTCACAGCATCTGGCGGCAGCGCCTGGTTCCAGCACAACGAGATGCAGCGCCTGTGGCACCATTCGAAGATGACCGGCGCCCACGCCTACTCCGACTACGACATCGCCGCTCAGACGCTCGGCCGTTCCCTGCTCGGGCTGCCCACGATGCCGCCGGCTTCTGATCGACCCAGGCACACCAGCATGAGCAACTCCACCAACCTGAGCACCACCAACGTGAGCACCGTCGACGGCGTCGAGGTCCACACCGACCACTGGATCAACGGTCGCTGGGTCGCCTCCGAGGACCGCTTCGAGGACCGCTCACCGATCGACGGCAGCCACCTCGCCGACGTAGCCGCCGGCGGACCAGCCGACGTCGACGCGGCCGTGGACGCAGCACGCGCAGCGTTCCCGGCGTGGGCGGCGCTCGGACCCGCTGGTCGGGCACCGATCCTGCGCCGGTTCGCTCAACTGATCAACGATCACGTCGAGGAGATCTCGACGGTCGAATCGGTCGACAACGGTTCGCTGCTGTCGGGTCTGAAGCACGCCGTCATTCCTCGTCCGCGCTGAACATCTCGTTCTTCGCCGAGCACACGCTCACGCTCGGCGAGACCATCGAGTCCCCCCAGGTCAGCAACCGAGTGCGGTTCGACCCGAGTGGCGTCGCTGCGCTCATCACCCCATGGAACGCACCGTTCATGCTGACCACATGGAAAGTCGGACCAGCCTTGGCGGCCGGCAACACCATCGTGGTCAAACCGCCCGAGTGGGCGCCGCTGACCGCTGGGCTCCTTGCCCAACTCAGCGCCGAAGCGGGTCTTCCCGACGGTGTGCTCAACATCGTGCAGGGCATCGGCGGCACTACCGGCGCGGCGCTCGTCGCACATGCCGACATCGACCGGATCAGTTTCACCGGCTCGACGCCGACCGCGCGTTCAATTGGGCGGGCCGCTGCCGAGACACTCACACCGGTCAGCTTCGAACTCGGTGGCAAGTCGCCGTTCGTCGTGCTCGCCGACGCCGACCTCGACGCCGCCGCGCAAACGATCGTCGCCCAGTACATGAACGCCGGCCAGGTGTGTCTGTCCGGGACTCGGATCATTGTCGACGCCTCGGTTGCCGACGAGTTGCTCGAGAAGGTCCGAACCAACGCCGCGGCGTTGGTCGTTGGCGACCCGCGTCTGCCCGAGACACGCATCGGCCCGCTGATCCATCCCACGCCGCTGGGCCCACGTGGACGGGTTCGTCGAACGGGCAGTCAAGGATGGCGCCCGGGTGTTGTGGGGCGGAGGCCGCCACGACGCCGGCGAAGCTCTACTTCCAGCCGACCATGTTCGACCAGGTCGCCCACGATTCCGAACTGTTCCGCAGCGAGGTGTTCGGCCCCGTGCTCAGCTGGCACACCGTTGCCGACGCGGACGAGGCGATCACGGTCGCCAACGACCAGGAGTACGGCCTTCGCCGCGACGTTGTTCGGTTGCGACGAGACCCGCACGACCTACGTCGCCGATCGGCTGGTCGCCGGCACGGTGTGGGTCAACTGCTACTACGTGCGCGAACTCGCCGCACCGTTCGGCGGTGCCCGCAACTCCGGCATGGGCCGCGAGGGCGGAACGTGGAGCTTCGACTTCTTCTGCGACGTCAAGAACATCGCAACCCGTCACGACTCACTCACCACCTCAGCACACACAGGAGCATGAACATGGGAACGATCAACGCCGCAGCACTGGTCGCCAGCCGGGGATCATGATCCCCGAGCCAGGTCGGGATCGCGATGAACGACGGCTACGACACCACGCTGGTCGCCGGCTTCGCCGACATCCGGGCCCGGCTCGACGCCGCCGACGTCGACACGCTGGTCATCATCGACACGCACTGGTTCACGACGGCGTTCCATGTGGTGGCCGGCGCCGACCGCTACTCCGGCGTCTATACGTCGGACGAACTGCCGATGATGATCACCGACCTGCCCTATGACTTCCCGGGCGCCCCGGCACTTGCGGCGCTGGTCGCCGAGGCCGGCACCGGCGCGGCTGCTGCCGGTGTTCAACACCACCAGCGACCACATCGCGATCCAGTACCCGACGATCAACCTCGTCCATCACCTCCAGTGGGATCGACCGGTGCTGCGGATCGGCATCTGCCAGCATGCCGAAGCGCACAACTTCCTCGACTTCGGAGCGGCGCTCGGTGACGCCATCGCCCGCAGCGACACGCATGTCGGGGATCCTCGCGTCGGGCGGGATGAGTCATCGGTTTCCACGCTCGACACGTCCAGCAATCACGTCAAGACCGCCGCCGAGCACGTGATCTCGGCTGAGGCCCGCGCATTCGACGAGGCCGTCCTCGCCAGATGGGCACGCGGTGAACACGCCGGCGTCATCGATTCCTATCCCGACTACAAGCCGTTCAAGCCCGAAGGCCTGCTCGGTCACTACCTGCATGGCCGGCGCCCTCAGCGAACGGCACGTGAACGCCCTGGCGCTCAGCTCTCGGAGTACGAGAACGCATTCGGCACCGGTCAGGTGCACGTGTGGTTCGACCTCACCAACGACAGGCAGCCGGCATGAGCGTCACCGCCCGACCCAACGTGCTCGAGGGCGAACGAGAGGAGTGGCGGCGAATCCTGCACGACGGGATCCCGCACTGGGTCGAACCCGACGGCGACGAACTGGTGCTCGGCGACGGCCGACGCGTCGCCGAATCCGAAGCGACCTACCTGCCGCCATGCGACCCGACGAAGATCCTGTGCGTTCACCTCAACTACCCGTCCCGGGCGATCGAGTTCGGCGTGGCGATGGGCGCGACGCCGACCTACTTCCAGAAGCCGACCACCGCAATGAACTCGCACCGCGGCATGCTGCTGCGCCCCGCCGACTGCCAGTACCTGAACTACGAAGGTGAGGATCGCGGCAATCATCGGCAAACCGATGCGCAACATCGCACCAGAGGACACCTGGTCCTACCTCGCCGGCTTCGCGCCCGCCGACGATGTCGCTGCCCACGACTCCACCGACACCGACGCCGGCGGAATGCTCCGAGTCAAGGGAATGGACGGCTTCTGC
>CAVURC010000013.1:0-47900 GCA_963743825.1 Ilumatobacteraceae bacterium | reverse complement strand
GGTGTCGTGACCGAATGGCGGCACGCCACCGATCGGGAAGCCGGTCGCAGCCCGCACGGTGTCGGCGTCGACACGGCTGCAGACGGCTCCGCCGGCGGCCAGCGCCAGCTTCGTCTCGTCGAGTTGATTCGATCCGCTGACGTACGCGAGCACGACCTCGCCGTCGACGGCGAAGATCAGGCTCTTGACGATCTGGCCGACTCCGCAACCGATCGCAGCAGCCGCATCGACTGCGGTCTTGGTGCCCTCGGGGAATCGAACGGGTTGCACGTCGAGCCCGATCGCAGTAGCCGGCATCGATCACCCGGACCACGTTGCGATGCGGCGTGTCACTCATCCGTGCCCGAACCTAGCGGGCGATCACATCATGCCGAGTTCGAGGCGCGCCACGTCGGACAGACGCGATGCGGTCCACGGAGGGTCGAAGACCAGCTTGACCTCGACCTCTTCGACGCCGTTCAGCGCGGCGACGGCATCGTGCAGGTCCTGGCGCAGGATGTCGCCCATGCCGCAGAACGGTGCGGTCACCGACATGTCGACCTCGACGCGCCAGCCGCCGCTCGCCATCTGCTCGGCGTCGACGCGGTAGACGAGTCCGAGTTCGACGATGTCGACGGGGATCTCGGGGTCGTAGACCGTGGTGGCCGCTTCCCACACCCGGTCGACGCTGAACGGTGCATCATTCGCGACCACAGGGGTGTCGTTGTCGCGGGCCTCGATGAAGCCGAACTCGATCGAGTCGCTGCGGCTCAGGCGCGCCATCTCGCCTTGGCGGGTCTTGACGGTGGCGGTGCCGCCGAGCGCTTGCATCAACGTGACCCGCTCGCCCTTGGGCAACGTGGTCCGGTGGCCCGCTGGGACGATCGTGACCTCGCAGTCGCGCGGCAGGGGGAACCCTTTGCGCACGCCGACGCCGACAGCCGATTCACCACAGCCGATTCACCGACGGCTGGTTCACCGACGGACTGGTCGTTGGTCGTTGCGTCGGGATCAGTCATCGTCGTGTCCGAGTCGGTGGGTGATCCACGAGCGAACTGCGTCGATGCCGACGTCGTCGACGACCTGGTCGGCGAACCCGCGGATCAACAGGCGCCGTGCGTCGTCGGCAGCGATGCCACGCGAACGCAGGTAGTACAGGGCGGTGTCGTCGAGCTGGCCGACGGTGGCGCCGTGCTTGCAGGCGACCTCGTCGGCGAGGATCTCGAGGCGGGGCTGGGTGTTGACCTCGGCCCGGTTCGACAGCAGGAGGTTGTCGTTGGACTGTTCGGCGTCGGTGCCGTCGGCGCCGGGGCACACGTCGATGCCACCGTTGAACACGCCGACGCTGGCGTCGTCGAGCACCCCACGGAACGATTGTCGGCTCGTGCCGTCCTTGGCGAGGTGCACCACGGTGATCTGCTGGTCGAGGGTCTGCTCACCGACACCGGAGAACAACCCGGACATGTCGGCGACCGCACCCTCGCCGGCGAGCTCGATGTGATACTCGAGCCGGCCGTACGACGCACCGAGGTTGAACGACCGGGTTCGCAGCGTGCTGCGCTCGCCCAGCGTCACTTCGACCCGACCGAGGTGGACCTGCGTCGCCCGAAGGTCCTGCACCACGACATGTTCGAACGTGGCGTCGTCGCCGAGATGAACGCTCGTGAGGGCACTCGACCCGCCGACATCGTCGCCGTCGCCCAGCCGTGTCTCGACGACCGTGGCCGAGCTGCCGTTGCCGACATGGATCGACACGCCGCTGCACCACATGTTGGTTGCCGCGATGTTGGCGGCCGTGGTGGTCGAGCCGGGCACGACGACCGTGACGACGTGGATCGGCACCTCGAGCCGAACACCGTCGGCGATCTCGATCACCGCGCCGTCGGTGCCGTACGCCAGATTGAGCGCCAGGTAGGCATCGGTGACGTCGTCGTCGGCGCGCTCGAAGTGCGTTGCGACGAGGTCGGACGATGCACCCGCCAACGGCGTCAACGACACGCCTGCACCGGCAACTGCGCCGGTGATGAAACTCGAGCGCTCGTGATCGACGACGCCGTTGACAATCACGATGCGAGGGCCGTCGAGCGACGGCAGGCGTTCGTCGAGATCGAAGCCGAGGTCGTCGATCGGGCCCTGCGACGGACCGAAGACCAGCTCGGCGAGCTTGCGGTGCGGGGCGTACCGCCACGCCTCGTCGCGCTTGGTCGGCACACCGATCGAGTCGAGCCGGTCGATGGCGGAGCGCGACACCGGAAGTGCAGTCGGGCTCATCGCGACGACGGGGCGCCCGCGAGCGGTCGCTCGGGGGCATCGTTGAGGTCGGTGTTGACGAAGTCGGCGTAGCCGTGGTCCTCGAGGTGCAGCGCGAGCGTGTGGTCGCCGGATTCGACGATGCGTCCGTCGACGAGTACGTGCACGAAGTCGGGCTTGATGTAGTCGAGGAGGCGCTGGTAGTGCGTGATCACGATCATCGACCGCTCGGGTCCACGCAGCGCATTGACGCCGCCGGCGATGATGCGCAGTGCGTCGATGTCGAGCCCGGAGTCGGTCTCGTCGAGGATGGCGAGGCGCGGCTGCATCACAGCCATCTGCAGGATCTCGTTGCGCTTCTTCTCGCCGCCGCTGAAGCCGGCGTTGACCGCGCGATCGAGGAAGTCCTGCTTCATCTCGACGAGCGCCATCGCCTCCTTGGCCACGGCGAGGAAGTCTCTGGCGCCGATCTCGGTTTCGCCGCGAGCGCGGCGCACCGAGTTGAGCGCCGTGCGCAGGAAGTACATGTTGTTGACGCCGGGGATCTCGACGGGGTACTGGAACCCCATGAACACGCCGGCGGCGGCGCGCGCTTCGGGCGTCATCTCGAGCAGGTCGGCACCGTCAAGGGTGACCGTGCCGCCGATCTCGTAGCCGTCGCGTCCGGCGAGCGCGTGTGCGAACGTGCTCTTGCCCGACCCGTTCGGGCCCATGATCGCATGGACCTCGCCGGCGCCGACATCGAGGTCGAGCCCCTTCAGGATCTGCTTCTCCCCGATCGCAGGCGGTCAGATTCTCGACGTGCAGCATCAGCCGACACTTCCTTCCAAGCTCACGCTCAGCAGGCGCTGAGCTTCGACGGCGAATTCCATCGGCAGTTCCTTGAACACCTCGCGGCAGAACCCGTTGACGATCATCGACATCGCGTCTTCTTCGGTCATCCCGCGTTGACGGCAGTAGTAGAGCTGGTCCTCGCCGACGGTGGACGTGGACGCTTCGTGCTCGACCTGGGCGCTCGGGTTCTTGACCTCGATGTACGGAATCGTATGGGCGCCGCACTCCTTGCCCAGCAACAGCGAGTCGCACTGGGTGTAGTTGCGGGCGTTCTCGGCCGAGCGCATCACCTTCACCAGGCCCCGGTACGTGTTCTGTCCGTGGGCGGCCGAGATGCCCTTCGAGATGATCGAGCTGGTGGTGTCGCGGCCGATGTGGATCATCTTGCTGCCGGTATCGGCCTGCTGGCGCTTGCTGGTCAGCGCCACCGAATAGAACTCGCCGACGGAGCGGTCGCCCTGCAGGATCACGCTCGGGTACTTCCAGGTGATGGCCGAACCGGTCTCGACCTGGGTCCAGGAGATCTTCGCGTCGGTGTGCGCCCGACCTCGCTTGGTGACGAAGTTGTAGATGCCGCCGACACCGTTCTCGTCGCCCGGATACCAGTTCTGCACCGTCGAGTACTTGATCTCGGAGCGGTCCTTGGCGACCAGTTCGACGACGGCCGCATGGAGCTGGTTCTCGTCGCGCTGCGGCGCCGTGCACCCCTCGAGGTACGACACGTGCGAGTCGTCCTCGGCGACGATCAGCGTGCGCTCGAACTGGCCGGTGTTCTGCGAGTTGATGCGGAAGTACGTCGACAGCTCCATCGGGCAGCGCACGCCCTTGGGGATGTAGCAGAACGACCCGTCGGAGAAGACCGCCGAGTTGAGTGCGGCGAAATAGTTGTCGCGAACCGGTACCACCGAGCCGAGGTGCTCGCGCACCAGGTCGGGATGGTCGTGCACCGCTTCGGAGAACGAGCAGAAGATCACGCCGGCCTCGGCGAGGGTCGCCTTGAACGTGGTGGTCACCGAGACCGAGTCGACGATGGCGTCGACGGCGACGTTGCTCAGCAGCTTCTGCTCGTGCAGCGGGATGCCGAGCTTGTCGAACATCTCGCGAATCTCTGGATCGACGTCGTCGAGGCTGTCGAGTACCGGCTTCTTCTTCGGCGCCGCCCAGTAGCTGATCGCCTGGTAATCGATCGGGGCGATCTGCAACTTCGCCCAGTCGGGTTCGTCCATCTTCGTCCAGGCCTCGTACGCCGCCAGCCGCCAGTCGAGCAGCCACTGGGGCTCGTTCTTCTTGGCCGAGATCAACCGCACGACGTCCTCGCTCAGCCCGGGCGGCGCGATGTCGGTGTCGAGGTCGGTGCTGAAGCCGTACTGGTAACCGGCGTTGGTCAGTTCCTCGATCTCTCGCAACGTCTCACTCATCGCCGTTCCTCTCTGGGGCCGATTCCGTGGCCGATCGTGTGGCAGATGTTCGTTCCGGCCGCCAGCCACGCTACCGAGCGAGACGAGGGCTCGGTCGGTGTCGGCACGGCTGCTGATGGTGTCCGATGCTGCATCACGTACCCCTTGCTACCAGCACGGATCACGTTTCACAAGTTCTTCCTTGCGAAAGTGTGCAAACAAGCTACGCTCGGCACATGCCCGTCACCGATGCAGCGCCGTCGCCCCCGCAGCGGCGCGTGCTCGAGGCGCTGAAACGCCAGGGCGAGGCGACCGCGGACGAGCTCGCAGCCACGCTCGGAGTCTCATCGAGCGCCGTCCGACAGCACCTCGGCGCCCTGCGAGCTGCGGGGCTGATCGAAGCACGCCGCCATGCCGGGCAGACCGGGCGGCCTGCCGACCGCTACCACGCCACCGAACGCACCGAGCCGCTGTTCGTCGCCCCCGACGACCTGTCGATCGAGCTCCTCGAACTCGTCGACGACGAGCAGCCCGAACTCGTCGACCGCATCTTCGACCGTCGTCGCCGTCGGCTCGTCGACGACGCACAGGCGCAGCTGGCCGACACCCCCGTCGCCGAGCGCGTCGCCCGCGTGACCGAATTGCTCGACGCCCAGGGATACCTCTGCGACTGGGAACAGCTGGCCGACGACCACTTCCGGATCAACCTGCACAGCTGCGCCATCTGGAGCGTGGCCAGCCGCTTCCGCAAGGCCTGTGCGAGCGAGCTCGAATTCCTCCAGGGTGTGCTGCCCGACGCCGCCGTCGCGCGGGTCACCCACAAGACCAGCGGCGCCCACACCTGCGCCTACGACATCACCGTCCAGCGCTGATCGAGCTGCCCGTAGCACCCGGTGCGTCGCACCGAAGACCTGTCACCTCCACCGAAGTGTCACGTTTGACCCGGCACCGTGTGACAGTTCAGCGCTTGCGTCTGAAGATGCGCTTGAAGAAGCCGGACTCGGAGGCGGTCCGTTCGGCTTCGACCTCGGCGCGGATGCTGGAACCGGCCGCGTTCAAGATCTCCTCGGCTTCGTCGAGGATCGCTGCTGCACTCCCGTCGTCGAGCCCCTGCGGCTCGGGCGGCGTGGGCGGGAACGATCAGCGAGCCGTGCGCCCAGGCGACGTCAGCGAGACGACGCTCGTACTTCGAGCAGTTCTCCGGGACAGCGCCACGGTGCATCCGGAGCCAGATCGAGGTTGCACTTCCTCACGGTGTCGCCGTTCGGGTACGAACGGCTCTCGAAGTTCTTGCACTCGATCCGCATCGGCATCCGGAAATCCTACGGCAGCAACGTCGACAGGAACCCGTGCAGCACCGGTTTGGGTCGACGCATGCATCGGAAACTTCCCGGCGCGCCTTTCCTCACCAGGCGAAGAAGATTACAGTTGTGTTAAGGCAGTCGCGCTGCGGCTGCCGAATCGAACACCGGTCACCCCCGCCAATCAAGGAGCATTCCTGACATGTCAGACACGACCATCTCACCCGAGAACACCGAAGAAGCACCCAACGAACGCCGCGCCCTGCTGCGCAAGCTCGCCATCGGCGGCGCCGGCGCCGCCGTCGGCGCCGTCGTGCTGGGCAAGACCGCGGCACAGCGTCCGCCGACGGCCGCGCCAATCCTGGCCGCGCAAGTCAACTCGTCCACTGCGCCCGACACCGTGCTGACTCATGCGACGCCGGCGTTGGCGGCGACCGCGCCCGCCGGGCCGAGCTCCTTCAGCGTGAGCGACGCAGCTCCTGCCCTCGTCGACGCGCCCTACCCGGCCAACGTCGGCGGATACGGAAATGCAGAGGTCATCCACGGTGTCCACGGCTCGACCGGCGTCGCCTGCCGGTTTCGGTGTCGTCGCGGCCAACCTTGCAGCGGCAGCGGCCGCTGCAACCGATCCGGTGCCGACCGCGCTGGCCATCGCATCCCCGAACGGCGCGCACATGCTGTTGCTCGCCGGCTCCGTCACCGGTACGACGCCCGGCAAGCACGTGGCCGGTGAGGTGTACGTCGACAAGGACGGCACGCTCTGGTTCACGGTCCCGACCGCTACAGCAGGCGAAGTCCGCTTCGTGAAGCTGGCGGGCACCTCGACGTCGGGTTCGTACAACGCGCTCGCCGTCCCGCAGCGCGCCTACGACTCCCGCCAGCCGAACTACGCGGTGAAGGGCCAGATGGCGCCGAACACCAACCGCGTTCATCAGTGTCGCCGACGGCCACACCGAGACCGGCACCGTCCCGGATGCCCTCAAGAACGTGGTCCCGCTCGGTGCGACGGCCGTTCAGATCAACGTGACCGCCGCCAACATGACCGGGCCGAACTTCCTGTCGGTCACCGCCGGCAACGTCACCTCGACCTTGACGTCGCTGCTCAACTGGGGTCCGGGCGACATCCAGATCGCCAACTCGATCGTCGTGGCGATCGATGCGGACCGCAAGATCAACGTGTTCAACGGAAACCAGGCCGGCAGCACCGACGTCATCATCGACGTCTTCGGCTACTACATCTGATCTGCCCCGACCCATCCGGCCTTCTCGGTGGCCGGATGGGTCACCGGCCCGTTCGGTCAGCCGACCGAGCCCTCCATCTGGATCTCGGCCCGGATTGATTCCCTTCTCGCTTTCCGGACCCGACCCCGACAGACCGGTCAGGCGGCGGCGTCGTCGGCGAGGTCGAGCAGGTCGGCGAACTCGTCGTCGCCAGTGGCGCCGACATCGGCCTCGACCTCGATGAAGATGCACTCACCAGGGCACAGCTCGGCCGCGTGGATCACATCGCCGAGATGTCGTTCGGTCACCCACGCCAAGCTGCCCGACCCACCGGGATCGTTGAGCACCTGGCCGCTCTCGGCGACGTAGGCGATGCCGTCCTCGAGTTGCACGAACACGTCAGGACAGTGGTCGACGCACAGCCCGTCACCGGTGCACAGGTCTTGGTCGATCCACACTCGCATGGTGCATGAACGGTACCGCTGGCTGCCTACATTGGCTCGACCGTGACCGAAGAAGCCGACCTACAGAACCACCACGCCGCCACCACGCCACGCGCCCCGCAGCGGCCCCACACCTGGAAGCGTCCGACCGGCGACGTCGACGACCCGTATGCCTGGATGCGCCAGGTCGACGACCCCGACCTGCTCACCTATCTCGAAGCCGAGAACGCCGCCGCCGAACAGTTCTTCAACCCCCACGCCGACACGATCGAGACCATCTTCGGCGAGATCCGATCCCGAGTGCAGGAGACCGACCTGTCGACACCGGTCGAGTTCGGTCCGTGGTGGTACGTCACCTCCACCACCGAGGACAAGAGCTACCCCGTCCACCATCGCGGTCCGACGGCCGATCGAGCCACCGATCGGGTCCTGCTCGACGAGAACCTCGAAGCGGACGGCCACGAGTACTTCGACCTCGGGGCGTTCGACGTGTCGATGGATCATCGCTTCGCCGCATGGTCGATGGACACCACCGGCGACGAGCAGTACACGTTGCGAATCCGCGACCTCGACACCGGCGACGACCTCGACGATCGACTCGACCTCACCTCCAACGCCGGCGTCGCGTGGTCACGCGACGGCCACTGGCTCTTCTACGTCACGCCCGATGCCCAGGAACGCCCGGCCACCGTGTGGCGCCACCGCATCGGCACACCACGAGTCGACGACGTGTGCGTGTTCGACGAGACCGACGAACGGTTCTACGTCGGCATCGGCTCCACCCGCTCCGACTCGTGGATCGTGATCCAGTCGGCAAGCCGCACGAGCAGCGAGACCCGGTTGCTCTCGACCGACCGTCCGACCGACGATCCCATCGTGGTGCTCGAACGTCGGCCGGACGTGGAGTACGGCATCGATCACTGGGGCGAGCTGTTCGTGATGCACACGAACGACGACGCGGTCGACTTCCGGCTGTTGACCGCTCCGGTCGGCGCCGACCTCGCCCGACCGGAGAGTTGGACCGAGCTCGTCGCCCACCTTCCGGGCCGACGCATTCTCGGCGCCGACGCGTTCGCAACACATCTCGTGATCCACGAATGGACCGACGCCCAGCCTCGGCTGCGTGTGCTGTTCCGCGATCTGACCGAGCGCGTGATCGACCTCGGCGGCGACCCCCACGACGTCGAGCCGGCGGCGAATCCGCAATGGGAGACGAACCTGCTGCGGTTCACGGTCCAGTCGCTCACCATGCCGACGACGCTGTACGACGAAGACGTCGCCACCGGTGAACGGACGTTGTTGCGCCGGATCCCCACACCCGGAGTCGACCTCGACCTGTATCGGACCCGACGGCTGTGGGCGACCGCTGCGGACGGCACGCAGGTACCCCTCGACATCGTCCACCACGTCGACACGCCGCTCGACGCAACCGCGCCGGGTGTGCTCTACGGTTACGGCGCCTACGAGGCGTCGATGCCTCCATGGTTCTCGGTCGCCCGCCTGTCGCTGCTCGATCGCGGGTTCGTCTGGGCGCTCGCTCATCCGCGTGGCGGCGGCGAACTCGGTCGCCAGTGGTACCTCGACGGCAAGCTGCTCGCCAAGACGAACACGTTCGACGACACGATCGCCTGCGGCGAGCACCTGATCGCCGAGCGCATCGTCGACGGCGATCGCCTCGCGATCCGCGGAGGATCCGCGGGCGGTCTCCTCGTTGCGGCGTGCATGACGCAGCGGCCCGATCTGTTCTGCAGCGTCGTGGCCGAGGTGCCGTTCGTCGACGTGGTCAGCACCATGAGCGATCCGACACTTCCGCTCACGGTGACCGAATGGGAGGAGTGGGGCGACCCTCGCGTGGAGCCGTACGCAACGTGCATCCTCGGGTACTCGCCCTACGACAACACCGTCGCGGCCGACTATCCGGCCGTCTATGCGACCGCAGGGCTGAACGACCCGCGGGTCAGCGTGCACGAGCCGGCGAAGTGGATCGCGCGGCTTCGTGACGTGTCGACGGGCTCTGCACCGATCGTGCTGCGGACCGAACTCGGCGCCGGCCACGGTGGCCCGACCGGCCGCTACGACGCCTGGCGCGACGAAGCCCGCACCCTCGCCTTCATCCTCGCCACCACCTGACCTCGCCGCGCCGACGTTCACGATGTGTCAGACACATCGTGAACGTCAGGCGGCGATGACGATGACGGCCAGCAGCATGAGCACTCCGTTGCGGACCAGATGGCCCGGACCGAGCGGCTTGGCCGACCAGGCACCGAAACATGCGCAGGGTGGGTGCTCCCCCTGTGCGAGCCGCCGGACGATGAGGCCGGTGAACGCCAACAGGGTGATCAGTGCGACGACAGCCACCGCGGTCGGCGCCACCTGCACGACGAGCAGTGCGCCGAGCACGATCTCGAACCACGGCAACACCGGAATGACGAACGACGGAGCTCCGAGTCCCCGAGCCTGTGCGGGCCACGCCTCGCCGGCGGCGATCTTCGAACCGCCGGCAACCAGGAACGCAATGCCGAGCAGGACCGAGGCGACGACAGCGAGCGACGACAACGCTTCAGACGTCGACGGTGGTTCGCTCGCGGGCGGCGAACGCCTCGACGCCGCGCTTGGCCGCGCACTCGATCGCTGCGCCGAGGATCGTGTCGAGCTCGTCGTCGTCGTGGGCCGGATCGTGATGGAACAGCGCGAGGCGCTTGACGCCAGTCGTGGCGGCGAGCCAGACGGCGTACTCGGGCGTGCAGTGCCCCCAGTCACGCTTGGTCTCGAACTCCTCGGGCGTGTACTGCGCGTCGTGGATCAGGAGATCGGCACCCGCACACAGCTCGAGAACACCGGGCCATGCAGAGTGCGAGCCGTCGGCAGGCATCTGATGATCGCTCATGTAGACGACGGACCGTCCGCCCCACTCGACGCGGTAGCCGACCGTGTGCCCGACATGCGGAATCAGGCGGGTCATGACCTTCGCATCGCCGATGGTGAACTCGTCGTCGCCGATCTCGTGGAGATCGACCATCCCCGGGAACATCGAGAAGTGGATCGGGAACAGTGGCGGCTTGATCGTGTCGGCGAAGACGTCGGCCACCGTGATGTCACCGGGCTGGACCGGGGCGTAGATCGTGACGTGAGCACCGGGTCGCAGGAACGGCTTGAAGAACGGCAACCCCTGGATGTGGTCCCAGTGGAGGTGGCTGAGCAGGCAGGTGCCGCGGAACGGCTCGTCGGGAGGCTGCGTCTGGCCGAAGTAGCGCAGCCCCGTGCCGAGATCGAACAGCACCGGATCCATGCCGGGAATCTCCAACGACACGCACGAGGTGTTGCCGCCGTAGCGGGCGATCTCCTCACCATGGCACGGAGTCGACCCACGGACACCGTGGAACGTGACCCTCATGCCGCCTGATCCAGCATCTGAACTCTGTGAACCCCCGATGGACGCACGATAGATCGTTCGGTACATCTCCGCGCAAACCCGGGCGAGGTGACCTACGTCGCACACCCTCGCCGGTTGCTACCGTCGGCCCATGGCAGACACGCTCGACCGACCAGTACTCCCCGACGGGATCGTCATCGTGGTCAAGGAGGAGTGCGCCACCTGCCACTCGGTCGGCTCGGTTCTCGTGCAACTCGACGGCGCCGCGACCCTGACCGTCTACACGCAGGATGACCCGAACTTCCCCAGTGACATCGCCGCGGTGCACGATGAGGACCTCGCCGTCAGCTGGCATCACGGCATCGAGACCGTTCCCACCGTCATTCGTGTCGTCGACGGTGTCGAGATCGAACGCACGGTCGGCTGGCATCGCGAGGAGTGGGAGCGTGTCACCGGAATCACGGGGCTGGGGCCGGATCTCCCCGCGATGCGGCCGGGGTGCGGTTCGATGAGTGTCGATCCTGATCTGGTCGATGCCCTCAACGTCCGGTTCGGGGCGTCGATCCTCGCATCGCGTCGCATCGACGTGGCCCAGGCCGAAGACGAGATGGAGATGATGTTCACCCGCGGATGGACCGACGGCCTGCCCGTCGTGCCGCCCACCGAGGAGCGTGTGATGCGCATGCTGACGGGCACGACACGAGCGCCGAGCGACATCGTTGCGACCGTGCCGCCCGACCTCGTGGACGTCACCGTCGAGAAGGTCGCCATCGCTGCGGTGATGGCCGGATGCAAGCCCGAGTACCTGCCGTGGGTCCTGACCGCCGTCGAAGCAGCGTGCACGAACGAGTTCAACATGCACGGCCTGCTCGCAACCACGATGCCGGTCGGTCCGGTGATCGTCTGCAGCGGCCCGGGCACCCGTGCGATCGGGATGAACTCGGGTGGGAACGCACTCGGTCAGGGGAACCGCGCGAACTCCACGATCGGTCGGGCGCTGCAACTGGTCGTTCGTAACGTCGGCGGTGGCCGGCCGGGCGAGATCGACCGGGCGACCCATGGGAGCCCGGGCAAGATCGGGTTCTGCTTCGCCGAGAACGATGTCGACTCGCCGTACGGCACGCTCGCCGGCGAGCACGGCATCGAGCCGGGCGTCGATGCACTCACCGTGTTCGCCGGGGAAGGCACCCGGTGCGTCGTCGATCAGTTGTCGCGCGACCCGGACTCGCTCGCCCGATCGCTCGCCGCGAGCCTGCAGGCACTGCACCACCCCAAGCTCATCCTCGGCTTCGACGCCATCCTGGTGATGGGTCCCGAACACGCCCGGGTGTTCGCCGACGCCGGATGGGATCGCGAACAGATCGTTGCGGGCATCTCGGCCCACCTCAACCGGCCCGGCTCCGACCTCGTCCGAGGAGCCGACGGGATGACCGAAGGTCTTCCGGCCGGATTCGCCGACGCACCGTCGCTGCCGAAGTTCCGACCCGGCGGTTTGATGCTGACCTACGCGGGTGGCGGCGCCGGCCTGTTCTCGGAGATCATCGGCGGCTGGGCGAACGGTGAGATCGGCTCGGCACCCGTCACCCGAGCCGTGACATACTGAGCAGCCCATGGCCTCCATCGCAGCGCCCACCCGCACGATCCTCGATCCGACCGGCGAACGCAACGTCGCCGAGCGGCAGCGACTGGCCCGGCCCGCCTCGTTGTCGGGGCTGACGGTCGGGCTCCTCGACATCTCCAAGCCGCGCGGTGACGTGTTCCTGAACCGGATCGAAGAGCGGCTCGTGGCGGTCGGCGCGAACGTCAAGCGATACCGCAAGCCGACGTTCACCAAGCCGGCACCTGTCGATCTGCGCCATCAGATCTCGGTCGAGTGTCAGGTCGTGATCGAGGCCTTGGCCGATTGAGGCAGTTGTACGTCGTGCAGTGTGCACGACATCAGCGATCTGGAACTGCGAGGCATCCCGGGGATGTTCATCGCCTCGGCCGAGTTCGTCGACGCCGCCGTCGCCCAGTCGACGGCACTCGGCTTCGCTTCGGTCGCCCGGGTGTTCACCCCGCACCCGATCCAGGATCGCACCGACGCCGAGATGATCGCCTACGCCGACGCCGCCTTCGACGACATCCTCGCCGCGGTCACCTCCCCGCGCTGAGATTCCCCCTTCCACACCCGAAATGTGCGCTGGAATGTGCACGGAGTGCACATCTCGCCGCATTTTTCGGGGGCGAGTGAGGGTCAGGTGAGGGCGGCGATGGCGGCGGCTGTCGCGAGGACCCGGCGGGCGTTGTCGACGTGGAGGTTCTCGATCATGCGTCCGTCCACGGTGACCACTCCACGCCCATCGGCGACCGCTTCGTCGAATGCAGCGATGACGCGTTCGGCGTAGTCGATGTCGTCAGCCGTCGGCGCCCACATCTCGTTGGCGGGCTCGACTTGGCTGGGGTGGATGAGCGTCTTGCCGTCGAAGCCCATCTCCATGCCCTGGCGACACTCGGCCTCGAACCCATCGGGGTTCTTGACGTCGTTGTAGACCCCGTCGAGGATCACCTTGCCGGCCTCACGAGCGGCGAGCAGCGCCGTCGCCAGGTGCGCCACGAGCGGATGACGACTCGGGACGAGCGGAGAGCGGAGTTCCTTCGCGAGGTCGTTGGTGCCCATGACGAGCACGGCGACTCGGGGATGTGCGGCGATCGAACGGACATTGAACATCGCCGTCGGCGTCTCGATCATCGGCCAGATCATGACGCTCGCCGGTGCACCGGCCTCGTCGAGCAGCGCCGACACCTGGTCGACGTACTCGACCGAGTCGACCTTCGGGATCACCACGGCAGACGGTGACGCAACCCCCGCGGCGAGCACGTCGTCGCGTCCCCACTGGGTGTCGAGGCCGTTGCAGCGGATCGTCAGTTCGCGGTTGCCGTACAGACCTGACTGAACTGCCGCCACCGCCTTGGCGCGCGCGTCGGGTTTGGCGTCGGGAGCCACGGCATCCTCGAGGTCGAAGATGATCGCGTCGGCCGGGATCGTCTGCGCCTTCTCGAGCGCACGCTCGTTGGCAGCCGGCATGTAGAGCACCGAGCGGCGGGGTCGCATGTCGTCGTTCGTGTCGGTCATGATCACTCCTCGATCATCAGCGATGAGATTCCGGTGCAAGGGGTGCGCCACAATCTCATCGCAGCGGGAGCGATGAGATTCAGGTGCACGGGGTGCGCCAGAACATCATCGCGGGACGGGGTCAGAAGCCGTAGCGGGCGGCGAGTTCGGGGTCGCGTTCGGACAGTGCGTGGGCAAGTTCGACGACCACTCGGCACTGCTTCACGGAGGCGTCGTCCTCCATCTTGCCGTCGAGCATGATCGCTCCCGTGCCATCTCCCATGGCATCGATGACCCGCTGGGCGTGGGCCACGTCGGCGGGGTCAGGGCTGAACACCTTCTTCGCGATGGCGATCTGCACCGGGTGCAGGCTCCACGCACCGACGCAGCCGAGCAGGTAGGCGTTGCGGAACTGGTCCTCGCATGCCACGGTGTCCTTGATGTCGCCGAAGGGCCCGTAGAACGGCAGGATGCCGTTGGTGACGCAGGCATCGACCATGCGGGCGATCGTGTAATGCCACAGGTCCTGCTGGTACGTCGTGCGGGGCGCCTCGATGTCGTCGCCGGCAGGATCCGCGCGCACCAGGTAGCCGGGATGCCCACCGCCGACTCGGGTCGTCTTCATCCGCCGGTTGGCGGCGAGGTCGGCCGGCCCGAGTGACAGGCCCTGCATGCGTGGCGACGCCGCACAGATCTCCTCCACGTTCGCCACCCCCCTGGCAGTCTCCAAGATGGCGTGGACGAGCAACGGCTCGGTCAGCCCGGCCTTCGCTTCGAGCTGGGCGAGCAGTCGATCGACGTAGTGGATGTCCTCGGGCCCCTCGACCTTCGGGATCATGATCACGTCGAGCGCCTCGCCGGCTTCGAGCACCGCTGCAGTGAGGTCGTCGAGACCCCAGGGCGAGTCGAGGCTGTTCACCCGGGTCCAGAACTGCGTGTCACCGAAGTCGACCGTGTTGGCCACCTCGATCAGTCCGGCGCGAGCGGCTTCCTTCTGGTCGGCCGGCACTCCATCTTCGAGGTTGGCGAGCAAGATGTCGACCGTCGGTGCGATCTCGGGCACCTTCGAGCGCATCTTGTCGTTCGACGGCGGGAAGAAGTGGATCATCCGGCTCGGGGGGAACGGGATCTCGCGGACGGGTTCGGGGGCCCCGACGGCGAGCGGACGGAAGAAGTCTCTGGCTGGACGCACGACCCAACCGTAGATGCGACGCGGCGATCACCCACCAATCCACCAGTGCGTTACATCTGGGGTCTGACCCCAGATCGTAACGCACGGGGAGGGCGAGGACCGTGCCGTCGATGAGTCTCGACGAGGCCGTCGGCGACGAGGCTGTCGACGATGCGCGTGTCGAACGCGTCGAGCGGTTGTGCGCCGGCGCCCAGCGCCTTCAGGACGCGACCGCGGGCCTGACGGTCGCTGCCCTCGAACGGTGCTTGGCGCGTGCTGACCCCGGCCGAGCCGACGGCCGGGTCAGGATCCGTCATGCCGCCCACGAACCACGCACACGACGACGTGAGTGGGCACGATCTCACACATCGGCGCCGGACGGCACACGCCGGCACCGAGATCCATGAACACCTGGTTCCACAGCCAGCCGTCGCCGATCGGCACGAGTTCGTCGGCGGCGGCCTGGGCCTGCTTCGGGGTCAGCCGCTCGCCGGTCGTGCGGGCGAGGACTCGAGCGATGTTCGTGTCGACCACTGCCACGTCGCGTTCGAAGGCGAACGCGAGCACGGCTCGAGCGGTGTACGGCCCGATGCCGGGAAGCGCCAACAACGCGTGGAGGTCGTCGGGCAGCCTGCCGTCGTGGCGGTCGACGACGGCCGCTGCCGTGGCATGGAGATTCCTCGCCCGCCTCGGATAGCCGAGCCCCTGCCAGAGTCGGAGCACGTCGGCCAACGACGCCTCGGCGCACGCTGACGGCGTCGGGAACGACGTCGAGGAACACCGTCCACTTCGGAATGACGCGATGGGCCTGGGTCTGCTGGAGCATGACCTCGGCGACGAGGATCCGCCATGGATCACGTTCACGGCGCCAGGGCAGGTCGCGCAGATCGCGCGCCCCCCATGCGAGCACGGCGCCGGAATCGATCACGCGACCACACGGCACCGGGATGTCAGTCGGCCCAGACGTCGGTGCCGTCGTACGGGCGCTTGCGGTCGGGAGCGAACTCACGCTTCCAGATCAACACCTTGCGGATGAAGTAGCAGACTTCCTTGCCGTCCTGGTTGAAGCCCTTCGTCTCGACCTTGACGATGCCCCGGTCGGGCTTCGACGACGACTCCTTCACCTCGAGTACCCGCGTCTCGGCGTGGATGGTGTCGCCGTGGAACGTCGGGAACTTGTGCTGCAGCGTCTCGACCTCCAGGTTGGCGATCGCTGCACCGCTCACGTCGGGCACGCTCATGCCGAGGACCAGGCTGTACACGAGGTTGCCGACCACCACGTTGCGTCCCTGCACCGACTCGGCGGCGAACCAGTCGTTGGTGTGCAACGGATGGTGGTTCATCGTGATCATGCAGAACAGATGGTCGTCGTACTCCGTGATCGTCTTGCCGGGCCAATGGCGCAGGACGTCGCCGGGGGTGAAGTCCTCGAGGTACCGACCGAAGGGGCGTTCGTGCACTGTCATGGACACGACGGTACCGCTCGATCGTCGGTCGGGCGAAAGCCGTCAGTCGTCGCGCTCGGGTGCGTCGGGATCGGGCTTCATCACCGCCTCGGAGCGCGGGATCGTCGGCCTCGTCGACCGTCGGACGCTTGCCACCGAACCGCAGCGCGAAGTCGAGGCGAGACTCGCCCTTCTCCGACTCGGCCCGTGCGAGATCGCGCAGTCCGACCAGGCGGTCACGCTTCTCGATCTTCCACGGCCCGACACGCAGTGAGGCATACGCCAGCGCGCCGAGCGCGATCGGCATCAGGTACTGGGCGAGGCGATAGGTGCCGATCGCGGCAACCACCACACGTCGGGGGATCCCGAAGCCCACCAGGGTCGTCAGGTAGGTGGCGTCGACCACGCCGAGGCCGCCCGGGAGGATCGGGATCGCGGCGAGCACGTTGGCCAAGCCGAACGCAACCAGCAGCGCGTCGAGGCTCAGGGTGCCGCCGAACGCCTGGACGAACACCCACAGCGAGGCAGCATCGAGCAGCCAGTTGGCCATCGCCCAGAACACCACTTTGCGCAGCAACGGGCGATCCCTGACGAGCTCCTCGAGGCGCTCCGCGACCTGGTGGAGCGCCGCCGCGAACTTGTCCTCGTCGGTTCGGAACCTGCGAGCGATCCATCGCACCAGTCGTTCGGCCCGACCCGAGCCGTCCATGATGCCGACGACGAGGCCGCCGGCAACGCCGATGATGATGATGCCGGCGACCGCCGCGAGGCTGTAGGCCTCGTTGACCCCCCGAAATGGGATCGACATGATGAGCCCTGTCCAGAAGATGACGTTCAGCACCACTGCCGAGCCGATGCCTGCCATCGCCAGCGCAAACCCGGCGTCGGGCCCGCTGATCCCCGACAACGTGAGGAGCCGGTAGCCGAGTGCCGAGCTCGCCGCATTGCCGCCGGGCACGATGTTCGACAGCGCCTTGGTGCTCAGCTGGATGCGGAACATGCGCGCCATCGAGAGCTGACGACCGGCGGTCCCGAGCGTGGCTCGGGTCAGCAGCGAATAGCTGAACAGGGCGAGGACCTGGAGGACGAAGCCGGCCGCGAGCAGCCCGGGATTGACCTCGCGGGCCGTCTGGATGGCCTGCCTGAAACCGCTGAGGACGGGTGGCAGCAGGAAGACGGCGATGACGACGAACAGCAGCGCCTTGACCGTGAGGCGGATCGGTCGGATCCTCGGCTTCGACTTGCCGTCGGTTCGGATGAGCGCGGGGAGTTCGCCGGTCGGCAGCACGCCACGATCCATCTCGTGTGTCGTGTCGTGCACGCCATCGAGCGGCCCACGGACGGCGTCCGTTTCGCGCTCGGCTCGATCCGTCACCTGTCCTTCCTACCAAGCCATCGTTCAGAACAGACGGATCATGTCGCGCAGACGAGCACGCAGCTTGGCGGTCTCGTCCGACGGTGTCTTGCCGAGATGAACCACCACGAGCTCGCGGTCGACGTCGACGACGACGTACTGGCCCTCGTGGCCGTGACAGACGAGGCTGCCGGGAATCTCGGGCCACATCCACCAGTGCCGGCCGTATTCGCAACCGTTCTCGGGGTCGAGCGCCGAGAACCCACGGGCCTGGATCGACCAGCCCTCGGGGAGGATGCGGACGCCGTCGGACGTCACGCCGTCGTGGCGGTACAGCTCGCCGAACTTCGCGAAGTCGCGCGCCGTCGCGTACACGTACGACGAACCCACGAAGTCGCCGGCGTCGTCGAACTTCGGAGCCGCCGAGGTCATCCCCACGGGAGCGAACAGGCGCTCGTGGAGGAACGAATCGATTGCGTTGCGACGCTCGTCGGGTTCGCCGCCGACAGCGCCGAACACGATGTCGCCGATGATCCGAGCGATGATGTTCGTCGTCCCCGACGAGTAGTTGTAGACCGTGCCGGGCGCATGATCGAGCGGGAGCGCGGCGGCGTATGCGGCATGGCTCGGCCCGCTCTCGCCGAACAGCATCTCGAGGCAGTGCGACACCCCGTCGTCGACGTAGTCCTCGACGAAACGAAGGCCCGAGCGCATCTCGAGGAGTTGGAGCAGCGTGATCTCGGCCTTGTCCGTCCCCTCCCATTCGGGGACCGCTGCCGGCGCGGCGACATCGACGAGACCATCGGCAACCAGCAGGCCGAGCGCTGCGTGGGTGATCGACTTCGCCATCGACCAACTCGTCAGTGTGGTGTCCGCCGTGACCGCGATCTCCGGCTGGAAGATGTTCTTCGGCTGCACCCCGTAGCGCTCGGCGATCACCTCACCACGTTGCTGGACGAGCAACGCCAAGCTGATGCCCTCGCCATCGGGACGGGCGAAGAGCTCGTCGATCAGACCGTCGAGCCGGCGATGAGGCTGATCGGGGACTGCAGTCACGCAGACGAGGTTAGTTGCCGCCCACGAGGCGATCGGCCAACCCGACCAGCCCGGCGACGTCGTGCACGTCCACCGACATCAGCGGCAGTTCGACGACCACCACATCCTCGGCGAGGTCGGCGAGCACGGCGAGCTCATCGCGCTCGGCAGCCGCGAGTTCGGTCAGCTCGTCGTGCCACGCCAGATGATCGGCAAGCGGGCCGTCACCGATGTCGGCGAGGGCGGCCCGGTCGGCGGGCGCGAGATCGATCGGCATCGGATGGATCAGGTTGACCACGACGCCGGCGAACGGGAAGTCGCCGTCGCGCAACGCCCCGATGAGATGCTCGGCCTCACCGATCGCCTCGGCCCGCGGACTCGACACGACCACGAACGTCGCAGTCTCCGACCGCAGCAGCACCGACACCTCGCCGGCTCGCTGACGAAGGCCCGGTTCGATGTTGGCGAGTGATCGGAAGAACTCGACGGTGTCCTCGACGATCTGCGGTCCGGCAAGTCGGCGGACCGCCCACAGGAACATCGACGCCGCCGCGTTGGTCACCCTCGCAAACGCCCGCTGGCCCGCCGTGAGCGTGCGGTACACGGGATGGCTCAGGAATCCGATGAGTCGATCAGGCGCCTCGAGCAGATCGATCGCATGACGTGACGGTGGCGTATCGACGATGACGAGATCCCACTCACCGCTCGTGTGCAGCTGATGCAGCCGCTCGATCGCCATGTACTCCTGCGCTCCCGACAGCGAGCCCGAGATCGCGCGATACACCGGGTTCTGGAGGATTGCTTCGGCCTGCTTGGCGTTGGAGGTCTGCTCGTGCACGAGCCGATCGAATGTCGAGGCGGCGTCGAGCATCAACGCCCACAACTCACCGGACGCCTCGGCGGTGCCGCGACCAGGCAAACCGGTCACGCGGTGCGGCGCATCGGACGCGGCACCGGGCTCGAGACCCAGTGCGTCGGCGAGCCGCCGGGCAGGATCGACGGTGACCACGACGACTCGACGGCCGGCGCGCGCGGCAGCAACGCCGAGGGCCGCCGCTGTGGTGGTCTTTCCGACGCCGCCAGGACCGCACGTGACGATCAGTGCCGCCGTGGCCACCTCATCGGCGAACGATTCGGCAACATCACGCGTGCGTGCACTCATGTCGACACCTCTTCCGGATCGATGAGCGGACCGACCAGCGCATCGGCGAGCACGCCGAGATGGTGCAGCGTGAGTCGTGGCGTCGGGAGGCGCGGAAGCGTCACCATCGAGCGCTCGAGCGTCGAGCAGAGCCGATCGATCTGCTGATGCTGGCGATCGAGGCGCTCGCGACCGAATTCGCCCGACGAGGCCAGCGCCACCTTCGCCGCCGACGACAGGGTGACCTTCTGCGAACGCGCCGCCATCGCCGGCGTCTTGGACAGCCCCGGTCGTTCGGGCCAACAGGCGTTGACCACGAGTGGCAGCAGGGCCATCCCGATGTCGCCGGTCAGCTCGTTCGCCAGCTCGATGGCTTCGGTGACCGGCGTCTCCTCGGGCAGCGTGACGATCATTGCCTGGCAACGAGCCGCATCGCGCAGCATGGCATCGACCTCGACGGCCTGATCCCGCACGGGCCCGGACTGTACGACGTCGGAGAGCCCGGTCGCCGAACGGAGAAACGGTGCAGCATGACCGGCGGGCGGTGCGTCGACGATGATCAGATCGGCCGCCCGTTCTCGTTCGAGTTCCTTGATCTTGCCGAGCACGAGCAGGTGTTCGAGGCCAGGCGTTGCCGCAGCGATCATCGGGAGCGACGCCGCCGACGCCGCCCGGCGCAAGATGCCACCGACGCCCTTCAGTTCGAGATAGTCACCGAACGCCTGGTCGGCGGGAATCGTGCGCCCCCGAACCTGGCCGGCGCCCTTGATGCGTCGCAGGATGCGATCGTTCTGGTCGAGCTCACGCCCGCCGAGCAACGGGCCCATACCCGGCCGGCCGTCGACGGCGACGAACAGCACATCGGCGCCTTCACGGGCCGCTGCCAACGCATACGCCGCAGCCACGGTCGACGATCCGACACCACCCTTGCCCGCCACGATCGCGACCCGGGTGCTCGTGAGCCAGTGATCTGCCATCGCCCATCACGGTACCGCCGTGTTGCTCATGGTGTCAGACACCGTCGGTAACGATCGGGTGGCGGGTGTCACCCGGTCAGTTCGTGAAGCGGGGGCCGGCGAGACCGACGTGGCTCGACACCTCGCGGCCCACGGCATGGCACGCAACGCCCGCAGCGGTGAGCAACCCGTCGACGTCGAGGCCCGTCGACACACCCATGGCGTCGAGGGCGTGGGCGAGGTCCTCGATCGGGACGTTGCCGCTGGCGTTCGGGGCGAACGGGCATCCGCCGAGTCCGCCGACGCTGGCATCGAGTCGTGTGGCGCCGTGCTGGAGCGCCACGATCGCGTTGGCGATGGCGAGGCCGCGTGTGTCGTGGAGATGGACACCGACCGCGACGTCGACGGCGCCGAGCGTGCGCTCGACGAGGTGAGCGACCTCCGTCGGCACCGCCACACCGATGGTGTCGGCAAGCCCGATCGACGATGCTCCTGCGACGACGGCACGGCGGGCGACCTCGACGACCCGATCAGGGTCGACACGATGTTCGAACGGGCATCCCATCGCGGTCGCCAGCGTCATCTCGATCACGGCTCCGCCATCGAGGGCAACCGCTGCGAACTGCTCGAACGCGTCGAGCGCTTCATCGGTGCCGACGCCGGCATTGTGACGGCTGTGCGTGTCGCTCACCGACACGACGTACTGCAGATGAGTGAGACCAGCGGCGAGTGCCCGCTCGGCACCACGCCCGTTGAGTACGAGCCCCCATCGCGTGACGCCGCCGGCCTCGGCGAGCGAGTGCGTCGCCGCGCAGAACGCCTCGGCATCGGCCATCGCCGGTACCCGATCGGGTCGGACGAAGCTCGTGAGCTCCAGGTCGCGGATCCCCGACGCGACGAGCGCTTCGAAGATGGCCAACTTGGCCCCGGTCGCGATCGGCTCCTCGTCCTGCAGTCCGTCGCGCAGACTCACGTCTCGGAGCACGACCGACTCGGGCAGGGGCATCACGGCGACAGTCTCTCGCGTGCCGGGCGAGATCACCGACTCGATGGGCAAGGGGCTAGACAGAGGGTCCATGACCACCGAATCGGCCCCCAGAACCGGACCGCTGCTGGGCGTGCGGGTCCTGGAACTCGGGAATTTCATCGCCGGACCGTTCGCCGGCCAATTGTTCGGCGATTACGGGGCCGAGGTGATCAAGATCGAAGGGCCCGACGGTGATCCGATGCGCCACTGGGGGGTCAGCGTCGACGACTCCAGCCTGTGGTGGCCGATCATCGCCCGCAACAAGCGATCGGTCGTCGCCGATCTCAAGAACCCCGACGACCTCGCGTTCGTGCAGCGTCTCGCCGCCGAGTGCGACGTCGTCCTCGAGAACTTCCGGCCGGGCGTGCTGGCCAAGTTCGGCCTCGACCACGCGACGCTGTCGGCGGCGAACCCGGGCATCATCGTCACGCACGTCTCCGGCTTCGGCCAGAGTGGGCCACGATCATCGGAAGCCGGGTTCGGATCGATCGGCGAAGCGGTCGGCGGGATCCGCCACACCACCGGCGACCCCGACCGTCCACCGGCACGATGCGGTGTGAGCCTCGGCGACTCGCTCGCAGCCATGTTCGCGGTGATCGGCACGCTCGCGGCGCTGCACGAGCGCGCCCAGAGCGGACTCGGACAGGAAGTCGACGTCGCGATCTACGAGGCAGTCGCTGCGCTCATGGAGTCGTCGATGGTCGACTACGACGTCGCCGGCGTGCTGCGCCACCGATCCGGTGGCACATTGGCGGGCGTTGCCCCGGCCAACGCGTATCCGACTCGTGACGGCTCCGAGGTGCTCATCGCCGCAAATGCCGACACCGTGTTCACCCGGCTGTGCGACGCCATGGGGCGCGCCGACCTCGCCCGAGACGACCGGTACGCAACACACGTCGCCCGAGGTGTCAACGAACGCCGGCTCGACGAACTGGTCGCCGACTGGACCCGAACCATCGACGCCGAGGAGCTGCTCTCGCTCCTGCGGGACTTCAGCGTTCCGGCGGGGCGCGTGTACACGGCCGCCGACATGCTCACCGACGAGCACTACCTCGCCCGAGGCATGATCGAACGCCGCGTCTCACGCACCGGAGTCGACACACCGATGCTGGGTGTGGTCCCGAAGTTCTCCCGCACGCCGGGCACCATCAGCGACGTCGGCCCGGAACTCGGCGAACACACCGACCGCTACCGCTGATTACAACAGGGGTCAGACCCGCGATGTAACGAGGGGATCTGGTCCGCGGTCGGCAACGCTGTTACATCGCGGGTCTGACCCCTGTTGTAATCAGAATTCTTCGTCGAAGCTGACGTTGCCTTCAACGCCGGTCTGGTAGGAACTCACGGTGCGCTCGAAGAAGTTCGAGAGGCCCTGCACGTCCTGCAGCTCCATGAAGCTGAACGGGTTCTTGGAGCCGAACTCGGAGGCGTAGCCCAACTGCGCGAGTCGCTGGTCGGCGACGAACTCGAGATAGGTGCGGGTGTCGCCGAGGCTCATGCCCGGCACGCCCTCGCCGAGCACATCGGCCGCGAACAGGTGCTCGCAATCGATCGCCTCGTTGAGCATCGCGCGGATGTCGGCTTCGAGCTGATCGTCGAACAGCTCGGGCTGCTCCTTGCGCACGGTGTCGACCACTTCGAACGCGAAGTTCATGTGGCAGCTCTCGTCGCGGAACACCCAGTTGGTGCCATCGGCGAGACCGTTCAAGAGGCCCTTCGAACGCAGGAAGTAGACGTAGGCGAAGGCAGCGAAGAAGAACAGGCCCTCGATGCAGGTGGCGAAGCAGATCAGGTTGAGCAGGAACTGCTTGCGCTCCTCGGCCGTCTCGATGCGAGTCAAGCCCTGGATCGAGTCGATCCACTTGAAGCAGAACTCGGCCTTGGCGCGAATCGACGGGATGTTCTCGACCGCTGCGAACGCGGCCTCGCGCTCGGCCATGTCGGGGATGTAGTTGTCGAGCAGCGTGAGGTAGAACTGCACGTGCAACGCCTCTTCGTAGAGCTGGCGCGACAGGTACATCCGGGCTTCGGGGGCGTTGATGTGCTGGTACAGGTTGAGCACCAGGTTGTTCGACACGATCGAGTCGCCCGTGGCGAAGAACGCCACGAGACGTCCGACGAGGTGCTTCTCGGCGGGCATCAACTTGCGGTCGAGGTCGACCAGATCGTCGGAGAAGTCGATCTCGTCGACGGTCCACGTGTTCTTGATGGCGTCGCGGTACATCTCGAAGAACTGCGGGTACCGCATCGGCCGCAACGTGAGGTCGTAGCCGGGATCGAGGATGTTGGTCGGGCGCTTGGCGCCGATCGGCGACGCCGATGTCGAACGCGTCGGCGAGTGTCTCTCCCGGATCGGAGATGAGCGCCGGGGCGTAGTCGGTGATCGGGTCGATGAGGGCCATCAGTCGCATGCCTCGCAGGATTCGGGGTTCTCGAGGCTGCACGCGACAGCCTCTTCGTCGGTGTAGGTCTTCATCTGCGGTGCGGGGGCCGCAGCGCCACCACCTGTCGGGCCGGACGGCGTCGGGGCCGGCGGTGCCTTGGTTGCCGTGGCGGCGCCCGTGGTGGTCTGGTTGATGCGGGTGGCAGGGCGACTGCGCAGGTAATAGGTGGTCTTCAGACCGGCCTTCCATGCGTGCAGGTACATCGAGGAGAGCTTGCCGATGGTCGGCGTCTCCATGAACAGGTTCAGCGACTGGCTCTGGTCGATGAACGCGCCCCGCTCGGCGGCCATGTCGATCAGCGCCCGCTGCGGGATCTCCCACGCCGTGCGGAACACTTCCTTGAGTTCGTCGGGAATGCGCTCGACGTCTTGCACCGATCCCTCGGCGCGCTTGATGTCGCTGATCATCTGCTCGTCCCACAGACCCCGTGCCTGGAGCTCGCGCACCAGGTAGCGGTTGATCTGCATGAACTCACCCGACAGCGTCTCGCGCTTGAACAGGTTCGACACCTGCGGCTCGATGCACTCGTAACACCCGGCGATCGAGGCGATCGTGGCGGTCGGCGCAATGGCGATGAGAAGGCTGTTGCGGAGGCCGTGAGCGGTGATACGGGCGCGCAGTGCGTCCCAGTCGAGTTCGGCCGGCGGCGTGACGCCGCCATTTGCCGTGTCCCACAGGTCGAACTGGAGATCGCCGTTGGCGGCGCGTGTGCCCTCGTACGCCTCGTGCGGTCCGTTGATCTCGGCGAGTTCGGTCGACGCCCACAGTGCGTGGAAGTAGATGTGGGCGGAGATCGTGCGGCTCAGATCCTTCGCGTCGGCGGAGTCGAAGGCGAAGCCCTTCTTGAAGAACACGTCCTGCAGGCCCATCAGCCCGAGGCCCACCGGGCGCCACTTGTGGTTCGAGAACTCGGCCTCGGAGGTCGGGTAGTAGTTGATGTCGATCACCCGGTCGAGGAACGGCACGACCTGACGCACGACGGCGCCGAGCTTGGCGTAGTCGAACTCCATCTCACCGTTCGGCCCGGCACCGACGTAGGCGCCGAGGTTGAGCGAACCGAGGTTGCACACCGCAGTGTTCTGCTGGTCGGTCACCTCGAGGATCTCGGTGCACAGATTCGACAGGTGCACCACGCGTGGGGTGCCGTCGTCGTTGGTTGCGCCGGTCTGGTTGCACTTCTCGTTCGAGGCATCCTTGAAGGTGATCCAGCCGTTGCCGGTCTGCGCCAGCGTGCGCATCATCTTGGTGTACAGCTGGCGGGCCGGCACCTGCTTTTCGTAGAGGCCCGCTTCTTCGGCGGCCACGTAGGCCCGTTCGAAGTCGTCGCCGAACAGGTCGGTCAGGTGCGGCACCTGCTTGGGATCGAACAGCGACCACTGCCAATCCTTCTCCACCCGCTCCATGAACAGGTCGGGGATCCAGTTGGCGATGTTGAGGTTGTGGGTGCGCCGAGCGTGGTCGCCGGTGTTGTCGCGCAGCTCCAGGAAGTCTTCGATGTCGGCGTGCCACGACTCGAGGTACACGCAGGCGGCACCCTTGCGGCGACCACCCTGATTGACCGCTGCGACCGACGAATCGAGCGTGCGCAGCCAGGGCACGATGCCGTTCGACAGGCCGTTGGTGCCTTGGATGAGGCTGCCCTTCGCGCGTACCCGGTGCCAGGCCACACCGATGCCACCGGCGAACTTCGACAGCTTGGCGATGTCGGTGTAGCGCTTGTAGATGCCCTCGAGGCTGTCCTCGGGCGAATCGAGCAGGTAGCAGCTCGACATCTGACTGTGCGACGTGCCCGAGTTGAAGAGCGTCGGGCTCGACGGAAGGTAGGCGAGCGACGACATCAGGTCGTAGAAGCTCACTGCCTCGTCGACATCGGTCGACAGACCGCAGGCCACGCGCAAGAAGAAGTACTGCGGCGTCTCGATGACCTCACGACGCGACGGGTGGCGGAGCAGGTAGCGGTCGTACACGGTGCGCAGACCGAAGAACTCGAAGCTGCGGTCACGATCGGAGTCGATGGCGGCGTTGAGCGCCGGCGCATTGGCCTCGACGAATTCGAGGACGTGATCGGCGACGAGGCCCTCGGAGTGACCGACCTTGATCGACTCGGAGAACCACGGGATGTTCTGGTTGCGGACTTCCTTGTCGATCACCGTGGCGAGCAGACGCGAGCGCGAGGCGCGAGTAGTTCGGCTCCTCGACGATGAGGCCGGCAGCAGTACGGATCGACAGATCGTCGAGTTCTCGGGTCGTGGCACCATCGGCCAGTGCCGAGATGGTGCGGGTGGCGACACGCATCGGGTCGACGCCGAGCAGTCCTTCCGACGCGCGTGCGATGGAGTTGACGATCTTGTTGACATCGACCGGCTCGAGCGCACCGCTGCGCTTCTTGACCCGCATCCCGGCAGCACCGGGCTGTGCGGTCGCCGCGACAGCGGCACCCTTGGCGGTGTCGCGCAGCGCCGGCGCCGTGGGCTCGATCTGGGCATCGGCTTGCTCGTCGGTCGCTCGCCCCTGCGTCGCTCCGACGTTGTCATCGATCAATGTCACCCGGTTCTCCGAATCGTCGTGGTGGTGTTCGTGGTGTTGTTCGTGGTCTGTTCGTGTTCGTCGAGAAATCGTCAGCGACCACGAGATGTGGTGGTCTCCCCCGGTTCACGGCCCCCTTCGGCACCAGATGTCGTGGTGACGGGGGACGTAATTACAGCAGTGAAACTACGCTCGTGTCAACCGTCACGTGCAGAAAGTGTCAACTTGCCTGCGCAGCGGGTACGTCGCCCCGCTTCACGTCGGCCAACTCGGCCTGCCGACGCAGTTTCGCCCACACCTCGTCGACCGACTCGGCCGTCGCCTGGATGAAGTCGACACCCCGAGGTCGGGCTCCCGTCGGGTCACGTTCGGCTTCGGCGTGCCAGATCTCCTCGACCTGGAGGAGCCGACCGTCGCGCCCGCGCACGTTGTTCTCGCGGAAGTCGAGCGTCGTACGCCAACCGGCGCGTTCGAGTTCACGACGATCCGATTGCGCCAGGACCGCGCCGTGTTGGCGCTGGCGCAGCAACCGCTGACGGGATGTCGGAAGGGCTCGGGTGATCATGGGGGCCATCATGAACCACCTGCCCTGTGGAAGGTCAGTGCCGATTGGGTGTGAATTCCCTGACGATTCCTGGGGACAACCCCGAATTCCTGTGTGCCTGCTGTGAGGATGCCGCCCTACAGCTCGCCGATCAGATCCTGACAGGCGAGCGCTGCAGCCACGAACGCCGGATCGGTCGGATCGATCTGTTCGAGCAGTATCTCGCCGGTCGGATCGGCGAGCAGGTCGCCGATCGTCACCTCAGGGATGTCTGCGCCGTTCGCACGGAGACAGTCGAACAGGGCGATCACCTGCTCGAACTCGCCCTGGCCCGCAGGCGCGAACGGATCGGACGCCTCGTCGTTGACACACGACGCACCTGGCGCGGGCATGTCCAGGTCGACGAGATAGTCGACCACCACCGGGGTCACGCACGGCACCGACAAGAAGGCAGTGTGCCCGTCGGTGTCGACCGTGTAGAGCTGACCCGACGTCAGCGAGTCGGCCATCGCCACCGACCACTCGTACGGGGTGGCCGGATCGCCGGTGTTGCCGATCACGAGGATCGGCGGTGCGCCGTCGGCGTCGCCGATGATCAGGGGATCGATCGGAAGTGGCCCACCGAGACAGCCCGTCGACGCCCGCAGGAAGTCGTCGAACCATCGTGTGTTCGATGCGATCTCCTCGGACTCGACTCGAACGACCTCGGTCGGTGGCCTGGCGGAGTTGTCGGCACAGTTGATCGTGAACCCTGCAGCCTGGCTGTTGTCGTAACTGCCGTCTGCCTGACGACCCAGATAGGTGTCGACGAGGACTTGCAGCAGCGTCGCATCGTTGTCGACCGAGGCGTCGTACATCCCCTGTGCGAGCACCGGCCACAGCTGCGTGGAGTACAACGCGGCGATCACGGAGAGTTGCAGTTCACCCGGGGTCACGACGCGATCGGGTTCGTCCGTCGGGATGCTCCCTTGCTCGGCGATCGACGAAACCAGCGACGAGTAGACCTCAAGCGTCGGGCCGACCGCCGCAAGGTCGCAGTCGGCGTCGGCATCACACTCTTGCGCGAACTGCTCGAATGCCCGGTCGAGACTCGCTGCCTGCTCGGCATCGAGTTCGGTGAAGTCGTCGATCGGCTTGACCGCTCCGTCGAGCACCAACGCTCGGACCTTGTCGGGGAACAGCTCGGCGTAGGTGGCACCGAGTCGGGTGCCGTACGAGAACCCGACATAGCTCAGTCGATCGTCGCCGACCGCGTCGCGGATCTCGTCGAGATCGCGTGCCGCGTTGTTGGTTCCGAGCCACGACCCGATCTCGATCGTGTCGGAGGTGCACGTCGAGGCCTGCCCCTCGGCCTCGGCGACGAGGGCGTCCCAACCGGCATCGTCCCCCTCCTCGAGCAGCGTGATGTCGTCGTCGAAGGCGTTGTCGCACTCGACGGCTGTGCTCGCACCGACGCCACGCGGGTCGAACGACACGAGGTCGAACCGTCGAGAGATCTCTTCGGGCATGACCAGCGCCACCGTCCGCAGGAAGTCGATGCCCGACGCTCCCGGCCCACCCGGATTGAGCAACAGCGAACCGATCCGCTCGTCGTCGTACACGGTCGGCACCCTGGCGACGGCGATGTCGATCAGGCGGCCGTCAGGAGCGTCGTAGTCGAGCGGCACGGTGATCGATCCGCACTCGACGTCGACCGCCGCCGACTGGGCGTCGACGCACGTCCCCCACTCGATCGAGCCGGTTCCGGGCTCGACCGGTACGGACATGTCGGGCTCGATCACCGAGATCTCGTTGGCCTCCAAGGTGGAGACCCCCGACGACGTGGAGCACGAGACCACGACGAGCGCGGCAACTGCAATTGCCACGGTCGAACGTCCACGCACGATCCGAAACTATCCGTGCCCCCGAGAAGAACTGCTTCAGGTCACACCTCGAGCAACCGATGACCAACCATGTTCGTTCGGCGGGTTCTCCTTGCGGTCGTGGCTGCCGCGGTGCTGGTCAGTGCCTGCGGATCCGCATCGACCGACGACAGCGCAGTAGCCGACAAGACGATCGGCGGTGTGCAAGCGGCGGCGGTGACCACGTCACCGCCGGCGCGGGTCGGCAGCATCGGCGACGCCGTCGCGGTTGCCGTCGAAGGGCTCTCCGGGGCGGACGCCGCGGCCTGCGACCTCGATCAACGCACGCTGGCCGACGCGTCGGAGCTGTATCTCGCTCTCAACGGGTCGCTCCCTGCGACTCAGGATGCGCTGGTCGAGGCGCAGCTCCTGACCGAACCCAGCGCGCGCTTCGAGATCACCGCCGACGGAACCATCGTGCCCGCGCCGGGCAGTCCCTGCGTCTGAGTCGGCTGGACCGCTCAGCCCAGCCATTTCGGCGCGAACGCGGCAGGCGCCGACGTGGCGAGCCGGAGCGTCTCCGCCACGGTGTCGGCACGCAGCACCGATCGTGCGTGAGCGTCGCTCACGAACCCGGCCACGACGCTGCGTTCGATGAACTCGAAGAGTGCCCCGAAGTACCCGACGGCATCGAGGAAGACGACGGGGACGGCAACGAGGCCGAGCTGGTTCCAGGTGATGATCTCGAAGGCCTCGTCGAGCGTACCGAAGCCGCCGGGCAGCACGATCACGCCGTCCGACAGCTCGGCCATCCGGGCTTTGCGTTCGTGCATGCTCGGCACCACCTCGAGCCGGGTGAGCCCGAGATGGGCGACCTCCGCGGCGACGAGTTGCTCGGTCATGACCCCGACGACGGCGCCACCGGCAACGAGTGCCGCATCGGCGACGGCCCCCATCAAACCGACGTGGCCCCCGCCGTACACGAGTGTGTGTCCCTCGGCGGCCAGCAACGCTCCCAGCGATTGCGCCGTTTCGACGTGACGGGGATCGCTCCCCGAACTCGAACCACAGAACACACACAGCGCAGCCATCGCTCCATCGTGGCAGCAATCCGTCACAGTGCCGGGCCGGACGTGACGGTCGCTGCTCAAATGGCCGCGTCCTGTACCGACCGGTAAGTTCATGGCATGACTGCGATCGCCGCTCCCGATCTTCCCGCTGCCGCCGACGCCATCGATCTCGCCGACAGCGTCGTCGGCAAGGCCGTGCGACACCTCGCTTCCGCCGGCGGACCCGACGTTCATCAGGTACTCGCGTACGACCTCGCGCACGCAGCTTCTGGTGTGGCGACCGCTCGTTCGCTGCTCGATTACGGGGCCAAGGGCGAACTCGAGGCGAAGATCACCTGCGCGTTCGCCGCCGACATGCTCCACGAACTGGCGTCGAAGCTGCTCGGACGCGAGCAGGCGTGGGGCGTCGAACGAGACGCGCTCGCCGACGCCCACGCGTTCATCTCGCAGTTCCGCGATCCCGAGTTCCTCGCCTCACTCGCCGACCAGCCCGGCCCGCGCCACCTCGACGGCGACATGGAGATGGTGGCCGACACGTTCGGAGCATTCGCCGCCAACGTCATCGCGCCGCATGCCGAGCACGTGCACCGCACGAACGGCGACGTGCCGGAGGAAATCGTCACCGGGCTCGCCGAGCTGGGAGCATTCGGCCTCAGCGTGCCGGCCGAGTACGGCGGCTACAGCGAGGGTGGCGACTCGGAGTACATCGCCATGGTGGCAGCAACCGAAGAACTGTCGAAGGCGAGCCTCGGCATCGGCGGATCGCTGATCACCAGGCCCGAAATCCTCACCCGGGCGCTCGTGAAGGGCGGCACCGAGGAACAGAAGCAGCATTGGCTGCCACTGCTCGCCACCGCCGAGGTGATGCCGGCCGTGGCCGTCACCGAGCCCGACTACGGCAGCGATGTCGCCGGCATCAAGGTCACCGCAACCCCGGCGCTCGGACCCGACGGTGAGGCGGGCTGGGTCATCAACGGCGTGAAGACGTGGTGCACGTTCGGCGCACGCGCCGACGCGCTGACGCTGCTCGCCCGCACCGATCCCGATCGGACGAAGACCCACCGCGGCCTCACCCTGTTCATCGTGCCCAAGCCGCGCGGCGACAGCCACGGCTTCCAGTTCACGCAACCGGGCCCGGTGGTCGACGGTGTCGAGCGGGTCGGCAAGATGGAGGGCCGCCCGATCGACACCATCGGCTATCGCGGGATGCACTCCTACGAGATCGCCCTCGAGAACTGGTGGGTACCGGCCGAGAACCAGGTGGGTGGCGAGGACGGCCTCGGGAAGGGCTTCTACTACCAGATGGCCGGCTTCGAGAACGGCCGACTGCAGACCGCGGCGCGTGCCGTCGGGGTCATGCAAGCTGCCTACGAAGCGGCACTCAGCTACGCCGAGAACCGCAAGGTGTTCGGCGAGAACATCATCGACTACCAGCTCACCCGCGCCAAGCTCGGCCGCATGGCCGTGCTCATCCAGGCCGGTCGTCAGTTCTCCTACGCCGTGGCCACGCTGATGGCCAAGGGCGAGGGAGCGATGGAGGCGTCGATGGTGAAGGCCTACGTGTGCAAGGCCGCCGAGTGGGTCAGCCGCGAGGCGATGCAGATCCACGGCGGCATGGGCTACGCCGAGGAGTTCCCCGTGAGCCGACTCTTCGTCGACGCCCGCGTGCTGTCGATCTTCGAAGGCGCCGACGAGACCCTGTGTCTCAAGGTCATCGCCCGCCAACTGATCTCCACCACGATCTGAGTCTTGCAACAGGGGTCAGACCCCTGTTGTGACATCGGGCGTCAGGTGGGGCGCAGACGCGAGAGCAGTTTCCACAGGTCATCATCGAACGACGATCGGGCGGGTTGGGATGCGGCGACAGCCTTTCCTCCCAGTCGGGCCACGGCGAGCCCGAGTTCGACGACGAGGTAGAGCTTCTGGTCGTCCTTGCCGAGCGCTGCGACCATGCCGGCAGGCGCACTCGGCACGAGCGGGCCTGGTCGTTCCACCAGTGCCCGCCCCGGCAGGAGGTACGAATCCTTGCCGTTCAGCCACCAGAGGAATCCATACGCCCCGTTGTACGGCTGGCTGGTCGTGAACGATTCGTCGAACCAGACATCTGGCAGACCGGGCTGCGTGCGGTCGATCACCATCTGGCCGATCGCGGTCAGGTCACCTGCCCGTGCAAACAGCCCGACCGGTGCGAATCCATCGGAACGCCGCTCGTAGAACTGTGCGGTCGATGCTCCTGCGGGATCGAAGAGCCAGTCGTCCGCGATCTCGTTCAGTTGACGACCCGTCGTGGTCGTGAGCACGTCGAAGAGTGCAGCGAACGCCCCGCTGTAGCGCCACATCGTGCCCGGTCGAGCGATGACGTCGAACTGGTCGTCGAGACCACTCGTCATGGTCAGCAACTGGCGCACGGTGATCCCGGCGGACTGACCGTGAGGTGTCCATTGAGTGCCGAGCACATCATCGATGTGTGTGTCGAGGTCGAACAACCCGTCGGCAATCGCACGTCCGACCAGGAGCGACAAGACGCTCTTCTGCGCCGACGCGATGTCGCGGCCGTACGACGAGTCCGTGCGGTACCACTCATGGACCACTCGGCCGCGCTCCACGATCCGGAACGCCTCCGTGTCGGCCGCGTCGAGAAAAGCGTCGAGTTCGGCGAAGTCGGCGTTCGACCACGGATCGATCTTCGGTTCCGATGCCGGCGGCTGGGTCGACGTCGGGTGAATCGACGTGGTCGTCGCCGATTCCGCAGACCCTGCGGATGCTGGTTCGGCCGTCGTCGGCGGAGCCGCAACCGGCGGCGCCACACCGGCGTTCGAGTTCTGCCGACTGCACGATGTTGCTGTCGCCAGTGCGGCGACGGCGCCGACCGTGTCGAAAATGAACGCCCGGCGTGTTCCCACCGCCGTGTTCTAACGCGTTCGGGTAAGGCAGAGGTGTGGGGCGCGTCGTGAGTGTCCGACCACTCAGGCCACGTCGGGAGCGACGTTCACGATGTGTCTGACACATCGTGAACGAGATCGGCGACCGACCGGATGCGTTCGAAGTCGGCGTCGGCGTGGTCGTCGTAGGGATCGAGCAGGATCGGATGCAGGCCGGCGGCCGACGACGCGGCGATGTCCATCGTGACGGAGTCGCCGACGTACGCGATCCGCGACCGATCGAACTCGGCGAAGTGCGGCAAGCGCATGGTCGAAGATCGCCGGATCCGGTTTGGCGACGCCGACGACATGGCTGTCGACGATGCACCGCATCTCGACGTGATCACCCGGGCCGACCTGACAGACCTCACGCACCAACATCGTCTCGATCTGGCCGCTGGCATTCGACACGACGCCGAGCGGCACGCCCGCGCCCGCCAACGCGTCGAGCGCGACCCGCGTCTCGGGAATCATCCACCGCCACAACCACGCCGTGCGGGTCCTGCCGAGCACGAACGACGCCTCGACCCGGTCGGCGCGGCGACTCCGACCTGGTCGACGTACTCGTCGTCGTACGACTGCCACGAACCCTCGGGCTCGTTGGCGTCGGACTTCGCCTTCATCGCCGGCGTAGTGGGCACGACGATGGTGATCGACGTCGATCGAACCGCCGTACGTGCGCGAGCAGCGGCCCGAGGACCGTCGGGTCGGGCAGCACCAGCACGCCGCCCGCGTCGAACAGGACCGCATCGAATCGACGCATCGGTGACGCCGCTCAGCCGAGCTTGTCGTGCAGGAAGGCGGTCACCTGCGGCCAGATCTCGGCGACCTTGGCCTCGTCCTGGGTGCCGAGCGCGTTGTGCGGAGCCATGAACGCATGGCCGGTGCCGAGGTGCACCGTGATCGACACATCCTTGCCCAGCGCACTCAATTCCTCTTGGAGGTGCATCGCGGCCGACGGGGGGAAGAAGTCGTCGTGCTCGGCCATGTGACCCTGAATGGCCGCCTCGATCTTGGAGTAGTCGGGCTGGCTGTCACCCTGGGGGAAGCCGTAGAACGGCACGGCGGCCTTGACCTTGTCGGGGCGCAGCGCAGCGAGGATGAACGTGAGCATGCCACCCATGCAGAACCCGACGACCCCGATGCCGTCACCGGTGGTGGCGTCGTGGTCGGCGAGGAAGTCGACGGCGCCGCTCATGTCGCGTCCCGCACGATCGGGCGGCATCGAGTTCATCAACTCGGCGGCGCGATCCATCTCGGTGTGGCCGGCGAGATCGCCGTGGTACAGATCGGGCGCCAGCGCGACGAAACCGGCTTCAGCGAGGCGGTCGGCCATCTCCTTGATGCCCGAATCCAGACCCCACCACTCCTGGACGACGATCACGCCCGGTCCGCTCCCGCCGCTGGGCAGCGCCAGGTAACCCGACGCGTTCGAACCGTTGCTCGCAAACTCGACGATCTCTGCCATGTGTCAAACCCTAGATCGTCCTGTCCGGATCACCGGTTCACCCGAGTTCACGCACGCCGGCTCACTAGGGTGACCTCGTGCAAGGCGGCGCACCTCTTCCCTTCATCGGGCGTACTCGCGAGGCCGACCTCCTTCGCCGCCGGGCCGCCAGCATCGGCTCGAATCCCCACGTCGTGCAGCTCGTGCGGGGTCCGGCCGGCATCGGCAAGACGCGCCTTGTCCGAGAAGCACTCGACACCGCAGACGGGCCAACAATCTGGGTGAGGTGTTGGGACGACAGCTCGCCCCTGTGGCCATGGCGTCAGGTTCTCGCCCAACTCGACTGCGAAACCAACCACCTCTTCACCTCCGATGCAACCCAGGACCGACTCGCGACCTTCAGCGCCATGCTCGCCGAACTCGACAGCTGCGGGCCGGTCGTGATCGTCATCGACGACCTCCATCTCAGCGACCACGCCACACTGCTGTTCACCCGATTCCTCGCACGCGCCGAACCTCCGCCGAACGTACTCGTTGTCATCACGGCACGGCCTGGCGATGAACTCGACGAGACCCGCCGAACGCAACTCGACGAACTTGCCCGCGACGCCGACGAGCTCCCGCTCGGTCACCTCGATCATGCAGACGTCGTCGAACTCCTCCGAGCCGGCGGAGTCGACCACCACGACGTCTCCCTCATCGATGCGCTCGTCACGCTCACCGGTGGACTCCCCCTGGCAATCGAGCGAACCGTTCTGGCACTCGACGATCCCGGTGAGCACCTGCCAGACCTCCGATCGAGCGTCGAGCAGGCTGCGCGTGCGCTGTTGCCCGCCCAACGAGCACTGTTGGCCTCGGCGGCCACGTACGGCCCGACGACTGCAATCAGCGAACTCCTCTCGATAGCCGACTGCACCGAGCATGAGGCATTCGAGACGCTCGAGGCCGGCCAGCGTGTGGGCCTCGTTGCGTCCGGAACGAACATCACGTTCTCTCACGAGTTGATTCGCGAGACCGTCAGCGGATGGCTCCCGGCGGCCGATCGAATCCGTGTTCATCGCGATGCCGTCACCGCTCTACGCAACGGACCCGTGCAGCAGCTGCCACTCGCAGCCGACCACGCAAGCGCTCTTGCGGAGGTCGATCCGACATTCACATCCGACGCTGTCGAGCTCTCGCTCGCAGCGGCGGAGTTCTTCGAGAGCGCCGGCACCCTCGAGGCAGCGCTTGATGCATACGACCAGGCAGCGCAGCTCACCGAACTCTCGGGTGGATCACTCCCGAACGATCGCCAGCTTGCACATGCCGACGCAGCACTCGGCGCCGGCCGGCTCACTCGGGCCCGCGAGCTGTACCAACGAGTTGCGACCGCCGCAGAACTTGCGGGCGACGTCGTGGTGCTCGCTGATGCTGCGGCGGTCTCGGGGGCATCTGGCTCGGCGAACACCGATCCGACGATGTTGCGGCCAGCGTCCGAGCGCTCCAACAACGTGCGCTGGAAGCAGTGGCACCGATCGATACGCAGCCGGGCCCTGCGCCTCAGGGTCCGTCTCGCCGGCGAGGCGTCGTACCAGAGTCGGGAGGTCGCCGACCTCGAGCGACTCCTCGACGAGGTCCGCGAGTCGGGCACCGCGCGAATGCGCGCCGAGGCACTGTCGATCATGATCCACGCCAAGCTCGGACCTCAATACGCCCGACACCGCTTGGAGTTGGCCGACGAGATGACAACCGCAGCTGCCGAGTCGGGCGACCCCGTCCTCGCGCTCCTGGCACAGTGCTGGAAGGCCGTCTCACTCGCCATGATCGCCGACGATCGGGCGCCCGCGCGCTCGTCGGACGCTGGAGCTGCGTTGCCTGACCATTCGCTGCGCGAGCATTCAGTTCATCGTCGAAGCAATGGCGGTCGGGCGGCTGATCAATGCCGGTCGATTCGACGAGGCCGAAGTCGCGGCGGCAGAGTGTTTTGAGTTCGGCCAGTCGGTTGGAGACGCCGATGCGTGGACCTACTACGCCGGGCACCTTGCACACATCCGGTTCTCACAGGGCCGCCACGGAGAGCTCGCCGAATTCGCCACCGACGCCGCACAGTCTCCGGCGATGCTGCCGAGCGAGCGGGCCCTTGCGGCTACCGCAGCGATGTTCGCGCTCCACGTCGGCGAGCGGGGTCCGGCCGATCGCATCATCGCGCTCCACCGCTCATCACCCGACATGAACTCGTACCATCCGTCGACCTGGCTCATTGCCATGCACGTGCTGGCACACATGGCATTCCAGTTGGACGACGCTGCACTGGGAACCGACATCGCGTCACAATTGGAGCCCTTTCAGGGGCTGCCTCTCTCGATGTCGATGGCAGTGTCGGATCTCGGTTGGGTCGACTGGCCGTATGGCATGGCCCTGGCCGCCAGCGGCGATCTGGCGGGAGGCGAGGCGGCACTGGCGACAGCGATCGATTTGGCCAATGCTCGCAGTGACAGGCCCAACGCAGCAATCGTGACTGCCGATCGAGCTCTCCTCATGCACCGACGCGGGAACGTCGCCGAGGCACGAGACCTCCTGGATGATGCACTCTCCGACGCCGAAGAGTTCGCCATGACCGGCTGGGTGACGACGTGGTCAGGCTGGCTCGCCTCGTGGGAGGTCGAACTGCCCAACGCCTCGACCCCCATCACGTTCGAGCGGATCGACCCGAGTCACTGGCAGTGCACGTTCAGCGGCAACACCTCGGTCCACGACGACACGGTCGGTCTGCGCTATCTGGCCGCGTTGTGCGCCGCACCGGGGACCGACATATCGGCATCGCGTCTGGCGTATCTGATCGAGCCGCAGGAGGCCGGCCACGCAGTTCTCGACAGCGATGCGGTCGACGCGCTGCGTGCTCGCGTCCAGATGCTGCGGCACGACCTCGACGACGAGGTGGGTGACCGCGAATCCACGGAGAACGAACTCGAGGCCGTCAATGCGCAGTTACTCGAAGCCCTGGGCCTGGGCGATGCCAGACGGTTCAATGACGCAAGCGAACGCGCCCGCACGTCGGTGCGCAAGGCGATCACGCGATCGATCGCAAAGATTGCGGCCAGCGACCCTGCGATGGCGGCCCACCTCGAGCAGCATGTCCAGACCGGTTACGTCTGCCGGTACGACAACCGATGACGCCGATTTCGGTTCGCGACGTGTTGCGGCGCAGCGCCCTCCTGCAGGCCGCTCGCGACGACACCCTGGAGCTGCTCCAGCGAAGTTCACGCGCGAGGCGCCTGGATCGCGGGGCGATGCTGATTCACGAGGGCGACCAGCCGACGTCGGTGTTCTTCATCGCCGACGGTTTGCTGCGATCGTTCACCACGTCGTTCGATGGGGCCGAGCCGACGCTCACCGTGATGCTCCCGGGAGACCACGTCGGCGAACTTGGGGTGATCGACGGCACGGCGCGATCGGCGTCGGTGGCATCGCTGCGACCATCGATGGTGGTCGAGGTTTCCGGCACCACTTTTCGCGCCGCGCTCGAAGCCGACGTTGCCATCTATCGCGCGCTGGTGATGCAACTGTCACAGCGCCTGCGCAGCACGTCGAGCCGTTTGTCGGACCTCACGATTCTCGATCTCGGTGCCCGACTGGCGAAGTTCCTCCTGTCGGAGATGGGCGGTGCACGTGTCGTCGAGCTGCACTTCTCCCAGTCGGAGCTCGGCCAGTTGCTCGGTGGAGCGCGCCAGAGCATCAATCAGTTGTTGGCGACGATGGAGCGTGACGGCCTGATCACCGTGAATGGCCGCACCATCGAAGTGGTGGACCTAGCGGGACTTCGACGTCGAGCGGATTCGTCGTGACACGCGCTCGCGACGACCATTCGGACCTCGGGGCGTATGTCGACGAACTGACGGCGACCACTGCCCCTTCGTCGAGGCGAAATCGCGTCGTCGATGCCGCGTTGCTGTTCGTCGATGTCTCGGGATACACCGCACTGACCGAACGCCTCGCTGCCTTGGGCCGAGTCGGTTCGGAGATGCTCACCGACATCGTGAACACGTGCTTCGAGCGCTTGATCGACGATGTGATTGCCGCTGATGGACACGTCCTGCGCTTCGGTGGCGACGCACTTTTCATTGCGTTCATCGGACCCGATCGCCTGGATCGTGCGGCCGAGACCGCAGTTGCGATGCAGCGCACGATCCGCGGCCTGCCGGCGATCCAGGCACCCGGTGGCCGGGTTCGGCTGTCACAGTCGATCGGCCTCCATCGCGGCGACCTCCTGCTGCATCGCTGGTCGGGTTCGTGGACCGAGGTGGTGCCGTACGGCCCCGCCGTGACCGAAGTGTTGCGATGCGAGGCAGCGGCCCATGCCGGTCAGATCGCCATCAGTGACACCGTCGTTGCCGACCTGGGGGTGACCCGGGTACGTCGACGCTCCGACGGCGTGGCACTGCTGCGCAACACGAGCCGCCCGAAGCCCGAGCAGACGCCATCCACACCGACCGACGATGCTGCATGGAAACTGCGCTGCTCGGTTGGGCCGCAGGTGTTGGCGCCATCGGTTCGCAACGCAGTGCGGGCCGGCGTCGAACCTGCACATCGGCCGGCTGCAATCGGGTTCGTTGCGGTCTCCGGGCTCGACCGCCTGGCGGGTAACCCCGCTGAAATCAAGCGCGCCACCGACACGTTGTTCGCCGCCGTTGATGAGGCATCGAGCGCACTGGATGTGACGCTGATCAGTACCGATGTCGCACCCGACGGGATCAAGCTGATCATTGCGGCCGGCGTGCCTGCCACGGTCGGCGACGACGGTGAACGGTTGGTGATTGCGCTCGAACGGATCGTCGCTGCCACCGATCGGCTCGACGTTCGCGCCGGCGCCAACATCGGTGTGGTCTTCGCTGCCGACGTCGGGCATCCCCGGCGACGGACCTACACGGTGATGGGCGACGCGGTGAACCTGTCGGCGCGGCTCGCCTACCGAGCGGAGCCGGGCGCAGTACTCGCGAGCGCGGCCCTCGTCGACACGCTGCCGAGCCGTTTCCGCGTCGGCTGGGTGCCGTCGTTCACGGTCAAGGGCAAGCGCGCCGCGCAGATGGCGGCCGTGGTGTTGTCAACCGACGCCGATCCGATCGGGCCGGTCGACTCCGGGGCCACGCTGGCGCCGTTCAGGGGCCGGCGGGCCGAAGTGCGTCGGCTTCGTGAGGCGGTCAGCACGTCGCCGGTGATCGAGGTGTTCGGGCCTGCGGGTTTCGGGTCGTCCCGGATCGTGAGCGAAGTCCTCGACGGGCATCACCGAGTGACCACCCTGCAGGTCGATGTGATCGACAGTTCCACCCCGCTGCTCGCTGTGCGCCGACTCGTCGAGGCGCTTGGTGGCGTTGGTGCCTGGGAGTCGATCTCGCTGGAAGCATTCGGGCGTCGCACGAAACACATTGCCGCGCGACCACCGGAGCCGGGGTCGAGGCAATCGCCAGCATCGCCCGCGACCTGGCGCAGCTGTGGCCGCCCGAACTCATCGTGGTGATCGACGGCCACCATCACCTCGATGAAGCCTCATGGAGCGTGGTCAGAGCGGTAGCCACCACGCTGCAGGCGACGCCACAGGGTCGCCGGCTCGTGCTGACGGGGCGACAACCGAGCGTCGGCACCAACGCACTTCAGCTGGAGCTGGGCCCGCTCGACGCAACCGACGTGAGGAAGGTCGTGATCGACGCGTCCGATCGGCCCCTGTCGGATGCGGATCTCGATGCGATCGTCGCCGCGGCTGCTGGATCACCTCTGCTTGCGCAGGGGTTGGCACGGCTCGGTCCGCGATCCGATCTTCCTCCGACCTTGGAGGCGCTCGTCGCCAGCCCGAATCGACCGGCTCCCCGCTGGCGTTGCACGGCTGGTGCGGACGGTGGCCGTGATCGGGCCGTCGTGCAACCGTCGCCGATGCGGCTGGCCATCGCCGAGATCACGTCGCAACAGATCCGTGCCATCGTGGAGCAGTCAGATGGCACCTTGGTGCTCGATGGCGACGACCTTCAGGTTCCCCGACGAAGCGACCCGAGTCGTCGCAGCCGCGGGGGTCGCAGTCGCACGACGTCGTGTCGTGCACGAGCGTGCGGCGCGCCGACTCGAACAGACCGATGCACCATCTCCGGCGCTTGTGGCCGACCACTGGTACGAGGCGGGCGACGACGCCGGAACGTTGCGATGGGCCCAACTGGCAGGCGAAGCGGCGTTCGGTGCGGGCGCCAGCGCTGAGGCGTCGCACCACTTCGAGCGGGCGCTGCTGGCCGCGCAACGTCTGCACCGGCCCGACGTCGAGATCGTGGGCCTCGCCGAACGCCTCGCCACTGCTGCCCACGCTGGCCCGGCGAGCCCATCTCGAAGCGTGGGCCCTGCAAGCAGGCCGTTGCAGCGGCGGCGTCACCGGGTGCCGCCGCGAGACTGATGGTGCGCCAAGCGACGTGTGCGCGTACGTCGGGCCAGACTCCGGGCTGCGTCCACCCACCTCGGGCGGGCGCGACGTGCCGCACCGCTCGACGACCTGATCGTCCAGTGCGAACTCCTCATCGAGCAGGCGTGGATCGCTGTCTGGTCCGACCGCTGGGATCGCGCCCTCGACCTGGCGACGAGCGCCAGTCGCGCTGCGATCGCAGCCGACGAGCCGGCACTGCAGTTCCATGCCTGGTCGCTGATCGAGCAGTCGCGCAGTGCCAAAGGCCTTCCCGATGCCGACGCCGCAGGTCAGGAGGCGTTGCGGGCCGCTCATGCAAGCGGCGACGAACGTCTGGTCGGTCTCGCCGAAGGGAACCTTGCGCTCATCGCCGACAATCGCGGGCGGTGGAAGCAGGCGGTCAACGGCTACTCCCGATCAGGACGCGCCTTTCGTCGGTGCGGCGACGTCGTCAATGTGGCCACGAGCCAGCTGAACCAGGCGACGATTCTGGTCGAACTCGGTGACGTGGAGACGGCCTACGCACTGGCGGTCGACGCTGCCCGGGTGCTCGCCGCTGCGGGCGACGCCGAGGCGGCCGCCATCGCAACCGGCCTGAGCCTTCGAGCGATGGTTCGTGCGGGCCTCGGTGACGGCACGCAGGTAGCCGGCATCGAGACCTGCGTCGCTGTGCTCGCTGCTGAGGGCGACGAGGAGGTCACCGCCTTCCAGGATGTCGGCCTGATCGAGTCGCTGCTCCTCACCGGCAACATCGTCGCCGCAACCCAACGGGCGGTGCGTCTGATCGACGTGGTCGATCGGTTCGGCGACGACCATCTGCTGCCCACCACGGTCCGACGGCTACTGGCCGTTGCGGCCGACGCCGCCGGTGACCGCTCGGCCGGCGAACAGTGGCTTCACGAGGCCCGGGCCCGAGCCGACCTGCATCGGATCATGCCGGAACAGGCGGCGATCGCTGCGATCGATGCCCGCCGTGCGGCTGACGATCGGGCACCGGACAGACAACGTCGTGCCGACGTGTCAGCGCGGCTCGACGAAGTACTCGGCGTGCTGTCTCGACCGTTGTTTCAGCACGGTCGAGACAGCGGCGAGCCGATGATCAGCGGAACTGAACTCCGCCCGGGCCGACGCCGATCGCCCGAACGTCGCAGCCCGGTGGTGGGATACGGAGGCAAGCAGAACGCTGCCGGCCGTGTCGACTTGCGAGAGCCGGTCGGTCACCGTGTGGAAGTTGAAACCGCTGCCGAACGTCGGATCAACCCACACGGTGGTGGAACTCTTGACGATTCCGTTGGCGAACTGGCATCGGGCTTCGACGTCGGCGATCACGCTGACCGAGCTGTAGCCCCATGCGACCTGAGCCGTGCCGGCAACCTGTTCCTGCAGCGTTCCGAACACGCTGATGCGCTGCGGATCGACGATCCGACGAGTGGCCTGGTACGAACGCTCGAACGTGACGCCGTTCGCTGCGTTCGAATCGACGCGAATCACCCTGTCAGCCGGCGAGCGCTTCGTAGGCGGCGCCCGCAGGGACGATCAATCCGCCGGCTTGGCTCGACAGGGTTCACGTCATAGCCCCACAGCACCTTGGGCGCGAGCGGAACACCGCCATCGGAGCAGGCGCTGACGACGCCATTGGTGGAGAACTTGAGCGACGACCGCACGAGGAGACCGTTGCTGATGAGCTGGTTCACCGGCTGCGCACGAGATCGTCGGAACGAGGCCCCCAACGATCTGTGGCGTCGCCGAGCGCACACCGACACCGGCGGGACACGCCGGCGTCGACGGACCACTCGTGGCCGACGACGGCGCATCGCTCACACCGAGGATGCTCTGCGGTGTCACGGCCCAGGTGGCCGTCGATCCAACGGGCACGGTGACCGCAAACGCACGTTCCACGACGCCGGGTTGGAACTGGGTGATCTGGCCCCGGTTCGCAACGCCGTTGACCGCAACGGTATTGACGGCAACGGTATTGCCCGGCCCGACGAGCGCAACGCGCCGTTCAGCCAACGTGTTGCTGTAGCCGAACCACACCGTCGTGCCGGTCCGTCTGGCCACGGTGCACGACGCGAACACGGTGACACCGCTCGCACGGTGGGGTACCAGGATCGAGCACGGTCGGGCCGTCGCCGCCGCCAGGACATCGCTGCCCGATCTGCGCCGAGGCGGTGGAGGTGAACAGCATGAGCGCCGCGGTCGCAACCAACGGAATTCGAGCAAGTGGACGCATATCAAATACTCCTTGTTTGGGTTACGAGTCACCGTAGGGACATCGTGGAAACGGCGCTGTCAGCTGTCGGACACCCTCAGTGCGTGACATCGATGTGCCATCGCGTGTCACACGCCGGAACCGCTGTCGAAGACCACCGACGCCGGAGTGTCGGCCCGACGATTACGATTCGGCAGATGACCACAGTCGAAACCGTCAGCCATACGTCGGCACCATCGGCGCTCCTCGGCGACGCCTACGCCAACGATCGTTCCCGCGTGTTCCACTCGTGGTCGGCGCAGGGCGCGCTCGACCCGACCGTGATTGCCGGTGCACTGGGCTCCAAGTTCTGGGACGAGCACGGCACGACCTGGATCGACTTCACGAGCATGCTCGTGAACATGAACCTGGGGCATCAGCACCCGAAGATGATCCAGGCGATCAAGGACCAGGCGGACACGCTGTGCATGGTGGCCCCGCCGTTCGCCAACGACCAGCGCAGCGAAGCGGCCCGCCTCATCGTCGAGAAGGCCAACCGCGACGGGGCCGGCGGACACTTCGAGAAGGTGTTCTTCACGAACGCCGGCGCCGAGGCCGTCGAGAACGCGGTCCGCCTCGCCAAGGGCTACACGGGCCGGATGAAGGTGCTGTCCGCCTATCGCAGCTATCACGGCGGAACGGCCCTCACGGTCGGGCTGACCGGCGAACCGCGACGCTTGGAGAACGAACCGTCGGTGCCGGGACTCGTGAAGTTCTGGGGGCCGTACCCGTACCGTTCCGCGTTCTACTCGGAATCGCCCGAACAGGAGACCGAACGGGCACTGGCCCACCTGCGAGAGACCATCCTCGTCGAGGGGCCGAACAAGATCGCTGCCATCGTCCTCGAGTCGGTGGTCGGCACCAACGGGATCCTGGTCCCCCCGCCCGGCTACCTCGAGGGGCTGCGGGCGCTGTGCGACGAGTTCGGCATCATCTGGATCGCCGATGAGGTGATGGCCGGATTCGGTCGCACCGGACAGTGGTTCGCCTGGCAGAACTGGGACGCGCAACCCGATCTCATCGCCTTCGCCAAGGGCGTGAACTCCGGTTACCTCCCGCTCGGCGGCGTCGTGATCTCCTCCGACATCGCCCACGCGTACGACACGCGGGTGTTCCCGGGCGGGCTCACGTACTCAGGGCATCCGCTGGCGTGCTCGTCGGCTGTGGCGAGCATCGGCATCTTCGAGGAGGAAGGTGTGCTCGCACAGGCCCGTCACCTCGGCGACGACATCATCGGCCCCGCGCTGCGCGACATCGCCGAACGTCATCCGAGCGTCGGAGAGGTCCGCGGGCTCGGTGTGTTCTGGGCGGTCGAGCTCGTCGCCGATCAAGCGACTCGCGAGCCGGCGACACCGGCCACGGTCGCCGCAGTCGTCGCCGACTGCAAGGCGAACGGGATGTGGCCGCTGTCGGCAGCCAACCGCATCCACGTCGTGCCGCCGTGCAACAGCCCCGACGACCTCGTGCGCGATGGCCTCGCCATCCTCGACGCCGCGCTCAGCGTCGCCGACACCGCCGCAATCTGACCCCGCCGACTCGGAACGCGTGAGCAGTTTGCGCCGAGTCGGCGCAACTAGTTCACGCGTTGCGATGAGAGCCGACGATCAGTGGGAAGCGAGTTCCGGGTCGGACACGGTGGGCTCGACGACCATTTCGGCAGAGCGCTTGGAGTAAGCGACAGCGCCGATCAGCACGACGAGCGACACCCCGGCAATCGCCAGACCAGCCGGCTTCGGGCTCGACACGATCGGGTTCTCGTCGTCGATGTTCGACAGGGCGATGATCGCCGGGAGGATCAGCAGCGACACGAGGTTCATCACCTTGATCAGCGGGTTGAGCGCCGGCCCGGCGGTGTCCTTGAACGGGTCACCCACGGTGTCGCCGATCACGGCTGCCTTGTGCGACTCGGAACCCTTGCCGCCCTCGTGGCCGTCCTCGATGTACTTCTTCGCGTTGTCCCACGCGCCACCCGCATTCGACAGGTAGTTGGCCATCAACTGGCCGGTGAGGATGACGGCAGCGAGGAATGCACCGAGGGCGGTGTAGCCGATGCCGAACCCGATGATCACCGGCGTGAGCACGGCCAACAGTGCCGGCGTTGCGAGTTCACGCAGCGACGCCTTGGTGCAGATGTCGATGACCGGGCCGTAGTCGGGGAGACGCTCGCCCGACATGATCTTGCCGTCGGCGAACTGGTTGCGCACTTCCTGCACGACCACGCCCGCGGTGCGGGAGACCGCACGGATGGCGAGCGCCGAGAACAGGAAGCTCACGGAGCCGCCGATCAGCAAGCCGATGAACACCTTCGGGTCGGCGACGTTGATCGGAATCGTGTCGAACACGCCACGAGCCGTCGAGGTCAATCCGTCGACCACGTCGGCCGACAGCGTCTCATTGGCGGCGGTCTCGATGTAGCTGGCGAAGATGGCGACAGCGGCGATGACCGCCGAGCCGATGGCGAAGCCCTTCGTGACGGCCTTGGTGGTGTTGCCCACGGCGTCGAGGCTCACCATGATCTTCTCGGCCTCACCCTCGAACTCGCCCGACATCTCGGCGATGCCTGCCGCGTTGTCGGCGACCGGGCCGAACGTGTCCTCCGACACGATCACACCGGTCGTGGCGAGCATGCCCATACCCGTGAGGGCGACGAGGTAGAACGAGAACTGCAGGTTGCCGCCGCCGAGCGCCAAGGCCGTGCCGATGGCGATGGCGATCGCGATGATCGCGTACACCGACGACTCCATGCCCGACGCCGTACCGGACAGCACCGTCGTGGCGGGGCCGGTTCTGGTTGCTGCGGCGATCTCCTGCACCGGGCCGTGCTCGGTGCCGGTGAAGTACTCGGTGAGCCGGCTCACCACCTGGGCGAGGACCAGACCGATGACGACGGCGCCGAAGCACTTCCAGCCCTCGTTGTCGTTGTCGTTGCCGACGTAGAGCAGCGCGATCAGCGCCGTGCCGACCACGGTGATGATGCCGGCCGTGAGGAACCCACGGTTGATGGGCTTCAGTGCGTTCGTCTCGCCTTCCTTGGCCCGCACGGCGTACACGCCGGCGATGGACGCGATCACGCCGACTGCACGAGCAGCGACCGGGAAGACCAGGCCGAGCGCCGGGTTGGCGCCGATGGCGGCGAATGCCGGCACGCCGAGGATGATCGCGGCGACGAGGGTGACCTCGTACGACTCGAACAGGTCGGCTGCCATGCCGGCGCAGTCGCCGACGTTGTCGCCCACGTTGTCGGCGATCGTGGCCGGGTTACGCGGGTCGTCTTCGGGAATACCCGCCTCGACCTTGCCGACCAGGTCGGCGCCGACGTCAGCCGCCTTGGTGAAGATGCCGCCGCCGACGCGCAGGAACAGCGCGATCAGCGAGCCGCCGAACCCGAAGCCGACCAGGATGGCCGAGCTGGTGTTCTGGAACAGCAGGATGATGACCGTGGCGCCGAGCAGGCCGAGGCCCACCGTGAACATGCCGGCGACCCCGCCGGTGCGGAATGCGACCTTGAGCGCAGCGGGAAGCGAGCCGGACTTGGCCGCCGCGGCGGTGCGGACGTTGCCACGGGTGGCCAGGGTCATGCCGATGAAGCCGGTCAACCCGGACAGGAACGCTCCGGCGATGAACGCCAGCGTCCGGAACAGACCCGACTGGGACCTAGTGAGCGCGACGACCCCGTCCGGTTCGACGATCTCGGTGGAGGTGAGGAACACGATCGCTGCGACCGGGATCATGATCACGGCGATGGTCTTGAACTGTCGGCGGAGATACGCGGCGGCGCCGACCTGGATCGCCGAGCGCGATCTCGATCATCTTCGGCGTTCCCTGTTCCGGCGGCGAGCACCCCACGCATCAGAACGGAATCCGACGGCGATCGCGTGAGCGCTGCGGCGACCGAGAGCCACAACACCAGCATCTCGCTGCTCCCGAGAACGAACTCCTGATAGCCGCCTTCAGCGGCGACAATGCTTGCAAACACGTGATCTCCCTGCGTCGGTCTACACCGGCGGATGCCGATGTACTTCCCACACGGCCGCAGCCGTGACTCACACGGATCCAGGCCCGCTACGTGAGCGATCGAGAAGCTAGCGCACGGCCCCCGCGGCAACTGCAATCCGACGAGGGGTGACGTCATGGGTCGGTGAGGGTCTCGTCATGTTCGACGAGACCCTCACCGACTGCGACACCGTTACTGGCCCACTATCGGCCGGCGATCACTCGCCACCCTCGTTCAAGGTGACCTCGATGGGAGCGAAGTCAGGACCGAAGAGGTCGAGACCCTGGTCGGCGAGCATCGCCCACGCCGCCTCGACGATCTCGTTCGTGTACGCCCCGTCCGTCGGCGGCGCGGTCAGAACCGTTGCCCCGTCGAGGTTCGGCGTTGTCTGGCTGATCTCGACCGTACGGTCCCAGGCTGCCTGAT
>CAVURC010000012.1:0-85762 GCA_963743825.1 Ilumatobacteraceae bacterium | reverse complement strand
TCGGCGCAGTCGCCGAGATGCTCGGTGTCGTTGCCGGCGACGAGCTTCGTTGAGTCGGGCTGGCACGAGCCGCCCGCGGGAGCGTCGAATCGCATCCCACCCATAGATCCCGACGAACCTGATTGCTCCTCGTTGTCTGCCGGCTCCATCTCGGCCAGGGGTCAGACCGAGGTCTGACCCCGGTGTCAGGTGAGTTTCGCGACGAGTTCGGCCAACGGGGCGCGGAAGTCGCGGAGCGGCGGGAGGCCGGCGGCACGCCACACGGCGTTGTCGAGCACGCTGTTGGCCGGACGCGGCGCTGGGCGTGGCGGGTCGAGATCCGACGTCGAGATGGGAACCACCCGGTCGGGATCGTGACCGGCTGCGGACAGGATCTCGCGGACGAACTCGTACCAGCTGACCGCACCCTGGTTGGTCAGGTGATGGATTCCGGCTCGACGGTCGACGGCCAGCCGTCGCAGCGCCGGCGCCAGGTCGGCGGTGAACGTCGGATGGCCCCGCTGGTCGTCGACGAACGCCAAGGCCTGATCCGGATTCGAGGCGAGCCGCAACACGAGCTTGACCATGTTGTTGCCGTGCTCGCCGCACACCCAGGAGGTGCGAGCGACAGCAGCGCCCGGTCCGGCCGCCTGCTCGCCCGCCAGCTTCGAGCGGCCGTACACCGATTGCGGGTTCGTCGCATCGTCCTCGCGGTACGGCCGATCGAGGGTGCCGTCGAAGACGTAGTCGGTGCTGACGTGGACGAGATGGATGTCCAGCAGTTCGCATGCCGCCGCCAGGTGGCCGACGGCGTCCGCGTTCACGGCGAACGCCAGGGCTTCGTTGGTCTCACAGGCGTCGACGGCGGTGTACGCCGCAGCGTTGATCACCGCGTCGGGTCGAACCGCGTCGAGGAGTTCACGAACGGCCACCGGGTCGGTGATGTCGAGGACCGCCTTGTCGACGCCGACCACGTCGTCGCCGACCGATTCGGCGTGCATCACCACGTCGACTCCGAGTTGACCTGCGGCGCCCGTGACGAGGAGCTTCATCGGCGCACGTTCCCGTGGTTCGGCCTCAGAGGCCGGCCTTGCGCTTCAGCGGCTCCCACCAGTCGCGATTGTCGCGGTACCACTCGACGGTCGAGGCGAGCGAGTCGTCGAACGTACGCGACAGCGACCATCCGAGCGAGCTGACCTTGTCGATGTTGACCGAATAGCGTCGGTCGTGTCCGAGACGATCCTCGACCGGCCGGATGAACGACTCGTCGCGGCCCGTCAACTCGAGCAGTCGGTGGGTGAGGTCGACGTTGGTCACCTCGTTGCCCGCACCGATGTTGTAGATCTCGCCCGGCGTTCCGGATTCGAGGACGAGGTGGGCGGCGATGTTGTGATCTTCGACGTGGATCCAGTCGCGCACGTTCAGACCATCGCCGTACAGCGGCACCTGCTTGCCGTCGAGCAGGTTGGTCGTGAACAGCGGGATGACCTTCTCGGGGAACTGGTAGGGCCCGTAGTTGTTCGAGCAGCGGGTCACCACGACGGGAAGGCCATAGGTCGAGAAGTAGGAGAGCGCAATCAGGTCGGAGCCGGCCTTGGCGGCCGAATACGGCGAACGAGGCGCCAGGATGTCGGTCTCGACCGACGACCCCTCCTCGACCGAGCCGTACACCTCGTCGGTCGAGATGTGCAGGAACTTGCCGATGCCCACGGTGTTCGCCACGTCGCACAGCACGTTGGTGCCCATGCAGTTGGTACGCACGAACTTCGAGCCGTCCTCGATCGAACGATCGACGTGGCTCTCGGCCGCGAAGTGAACGACGGCGTCGTGGCCGTCCATCGCCCGCGCGACGTCGTCGGTGTCGCAGATGTCGGCGTGGACGAACTCGGCACGAGCGTCGTCGAGGACGTCGCGGATGCTCTCGAGGTTCCCGGCGTAGGTGAGCGAGTCGTAGATCGTGACGGAGTGGTCGGTGGTCGCCAGCACGTGGCGGACGTAGTTCGACCCGATGAATCCGGCCGCGCCGGTGACGAAGAGTTTCATGACTGCATTCTCTCGACTGAGCATCGGCCAAGTGAGGGCCGAACGGTCCGTTGGCCGAGATCTGCGCCTCGTCGTCGGTGGTTCGGACAGGATCGGCTCGGCCACCCCCAGTCGACGACGAGGCCGGATCGTCCCAGGCAACGCCGAGTTCGTCGGCGGCCCGTTGTCCAGTCGCCGTCGACGAGATAGGCGTATTGACCATGGTCGGTGCGAGCGCCTGCGAAGCCGTTGGCGACGCCCTGCGGGATGTAGGCCCCGATGTGGTTCTCGCCCGACAGGTCGAGGCTCGTCGACGCCGTCCGATAGGTCGGCGCCGCCGTCGCGAAGATCGAGCAGGACGACACGAGCCGTACCGAACGGCGACTCCGTACCAGTAGTCGCTCTGGTCGAGCGTGCATAGTGCAGCCCGCACGAGCCTCCGCTGCTGGCGATTCGCACGTTGATCTGGATCATCTGCCCGACGGCGTCCGGGAGTCCAACGTCACGACGGTACGGTCTCGATGAACAGTCCACGCTGATCACCGTGGACCTGTTCGGCTCGACGATTACACGCCGTCGATCTGCGTCACTCTGTGACGGTGGGCATCGATGACTTCTACTCGACGTCGATCTGACAGTGGTCGCCCACCATCAAGCGGATGGCGCGGGGCTTGCGTTTCGTGCGTGAGACGACGGCGTCGCTGCCGATGAGGCTGTCTTCGAGGCGGGGGATGTCGATGACCTGGCTGCGTTCCATCACCACCGAGTGCTCGATCTCCGAATGTCGGACCTCGCAGTCGGCGCCGATCGCACTGAACGGCCCGATGAAGCTGTCGACGATCTTCGTGCCGGGGCCGATGGCCACCGGACCACGGATGGTGGAGTTGACGATCTCCGCGCCGGCCTCGATCACGACGCGACCGTCGATGAACGAATCGGCGTCGACCTCGCCGTCGATGCGCCGCTCGATGGTTTCGAGGATCAGGCGGTTGGCCTCCAGCAGCGGGGTCAGCTTGCCGGTGTCGATCCACCATCCGGTGAGGATCTCCATGCGAACCCGCCGACCGTGATCGATCAGCCATTGGATGGCGTCGGTGATCTCGAGCTCGCCGCGCTCGGACGGTTCGATGGCCGCCACCGCTTCGTGGATTTCGCGATCGAACAGGTAGACGCCGACGAGGGCAAGGTTCGACGGCGGATCAGCCGGCTTCTCGACCAGGTGGACGACATTGCCGTCGTCGTCGAGCGACGCGATGCCGAACCGCTGCGGATCCGACACCTCCTTGAGCAGGATCTGCGCCGACGGCGGATGCTCGCTCGTGCGCTCCGCATTGAACGCGTCGACGAACGCCTCGAGGTCCTGTTCCAGCAGGTTGTCGCCGAGATACATGACGAAGTCGTCGTCACCCAGGAAGTCGCGCGCAATGAGCACGCAATGCGCCAGGCCGAGCGGCTCATCCTGCGGGATGAACGTGATCCGTGCGCCGAACTGCGAACCGTCGCCGAGGTCGGCCATCACCTCGTCACGAGTGTCACCGACGATCACGCCGAGTTCGGTGATGCCCGCCGCGACCATCGAGCGGATGCCGTAGTGCAGGATCGGTGTGTTCGCCACCGGCACGAGTTGCTTGGCCCTGGTGTGGGTGATCGGCCGCAGCCGCGTGCCGGCACCGCCGGCGAGAATGAGCGCCTTCATGACGGCCAGGAGTGTAGGGCGTCGGCGAGGTCAATCCGTGGTCACGGGTGCGACCGGCGGTGGTGGCCCGACCCCGCGGAAATAGTCGAGGATCGGTTCGGCGCCGTCGGCGAGTACCAGCACGGCGTTGCCGTCCTTGGTCACGCCCTCCACGGGGAGTTGATACTTGTTCAAGCCGGCCGAGAACGCCTTGCGGAGTGTTCCGGCCGCCGCCACCGGGTCGAGACCGGGATCCATACGGACTGCCGCGGTACCGGCGTCGATCAGCTTCGACGCGAGGAACGGATCGGACTGGAGTCGATCGATCGTGTCGTCCGCCGTCTGCTGGAGGAAGCTCTGCTGACGCTCGATCCGCCCGAGATCGGAGCGCGGATCGGTCTGCCAGCCACCGTCGCGGAACTCCTCGTAGTAGCGGCTGCGGGCGTACTGGAGCGACTCGATCCCGTTGAGGGTGTGACAGCCGGGTTGCTGGTCGAGGCCGGTGTTCTTGTCGCGGGTGGCGAACCAGAAGCAGACCTCCGTGCCCCCGATGGCGTCGACGATGTCCTTGAATCCGTTGAAGTCGATGTCGACGACGTGGTTGATCGGGATGCCCAGCTCCTGGGTGATCGTTGCCGCGAGCACATCGGTGCCGTCGCTGTACGCGGAGTTGATCCGGTTCGCACCGTCGCGACCGGCGATGTTCACCCACAGGTCGCGCGGCAGGCTCACGATCGATGCTCCGTTGCCGTCGGCTTCCTGGCGCAGGATCATGATCGTGTCGGAACGACGGCCCGACACTTCGTTGGTGTCGCCGATCCCGCCGAAGTCGGGGTCGTTGGGGTCGGCGTTCTCACGGGTGTCGGACCCGATGAGGAGGTAGTTCTGGGCCGGACCGTCCTGCGCCGTGAGAACGAGTTCGAGCCCCTCGATGCGTTGCACGTCAGCGGTGCGCGCGTTCGCCGCCGAGATCACACCGAACGCGCCGAATCCGGCCACCGCCGCGGCGAGCACCAGCGCCAGGGGCGCGGAACTGCGTCGGCGACGCCGTGGCTCGGACATGCAGACGACGCTACTGCCGGCATCTCGCGCCCACGACGGCAGGGCGCCCGAGACGTTCGTCTCACACCCGGTTCTCACCCGGGCAGTTCACCCGGGCAGTTCACCCGGGGCAGTTCACCCGAGCGGTCGGACGTGGACGACATCGCCCGCGTCGTATGCGACCGTGTCGCCGCTGTCGGTCTCGACGAGCAGACGTCCCTGATCATCGACGTCGACTGCGCGACCTTCGACGAACGTACTGCCGGGAACCTCGAGGCGAACCCGACACCCGATCGTCGACAGTTCCGACCGGTAGGTCGGGCCGATGTCGGAGGGCAACCGGTCGAGATTCGCCAGGATCGAGGCGAGCAACTCGGCCGGCGACACCGACGGGCCGAGCCGTGCGGCGTCGTCGGGCGCCCACCCGATGTTCAGCCCCAAGCCCACCACGAGCGAATCGGTGCTCGACGACCGCTGCGCGAGGATCCCGGCGACCTTCGCTCCCTCGAGGAGGAGATCGTTGGGCCACTTGAGCGTCACGTCCGCATCGGGTCGTACGCGTCGCGCCGCGAACAGCGCGGCGAGCCCGACGCGGTGCGTTGCCTCCGACGGCACTGCCGGCACCGGTGCCACGGCGATCGACACGAGGAGGTTCGTCCCCACCGGCGCGTCCCATCGCCGGTCGAGGCGACCTCGTCCAGCGGTCTGATGATCGGTGACGAGAACGCTGCGATCACCTGCGACGCCCGCGTCGAGGTCGGCGAGGAGATCGGCGTTCGTGCTCCCCGTCTCGTCCAGGTGTCGGACCTGCCAGCCGCTCGGCCACTCGGCTGCGGGCCAGATGTCCCCGTGAACGCTCATGGCCCCTACATTGTCATTCGTGCTCCAGAAGATCCTGATCGCCAACCGTGGCGAAATTGCCGTCCGTGTCATCCGTGCCGCCCGTGAGATGGGTATTCCCACGGTGGCGGTGTACTCCGAATTGGACCGGGATTCGCTCCACGTGCGTCTCGCCGACGAGGCCTACGCCCTGGGCGGTCAGACGGCAGCGGAGAGCTACATCAACACCGACGTGATGCTCGAGGTCATCGCGCGCAGCGGTGCCGACTCGGTGCATCCCGGTTACGGGTTCTTCTCGGAGAACGCCGACTTCGCCCGTGCGATCGCAGCGATGGGCGTCGAGTTCATCGGTCCGCCGGCAACCGCGATGGACGAGATGTCCGACAAGGTGTCGAGCCGCCTCGCCGCCATCCGCGGTGGCGCACCGATCGTTCCCGGTACCACCGAGTTCGCCAAAGGCCCCGAGGAGATCAAGGCGTTCGGCAACGAGTTCGGTTGGCCGGTGTGCATCAAGGCGGCGTTCGGCGGCGGCGGTCGCGGCATGAAGGTCGTCCAGAGCGAGGCCGAGGTCGACGACGCGATGGCGAGCGCCCAGCGCGAGGCCAAGAGCTTCTTCGGGCGCGACGAGGTGTACGTCGAGCGGTACCTCACGTGGCCACGCCACGTCGAGATCCAGCTCGTCGGCGACAAGCACGGCAACTGCGTGTGGATCTCCTCACGTGACTGCTCGGCGCAGCGCCGACACCAGAAGCTCGTGGAGGAGGCGCCGGCTCCGGGGTTGCCCGATGGGGTCGAGGAAGCGATGGGCGAAGCTGCGGTCAAGGCCGCCAAGGCAGTCGGCTACTACGGCGCCGGCACCGTCGAGTTCATCTTCCAGGACGGCGAGTTCTTCTTCCTCGAGATGAACACCCGTCTCCAGGTGGAGCACCCGGTCAGCGAGATGATCACCGACATCGATCTCGTCGAATGGCAGATCCGCGTCGCCGCCGGCGAAGAACTCCCGATGACCCAGGCCGAGGTCACAGCCGCCCGGCGAGGCCACTCCATCGAGATCCGCATCAACGCCGAGGACGTCGCCGAAGGAAAGTTCCTCCCGTCGCCCGGCCCGATCACGAAGCTCGTCGCACCCGACGGGTTCGGTGTCCGATTCGACTCCGGCTACCACACCGGCGACGAGATCAGCCAGTACTACGACAACCTCGTCGGCAAGCTCGTGGTGTGGGGCCGCGACCGCGAGGTGGCGATCGCTCGCACCATCAGGGCGCTCGATGAACTGGTCGTGGAGGGTGTCGCAACGACCATTCCCGCCGACCTTGCCATCCTGCGTCACCCCGACTTCGTCGCGGTCGAGCATTCGACCAAGTGGGTGGAGCAGACGCTCGACCTCACGGGCATCGGTGGCAAGGCCGAAGCAACTGCGCCAGAGACCGACGACGACGCCGAGCCGCTCGTGAAGCGATCGACGACCGTCGAAGTGAACGGCAAGCGGTTCGACGTCAACATGTGGGTGCCCGAGACGCCCTTGGTGGCCGCGGCCGGTGCGCCCGCTGCCAAGAAGAAGAAGCACAGCTCGGGCAGTGGCGGCGGCGGCGGAGTCGCCTCCGGGTCGGTCGAGGCGCCCATGCAGGGCACGATCGTGAAGGTGCTCGTCGAGGTCGGTCAGGCCGTCGAGGTGGGTGCCGGCATCGTCGTGCTCGAGGCGATGAAGATGGAGAACCAGATCAACGCCGAGAAGGCCGGCACGGTCAAGGAGATCAAGGTCGTCGCCGGCGACACCGTCGGTGGTGGCGACATCCTCGCCGTCATCGAATAACGACCGTCAACGACTCGTTGCTGAGCGGTCCGCGCCTCGCGCGGCGCATCGCTGCACGGCGGTGCTATTCGGCGGCTTCGGAGAGGGCTTCGCTGAGGGCGGGATGCACGAGGATGCTCTCGGCGAGATCGTTGACGGTCAGGCCCGCAGTCACTGCCACCGCGATCACCGAGATCAGCTCGGCCGCCTGACGCCCGACGATCGAACCGCCGAGCACCTCGCCGGTCGCCGGGTCGGAGATGATCTTGACGAAGCCCTTCGTGTCGTTGTTGATCATCGCCTTGGCGGTCGACGAGAACGGCACCTTGGTCACGCGGATCTTGCGACCGGAGCTGAACGCCTCGGCCTCGGCGAGGCCGACGTCGGCGATCTCGGGCTCGGTGAAGATCGCCGAGGCGGCCTTGTCGTAGTCGAGGTGCCGGTGACTGCGGGTGTGACCGCCCATCACGTGCTCGGCGACCTTGCGACCCTGCATCGACGCGACCGACGACAGCGGCAACTTGCCGCTGATGTCGCCGGCGGCGTAGATGTGGGCCACGTTGGTCACGCAGTGCTGGTTGATGCCGACGTAACCCCACTGATCGACCTCGACACCGGCCGCGGCGAGGCCGACGTCCTCGGTGTTCGGGATCGATCCGATGGCCAGCACGGCGTGCGTCGAGCGAACCGCACGACCGTCGTCGCAGTGCACGACGACTCCGTCGTCGGTGCGTTCCATCGACTCCGCCCGAGCGCCCATCAACAACTTCACGCCGCGCCGCATGAACTCCTCCTCGAGGACCGCAGCGACTTCGGGATCCTTTCCGGGGAGCACCTGCTGCCGACTGACCACGAGGGTGACCTTGGCACCGAACGACGAGAACATGTGCACGAACTCGACGCCGGTCACGCCGGAGCCCACGACGGTGACGCTCTCGGGGAAGATCTTGGGCGGGTAGCAGTCACGCGTGGTGAGGATGCGGTCGCCGTCGGGCTCGCACCAGTCGGGGATCCGCGGGCGCGACCCGGTCGCCACGAGCGCCGTGTCGAACTCGATGGTCTCGACACCGTCTGGCCCCTCGACGGCCACGGAGTGTGCGCTCGTGAACCGGCCGGTGCCGCGCACCATCCGCACGCCCTGGCTCTCGAGGAGACGGGTCGTGTTGTCACGCATCGTGTTCTTCACCCACTCGATGCGGTCGGTGAGCGTGTCGACGTCGACGGCGGTGTCGACGTTGGCGAGGCCCATGCCGCCGATGGCGCGCGTGCGGCTGATGGCGCGCCCCGTGGCGATCATCGACTTCGACGGGATGCAGTCCCAGAGGTGGGCCGCTCCGCCGACGACGTCGCGTTCGATCATCGTCACGTCGGCGCCGAGACGAGCCGCCGTGGTGGCGGCGATGTTCCCTGCCGGTCCGCCGCCGAGGATCACGAATCGAGTACTCATCAGGCCTCGCCCACAACCATGCCGTCGCTGGCGAAGAACGTGTCGATGCCCGCCTCCTGCTCGGTCAGTGTGAGCGCCCCGGTGTTCGGGCAGAAGCGCGACGGGTACGCGAGCAGATCTCGACGTTGTCCGACGTACTCGAAGTGCATGCCGTCAGGGGTCAGGAAGTTGCCACCCCAGGCGAAGCCGTGCTTGCGGAAGATCTGCACGGTGGTGCACCCACCCGGTCGGGTTGCGAAGTTGGGGGGAGCACACCCCTGGCAGGAGCCCTGCGTGTTGGTGTCGAGTGCCATGCCCCAGGAGTGCCGCGACAGGAATCCGAGCGAGCTGTCGGGCGTCAAACGATTGAACCGGGCGAGGTGACATCCGCCGTAGGAGTTGGCATCGCCGACGTCGATCGTGCCGCCGAGGCCGGCGGCAGCGACCTCGGCCAGCGCCGCGCGCAGGGCGGGTTCGATGACGTTGTGACAGCGGGCGCTGATCGGAATCGAACCGTTCAACAACACACGTCCCCCAGGGAGACTGGCCGCCACCCACGCGTCGTTCTGGCTGACCGATCCGTTGGCATTGACCCGATAGGTGAACTCGCCCAGGAGCACCTTGGTCTGCGCCATTCCGATCGTGTCGTCGGGGTCCGGCGGATCCCAGCTCCGGCGGATCCTGATCGATGTCGACACGAGCCCGTTGGCCGTGAGCGCAGCATCCATCGCTGCCTGCGATGACGGGTTCCACAACAGTGCCCGGCTCAGGTCGGAGATGCCGAGACGGTCCGCCGCCTGCGGTGACATCAGCAGTTCGGTGCCGCCGATGCGAGCGTCGGGAAGAACCGCCGCGATTCGGAACGGGACCGCAACGCCGCCACTCGCAACGAGCTGGAGTACGTCGCCGGCCTGCGCTCCTCGCAGACCCGCAGTGGTGGCGCCCATCACCAACGCATCGGAGGCCAGCAGCGCCGAGACGTCACGGCCCATCGTGGCGCCGACGGCCTCGGGCGGCAGGACGGTGGTCCCCATCGGAAAGGAGAATCCGGGTTCGGGGAGTTGCACCGGCGTACTCCCCCGGTACACCCCGACCATGCCCACGCTGGCCGAACGTCCGAATGCGATCGTGGCACCCGCCTGGCGGGCTGCGGCCATCGCAGCGTTGGCCACGTCGGGACGGAGGTCACCGGAGTTGTAGACGCTGACGACGTCGCTCGCGACGGGTGCGACGCGTTGAGCCTGCACGGTCGACGCGGCGGGCCCATCGATCGATCCACCGAGAGCGGCGACGGGCAGCCCGATCGACGAAACGAGGAGCGCTGCGAGACCGAGGGCGAAACGGGGGCGCACGACCGGGAACTGTACGGTCTACGACGCCAGGTCGGGCACCACGAGCGAAACGACCGCGCACATCGCCGCCGGTTTCGATACCGTCGCAGCACCGTGAGTGCCGACATGCCGACCACCAGCGATCCCACCGCCGACAACGACCTGCCGTCGGCGCACACGGGGAGTGGACTGGCCGCCGAGAAGGCCCGGCGTCTCGCGCAGCTCGACGACATCAGGGCGGCAGGTGGAACGCCGTATCCCTACCGGTTCGACCGCACACACACCGTTGCCCAGGTTCGTGCATCGTGGGGCGAGTTGGAACGCAGGTGTCGAAACCGACGATGCCGTCGCCGTGGCCGGCCGCATCATGCTGTTACGCGACTCGGGCAAGCTCATCTTCGCAACGGTTCGCGACCGATCCGGTGACATCCAGCTGTTCGTGTCGAAGGCGGTCGTTGGCGACGATGCCTTCGGCACCATCAAGCAACTCGACCTCGGCGATTGGGTCGGCGTGCACGGCACGGTGATGACCACCCGCAAGGGCGAGCTGTCGGTGAGGACCGAGCGGGTCGAACTGCTCGCGAAGGCGGTGCGGCCCCTGCCCGACAAGTGGCACGGCCTCACCGACGTCGACACCCGGTTCCGCCAGCGCTACGCCGACCTGATCGTCAACGCCGAGGCGCAGCGGGCCTTCGAGATTCGCCACGAGATCATCGCCAGCTTCCGCCACACCCTGCACGAGCGCGGTTTCATCGAGGTGGAGACGCCGGTGTTGCACGTCGAGGCCGGCGGCGCACATGCGAGGCCATTCATCACCCACCACAACGCCCTCGACATGCAGCTGTACCTGCGAATTGCGCTCGAGCTGCACCTCAAGCGGTTGATCGTCGGCGGCATGGAGCGAGTGTTCGAGATCGGACGGATCTTCCGCAACGAGGGCATCTCCACGCGCCACAACCCCGAGTTCACGATGATGGAGCTCTACCAGGCGTTCGGCGACTGGAACGACGTGATGGACATCAGCGAGGTCCTCGTCACCCAGGCTGCCCGTGATGCCATCGGTACGACCGTCATCGAGATTCGAGGCGAACAGATCGATCTCGCCGAGCCGTGGCCCCGCATCCGGATGGTCGACGCCGTGTCGCAGAAGGCTGGGCGCACGGTGCATCCGAGCCAGCCGATCGAGGAGCTGCGGGCGCTCGCCGAGCAGCACGGCGTGCGGTGGGAAGCCCGTTGGGGTGGCGGCAAGCTCGTCGAGGAACTCTTCGAGGCGCTGTGCGAGGCCGACATCGTGCGCCCGACGTTCGTGACCGGACATCCGAAGGAGATCTCGCCGCTCGCCCGCGCCGATCGCGACGACCCTTGGCTCACCGAGCGGTTCGAGATCTTCGTCGACTCGCGTGAACTCGGCAACGGCTACTCCGAACTCAACGATCCGGTCGAGCAGCGGCTCCGGTTCGAAGAGGAACAGGTGGCCAAGGACGCCGGCGATCACGAGGCCGGCACCGTCGACGAGGACTACATCCGCGCGCTCGAGTACGGAATGCCGCCGACCGGCGGGCTCGGCATCGGCATGGACCGCGTTGCCATGCTGCTGTCGGGCGTCGACTCGATCAAGGAAGTGATCCTCTTCCCCACCCTCCGACCCGAAGTGATGTAACGATTCGTGTCAGACACCAATCGTCACATCGACGACGCAACGTGAAGTCCGAAATGTTGAAGGGCGTGCAATGACGAAGATGGCATGGGGCGCTGGCCTCGCAACGATCGCGGCCGACGGTTCCGTGCTCGACACGTGGTACCGCTGGCTGGGCTGGGGTGAGTTCGGCGACGACGACTGTCCGACCGACGAGATCGAGTCGCAGCTCGGGATGCGTGACACGACCGACGCCGTTCGTCACGTGACGATCCGCCCGGTGCGGTTGACGATCGACGTCGACGAGGCACCCCAGTCGGCGGCTGACGCCTACCTCCGGCTGCACCTGCTCTCACATCGCCTCGCCGCCCCACGGACGCTCAACATGGACGGCACGTTCGGCGCGTTGAACAACGTGGCGTGGACCAACCTCGGCCCCGTCGCCGTGGCCGACATCGACGATGTACGTCTCCAGGTGAAGCTGGCCGGCGGGGTCCTGACGGTGCACGGCCTCGACAAGTTCCCGCGGATGACCGACTACGTGATCCCGCCGGGAGTTCGCATTGCCGATGCCGACCGCGTGCGCCTCGGCGCCCACCTCGCCGACGGCACCACCGTGATGCACGAAGGGTTCTGCAACTTCAACGCCGGGACACTCGGCGTGTCGATGGTCGAGGGCCGGATCTCGGCCGGCGTGGTCGTCGGTGACGGCAGCGACATCGGCGGCGGCGCCTCGATCATGGGCACGCTGTCGGGCGGTGGAACCGAGCAGATCACGATCGGCGAACGCTGCCTGCTCGGCGCCAACTCGGGCATCGGCATCAGCCTCGGTGACGACTGCGTGGTCGAAGCCGGCCTGTACGTCACCGCCAGTACGCCGGTGCTCACGCCGAGCGGCGTGGTGAAGGCCCGCGAACTGTCGGGCCGCGACAACCTGATGTTCCTCCGCGACGGCCAGAGCGGCAAGGTCGTCGCCCGCCTCCGCTCCGGTGCCTGGGGCGCTCTCAACGACGACCTCCACACCGCCCAATAGTTACATCCGGGGTCAGACCCCAGATGTAACCGCCCACCATCGTCTGCGGCCCGCTGAGATTCTGGGGTTGTTACATCTGGGGTCTGACCCCGGATGTAACGTCGGCGTGATGGCGAGGGCCGACGAATTCGGGGAACCGGTCGAGGTCGACGCTGGGCCTCGGATCGTCACGATCACCAACCCCGACAAGGTGATGTTCCCATCGGTCGGCCCGGCCAAGGAGCCCCGCACGAAGCTCGACCTCGTGCGGTACTACGTCGCCGTCGGCGATGCCCTGATGCTGACCGTTCGCGACCGTCCGGTGCTGTTGGAGCGGTATCCGAACGGTGTGCGCGAGAAGTCGTTCTTCCAGAAGCGGATCCCCGACTCGGCCCCGGAGTGGATCCAGACGACCACGGTCGAGACCATCAACGGCACCCCGTCGAGGGCCCTCGTGATCGCCGACCTGGCCCACGTGCTGTGGGCGGTGAACATGGGTGTCCTCGGCCTGCACGTGTGGCCGTTCCGGGCGGCAACGCCGCAGGACGCCGACGAGATGCGGATCGACCTCGATCCCTCCCCCGGCGTCACGTTCGACATGGTTCGTGAGTCGGCGGGCCATGTGCGCGACCTGCTCGCCGAGCACGGGATGCTCGGCTTCCCGAAGACCACGGGCAGCAAGGGCATCCACGTGTACGTGCGCGTCGAACCCGGGTGGGACTCGTTCGCCGTGCGTGGCGCCGTGGTGGCACTGGGCCGCGAGTTGGCCCGACGTCATCCGGATCTCATCACCGACAAGTGGTGGAAGGAGGAACGCGGTACCCGGGTATTCGTCGACTTCAATCAGAACGCGCCGCACAAGAACATGTTCGGCGCCTGGGGAGTACGGCCACGTGTCGGCGCCCAGGTGTCGACACCGTTCGGCTGGGACGAACTCGACACGATCGATCCCGAGGCCACCACCATGGACACGGTTCCGGGCCGGCTCGCCGAACGCGGCGATCCGTGGGAGTTGATGGACGACGCCCCGTGTTCGATCACGCCGCTCGTCGAGCAGTTCGCCGCCGATCTCGCCGATGGTGTGCCCGATGCGCCCTGGCCGCCGGTGTACCCGAAGATGCCCAACGAGGCGCCACGGGTTCAGCCGAGCCGGGCGCGCCAGACGTCGGACTGAGGCACCGGCTCGATCGACACCTCGGCGGTGCGGCCGACGACGACCAGCCCGAGCAGGACCGCACTCACGCCGAGCCACCCCAGCGGGGCGATCGTCTCGTCGAGCACGACCGTGGCGAGCAGCGTCGCAGTGAGCGGCTCGGCGAGGACGAGCGTGACCGTGGTGGCCGACGTCAAGCGGTGCAGTCCGTAGCCGAACAGCAGGTACGCGACACCGGTCGTCGCGACGCCGAGATGCAGCGCCATCAGGGCACCGTCGCCGGTGGTGATCCATCCGAATGGTTCGCGTACGGCGAGGACTGCCACCACGGTCGCGCCGACCGTGAATGGTCCGGCCAGCGCCAACGTCGGAGGAACGCCCGCGCTCATCGTCGATTTGGCGGTGACCGAATACAGCGCGTAGCCGGCTCCCGCAGCGAGGGCCAGGAGCAGCCCGATGCCGTCGACCGAGTCGGTCGACGATGACTCGGCCGACTTGCTCACCACGAGGAGCGCACCGCCGGTGACGGTCACGACGGTGCCCAGGAACCACCCACTGCCCGGTCGAACCGAACGCCACCACCACTCCATGGCACCCGCGCAGAAGGGACCGACTCCGACGGCCACGATGGTGCCGACGGCAACGCCCGTGCGGTCGACCGCCACCAGGAACGCAGGTGTGTAGATCGCCACGCCAAGGCCGCCGACGAGCATGAGTCGCCAGTGGGTGCGAACCGCCGTGGTGACCTCGGCCAGGGGCGGACCGGCGAGTGCGATCGCGAGCCAGAGCACCAACGTGCCGAGGACGATGCGATCGGCACCGGCCCCGAGGGGTGTGGCACCGTCGGGCCCGAGTGCCTGAGCCGTGCCCGCAGTGCCGAACAACACCGCCGCCAAGACGACGGCGCCGATCGGTCTGGTCGTCGGTGGCACGGAGTGTTGTCTAGCGGGTGGACGGCCTCCCTGACCCATGCCGCTTCCGCCCGGGAGACCACCACACGCCAGGCTCCGGATTCAGCGACCCAGCCGAGCCGCCACCGTGTGGAGCACCTGCTGGAGCGTCGATCCCACGAACGCCGTAGCGTCATGCGGGAGCCCGACGCTCACCGCGGCCACACCGGGCTCGTCGGGCACGACCACAGCGCCGTACTCGCGGAGGCCGTCGAGCAGGAACTTGTTCTCCCACATCACGCTCGCAGTGAACGTGGTGATGCCGTTGGCGACGGCCTCGTCGACGAGTGAGGTGAGCAGAATCGTGGCGATCCCACGATTGCGATGCGTGTCGAGCACCGTCACCGCTGCCTCGGCGGTGGTCGGATCGCGATGGTCGCGTGCATACCGGGCCACGGCCACACCCGGTGTTCCCGGCTCGTCGATCGCCCGCGCGACGAGCGCGACGCGATCCACACCGTCGACATCGGTGAGATAATCGAGCAACCGCTCCGAGAGATGTTCGGGGGCGTTGAAGAAGCGCAGCCGGCGAGATTCGGGTGACAGCTGCTCGTACCCGTCGGCGATCTCGTCGCGGTCGCCCGGCTGCAACGACCGAACGAGCAGGCGTGCACCGTCACGAAGCGTGTGTACGTGCGCGTGATCTCCGGCGTCGGGCTGCTGGAGATCCACGGCGGGTACAGAATCGTCGCCGTCGTCAGCCCGCATAGATCTCGTCGATCTCGGCGGCGTAGATCGACTGCACGTTGGCGCGACGAACCTTGAGCGTCGGGGTCAACTCGCCGTCGTCGATGGTGAAGTCGCGAGGGAGAATCGCGAAGCTGCGAATCGACTCGGCACGTGACACGGACGTGTTGGCATGGTCGATCGCCGGCTGGATCTCGGCGTGCAGCTCCGGTGAGCCGAGCACCTCGGTGAGTGGAGCATCCGCGAAGCCGTGCTGGGCAGCCCAGTCCGGCAGGACGGTCGGATCGATCGTGATCAGCGCGGCGATGAACGGCCGCCCTTCGCCGACGACCACCGCCTGGCTGATCAGCTCGTGGGCGCGGAGATGATCCTCGAGCGGTGCCGGGGCGACGTTCTTGCCCGCGGCGGTGACGATCAACTCCTTCTTGCGGCCGGTGATCCGCAGGTAGCCCTCCTCGTCGAGTTCACCGATGTCGCCGGTTCGGAACCAGCCGTCGTTGTCGAAGACCTCGGCGGTCGCGGTCTCGTTGTGCCAGTACCCCTGGAACACCTGCGGGCCCTTGGCGAGGATCTCGCCGTCGCCCGCGAGCCTGATCGAGGTCCCCGCGAGCGGCCGACCGACGGTGCCGGGCTTCCATGCTCCCGGTCGGTTGAGGGTGAGCGTCGGGCTGGTTTCGGTGAGTCCGTACCCCTCGTAGATCTGCACGCCGATCCCCGCGAAGAAGTGGGTGAGTCGTTCGCCGAGCGGCCCGCCGCCGCTGAAGCAGAGCCGCAGTCGGCCACCGAACGCGTGACGGATCTTTCCGTACACGAGCCGGTCGAACAGGCCGTGCTCGACCGCGGTCCACGGCCGGACACGGCCGGCGGTGTTCTCACGCGACCACCTGATCGCCACGTCGGCGGCGCGGTCGAAGATCGGGCCCTTGCGGTCGCGATGAGCGGTGTGGCTGGCGGTGTTGTACACCTTCTCGAAGATCCGTGGGACCGCCGCCATGGTCGTGGGCCGGTACATCTGGAGTTCGTCGACCAGGTGGGCGATGTCCGACGCGAACCCGATCGTGATGTCTGCCTCGGCTCCGAACAACGCGTTGCCCTTGGTGAGCGCGTGGGCGAGCGGGAGGAACAGCAGCCCGGTGTCGCCGGGGCGCAGCTCCGGGCCGAGCGCGTCGAGCGCCTGGGCGACGTTGGCGCGCAGGTTGCCGTGGGTGAGCACGCATCCCTTCGGACGTCCCGTGGTGCCGGAGGTGTAGATGATCGTGGCGATCGAGTCGACATCGAGGTCGGCGATCCGTTGATCGATCACGGCGTCGTCGACCGTCACGGCGCGGGACTCCAGCTCGTCGAGTGCCCCGGCATCGATGGTCAACACGTCGCGGCACGATGGGAGGTCGGCGCGCAGCGCTTCGACCACATCGGCCATTGCGGTCGTCTCGACGACGGCGATCACCGCTTCGCTGTCACTGATGATCCAGCGGACCTGATCGGGCGACGACGTGTCGTAGATCGGCACCGTCACCGCTCCCGCGGCAAGGATCGCATGGTCGAGGATCATCCATTCGAGGCGGGTGTGTGACATGAGTGCGACCCGATCACCCGGCGCGACCCCGGATGCCACGAAGCCCCCGGCGACCTTGCGGACCGTCTCGACGACGTCCTTCACCGTCACGTCGGCGAAGTGATCACCCTCGCGTCGTGACGCGAACGCCGCGCCTGGCTCGTTCTCGAACCGATCGAGCAGCGGTCGCAGCAGATGCTCGTCACGAGCCAGTGCCTCCATCGGCGGCCCGCTCGCCATCGACGGCTCGCTCATCGACGTCGTGTGCATGATGACCATCTCCCTGTGTCGACCTCGCCCGAACTCTCCTCTCCGAGTCGTCCCGGCGCAAGGGTCCCCCCTCTGCTCTTCTTCCGAGGCTCGCATCCGCGTCTCGTGCACCTACAACAACGACCCGCCCCGTCAGGAATATACTTGCGGGCACAAGCGTTCTGATGGACATGACCACGAACTCCACCGCTGCGGTGATCGACGTACGTCGAGCGTCGGATCGTCCCGCCACCAAGATCGGCTGGCTCGACTCCAAGCACTCGTTCAGCTTCGGTCGCCACTACGACCCCACCAACACCGGCCACGGCCTCCTGCTCGTCAACAACGACGACATCGTCCACGGCGGCTCCGGGTTCGACACCCACCCGCACCGTGACATGGAGATCGTGACCTGGGTCCTCTCGGGCGAACTCGAGCACAAGGACTCCGAACGCAACCGCGGCGTCCTCTACCCCGGACTTGCCCAGCGGATGTCGGCCGGCCGCGGCATCTGGCACTCGGAGATGAACAACTCGGGGAGCGACGACGTGCACTTCGTGCAGATGTGGGTGCCGCCGGACACCGAGTCGATCGACCCCGGCTACGAACAGCTCGACATCAACGCCGAACTCGACAAGGGCGGCCTCGTGCCGATTGCATCCGGCAAGGGTCACGACGCTGCCATCTCGATCCGCCAGCGCGGCGCGGTGCTGTGGGGCGCACGACTCGGCCCCGACGAGCCGGTCGTCGTTCCCGACGATCGCCACGTCCACGTGTTCGTACCCCGTGGTTCGGCGACGCTCGACGGTGCCGGCGCGCTGTCGACCGGTGACGCGGTGCGACTGACCGGTGCGGGATCACCGCGTCTCACGGCCGGACCCGACGGCGCCGAGGTGCTGATCTGGGCAACGGCATGACATCCTGAGGCCATGGATCCCGACCGCGCCGACTTCGACGAGTTCTCGGAACTCGTGCGGTCACGCCGCACGTCGATGATCGTCGACCAGACCCGTGAGGTACCGCTCGACCTGATCACCGAGCTGTGCGGGCTCGCCACCTGGGCGCCCAATCACAAGAAGACCTGGCCGTGGCGGTTCGCCGTGTTCACCGGTGCCGGTCGGGCCCTCCTCGGTGACACCATGGCCGACGAGATGGAGCGGGTTGCATTCGGCGACGACGTCAAACGGGCCAAGACCCGCGTGAAGTACCTGCGGACTCCGGCGATCCTCGTGGTCGGGTGCGCACCGGATGTCAATGCGATGCTCCACGCCGAGAATCGCGACGCCGTCGCCGCCGGGATCCAGAACGCGCTGCTCGGCGCGACCACGCTCGGCCTCGCCAGTTTCTGGTCGACGCCCGCGCTGACTCAGCCCGAGTCGGTGCTCGACCTCTGTGACTTCGATCCCGACGACCGGCTCGTCGGGATCATCTACCTCGGCTGGGCCACCCAGACGTGCGCCGCTCCCGAACGCCCGCCGATCGCCATCACGCACATCACCGGGGTGTGACGGTTTCGTCGGCTGGGCGTGGAGCGGCGAGACTGGGCCCGTGAACGACCCCCGCCAGACGATCGTGACGCTCGATGTCGAAGGCGTGCTCGTCCCCGAGATCTGGATCGCGGTTGCGGAGCGCACCGGGGTCGAAGGGTTGCGGCGCACCACCCGTGACGAGCCGAACTACGACGTGCTCATGCGGTATCGCCTCGACCTGCTCGCCGAGCACGGGCTCACGATGTCGCTGATCGAGGACGTCATCGCCGGGCTCGTGCCACTCGATGGTGCTCGCACCTTCCTCGACGAGCTGCGTGACGAGACGCAGGTCATCCTGCTGTCGGACACGTTCGAACAGTTCGCCCGTCCCTTGATGCGCCAGCTCGGACTCCCGACCGTGTTCTGCCATCGACTCGTCGTCGAACACGACAGGATCGTGGACTACCGACTCCGCCAGCCCAACCAGAAACAGCATTCGGTCGAGGCACTCCAGAGTCTCGAATATCAGGTCGTCGCCGCCGGCGACAGCTACAACGACACGACCATGTTGAGTGCCGCCGACCACGGGTACCTGTTCCACGCACCGGCGAACGTCATCGACGAGTTCCCGCAGTTCCCTGCGCTCGACACCTACGACGAGCTCCTCGCCGCCATCCGCTCACATCTCTGATCCCGGCAGGGGCCGAATGCCCTTGCCAAGTCGCACCCCACGGCGGATGTTGGAGGTGTGCCGGACACTGCACGCCCGACCGGGCTCACCTCGACCGAAGCCGCCGAACGGCTCCGCGAGGTCGGTCCGAACTCGCTCCCCGAACCGACGGGGACCCCCGTCTGGCGTCAGCTGTTCGCCCAGCTCACACACTTCTTCGCGGCGATGCTCTGGGTCGCGGGTGTGCTGGCGATCATGGGTGGGTTGCCGGAGCTGGGAGTCGCCATCTTCATCGTGATCGTCGTCAACGCACTGTTCGCCTTCGCCCAGGAATACCGGGCCGAGCAGGCGGCGGCCCGACTGAAGAGCCTGCTGCCGTTGCAGGTCATGGTCGTCCGCGACGGGTCTCCGCTGCTGATCGATGCCGACGGCATCGTTCCCGGCGATCTCGTCGTGCTCACCGATGGTGCCCGGGTACCCGCCGACATGATCTGCGTCGAGAGCCATGGACTCCTCGTCGACACCTCGACACTGACCGGCGAGAGCGTGCCCGAGTCGATCGGCGACGGCGACGACCTCCGTGCGGGAACGTTCGTGGTCGAGGGTGAGGGCCTGGCGATCGTCGCGGCGACCGGCGCGGCGACGGAATTCGCCCGTATCGCGGTCCTCACGCAGGACACCGTGCGTCCCGACACGCCGTTGACCCGCGAGCTCCACCGCCTCGTTCGGACGATCGCGCTGATCGCCGTCGGCGTCGGCGGCGGCTTCTTCGTGCTGACCCTCTTCCTCGACACGCCGGCATCCGACGGGTTCGTGTTCGCCATCGGGATCACGGTGGCGCTCGTGCCCGAGGCGCTGCTCCCGACGGTGACGCTCTCACTTGCGATCGGCGCCCAGCGGATGGCCGACGAGCACGCACTGGTTCGACGGCTGGAGTCGGTCGAGACACTCGGTTCGACGACGTTCATCTGCACCGACAAGACCGGGACACTGACCGAGAACCGGATGAGGATCGTCGAGGTCTGGATGCCGTCCGACGCAGGTCCGACGCGGCGGCGCGGGGTACGAGCCGACCGGCGAGATCGAGCCGATGGCCGATGACGACAGCCGGCGGCTCACCGAACTGGCGGTGGTCGCCCGCGGTTGTTCGAGAGGGCGAATCGTTCGCAACGAGGAGGGTGGCTGGAGCCCGTTGGGTGATCCGATGGAGGCGGCGATCGACTCGTTGACGATCCAGTTGACCGACCACGACCGAACTGCAACGGTCCTGCTCGCGGAGCCGCCGATCGCTCAATTCGCCTTCGATCCCCGTCGACGTCGCTCGTCGGTCGTGACGCACGATCGTGTGTTGGTCAAGGGGTCGCCCGACGCCGTGATCGAACGTTGTCGCATCGACGCCGACGCCGAGGCCGCCGCTCGCTCGGCCATGCAGGAGCTGTCGGACCGGGGTCTGCGCCTGCTGGCCGTCGCCGCCAGGACGTTCACCGAACCAGCGCCGACGACTGCCGACGAGGCGGAGGCCGACCTCGATCTGCTCGGCCTGCTCGCCTTCGAGGATCCCCCACGACCCGAGGCTCGCGACGCCCTGGCCGCGTGCCGGCGCGCCGGAATCAGCGTCGCGATGATCACTGGCGACTCAGCGCTCACCGCTCGCGCCATTGCCGACGAGACGGGCCTGCGACCGCACGACGGACTCGTGCTGACCGGCGCAGAACTCCCCGCCGACGAGCAGGTGCTCGGGGCGCTCGTGGATCGCGACGGTGTGGTGATCGCCCGGGTGACGCCGGAGGACAAACTCCGGATCGCTCGGGCACTCCGGGCGCGCGGGCACGTGATCGCGATGACCGGCGACGGAGTGAACGACGGGCCTGCACTGCGGGAGGCCGACATCGGCATCGCCATGGGCGCCAGTGGGAGCGACGTCGCGCGGGAGGCCGCCGACCTCGTGCTGCTCGACGACAACTTCGCAACGATCGTCGCCGCTGTCGAACAGGGCCGGGCAACCTTCGCCAACGCTCGGCGGTTCCTCACGTACCACCTGACCGACAACGTCGCCGAGCTGACACCATTCGTGATCTGGGCACTGTCGGGCGGGCAGTTCCCACTCGCGATCGGCGTGCTGCAGATCCTCGCGCTCGACATCGGCACCGACACACTGTCGGCCGTTGCCCTCGGGGGCGAGCCGGCCGGCGCCCACGTGATGACGCAGCCACCGAGCTCAGGCCGACTCCTGAACCGGACCGTTGCCACTCGGGCGTTCGGCGTGCTCGGTCCGACCGAGGCACTGTTCGAGATGACCGCGTTCATCGTCGCTCTCATCATCGGGGGCTGGCGTCTCGGGGCAGAATTCCCGACCGGCCCAGTCCTGTACGCAGCGTCGGGCGCAGCCTTTCTCAGTGTCGTCGTCGGCCAGGCAGCGAACGCGTTCGCCTGCCGCAGCACTCTCCGTCCGGCGTGGGAGTTGGGCTGGTTCTCGAACCGGTTCCTCCTGACGGCGATCGCCATCGGCATCGGGTTCGCGCTCTCGTTGTTCATCATCCCCGCCGCAGCCGAACTCCTCGAGCAGCAATGGCCGCCGGCCGGCGCGTGGATCGTCATCCTGGCGTCGGCACCCGCCGTCGTACTCGTCGACGCCATGTGGAAACGGCGGGTCCGACGCCACCAGTGACCGGAGAATCAGTGCTTGCGTGACGCTTTGGTTGGGACGTCCCACGGAACTGCAACGCAAACCGGTGGTTGGTGGGGCGGGTTGGCGAGTCGACGCCCGTCTATCCGCCAGTAACCGGCGGGCTCTCCGCCTGGTCGATTCCCTTGAGCAGCATCGGAACGACGAGGCCGAGGAAGACGAGGATGCTTCCGCTGACGAAGATCGCCGACCGCACCCCGTATCGGTAGGCGAGAATGCCTCCGATGAGGGCCCCGACGGGCATGCCGAGGAACACGAGGAACCGGTAGCTGGCCCCGACTCGTCCGAGCATCTCGTTGGGGATGAGTCGCTGTCGGAGCGCGAGCGTCAACACGTTCCACACCATGATGGCGCCGAGTGACACCGCCGTCAGCAACCCCGCGACGACCGGCTGGGAGGTTGCCGCGATGAGCCATGTCGCCCCGCCGGATGCCAGCACCGCGCACGACAGCGTCACCCGAAGCGGGAATCGGCGGAAGCGGGGGGCGATCAGCGATCCGATGATCCCGCCGATCGCTCCCGGAACCAGCAGGACGCCGTAGCCGAACTCCGAGAGGTCGAGCACCTCGCGGGCGTAGAGCACGAACACGGCGTTGCCGATGAACGACGCCGTGCCGAGTGCCGTCGAGATGATTGCGAGCATCCGCAGCAAGTGCTGGTTCCAGAGCCAGGCGAAGCCCGCCGAGACGCGTGTCCGCATCGCCACGCCCGGCGTGTGCACCGCGCCCGACGTGAAGGTTCCCGACATGAAGGCCATGACGATTGCTGCTCCGGCGAAGCTCGCCGCGTCGAGCCCGAACGGGATCGCGATCGCCAAGCCGAACAACAATCCACCCACCGGTGGTCCGACGAGGTCGTTCATCGCCAGTTCGGTCGATCCGAGGCGACCGGCCGCACGCTCGAGATCCCCGAGGTCCACGGTCGCCGGGACGAGCGCCATGCTGGAGGAGTCGACGACCGCTTCAGCCGATGCCAGCATCGCCGCAACGAGGAAGATCACCCCGATCGACACCTGGTCGAAGAGGATCACTGCCACGAGGCCGGCCATCACGACCGCCCGCGCCATGTCCAAGACGCATGCGCAACAGCGCGACGGTCGTAGCGATCCGCCCACGCACCGCCCGGAAGGATGAAGAACAGCCACGGCAAGCGCTCGGCCACGGTCACGCCGGCGATCAGACGGGGGTCGTCGGTCACCGATGTGGCGAGCAGCGGCAGCGCGACGAGCCGGAGACCGTCGCCGACGTTCGACAGCGCGGTCGCACCCCAGAGCAGCCGGAAGTTGCGCGGAAGCGAGGGGCCGAACCGGGCGTGTCGGCGCGGGCGCTCAGCGGCGCCAGTGCCACTGCCGTCGATCCTGCCGACATCACCACTGGGCTGTTCGTCGAAGTGCGCGACGTCCACACCGAGCGCGGCGAGTGCGGTGTCGATCTCGTCGAACGGGCCGGGCGACGCTGCCGCCCCTTCGGCTCCTTCAGAACTCGGGTTGTTCACGGGGTGTAGACGCCGAACACCTCACGCAACGCGTCGCTGATCTCGCCGAGCGTGGCGTCGGCGCGCAGTGCGTCCTTCATGCTGTACAACAGGTTGTCGCCGCCGTGGGCCGTGGCCTTGACGGCGGCAAGGGTCGACTCGACCGCTGCGGTGTCGCGGTTGGCCTTGTACGCCGTCAACCGGGCGATCTGATTGCCCTCGAGTTCGGGGTCGATCGGGAACACCTTCGGTTCGGCCTCGTCGTCCATCGTGAACTTGTTGACACCCACGATCACGCGCTGGTCGTCGTCGATCGACTTCGTGTACTCGTACGCGGCCTGTTCGATCTCGTCCATCTGGAAGCCCGACTCGATCGCGGTGACGGCGCCGCCCATCTCGTCGATGCGCTCGATGTACTCCCAGGCCAGGCGCTCGACCTCGTCGGTCAACGACTCGACGAAGTACGACCCGGCAAGGGGGTCGGGCGTGTCGACGACTCCCGACTCGTAGCCGATGACCTGCTGGGTGCGCAGCGCCATACGCGCCGCCTCCTCGGTGGGCAGGCTCAGCGCCTCGTCGTAGCCGTTGGTGTGCAGGCTCTGCGTCCCACCCATCACCGCGGCGAACGCCTGCAGCGTCACGCGCATGATGTTGTTCATCGGCTGCTGCGCGGTGAGCGTCGATCCACCGGTCTGGGTGTGGAAGCGCAGCATCGCCGACTTCGGATCCTTCGCACCGAAGCGCTCGGTCATGATCTTGTGCCACATCCTGCGGCTGGCGCGGAACTTGGCGACCTCTTCGAAGAAGTTGTTGTGTCCGTTCCAGAAGAAGCTGAGGCGCGGCCCGAAATCGTCGACGTCGAGGCCGGCGTCGATCGCCGCCTGGACATACGCAATGGCGTTGGCGAGCGTGAAGGCGATCTCCTGGACCGCCGTCGACCCTGCCTCGCGGATGTGATAGCCGGAGATCGAGATCGTGTTCCAGTTCGGTACGTGCTTGCTGCAGTACTCGAAGATGTCGGTGATGATCCGCATCGACGGCCTCGGCGGGTACACGTAGGTGCCACGAGCGATGTATTCCTTGAGCAGGTCGTTCTGGATCGTGCCACCGATCTGGTCGCTCGACACGCCGTTCTCCTCGGCGACGAGTTCGTACATCAACAGCAGGATCGCGGCAGTCGAGTTGATGGTCATCGACGTGGTGACCTTGTCGAGTGGGAGGCCGGCGAGCAGGAGCCGCATGTCCTCCATCGAGTCGATGGCCACACCGACCTTGCCGACCTCGCCCTCGGCGCGCCCGTGGTCGGAGTCGTACCCCATCTGCGTCGGGAGGTCGAAGGCGCACGACAGGCCGGTCTGGCCGGCATCGAGCAGGAACTTGAACCGCTCGTTGGTGGCCTCGGCGTTGCCGAATCCCGAGTACTGGCGCATGGTCCAGAGCCGCCCGGTGTACATCGAGCCGTAGACGCCACGGGTGTACGGCGCCTCGCCGGGAGCGCCGAGCATCTCTCCTGGGTCCCAACCTTCGAGGTCGGTGGCGTCGTAGAGCCGCTTGATCGGGATGCCCGAATCGGTCTGCGGCAGGTCGTTCGCGTCAGCCATGGCGCCGATCGTATTGCAGGCCGCGCTGCTCTGCCTGATCCCGTCGGTCTGCTCGCTGTCCTGCGACGATGGCACCATGAAGCTCTACCTCGCCGGACCGATGTTCACCCCAGCCGAGCGCGGGTCACCTCGACGCGTTGGCCGACCGCTTGGACGCCGAGGGTCACGAGTGCTTCGTCCCCCATCGTCAGAAGTTCGCGCCACTCGACGCCGCCACCGTCTTCGCGGTCGACGGTGAGGGCCTGCGTCGAGCGGAAGTCGTCGTCGCGTGGCTCGACGGACCGATGGTCGACGACGGCACCGCGTGCGAGATCGGCATCTTCACCGAACTCGTCCGCAACGACCCCGAGCGGTATCGCGGGATCATCGGTCTCGCCACCGACTGGCGGATCTGGCGTAGCCGTGACGCTGGAGCCGCCGGGAGCGGCGTCAACTTCTTCGTCGGCGGGGCGATCGAAACCTACGGCACGTTGGTGTGGAGTATCGAGGAGGTCGAGGCAACCCTGTCCGAGTGGGCACGTGCCACGCCCGGGTAGACCATCCCCCGACACGGGATCAGTTGGCGGCGATCACCGCGATCTCCATTCGCCACTCCGGACGGGCCAGGGCCGGAACCGTCACCAGCGTCGATGCTGCTCGATGGCCGCCGAGCGCCGCGTCACGGGCCGCCATCACGGGCCCGAGTTCCTCGCCGACGACGACGTAGGTGGTCACCGACACGATGTCGGCCGGCGACATCTCGGCGTCGCGGAGCATGGCGCCGATGTTCGACCACACCAGCGCCGCCTGTTCGGCCAGATCGTCGGGCGTCGAACCGTCAGGGGCAATCGGCACCACACCTGAGGTGTGCAGCCAACGGGAGCGACCCTCGCTCAACACGGCGTGGGCGTAGTTGGCAGCGGGCGGGGCGACGTCGTTCGGACGGATCTCCATGCGCCACATTGTCGCACACCACTCGACATGGTGAGATCATCGACATATGATGAACGTGTGCCCACCTTGAAGATCACGTCGAGCGGACAGGTGTCGATCCCTGCCGAGGTGAGGCGCCGCTGGAACGTCGACCGCGTCCGGATGGTCGATCACGGCGATCACATCACCTTCGAGCCGATCCCCGACAACATCTGGGAGGCGTCCCGGGGTCTCTTCGAAAATCGAACCGGCATCACCGTCGACGAACTCAAGGCCCAAGAACGCCGGGACGAGGCCGAACGGGAGGAGCGCAGGTATGGCAGTGTTCGACGCCGCACCACTGGTCGGGCTGCTCCTTGACGAGCCGGGGGCCGACCTCATCATCGACGCGTTGACAAGCGCCGAGCAGCTCGCCATCTCCGCCATCAACTACGCCGAGGTCATCGATCGTGTCGCACGAGTCTCCGGCGTGGCGACGACTCAGGTCGTGGACACTCTCGACGTGTGGATCGACGTCGGGCTGCTCGTCGTCCCGGTCACGGCATCGGCTGCATGCCGAGCGGCAACACTCCGTGTGGAGCACTACCACCACCGAACAGCAGCACTCTCGACTGCAGACTGCTGCGCAATCGGACTCGCACTCGAACGGGACGATTCGCTCGCAACGAGCGACCGCGAACTCGTGCGTCTCGCTCGACAGCTCGACATCGAGGTGATTCCGCTTCCTGACTCTCGCGGGCAGATGCCCGAGTAACGTTGCCGCATGGCCATCACCGAGGACGTCACCACCACTTCGCCAGGCATGATCGACGGCATCGAGCTCACGCCCAAGACCGTCGGCCTCGACGGGATCCCCACGTTCGACAACGTCGACGACGAGCGTCACTACCGCAAGACCCACCTCGCCGGAGCCCTGCGCGTCTTCGGCAAGTTCGGTTTCGGCGAAGGTGTTGCCGGACACATCACGGTTCGCGACCCGGAGTATCCCGACATGTTCTGGGTCAACCCGTTCGGCATGAGCTTTCGCCACATCCGCCAGAGCGACCTGATCCTCGTCGACCATCAGGGCAACGTCGTCTACGGCACCAAGCCGGTGAACCGCGCGGCCTTCGTCATCCACGCCGCAGTGCACTCCGCCCGCCCGGATGTGATTGCCGCAGCGCATGCACACTCGCCGTTCGGCAAGTCGTTCAGCTCGCTCGGCATCCCGCTCGCACCACTCACGCAGGACGCCTGCATCTTCTACAACGACCACCACGTGATCTCCGAGCAGGGTGGCGCCGTCGTGTTCGACATCGAGGCAGGTCGCGAGCTGGCCTCGAAGTTCCCCGACGGCAAGGCCGCCATCCACCAGAACCATGGCCTGTTCACCGTCGGCGAAACCGTCGACGAAGCAGCGTTCTGGTTCATCTCGATGGAACGGTCGTGCCAGGCCCAGCTGATGGCAATGGCCGCCGGCGACCCGATCGAGATCCGCGACGAGTACGCCACCTACACGCAGCAGAACACCGGGTTCCACGCCGCCGGTTGGTTCAGCTTCCAGCCGCTGTGGGACGAGATCGCCCACACCGATCCCGAACTGTTCGAGTAAGCCCTGTCCTGCCCCGCCGCTCCGACGTGAGCCTGACGAACGAGCGCTCGACTGGGCTTGTCACCCGCTGGCTGAACACCGCCCAGCCCGAGGCCCTCTTCGTCCTGTCAGCCGTCGCCCAGTACCTGGGTGCCGTCATCGCCGTCGGCCTGTTCGACGAGGTCGAACCCCAGACCGTTGCGTGGTTCCGAGTCATCGGCGCGGCGATCGCCGTGGTGGTCGCATCGCGTGCATGGCGTGAGCGTTGGACCCGGTCCGAACTTCTCGCCGCGGGGCTTTTCGGCGTCGTCACCGCGTTGATGAACACGTTCTTCTACCTCGGCATCGCCCGCGTCGACCTCGGTATCGCTGTCACGATCGAGTTCATCGGGCCCATCACCGTCGCGGCGGTCGCCACTCGCAGCAAGCGAAACGCGCTGGCACTGTTGTTCGCCATCGCCGGCGTGCTCGTACTGGGCGGCACCGAGATCGACGGGAACGCTGTGGGACTGCTGTTCATCTTCCTCGCGTCGGTCATGTGGGCGGGCTACATCGTGATCGGATCACGAGTTGCGCGGCTCGACCGAGGCGTGTCGGGACTCGGTGTCGGGCTCGCCATCGGCGCACTCGCCGTCACCCCCATCGGAGCACCTGGAAGCCTCGACGTCTGGTTGTCGCCCCGTCTGCTTGCGCTGTGCCTGCTCGTCGGCGTGTTCTCGAACGCCATCGGCTACGGCATCGACCAGTTCACCATGCGCCGCATCCCGGTGCGCCGGTTCTCCCTGCTGCTCGCGCTGCTCCCGGTCACCGCAGTGTTGATCGGATGGATCGTCCTCGATCAACAGCCGTCCGGCGTCGAGTTCTTCGGCATCGCGCTCGTCGTCGTCGGCGTGATCGTGCAGGAACGCGACGAACTCGCCCCGATCGAAGCCGAGGTCCTCACCGAACCCAGCTGAATGAGACGCGGGGTCTGAGACGCAGGTGGTAACGGCGTCTCGTTCAGTGGCTCAGGCCGGGGGCGCAGAGACCGTCGAGTTCCATGATCTCGATGCGGTCGCGGTTGGCCCAGGTGACTTCGTTGGCGGGGTCGGGCTTCAGGTTGAAGACCCGGAACTCCATGTCGATCGTGTCGACCGTCAGGATGCGACCGATCAGCGGGTCGCCGAGGCCGAGGATGACCTTGATCGTCTCGAGCGCCTGGATCGACCCGATGATGCCGGGCAGCACGCCGAGCACGCCGGCTTCGGCGCAGCTCGGGGCGAGCTCGGCGGGCGGCGGCTCGGGCACCATGTCGCGGTACGTCGGACCCTCGGTCGGGTGGAACACGCTCACCATGCCCTCGAAGCGGAAGATCGAGCCGTGCACCACGGGGATGCCGAGCTTGACGCTGGCGTCGTTGAGCAGGTAACGGCTCGGGAAGTTGTCGGCGCCGTCGACGATCACGTCGTAGCCGGAGATGATGTCGATGATGTTCGACGCGTCGAGGCGCGTGTCGTAGGTGACCACGTTCACGTCGGGATTGAGCATCGTGAGCGTCTTCTTCGCCGAGTCGACCTTGCGATCGCCGATGCGGTCGATGTTGTGCAGGATCTGACGTTGCAGGTTCGACGAGTCGACCTCGTCCATGTCGACGATCCCGATCGTGCCGACGCCGGCCGCCGCGAGATACAGCGCTGCGGGCGATCCGAGCCCGCCGGCACCGAGCATCAGCACCTTCGCCTCGAGCAGCTTCACCTGGCCGGCGGTGCCGACCTCGGGCAGCAGGAGGTGGCGCTTGTAGCGGTTGTTCTGCTCGGGGGTCAGCGACGCCGGCTGCTTCCACGGGCGGCCTTCGTCCTTCCAGCGACCGAAGCCACCCTCCATCGATTCGACGTCGGTGAAGCCGAGCTGCGCGAGTGTCACCGCAGCGAACGCGGACCGCACGCCACCGGCGCAGTAGACGACGACGGGCGAGTTCTTGTCGGCGATGCGGTTCTCGATCTGCGCTTCGAGATGTCCACGCGGGATGTGGATGGCACCGGGGATCGCTCCCTCCTCGTATTCGTCGGGTTCGCGGACGTCGAGGACGAGTGCCCCAGCGGCGATGTGCGCTGCGGCGCCCTCGGTGTCGACCTCGCGGATCTCGGATTTCGCAGCGGCGAGCAGGTCACGGAACGTTGCCATCCCGAAAGGCTACCAACTCGGTCAGGATTCGGACACTGCCCGAACCGCTACTTCGACGCGACCGGAGGTGTCGCCTCCCTGCGGTCGAGGAACTTCGTGAGCGGCGCCGGGAGTTCAGCGGGACGATCGCCCCAGTCGTAGACCACCGCTGATCCGGCTGCGACGTCCTGCAGCGCTCGTCGACGCCGATCGACGAGGGCCATGAGGGCGCCCGACGCCGAAGAGCAGGAAACTGAACGGCAGAACGACGGTGCGGATCGCTGCGGCGCCGGGGCTGAGCGGCCGGCCGTCGTTGCGGATCACCTTCAGGCCGACGAGCGCTTGCGAGATCGTTCGCCCGGTCAGCGCCTGGGAGAGCCAGAAGTAGCAGAACCCGTAGAGCAGGAGCGCGGCACCGGCCAACCAGCTTCCCGACTCGGTCAGGTCGATCGAGGTGCCGAACAGCACATTGAACAGGTACGCGACCCCTGCGATCAACAGCGTGTAGGTCGAGGAGATCACGAACAGATCGAGCCCCAACGCACCGATTCGCGAGATGGGGCCGGCGTAGCGACCGCTCATCGTGTCGACCCCGTCCTGCGTCTCGGTACCGAGCGCGAGCGGCGGCCCGGTCGGCAACGACTCATAGTCGCGCCGGATCACCCGATTCACGGCTCGCATGCTGATCTCGTCGACGCCGACCACCTGCCGGCGGAGCAGATCGATGAATCGTCCGAACACGCCCTTCGTGCTCTCCGCGACGATTGCATCGATGTCGAGTGATGCGGCGATCGCATCCACGTCGACACGAGCCACCACCCGATCCACGTCGACCCGATCCACGACCGCGTTCAGATCGACACGAGCGACGGCTGCATCGAGATCGACACCGGCGACGACCGCATCCAGATCGACACGATCGATCACCCGTGTGACATCGATCCGATCCGCAGCCGCGTTCAGATCGACACGGGCGACGGCTGCGTCGAGATCGACACTGGCGACGACCGCATCCAGATCGACACGATCGATCACCCGCTGCACGTCGACCTGATCCACGACGGCGTTCAGATCGAGCCGGGCGACGATCCGTTCCACGTCGACCCTGTCGACGATCGCATCCACGTCGAGCCGGGCAACGAGCTTGTCGAGATCGACGCGATTCAGCAGTGCATCGAGGTCGACCCGATCGAGGAGTGCATCGAGATCGAGCCGTGTCACGAGTGCGTTCACATCGATGCGATCCAGGACGGCGTCGACGTCGATGCGGTCGATCAGTGCATTCACGTCGATGCGGTCGACCAGATCGTCGGGATCGACCGCGTCGGCGACCACGGGGACGAGAACAGAAGCGATCGCGTCGAACGGGCGCTGGAACACACCCCTGGGGTGGTCGCGCTCGCCCATGTTCCAATCGTACCCATCCTGCGCCTGCCGGCCGGACCCACGCCGATCGGCGAGCCACGTGCTCGACGAACATCGTGACCGAATCCCGCCGTGATCCGCCAGCGTCGCCCACTAGCGTCGCCGACGTGTCCACGACCGTGCCCGATCATCGCCCGGCCGAATCCACTCCCAGGCCGGCCGACGGCGAGTTCACGCCGATCGACTGGTCGTTGTTCGTGGCCGTCGGGGCGATCTGGGGAGCATCGTTCCTCTTCATCGACATCGGGCTCGACGCCCTCCCGCCCGGCGTCATCACGCTCATGCGTGTCGGCCTCGGAGCGCTCGCCTTGGCGGTCCTTCCCCGCCAGAGGATCTCCGTGGAGCCTGCAGATCGCCCTCGAGTCGTCGTGCTGTCGATCGTCTGGGTTGCCGTACCGTTCACCCTGTTCCCGATCGCCGAGCAACACATCAGTTCCGCCCTCGCCGGCCTGCTCAACGGCGGTACGCCGATCTTCGCCGCGATCTTCGCCGTCGTCCTGTTCCGCCAACGGACCCGCGGTGCCCAACTGCTCGGCATCGCCATCGGGTTCGTCGGCGTCGTGCTCGTGAGCATGCCGTCGATCGGCGACGGTTCCAGCGAGGCCCTCGGAGTGGCGATGGTGATCGCAGCAACCGTGTGCTACGGCCTGGCAGTCACGATCGCTGCGCCGCTCCAGCAGCGATACGGATCGGTCAACCTGATGGCCAAGGTGCTGGCACTCGCGACGATCTTCACGGCCCCGTACGGGCTCTGGCAGTTCAGCGACGCGAGTTGGGAGATCGGCCCCGTCGTGGCCGTCGTGGTGCTCGGCGTACTCGGCACCGGCCTGGCGTTCGCGCTGATGGGGAACCTCGTGGGGCGCGTCGGCTCCACTCGTGCGTCGTTCATCACCTACCTGATCCCGGCCGTTGCGCTCGTCCTCGGCGTCGCGTTCCGCGGCGACGAGGTGTTCGCCCTCGAACTCGTCGGCATCGTCGTCATCATCGCCGGAGCGCTTCTCGCGAGCCGACGGGTGGCGGCAGCCCTAAGCGGCGACCAGCGCCGGCAGGATCTCACCGATCTGGCCGACGAGCAACCAATCGGCGTAGCGGTCCATCGCCGTCTCGGCGCCGTTGACGATGATCACCCGAGCACCACCCGCCTTTGCCCGCGGCACACAGTTGGCGGCCGGGAACACGCTGAGCGTCGAGCCGACGGCGATCAGCAGATCGCACTCGTCGCTCACCCGCATCGCTTGCTCGATCACCTCGGGCACCAGCGCCTGACCGAAGCTGATCGTGTCGCTCTTGAGGATTCCACCGCACACGAGGCATGGAGGATCCTCCTCGCCCGCTCGTACCCGGTCGAGTGAGTCGGCCATCGGACGGCGGTCCTGGCAATCCCAGCAGCGGGTCCACCACACGGTGCCGTGGACCTCGATCACCCGATCGGGATCGTTGCCGGCCTTCTGGTGGAGGCCGTCGACGTTCTGCGTGACGAGGCCGTGCAGTTGCCCACGGCGTTCGAACTCGACGATCGCCTCGTGCCCCCGATTGGGTTCGGCCGTCCAGGCCGGCGTCGTCAGCCGGTTCTGCCAGGCCGCACGGCGGACGTCGGGATCACCGAGGTAGTAGCGCAGGTCGGCGGCCTTCTCGGCGGCCGGATTCTTCGTCCAGAGCCCGTTGGGTCCACGGAAGTCCGGGATCCCCGACTCGGTCGACACACCCGCGCCCGTGAGCACCACGATCCGCTCGGCAGCGCTCGCCACGTCACGAGCGGCAGCAACCAGGTCCGCAGACATCTCGACACTGTGCCGGGCAGGGGGTACCTGCGGCAAGTGGTGCCGGTAGCATGGGTGAATAAACCATCTTGAAAGGGTGTGTCACAATGGGTTTGTTTGATGCGATCAAGGGTCTCCTCGGCGGCGAAGCCGCACAGAGCCTGCTGGAGTCGACTGGACTGAGTGAGCACATCGAAGGCTTGATCGGCGACGGCGGCGCAGTCGCTGAGTCTGCAGGCATCGACGTCGGCCAGGTCACCGAGTCGTTGGGCGTCGACGTCGGCGCGGTCACCGAGTCGCTTCCGGGCGGCATCGGCGAGGCCGTCCAAGGCGTCACCGAATCCAGCCGCCGATCCACCTGATCGGCGATGAGCGACACGCGATCCGAGAGATTCCGGCACCGCTCGCTCATCGCTCAGCTAGGTCAGGGTGGCGAGCGCGGCGTCGAACACCTCGGTGTGCGCGTCGACGTCGGCATCCACGTGAGCTGGTGAGAGCAACGCCATGTTGTGGAACGGTGTCATCAGGATCCCGCGGTTGAGTGCCCACAGGTGCATGAACGCGTCGAGCTGGTCGTCGACGGCGGCCGCGGCGTCGGCACCGTTGGCCGGCAACGGACAGAACCAGTACTCCGCTCGACACCCGAGCTGCTGCACCGACCACGGCAGGCCGTGGCGCTCGATCGACCCGGCAACCCCGTCGGTCCAGCGGGTCGCGAGCGGGATCATCCGGGCGTAGTCGTCGTCGAGCAGCGTGGACGACAACGTGGCCCGATCGCGGCGGTTGCCATGGCGCTGCCGGCCAGCGTGCCGCCGACGCCGCCGACGTCGGCATCGTGGCCGTGCAGGGCGGGATCGAGCGCCGCGGCGATCTCGTCGGTGACGCCGTAGGTCGGCGACCGGGAACCCACCGCCGATCGGCTTGCCCATCACCACGATGTCGGGATCGAGGCTCCACGCCTCGGTACACCCGCCGGGCCCGGCCGAGATGGTGTGCGTCTCGTCGATGATCAGCAGCACCCCGTGACGGCGGGTGATCTCGCGCACCGCCTCGTGGTATCCGGCGTGCGGCAGCACGATGCCGATGTTGGTGAGCGCCGGCTCCATCAGCAGCGCCGCCACGTCACCGTGGGCAAGCGCGGCGTCGAGGGCGTCGAGATCGTTGAACGGCACGACCCTCGTGGTCACCGCCGGATCCACCTGTGGGCCGACCGCGCCCGGCCGGCTGACGACCTCGCCATCGCGGCCCGAGGATGGCGAGCGTCTCGTCGACCGTGCCGTGGTAGCACCAGTCCATCACGGCGATCTTCGGTCGACCGGTGAGGTGACGAGCGAAACGCAGCACGAAGCGGTTGGCGTCGGTGGCCGACGTGGTGAGTTGCCACTTCGCCATCCCGAACCGTCGAGCGAGTTCGTCGGCAACCCACGCGGCGTCCTCACTCGGCAACATCGTCGTCGACCGACCGGCGAGCGCCGCCAGCCCGACCGTGCCGTGCCCGGCCATCGCTCCGGTGTCGCCGAGACAGAAGTCGACGTACTCGATGCCGTCGACGTCGACGAAGCGTGCTCCCGACGCCTCGGCCACGTGGATCGGGAACGCACCCGGCCAGCGGGTCATCCACGGCATCGGAACGCCGGCCAACAGGTGTCGTCGACCTGATTCGGCAAGCTCGGCGGATCGTGGATGGAGATCGACGAATCGCTGCTCCTCGGCGGACATCAGCGCGCCAAGGGCACTCCGGTCGATCACCCTTCGAGACGTCACGGCCCGACGGTAGCCTCGATTCGATGTCGGCTCAGGTGCTCAGCGAAGCGGCGCGTCGTCGTACGTTCGCGATCATCAGTCACCCCGACGCGGGAAAGACCACGCTGACCGAGAAGTTCCTGCTGTATGCCGGCGCCATCACGTCGGGCGGTGCGGTCAAAGCGCACGAGGGGCGCCGCGCTGCCACATCCGACTGGATGGACATGGAGCAGAAGCGTGGCATCTCGATCACGTCGACGGCGCTGAACTTCCCGTACCGCGATCACGAGCTGAACCTGCTCGACACGCCGGGCCACCGCGACTTCTCCGAGGACACCTACCGGGTGCTGTCGGCCGTCGACGCCGTCGTGATGGTGCTCGACTCCGCCAAGGGCATCGAACCCCAGACGCTCAAGCTCTTCGAGGTCTGTCGGTCGCGGAACCTGCCGGTGATCACCTTCCTCAACAAGCTCGATCGTCCCGGCATGGAGCCGCTCGAACTGCTCGATCAGATCGAGGAGCAGATCGGCCTGCGCCCGACGCCGGCCACCTGGCCGGTCGGGTCGTTCGGTGACCTGCGCGGCGTCATCGATCGTCGTACCGATGTGTTCACCCGCTTCACCCGCACGGCTCGCGGGTCGCAGATCGCGCCGGAAGAAGATGTCCCCGCCGAACGAGCCGCGGTCGAGGAGGGCGTTGCGTGGACGAAGAGCACCGAGGAAACGGAGCTCCTGAGCGCGATGGATGCCGACGTCGACATGCCGTCGTTCCTCGCCGGCGAGTCCACTCCGGTGTTCGCCGGATCGGCCCTCACCAACTTCGGGGTCCGTCACCTGCTCGACGCCATCGTCGACCTCGCCCCGGCGCCGAGCGCCCGCCTCGACATCGACGACAAGCCTCGCCACCTCGACGAGCCGTGCTCGGCATTCGTGTTCAAGGTGCAGGCCAACATGGACCGCAACCACCGCGACCGGATCGCCTTCGCCCGCATCTGCTCGGGCAGGTTCGACCGCGGGATGGTGATGATGTGCGAGCGAACCGCCAAGCCGTTCGCCACGAAGTACGCATCGACGGTGTTCGGCGCCGAGCGCACCACCGTCGACGAGGCATTCCCCGGCGACGTCGTCGGCCTCGTGAACGCCACGGGGCTCAACATCGGCGACACGCTGTACGACGAGACGGGCTCGCCGGTTCAGTTCCCGGCGATCCCCGCGTTCGCCCCCGAGGTGTTCGCCACGGCCCGCCCGGTCGACACCGGCAAGACCAAGCAGTTCCGCAAGGGCCTCGAGCAACTCAACGAAGAGGGTGTCGTCCAGGTGCTCAAGGACCCCGACTGGGGCGACGCGTCACCGGTGCTCGCTGCTGTCGGACAACTGCAGTTCGAGGTGTTCGCCAACCGTCTCGACATCGAGTTCAACGCCCCGATCGAGCTGTCGTCAGCGCCGTACCAGGCGATCCGCCTCACCGACAAGGGTTCGGCAATGGTGCTGCGCGAGAAGCCGGGCGTGCGCATCCTGGCCCGGTTCGACGGACACCTGGTCGCGCTGTTCGAGAACAAGTACGCACTCGCCCGCATCGAACAGAACGAACCCGAGCTGATGCTCGACCACATCATCGCCGGGCTGACCACCCCGAAATTCCGGAGCGGATCTCGCGCTCACGCGCGAACCCCGCTCAGAATTTCACCACGAACCCGAACTGCCGCCACCTCCGCCGCCGCCGACGCCTCCTCCGCCACCTCCACCACCACCGGAACTCGAGGGGGCGGTGTGCGATGAGCGGAACGACGATGCGGCGGAATGCACGAGCAACGGCCCGGCGAGAGCGATCTGGGGGTCGGCGATGTTCGACGAGCGGATCGCATCGGCCCAGGCGTCGGCGGCACCCAACGCCACTGCCCACGCGCTGTATTCGCGAAGGAGGCCGTGCTCCCACGCCCACTCGACGTGCTTTCCCTCGCTCGCGGCCAGGAATCGACGGAACGACTCCGAGCGCAGCGCCAGCGCCGAACCTGTGGCCGTGCGCGCCGGAAACATCGGCCGATACATGGCCGCTGCCACGACGAACGGCACGAGGAACCCGGCGATGAGGGCCAGCCAGAGCGACGACACCGCGAGCCAGAAGTTCGTCCCTGCCACGGTGACCACGAACACGACGAGTGCGACGACGAGGAGGGCGGCGATCAGCAGGCCGACGACCCGCGCCGGTGTCGTGACACGACCACCGGGGCCACCCCGCGACCACCATCCCGCAGCACCGACGAACGAACGCTGTTCGGCTTTGATCGCTGCCCAGGTTGCAGTGAATCCGGGATCGTAGGAGCCCAGTTCGACGACATCGCTCGATCCGAACAGCCGCTGGAGGTGCCCCTGGTCGACTGCACTCAGCCGGCCGGTGTTGGGGCCGCGACGCAATTGCATCTCGCCGTCGTCGTCGCTGATCGTGAGCGCATCGGTGGCGATCATCTCCGAGAACCAGGCAGCGACGGTGTCGTCGTCGACCTCCTCGCGCAGCACTGCGGCTGCCTGCCACGGCTCCAGACCACGTGGTGGAACGAACTCGATCGTCGCGAGTTCGGCGAGCCGCGAGTCGGGAACACGGTAGGTGGCTGTGTCGGCCGAGCGTGCGGCCCGACCCGGCACGGGCAGGTCGCCGAACGCGGCGTCGGCCGCACCGCCGGCGAGCACCGTGTTGCTCCCGTACGAGCGCCCGAGGAGGAACACCAGCGCCGCTGCACCGACTCCGAGAGGAATCATCAGCACGCCGAGCGGCTGGAACCCCGTCGGCAAGGGGTCGGGCGGGTCCGGCAGGCGCGGCATGACGGCGGTGTCGAGCCCGGCGAAGCGGGCACCCACCGTGATGCCGTCACCGGGAGCGAGCGGCTCGATGACGGCCACACCGTTGCCGGACTCGTCGAGGACGAACTCGCACCCGCCGAATGCTCCGTACGCGCCGGTGTCGCAGCTGGTGCGGAGATCGTCGAACCCGGTCAGTATCACCTCGAACCGGCCGGTCTCGAGGGTCTCGTCGTTCCCGATCACGTCGAGCAGGAACTGGCCGGTCGAGACGCCCGCATCCGCCAACGTGTACTCGAGGATGTAGCGGTGGCGACCGGTGAAGGTCACATCGGGGTCGCCGATGCGGATCCGCGTCTCGGTGCCGCTGTCGACCACGTTCACCTCGGCGTTGGCATCGGGCGACTCGGCGATGACGTCGGTCGGGGCCCCGAAGTCGTTGCGGATGATGCGCTGATACCCGCGCCGGGCCTCCACACCGAAGTCGATGTCGACGACTTCGCGGATGCGGAGGCCGTCGGCGCCGTCGGGAGCGACGGTCACCTGCTTGGCGTCGAACTGCTCGGGCCGGATGGCCGAGTCGGCACCTGCGCCGATCAGCCGGAAACCGGCGAGGAGCGACATCACCACGATCACGAGCCCGACGATCACGTGGCGCCAGAGAGGGATCCGGTTCAGCATGTCGCAAGTGTGACCGATCGCGTCCTCGGATGCGCGCGTTCCGGCCCGACACGTTCGTCGCCCACTGCGTCGTGACCGACTCCTCCCGCTTGCCACTTCGAGGGAGGTCCCATGCCCGACACACCTGCAACATGCATCACCGTGCGCCCGTGGATCGATCCGGTCGTCGACGACGACGGCTTCGATCCACGATCGCGCTACGTCGAACTCTTCTGGCTCGGGGTGCTCGGCCCGACGGCAACATGGTTGCTCCGTCGCCTGGTTGCCGGTCTCGAACAATCGCCGGACGGGTACGAACTCGATCTCCACGCAACGGCGCGTGCCATGGGGCTGAGTTACTCCGTCGGGCGGGCGTCACCCTTCAGCAAGGCGCTGCAGCGATGTGTCATGTTCGGGCTCGCCCACCCGGTCGACAGTGGCCTGGCCGTGCGCCGACGCGTGCCACCGATCACCCTGCGACACCTGCAACGGATGCCGGAGCAGGTCCAGGCCGCCCACCACGAATGGCAGTGCACCACGATCGGCCTCGACGAACTGACGAGAGCGCATCAGCTGGCCACCACGATGCTCGACCTCGGCGACGACACCTCGGTCATCGAGCACCACCTCGTTGCGCTCGGAGTACGAGACGCCGTCGCCGCCGAGGCCGCCGACAATGCCTACCGGCTCTCGGCTGATCCGACGGCGTGACATCATGAGTGTGTGGCCACCGACGGCCACGGAGGCGACGGGTGTCGACGCTCGAGTTGAGAGGATTGAGCAAGGTCTATGCCGGCGGACTCTGGGCAGTCCGCGATGTCGACCTCACCATCGACGAGGGCGCACTGCTCGTCATCGCGGGTCCATCCGGCTGCGGGAAGACGACGATGCTTCGAATGGTCGCTGGACTCGAGGAGCCCTCGGCCGGTGAGGTGGTCATCGACGGCGAAGTCGTCAACCACATCAGCACGAGCAAGCGCGACATTGCCCTCGCCTCGCAGAGCTACGCGCTCTACCCACACATGAGCGTCGCTGAGAACATCGGATTCCCGCTGCGCGTCGACGGGGTCCACCGCCGGCGGATCGAGGAGCACGTGAGCCAGGTCGCACGATTGCTGCAACTGGACGACGTCCTGGATCGAACCCCACGGCAACTCTCGGGAGGTCAACAACAACGAACCGCGATTGGTCGAGCGATCGTTCGTGATCCTCGTCTCCTCCTGCTCGACGAGCCGATGTCGAACCTCGACGCGAAGTTGCGGGCCCAGACCGGATATGTCATCACGCAGATACAACGACGTCTCGGACTCACGACGCTGATGGTCACCCACGATCACAACGAGGCCATGGCGATGGGAGATCAGCTCGCCGTGATGCGCCGCGGGCAGATCGTGCAGAGCGGCCGACCGATCGATGTGTACGACGCACCGGCGAACATGTTCGTCGCGCAGTTCGTGGGCACGATGACCATCGTCGAGGCGACGCTGATCGATTCAGATGGAGGTCAGGCCCTTCGTGTCGGATCTCATGTCGTGCCACTCGACCCGGCAGCGCTCGACCGCCTCCCCTCGCTTCGGTCCTCTGGGGGCCGGGTGGTCGGACTCGGGCTGCGCCCCGACGCACTCCGTCGAGACGCCACCGGCACCCTGGCCCTCGATGTTGCGACGACGACACGCGTCGGGCGCGACCGGTTCGTCGGCCTCGAGATCGACGCACCTCGGATCACGCAGCACACCACGCACGTCGAGGTGTCCGACGAACGCACCTCGACGATCGTCATGTCGGCCTCACGACGAGGTGAGTCTCTGGGAGCCCTGTCGAGTCAGCGTCGACACGAGCCGGATCCACCTGTTCGACCTCTCCACTGGTGACCGGATCACATGAACGATGGCACACGTACACGATGTGTCTGACACATCGTGTACGTGGTCGGCTCAGGCGGGTGGGGTGAAGTTGCAGGCGACGTCGATCAACAGGCGGGTCCCGAAGCCCGTGGCGCCCTTGGAGTGGATGCCCTCGTCGCCGTCGACCTTCATCGGCCCGGCGATGTCGAGATGCGCCCAGGGCACCTCACCGGTGAACTCGCTCAGGAAGATCGATGCGACGATCGTCCCGCCATACGGGCCGCCGATGTTCTTCATGTCGGCAACGACCGAGTCGAGCAGCTTGCGGTAGCGGGCCTTCTCCAACGGGAGTTGCCAGACAGGCTCGTCGACTTCGTCGGCACGGGCCTTGACCTGATCGACGAGCGACTGGTCGGTGCCGAGCAGGCCGGCGATGTCGGTGCCCAAGGCTCCCAGCACTGCGCCGGTGAGGGTGGCGATGTCGATGATCGCATCCGGCTCCTCCTCGACGGCCAACGACAGGCCGTCGGCGAGGACGAGGCGGCCTTCGGCGTCGGTGTTGTGGATCTCGACGGTCTTGCCGTTGCGCATGGTGAGGACGTCGCCGAGCTTCAGTGCGCTGCCCGATGGCATGTTGTCGGTACACATCAGCCATGCCGTCACCTTCGTACGGCACTTGAGCGCCTTGAGTACCGACATGGTCGACAGCACCGCGGCGGCGCCCGACATGTCCATCTTCATCACCTGGTGGAACGGATCACTCGGCTTGAGCGAGATGCCGCCCGAGTCGTACATGATGCCCTTGCCGACGAGCGCGAGGTGCCCCGATGGATGCTTCGGCGACCAGGTCAGCTTGACCATCCGCGGCGGCTCGGTCGAACCTCGGTTGACGCCGAGCAGACCGCCGCAGCCCATCTGCTCGAGCTGATCCTGGTTGAACACCTCCACGTGCAAGCCGGCCGCCGAACCGATGTCGACTGCTTTCGCTGCGAGGTCCTTGGCGTTGAGGTAGGTCGGAGGGGTGTTCGCAAGTTCCCGTGCGAGCGCGGCCGCGCCGGCGATGATCTGGCCACGGGCCGCTCCCTGCTCGGCGGCCTTGCGGCGCTTGTCGCTCGTGACCAGCGTGAGGGAGGCGAGGCGAGACGCGACCTTCGGATCGTTCTTCAGCCCGACGTACCGGTACGAGGCCAGCAGGACGCCTTCGGCCACCGCCTGGCCGGCGGCGCGAGCATCGACCTCGTCGAGATCGGCGAGGTTCGTCGCGAGTTCCGCGTGCTTCGAAGCCGCCCGCGCAAACGCTGCGGCCGCAGTGCGGAGACCGTTCGCGTCGATGGCTCCCGGATCGCCGACACCGATGGCGATCACGGTCTCGCCACCGGTCGGCACGACGAGGATCTGACCCGCCTTCCCCTCGAAGCCGTTGGCCTCCAGCACCGATCTCGACAAACCGAGCTGCCTCGGAACGGCCCCTTTCGTGGCGACGGCCAGCCCGATCGCCGTCGCCGACTTCGGTACGGAACGAGTTGTCGAGACGGACACGGTGGACACTGCAACACTGGCATCGATCATCCGGACAGTCTGGCCGACCGTGGCCTCCGCGCCTGCAGCGACGTCCGAACCTGCGACGTGAGAACCTGGTCACACACGACGTGAGAATCGTCCGAGAAGTCGTGTTGCGCGTCCCGTTCCGGATGATCGTCTGCCACACTCTCGGCCGTGACCGACGCCGACACAACGTCCACCGACGCACCACGACGCCGATACCTCAAGTGGATCGTCATCGGCGCGATCGGGTTGGTCGCAGTGCTGTTCGGCGGGATCCTGCTCTACGCCTACGTGCTGAACGACTCACCCGACGAACTCGACGCCGGCGACCTCAGCGATGCGCTCGTGGCCACGGTGCCGGAGACGGTGTCGAGCACGAGTGCCGAACCTGTCACCGGGTCGTCAACCATTCCTGTCGAGACCGAACCGACGTCGACCGCAACAGCACCGACCGGCGATTTCGACGGCGACTGGGTACCGACCGATGCCTCCGAGTTCGGCTACCGGGTCGACGAAGTGCTCGGCGGGGTCAGTACCACCGCAGTGGGTCGCAGCAACGAGATCGGCGGGCTGCTGACCATCGCCGGAACGACGGCCACGGCCGTCGATGTCGAGGTGCAGATCGACAGCATCAAGAGCGACAGTGCGCTACGCGACGGAAGGTTCGCGGGCGACATCATGAACTCCGACGAGTTCCCGACGGCCACGTTCAGCCTCACCGAACCGATCGAATTCGGGTCGATCCCGACCGGCGCCGAGCAGGTCGTCGCATCTGCCACCGGTGAACTCACCCTTCGCGGCGTCACCAACCCGGTGACGTTCGAGGTCACCGCCCAATCGACCGACGGTCGCATCGGTGTGCTCGGGTCGATTCCCGTCGTGTTCGCCGACTACGGCATCGACAACCCGTCGTTCGGCCAGGTCCGTACGGAGGACGACGGCCTCGTCGAGTTCGTGCTCGTCTTCGAACGCGCCGCCTGAGAACGCCTATGCGCCGGCCACCGGCTGGCTCTTTGCCCACGCGTCGGCCAGCGCCGCGTAGCGCCCACCGGCGGACACCAACTCGGTGTGCGTGCCGAGTTCGACGAGTCGTCCCCCATCGATCACGCCGATGCGATCGGCCCGCTGGATCGTCGACAGCCGGTGGGCGACCACGATCGTCGTCCGACCGGTCATCAACGAATCGAGCGCCCGTTCGACGATGAATTCGGTGCCCGGGTCGAGGTTGCTCGTCGCTTCGTCGAGCACCAGTACGGCAGGGTCGACGAGCGCCGCTCGGGCCAGCGACACCAGTTGGCGTTCACCGGCCGACAGGCGCGATCCCCGCTCGCGCACTTCGGTGTGGATGCCGTCGGGGAACTCGAGGAATCGCTCGAGCGCACCGATGGCGTCGAACGCGTCACGGACGTCGTCGTCGGTGGCGTCGAATCGGGCGATACGGACGTTGTCGGCGATCGTGCCACCGAACAGGAAGCCCTCCTGTGGCACGACGACCACGCGCTGGCGCAGCGACGCGAGCGTGGCATCTCGCAGGTCGACGCCACCGAAGCTGATGGTGCCCTCGGTCGGGTCGTACAGGCGAGCCATCAGCTTGGCGAGGGTCGATTTGCCGGCACCGGTCGGGCCGACGAGCGCGAGACGTTCACCATCGGCAACCGTGATCGACACGTCGGACAACACCGGGGCCTCGGTGGCGGGATACCGGAATCCGACGTCGTCGACGACCAGGGCCCCACTCGCCGGCAGTTCGCTCGGGCCGTCCTGCACGTCGGGCTCGGTGTCGAGAATGCCGAACAGCTTGTTGAGCGCAGCCGCTGACGACTGCACGGTGTTGTACAGCTGTGAGAGCTGCTGCACCGGTTCGAACAGCTGGGCGAACAACAGCACGACGGTGATGATCTGGCCGATCGTCACCTCGTCGTTCGAGTACAGCCATCCTCCGACGCCGACGATCAGCGCGGTGGCCATGACGCCGGCGGCCTCGACCAGCCCGAAGTACCACGTCGACACCCGCACGCTGTGGACGTGCGAGTCGTAGAGCTCACGGTTCGACTGCTTGAAACGGCGTTGCTGCTCGGGCTCACGGGCATAGGCCTGGATGACCCGGACACCGGCGATTCCCTCCTGCAGCGTCGACAGGTTCTGGCCGATGTTCTCGCGCACGTCGAGGTACGCCGCGTTCGAGTCACGCTGGAACTTGCGGGACGCGACGATGATGACGGGCATCACCAGCATCCCCACGAGCGTCAGCTGCCACGAGGTGATCAGGGCGAGCACCAGCGCGAACCCGACGAGCAGGATCGCCGACACGAACTGGAGGAGACCGAACTGCACCAGTTCGCCCATCGACTCGACGTCGGAGGTCATGCGGGCGACGAGCACACCCGACTTGTTGCGGTCGAAGAACGCCAGCGACTGCTTCTGGATGTGGTCGAACACGCGGACGCGCAACGAGCGCAGGAATCCCTCGCCGGCACGGTTGATCAAGATGTACTGCTGGCGGGCCGCGAGATATGCCGTCACCGTGAGCAACAGGTAGAAGATCACGGCATTGCGCAGCACCTCGGTGTCTTCCGGGACGATCCCGTTGTCGATGCCCCAGCCGAGAATGACCGGGCCGAGCACCACACCGAGCGTCGACAGCGCGGTGAATGCCAGCGCCGCGGCAACGGTCCTGCGGAACGGTTTGGCCATCCGCGCCGTGCGGCGCAGCACCTTCTTGGCCTCGTCGGCGTCGAGTTTGTCCTCGTCGGAGATCGCCCCCATGCCGTACATCAGTCACCCCCCACCGGAGTTCGGGGATCAGCGTCGACTCCATCATCGACACCAGCATCGACACCGGCATCGATGGTGCCGGAGCGAGCGGCGAGTTCGGCACGCTCCTCGTCGTCGGCGTCCTCCATCGCGGCGAGCACGTTGCGATAGCGAGGCTCACGGTCGAGCAGTTCCTGATGCGGTCCGGATGCGACCACGCGTCCGCGATCGAGCAGCACGACGGTGTCGGCGAGCGCGATGGTGCCGGGCCGGTGCGCGATGACGATGGTGGTGCGACCGTCCATCACCGTCGCCATCGCCGAGCGGATCTCGTGCTCCTTCGACGGGTCGACCGCGGAGGTCGCGTCGTCGAGCACGAGCACCCGCGGGTCGGCGAGGATCGCACGGGCGATGGCGATGCGCTGACGCTGACCGCCCGACAGCGAGAAGCCGCGTTCACCGAGGAGCGTGTCGTACGCCTCCGGCAATCCCATGATGAAGTCGTGCGCCCCGGCGAGCCGCGCTGCACGCTCGATCGATTCGCGGTCGGCATCGGGCTCGGCGAACGCGATGTTCGCAGCGACGGTGTCGTGGAAGAGCAACGTGTCCTCGAAGACGATCCCGACCGCACGCCGGACGTCGCGCAGCGACAGGTCACGAACGTTGACGCCATCGATTCGCACCCGGCCCTCGTCGACGTCGTAGAACCGCACGAGCAGACGGGCGACCGTGGACTTGCCCGACCCGGTGGCCCCCACGATCGCCACCGACTGGCCGGCGGCCAGTTCGAGGTCGAAGCCGTCGAGCACGGGTGCCGCGGGGTCGTACCCGAACCGGACGTCGCGGAACTGCACCGCGCCGGCGTGCTCGGCGGGAGGAAGCTGCAGCGGTCGCTCGCGGATCGGTGACCAGCGGGGCCGTGCTCGAGCACTTCGTTGACGCGCTCGAGCGCAGCACCGGCGCGCTGGGCCCAGGCGATCGTCATGCCGAGCATGCGCAGTGGCGACACGAGCAGCGCAACGTAGAAGTTGAACGCGACGAGCTGGCCGACGGTCATCTCACCGTTGATGACCTGCATGCCACCCACGCCGAGCACCGCGATGAGCCCGAGTTGTGGCAGCAGTTCGATCGCCGGGAGGTACTTGGCGCGGATCTGGGCTGCGCTGATCGACGCCGTCTGGATGTCGTCGGCCTCCTTGCGGAGCCGGGCGGACTGGACCTCCTCGGCCCCGAACCCCTTCACCACACGCACGCCGCCGACGGTCTCCTCGACCACGGTCGCCAACTCGGCCTGCTCCATCTGGACCTGCAGCACGGCACCGTGGATCGAGTGCGAGAACCGACGACCGGCGATGTTCACGAACGGCAGCGGTGCGAGGGCGATGAGGGCGAGTTGCCAGTCGGTCAGGAACAGGATGACCGACACGGCGATGATCATCGAGAAGTTCGAGATCGTGATGGGGATCATCACCACGAACGACTGGATCTGGTTGAGGTCGCTCGACGAGCGGCTCATCAGCTGACCCGTCTGCGCACGATCGTGATAGCCGACGTGCAGCGACAAGATGTGGTTGAACAGCTGCTCGCGCAGCCGCGTCTCGGTCCACCGCGCCTCGCGGAACGCGTAGAACCGGCGAAGCGCGGTGAACGTGCCGACGGCCACGCCGGCGATGGCGATGAGCGACACCCAGAGCCACAGCATGTCGTCCTGTTCGATGCCGCGATCGATGCTGTAGCGCACCAACAGCGGCACCGACACCTTGCCGACCATCCACAGCAACCCGATGGCGCTCCCGATGATCAGGTTGCGTTCGCTGCGCCTTGAGGGTCGACGACAGCAGCTTCCACCGCGACGGTGCGTCGTCCGCGCCGGCGACCGGCGCCTCGAACTCACTCATCGGAGTCCACTTTCGCGTGACTCAGGCCGATGCCTTCGGCGCGAGCGGGGCGAGGAGTTCGGTCACGCGTTCCTTCGGTCGCCCGACGATCGCCGTGTCGGCAGTGACCACGACGGGGCGTTGCAGCAGCTGCTTGTGCTTCACCAGCAGTGCCACGATCTGGTCGATCGTCCGGGCGTCGGCCTCGGTCAAACCCAGCTTCTTCCACATGCTGTCGCGGCGCACGAGCGCCGTCGGCTCGTCCTCCAACTTGGCGATGATCGCCCGCAACGTGTCGGCGTCGGGCGGTGTCTTGATGTAGTTCACGATGTCGACGTCGACTCCGAGGTCCTCCGCAATGCGCACGGCATTGACCGACGAGTTTCAATGGGTGTTGTGGTAGATCGTCGCCACGGCCATGTCCCGAGGTTACGAGTTGGCTCCCCAGCCGCTCTCATCGGTTGTGACACCCCCGCTCTAGGGTGATCTCACCGACTCCCCCTTCGATCACCACCGATCATCCGAAGGGGACCTCATGTCTCGCTCCTGCTCCACCCACCGCATCCCACGCGGGTTCATCGACCCGATCGAATCCAGAGCCGACGCGCTCGCCGTGCTCTCGCTCGCCGCTCCGTTCGGCGACGACACCGTCGCCATCCTGCTCGATCCCGAGCGGCGAGGCGTGGGCATCCTCGTGGTCACCGGCACCACCGACCCCGATGCCATCTTTCGAGTCATCGACGTGTGCGTCCATGCGCAGTACACCGACATCGGCGGCCTCATCCTCGCCACGAGCCGACCCGACGGCGACATGCAGCCGGTCGATCGAGACCGTTGGATCGAAGCCGCGATGCAGTGCGACGACGCCGGCGTCGAGTTGGTCGAGTGGTTCGTCATCGGCGCGCACATCGCCTGCCCACGTGAACTCGCAGGTGACCCCGCTCGTTGGAGCTCGCCGCACCGTGAGTGCTGATGTGCCAGAGGGCGTCGACACGTCGGCATCTCCGAGCGGGTTGCGATGAGGTTGTGGTGCAACAGTTGCGCCTGAATCTCATCGGTGAGGGGCGACGCCCGCTGCGCTACGCGACCGAGGTGTCGACTCACGTCGTCGTGCGCGCTCGGCGCTCGGCGGGCGACAGCCGCAGGCCCGCCGCACGCAGCCGACGGACGAGGTCACGGCTCTCGACGGGCTGGGCGCCGGCCTCGATCAGTTCGGCTCGGTAGTCCTCGGGGATGTCGTAGTGATCTCCCTGGAACCCGCGTCGCGGGATCCCGGCGCGGTCGGCGAACTCGTGGAGCTCGTCGTACGAGGTGTCGCTGACCAGGTGGCACCACTTCTTGCCACGCCACCACCAACGTGCATCGTCGATCAGGATCGCCACGCCGTCACCCTGCCACACGCTCGACGATGCCACACTGACGTCGTGGCCGCACCCGAACCCGAGCTGGAGCTGGCCTGGCAACGTCACCTGGGCGACGATCGGCGCCTGCTCGACGGGCTCCTCTCCCGCCACCGCGAGAAGCAACGGCGATATCACACTGCAAACCACGTGGTGTGGGTGATACGCCACATCGAAGAACTGGCTGCCGCCGAACACGTCGATCACCTCGACGAGGTGGTCGCCGCGGCGTTCTACCACGACGCCGTGTACGAGCCCACACATCCCGCGAACGAGCGAGCGAGTGCCCGTCTCGCGCGACGCGACCTGGCCACACTCGGCTGGTCGAACGAGCGCATCGAACGTGTGGCTGCGATGATCGAGGCCACCGCACACGGAGACTCGCCGACCCCGGTCGGCGACACCGCAGTCCTGCTCGACGCCGATCTCGCCATCCTCGGCGCCGACCCGGCTGCCTACTCCACCTACGTCGCGAGCGTGCGCGCCGAGTTCCGCCATGTCGACGACGACGCGTGGCGCATCGGACGAGGCTCGGTGGTGCAGGAGTTCGTCGACCGCACGGCGATCTACGCCACGGCCACGGCACGCGGCCTGTGGGAGCAGCGCGCCCGGGCGAACCTCGCGGCCGAACTCGCTGCGCTCAGGTGATGCGAGCCACGGCTGGACAAGCGGACGAAGACCGAGCAGTGTTCGCTCTCGATCGAGCAGGATGACCTGGCCGACCCTTCCGGAAGGACACCACGATGTTCGATGACATTTCCGAGTTGCTGCCCGACCTCCGTGCGTTGTACGAGGATCTCCATCGGCATCCGGAGCTGTCGTTCGCTGAGGTACGGACAGCCGGAATCATGGCGGAGCGATTGAGCGCCCTCGGATACGAGGTGACGACGGGCGTCGGGGTGACTGGCGTTGTCGCCACCCTGGACAACGGTCCGGGTCCGACGGTGTTGCTTCGAGGTGACATCGACGCGCTACCGGTCGAGGAGGCAACGGGACTGCCGTACGCCAGCACGGCAATCGGACACGATTCGGACGGCAACGACGTTCCGGTCGCTCATGCATGTGGGCACGACATGCACGCCACCTGGTTGATCGGTGTGGCGACACAACTCGTCTCCCATCGCGATGCGTGGAGCGGCAAGGTCATGATCGTCGTGCAACCCGCCGAGGAGATCGGTGGCGGCGCGACTGCGATGATCGACGACCACCTGTTCGAGCGTTTCGGCACCCCCGACGTGGCGCTCGGCCAACACGTCACTCCGGCACCAGCCGGTTGGGTGCTGTACCGCGACGGTGCCGTCATGACAGCGAGCGATGCACTCAAGATCGTCCTGCACGGCCGCGGCGCCCACGGGTCGACGCCCGAGCAGTCGGTCGATCCGGCAGTCATGGCGGCTGCGACCGTGCTGAAACTCCAAACCGTCGTCTCGCGCAACATCGCGGCGACCGATTCCGCTGTCGTCACCGTCGGAACCGTGCACGTGGGCACCAAGGAGAACATCATCTCCGACCGTGCCGAGCTGACGCTCAGCGTGCGGACCTTCGAGCCCGCGGTCCGCGAGAAGGTGCTCGCTGCGATCAGCCGGATCGCCCACGGTGAGGCGCACTCGTGCGGCGCTCCCCAGCCACCCGACATCACCACGCTCTACAGCTTCCCCGCGGTCACGAACGACCCTGATGCCACCAAGACCGTGGGGGCGGCGTTCGTCGAGCACTTCGGCGCCGATCGAGCCATGGAAGGGCCGGTCGCCACCGCGAGTGAGGATTTCGGCCTGTTCGGAGCGAGGGGAGGATGTCCGTCGGTGTTCTGGTTCGTCGGCGGGAGTGATCCGGTCGTGTGGGACAAGGCGTTCGCTGCCGGCCGGGTGAACGAGGACATCGCCTTCAACCATTCCCCGCGTTACGCGCCCGTTCAAGACCCCACGATCCGAACCGGAATCGAAGCCATGCTCGTCGCGGCGATGTGCTGGCTCGGGTCGTGAGCTGCGGCGGTCGACCTCCGACGATCCGCCCGATCAGGAGCGGACGTGTCCCTGAGCGATGGCGACCGCACTGACCGACTCGGCGATCACCTCGGCGACCCCGGTTTCGAATGCGCCGGGGATGATGCGCTGCGCAGTGGGCTCGGACACGAGACCCGCCAGCGCATCGGCGGCCGCACGCTTCATCTCGATGGTGCACTTGGTTGCGTGAACGTCGAGCATCCCGCGAAACACGCCGGGGAAGGCGAGCACATTGTTGATCTGGTTCGGATAGTCACTGCGACCGGTGGCGATGACCGACACGTTCGACGGCATCAACTCGGGCATCACCTCGGGGGTCGGGTTGGCCATGGCGAACACGATCGCGTCGTCGGCCATCTCGGCGAGCCACTCGGGCTGGATGATCCCGGGCCCGGACAGCCCCAGGAGCACGTCAGCGCCGTGCAGCGCTTCGCGCACGCCGCCACGACGGTCGTCGCAATTGCCGTTGTCGACGAACCACTGCTTGGTCGGCGTGAGGTTTGCCCGTTCGTGATGCAGGATTCCCGAGCTGTCGACGCCGATGATGTCGCCCGTGCCGCCCTGGCCGACTCCCGCATCGTGGAGCAGCTCGGCGACTGCAACCCCGGCTGCGCCGGTTCCGACGATCACGACGCGCAGGTCCCCGACGAGCTTGCCCACGACCGTGGCCGCATTGATCAACGCCGCGAGCGCCACGATGGCCGTGCCGTGCTGGTCGTCGTGGAAGACGGGGATGTCGAGTTCAGCCTGCAGTCGACGCTCGATCTCGAAGCACTCCGGCGCCTTGATGTCCTCGAGGTTGATGCCACCGAAGGTGGGGGCGATGGCCTTGCCGATCGCCACCATCTCGTCGACCGTTCGAGCATCGACACAGATCGGGTAGGCGTCGACGCCGCCGAACCGCTTGAACAGCACCGCTTTGCCCTCCATCACCGGCATCGCCGCCTCGGGACCGATGTCGCCGAGCCCGAGCACCGCGGTGCCATTCGAGAGCACGGCAACGGCGTTCGACCGCCCCGTCAGCGACCAGACGCGCGACGGCTCGTCGGCGATGGCCTGCGACACGCGGCCGACGCCGGGGGTGTACGCGAGCGAGAGGTCGTCCGGGCTCTCGATCGGCACCCGTGAAGCGATCGACAGCTTGCCACCCTGATGGAGTTCGAATGCCGGGTCGTCGGCGTACGGGTCGGTCATGTCGATGCCGTCCGGGATGCCGGTGTCGGTCGAGTGCGAGGTGCTGGTCATGGCGAGTCCTTGGGTCGGTGAACGGTTCACCGGAGACCGACAGCGCAGCCCGCCGCCGGTGTCCGGCTGGTCGGGCGAGTTCGACGAGTGCTCAGCGTTGCCGCTGGGCTCGTGTCCCCCGCCTGACCCGTACCGGAATGAGTACGGGTGCGGGGCGGCGCGCTGCCACGGCTGCACCTGCTGCTGCTACGAGAGCAGCAATGGCGGCGATGGCGGCGAGCACGAGGGTCACCCTACCCGATGTGGTTCACTGATCCCATGACCGACCTCGAAACGATGCCCGTCGAACGCGTCGATGTCGACACCGACGAGACCACCGAGACGGGCGAACCAACCTCAGCCCACATCGTGAAGACCAAGCGTGGCGAGAACGCCGCAGCAGTCGTTCTGGAGGCCCGTGTGATGGGGACACCGGTCGAGGCCCTGTGCGGATTCGTCTGGGTGCCGTCACGCGATCCGAAGCAGCTGCCGTTGTGCGAGAAGTGCAAGAGCGTCTACGCGATGTACAAGGCGTTCAACGGTGACCTACGCGACACCCCGAACGACTGACCCGTGTCAGAGCTGCGCATCCGCCAGGCCGTTCGTGCGCTCCTCATCACGCCCGACCAGCACATCTTGTTGGTGCGCTTCGAGTTCCCCACGCGGACGGTCTGGTCCCTTCCCGGGGGCGGCATCGACCCGGGCGAGACCCATCTCGAAGCGCTGCATCGGGAGCTGATCGAGGAGGTGGGGCTCCACGATCCGGTCGTCGGTGCTCACGTCTGGAACCGCGAGCACATCATTCCCCACGAGGACGGTCTCTGGGACGGCCAACAGGACCGCTACTACGTCGTCGAGGCGACCGAGCAGTTCGAGCCGACCCCGGCACTCTCGTGGGAGCAGTTGCGGGCCGAACGTCTCCACGAAGTTCGTTGGTGGCACCTCGACGAGATCGAGTCGGCGACAACCGACGGCACATGGTTCTCCCCCCGCCAACTCGGCTCGCTGTTGCGCCGATTGGGTACCGACGGCCCACCGTCGCCCCCGATCGACACCGGCATCTGACCTTGCAACAGGGGTCTGACCCCTGCTGCAATGATGATCCGATCCCACGGTATTACTCCGACAAGTATGACTCCTACTGTCAGCGGGTGTGGTGGCTGGTCCGGATGATGCAGGTCTGTTGGGCAGTACCGAGAAGGCGGCCATCCCGGCTCCACAGGTGCAACGAGCCGTGACCGATCGATCGGTGGAAACCCTCGGCAGTGATGTCGAGCAGTACCCACTCGGACGGTTCCGGATCGATGATGCGCACGGTGTTGTCGAGGCTGGTGCCGCCGGGCATCGATCCGAGCGCGGCGCACACGGCGAGGGGGATGATGTCGGCGACGAACGCTTGCGTCGCCGGACTGCCGATCTGATGGTCGGGGATCCGACACCACATCGCCAACGGGCCGGCCTGCGGGTTGTCGATCGCCTCGATGGCGATCTTGCCGGCAGCGAGCCGGCGCTCGAGATGATCGAAGAACGTGCCGGCAACGATCGCGGCGAACGGTTCCGACATCGATGGGCAATCCTCCGGCGGGGGAACCACCGGCATGCGGAGGAACTGGGCGCCGTCGCCACTCTGGCGCTCGGTGTGAGCGCTCAGCGATGTGAACACCGGTCGCCCGTCCACGGTCGCGACCACCTGGGCTTGCGTGGTCGCCTTGCCGTGGGCGGGCATCGTCACCTCGAAGTCGACGATGTCATCCGGCACCGGCGTGCCGATGAACTGAGTGGCGATCCACTGCAGCGGTCGCCCTGTCGCCCGTTCGGCTGCTTCGATCGACGCTGCGATCCCCGAACCTCCGTAGAGGAACCCGAACGGGGTGCACAGGCCGGCGCGGGCGGCGAGCCGGAACCGTTGCGGGTCGTCGGTCGGCTGCAGGTCGAGGAGGTCGAACGAGGAGAGCACGGGTGCAGACGTTCCCAGAGCAGGCGGCGACCCTGCAAATGAGACGCGGGGTCAGACCCGCGTCTCATTCAGCGGAAGTCGCGGGAGGTCGTCGGAGCGGGCATGGGGAGGGGGGCGAGGTGGTCGGCGACGATGTTGACGACGCCTTCACTGCGTTCGAGCCGGCCGCGGACGAGCATCGCCGGAGCCTCACGGGCGACCCTGCGGAACCTCGCCCAGCATCCTTTCGACACCACCACGTTGATCAGGCCGGTCTCGTCCTCCAGGTTGAGGAACGTGACACCTTGCGCAGTCATCGGCCGCTGACGGTGGGTGACCACCCCGGCGACCTGGACGATCGAACCCGGCTCGGGGTCCCACAGCTGCGATGACGTGAGCACGCCGAGGCGGGTCAGTTCGTCGCGCACGAAGATCGTCGGATGCCCATCGGGCGACACGCCGGTCGCCCACAGGTCGGCGACTGCCTCCTCCATCGGGGTCATCCCCGGAAGGCGAGGTGATGCATCACCGGTGACGACCCCGGCCAGCCGCCCAGGTCGTGACTGTGCGGTCGCTCCGACGGTCCACAGCGCCATTCGCCGATCGAGACCGAAGCACTCGCCGAACAACCCGCCGGTCGCCATCGCCTCCAGCTGCGCCAACGTCAGCGACGGCACTCGCCGCACGAGGTCTTCGGTGTCGGTGAACAGCCCATCCACCGTGCGGGTCGCCTCGATCTCGTCGGCCAGCTCCGAGCCGACCCCGCGCACCGAGCCGATCCCCAGCCGCACCGCGACCCCGTTCTGTGACGCATCGCTCGGCTCCAACGTCGCCGCGGCACGCGACGCGTTGAGGTCGGGGGTGTGCACGACCACGCCGTGGCGGCGGGCGTCACGTACCAGCGTGTGCGGCGACCAGAACCCCATCGGCTGCGCGTTGAGCAACGCCGCACAGAACGCGGCGGGTTCGTGGTACTTGATCCACGACGACGAGTAGACGAGATAGGCGAAGCTCACCGAGTGCGACTCGGGGAACCCGTAGTTCGAGAACGCTTTCATCTTGACGTACAACTCGTCGGCGACGTCGTCGGGGATGCCACGCTCGGCCATCCCGGCGAACAGCCGCTCCTTCAGCCGCTCCATCCGCGCCGCCGAACGCTTCGAGCCCATCGCCTGACGCAACTCGTCCGACTCGGCCGGCGAGAACCCGGCGACGTCGATCGCCATCTGCATCAGCTGCTCCTGGAACAGCGGCACGCCGAGGGTCTTGCCAAGTGAATTTTCCAGTAACGGATGCAGGTAGGTGATCGGCTCGAGCCCGTTGCGACGCCGGATGTACGGATGCACCGACCCGCCCTGGATCGGGCCGGGGCGGATCAGCGCCACCTCCACCACGAGGTCGTAGAACCGGCGCGGCTTGAGCCGTGGCAACGTCGCCATCTGTGCCCTCGACTCGATCTGGAAGACCCCGACCGTGTCGGCCCGGCACAGCATCCCGTACACGTCATCGTCCTGGGGGATGGTGGCGAGGTCGATCTCGTAGCCGCGGTGTTCGCGCACGAGATCGACGGCGTAGTGCAACGCCGACAGCATCCCGAGCCCGAGCAGATCGAACTTGACGAGGCCCGTGCGGGCGCAGTCGTCCTTGTCCCACTGCAGCACCGACCGCTTGTCCATCCGGGCCCACTCCACGGGGCAGACCTCGATGACCGGCCGGTCGCAGATCACCATGCCACCCGAGTGGATGCCGAGGTGACGCGGCGCGTCCTCCACCTCGAGGGCCAGCTCCAGTACCGACTCGGGAATCGTGCAGTCGGGTTGCGCCGCGGTCGATGCCACACCGCCCCAGCCGTCGACCTGCTTCGACCAGGCGTCCTGCTGGCCGGGTTCGAAGCCGAGGGCCTTGGCCATGTCACGCACCGCCGACCGCGCCCGGTAGGTGATGACGTTCGCGACCTGGGCGGTGTGGTGGCGGCCGTAGCGTTCGAAGACGTACTGGATCACCTCCTCTCTGCGGTCACTTTCTATGTCGACGTCGATGTCGGGCGGGCCGTCACGTTCGGGCGACAGGAACCGTTCGAACAGCAACCCGAGCGACACGGCGTCGGCCGCCGTGACTCCGATGGCGTAACAGACCGCCGAGTTGGCCGCGCTCCCCCGGCCCTGGCAGAAGATGTTCGCCCGTCGACAGAACTCGACGATGTCCCACACGATCAGGAAGTACCCGGCGAAGTCGAGCTGTTCGACGAGCGCCAGCTCGTGGTCGATGGTCGTCCAGGCCCGAGCCCGCAACGACAGGTCTTCGGCGACGCCGTATACGGCGGAGTCGGCGTGCACCGGTCGATCGCCGTAGCGGCGTCGGGCGCCTTCCTCGGTCACTCGACGCAGGTACTGCATCTCGGTCAGCCCGTCGGGACACGGGAACGGCGGCAACTTCGGCGCCACGAGCGACAGGTCGAATGCGGCTGCCCGCCCGATCTCGGCCGCCCGCTCGATCACACCCGGATACCGCCGGAACCGCCGGGCCTGCTCGGCGCCGGAACGCAGATGTGCTCCAGCCGCAGCCGGCAGCCACGGGTCGATCTGGTCGAGACTCCGACGCGACCGCACCGCGGCGAGCGCCGTGGCCAGCTTGCGCTGCGCGGGGGTTGCGTAGTGGACGTTGTTGGTCGCCACGCACTCGACTCGCTCGCGGTGGGCGATCTCGACGAGCGCATCGTTGCGGGCGGAGTCGAGGGGATCGCCGTGATCCCACAACTCCACCAGCACGCGGTCACGCCCGAACGCGTCGACCAGCCGGAGCAGCTCGCGGCGAGCTGCCGCTGGACCGTTGGCAACCAGTGCAGCCGGGACCGCTCCCTTGCGGCACCCGGTGAGCACCCAAGCGTGGCCGACGACGGTGTCGGCCACGTCGGCGAACGCAAACTGCGGGGCGCCCTTCTCGCCTGCGAGGTGCCCGGTACTGAGTGTCCGAGACAGCCGGGCGTATCCGGTGGGGCCGTCGGCGAGCACGAGCAGGTGGGTCCCCGGCGGATCGGGGGCATGGGAGTCGGGGACCATCCCCGTGTCGATCTGACGGTCGATGTCACGTTCGGATCGGACAACCGATCCCTGGTGCGCCGACAGCCCGATCTCGGCTCCGAACACGGTCGCCAGGCCGACTGCCTTGGCCGCCTCGGCGAAGCGCACGACCCCGTAGAGGCCGTCGTGGTCGGTGATGGCCAGCGCATCGAGTCCGAGCCGGGCTGCCTCGGTGGCCAGTTCCTCGGGGTGCGACGCACCGTCGAGGAACGAGAAGTTCGAGTGACAGTGCAGCTCGGCGTACGGGGTCGCGTCGGCCGAACGCGTCAGTTCAGGTGGCGCCTCGAAGGGTTGGCGCTTGCGGCTCCACGCCGGACCGTCACCACCCGAGTTCCACGAGGGACTTCCCGGGGCGCGTCCGTCTCGACCGGCCGACGGTCGGTCCGACAGGGCCGCTTCGAGTTCGCTCCATGACCAGGACGGGTTGTTGAACCCCATTGAACCCAGTATCGAACATGTGTACGATCCCCGCAAGTCCACCCTCCACCGAAATGTGCGGTGAAACGTGCACTGGGCGCACATCTCGGCACATTTTTCGGAGTCGCTGTGTTCGATTCGGGACCAAGTGCCCTGGCACGGACGTCATCGGGCGGGCAGCCTCACCAGCAGGGCCTACCTACTGGTCGGTAGGCTTGTCATCTCACCAGACCCACCCACCGCCAGTGGTCCCACCAGAGGAGTTCCATGCCTCCCAGCAGCACGCCGTCTCGAGTGACGGACGCACCGACCGGGCTCAAGCCCGTCCTCGACGTCATCCCCGCACACTGTTACGAGCGATCGACAGTTCGTGGCCTCGGGCTCTTCGCCCGCGATGCCCTCATCTTCGGGCTGTCGGTCTGGGGGCTGCTCTCGACGAACAACCCGCTGCTGCTCATTCCACTCTGGCTACTCAGCGGGATGATGGTCGCCGGCCTCTTCGTGATCGGCCACGACGCCGCCCACGGCGCGCTGTTCGACTCGCAGCGTCTCAACGCCGTCGTCGCCCGCCTGAGCATGCTGCCATCGCTGCACGCCGTCGAGGTGTGGGTGTTCGGCCACAACCGCGTCCATCACGGCCACACCCTGCGTCAGGGGATGGACTTCGTGTGGCACCCGCTCACGGTCGAGCAGTACGAAGCACTCGGCCGATTCGCCAAACTCCGCCACAAGCTCGAATGGGGGCCCTTCGGGTCTGGCGCGTACTACCTCCGCGAGGTGTGGTGGAACAAGATGGTGCGGTTCCCTCCGCCCACCCGTTGGGCTCGTCAGATGCGGCGCGACCAGGCGCTCGTGATGGTGTACGCCATCGCGACATTGGGCGCTCTCGTTGCCGTCGACGGAGCCAGCGGAGTGTGGCAGTGGGTCAAGGTCGTGGTGATTCCGTTCCTGCTGTTCTGTCAGCTGATCGGGTGGGTCGTGCACGTCCATCACATCGCACCGGAGATCCGGTGGTGGCCGCGTCGTGAATGGAACCGCTTCCGTGGCCAGGTCGAGGGCACCACCATCCTGTGGGGGCCACCGGGCTGGGAGTTCTTCTTCCACTGGATCATGGTCCACTTGCCCCACCATGTCGACATGCAGATTCCGTGCTACCGACTCCCCGAAGCCGCCAGGGAGATCGCCGCCGCATTCCCCGACGAGGTCGTCGAACGCCCCATCCGGATCCGCGACTACCTCCGCTCGACGAAGGCGTGCAAGCTCCACGACTTCGACACCGGCATCTGGCACACCTACCCCACCGCCGGCTGATCCCGAACGCCACGAAAACCCGAAATGTGCGGGGATTTGTGCACTGGATGCACATCTCACCGCATTTTTCGGGGCGGGATCAGGGGGCCAGGGCGAGAAGGATGCCGCGTAGGCCGGGGTCGGCACGTTCGATCGCGGCCTCCCATGCGAACCAGTCGATCTGCTGGCTCTCCCCCACGGGCGGGGCGGGGTCGGCATCGCCACCATCGATGAGGTAGCGCAGATCGAGATGCGTATGGCCCCGACCGCCGGCGTGCACGTCGACATGGATCAGCTCCGGAACACCCTGATCGTCGAGGGGGCCTGCGAAGCCGACGTCGAGGCCGGTCTCCTCACGGCTCTCACGGAGCGCCGCCTCCCACGGGGTCTCGCCGGGATCGATGTGGCCGCCCGGCTGCAGCCAGATGCCGAGCCGCTTGTGTTCGAGCAACACCACTCCCCGCGGGCCGATCACGATGCCGGAGCCGGTGACGTGGACGACATCGACGTCCTGATCGAGCGGGGCCTCGAGGCGGTCGAATGCAGCCAGGAACGCCACGATCGAGTCGACCTCACGCTGATCGACCGGCACCCTGGCGGCAACGTCTGATCGGATGCGCTGGTGGAGTTCGTCCTGCGGCGTCGGCATCGCACCGGTGTAGCAGTCACAGGCACGAATGACACGCGTGTGATTTCTTCCGAATTCTTCTTGAGTTCGTCAGCTTCCTGCCGATACCACCACCAGGACATGAAGATCGGCCTGACCCGGCCGACCGAACTGGCAGGACACCACACATGGACAACGACACCAACATCGCACCTCGCATCCTGATCGCAGTCGACGACCCCGACCTGCGTCGGACCAGCGTGGCGGGGCTGCGGGCGGCCGGCTTCAGCGTCAGCGCTCCGACCGATGGCGATGCAGCGATCATGCTGGCCGAGTCGTTCTCACCCGATGTGTTGATCGTCTGCTCACACCTGCGAGCGCCCGATGGCCGTCCCCTCTACGAACGTCTGCGTGAGTCCAGCGAGCAGTACCTCCTCTGCATCACCGACGAAGGTGCCCACCGGGCCCGTGCCGCCGTGCTCCACTCGGGCGCCGACGATGCCGTGTCGATGCCGGTGCTCCCCGAGGAACTCTCCGCTCGCTGTCACGCCCTGCTGCGCCGCCCCCGCCAGATGCAGAGTCGTGTCGACAGTCCACTGACGTCCGTGCTCAATCTCGGCCCGTTGACGATCGATCTCGGTCGTCGCGAAGTACGCATCGTCGACGAGGAAGTAGCGACCACCCGCATCGAGTTCTCGCTGCTCGAGCAACTCTGCCGGCGACCGACCGAGGTCTGCACCCGTGAAGACCTCCTCGACGCCGTGTGGGGCCCGACGTGGGTCGGCGACAACCACGTCGTCGACGTCCACCTGTCGAACCTGCGCCGCAAGCTCGACAAGGCCGGCCCGGCGTACAAGGTCATCCACACCGTGCGTGGTGTGGGCTTCCGCCTTGCGAACGACGTGACCGATCAGTTCGAGATCTCCCACGCCTTCGGCCTCGCCGCTGTCGGCTGACTCCGGTCGCCGCACGTTCACGATGTGTCTGACACATCGTGAACGCCTGACGTCACAGTTCAGTCGTAGCGGGCGCTGATCCACCATCGTCGGTGTTCGGCGACGACCAGATAGCCATCGTGGTCGTCGGTGACCACCTGGAACCGGGCCAGGCGTCGATGCCGTTCCGGCTCCCACCAGCGTTCCTCGACCGGCCACGGACCCGCCCACGCGACGATCGGCCGTGGTCTGCCACGACGCCACCCCGATGCATCGTCGCCCGTCAGCAGTCGCAACATCGCCGGACGCGCCGACACCATCCCCCGACCGGTGACCCGTAACACCTCGCCGTGTTCGTCGAGCACTTCGACCGGGTGAGGATCAGCGAACACCGTTGCCGGCGATGGCGACGGGAGCGCGCCGGGCCACGGCGGTGGCCCACTCCCCGACCTCGACCCCAACCTCGTCCCCGCCCCTGACACCGCCCGCTGGTCGAGATCGACCATCGTGGCCGGCACCCACTCGTAACGGTCAGCCGGGAGACGGCCACCCCGCCACACCGGCACGGTCACCGCATCCTGCGATGTGAGGGTGGACAATCGGGCGATCGTCCGAGCGGCTCGCCGGTCGGCTTCGGTCTGGCCGCCCCACAGGCCGAGTTGGCTGCCCTCGTCGGCGCGTACCTCGTCGGGGGTCAGACGAACCAGGGCGATGCCACCGGTCAGCTCCTGGTCGCTCCCTCGCGGCAAGGCGATCCAGGCGTCGAGCTGCCAGCGCACCCGTTCGACCATCGCCGACGCCGTGAGCCCCGCCGACCGGTACCACGACCGCTCCGACCGCTCACCGTGCTCCGACTCCAACAGCACCACCAGGCGGGTGCAGACCCGGCCATCGGCGCCGAGCGAACCGGCCAGTTCGTCGGCCAACTGTTTGGCAACGAACACCACGGCGCTCGACTGCGCGGCGGGGTCGTCGAGCACATGGTCGAGACGCCGCTCGGGGGCGGGGTCGGTGGTGCTCGACGGGCGGGTGTCGGCGCCCGACGCCAACCGGTGAGCATGCACCCCGACGTGACCGAACCGTCCGAGCACGTCGACGGCGCTCAACGCCGCGAGATCACCGAGGCGCCGCAGGCCGAGGCGGGCGAACAGTTCGATCAGTTCAGGATCGGATTCGCCCAGTGTCTGCAGCCAGCCGATCGGGAGTTCGGCGCAGAACGCCGGAGACTCCCCCGCCTCGACGATCACCGGACGGCCACGCCGTACCGCCAGCCGCGCCGCGAGACTCGACGCGAATCGTCCGTCGGCGATGCCCACACCGGGGATCAGCGACGTGGCGCCGGCTCCACCGACCTCGGTCAGACGGTCGGCCAGCCGGTCGGCCAACGCCGCGTCACCACCGAAGTAGCGCGACGGCCCGAGCGCCCGCAGGCTGATCCACCCCGGTTCGACGACGTCGAGACGTGGCGAGATCTCGGCGACGACACGGACCAACGGCTCGAACTCGCGAGCATCACGGTCGGCGTCGTGGTCGATCAGAGTGATGTGGGGGCAACGTCGCTGAGTCTGACGGCGGCGTTGGCCGACGACGACGCCCTCGGTCGCAGCAGCGGCGGTACGCGCCACGACCCGGTTCGCGGACATGACCGCGGCCGGAACATCGCCAGGGAACCCCGCAGCCGCCGCCGGCCAGTCGGGAAACCACACCGTGACCATTCGTTGGGGCATGTTCATGTGCTCGCTCGCTGCTCGGTCAGGCCGAGATGGCCAGCTGGCAGCTGCGCCTCGGGAGACGTCGACCAGAGGCCTCGACCATCACGCGACGTTCACGGAGGTGCCCATGTCCGTTGCCGAGCCCCGACCACTGTGGCGCGTCGGTGTGGAGCACGCCGTCGCACCCCATCGCTCCGGGGTCGCCCAACACGATCGTGACCACGTCGCGCTCGACGCAGGCGCACGGCGAGTTTGCGCACCGCAGCAGCAGCCAGACCGCTCGGCACTCGCACGAGCAGCACGTCGAAGCCGTCCGCGGCAGCGGCCACCACGTCGACCCAGCGTGCCGGATCACCGCCGGTGCCGACGGCCACGATCCGCTCCAGTGGCACACCGAGTTCACTGGCGGCGTCGAGCCCGATCGTCGGCAGGTCGATCACGGCCATCCACGCCCCGGCCGTGACGGCGGCGGCGACCAGCGCAAGCGCCGTCGAGGTTGCCGCCGGGCCCTGGCAGCCAACCGTGCGGCCACGCACGAGCCCTCCTTCGGCGAACAACCCGGCGAGTTCGTCGCTCACCGGCATCGTGCGATCGCGGGCCAGCACCACGGGTGCCACTCGTTGGGTCAGTGCAGCCAGGTCGACAGCCAGTTCCATCCCGCCACCCTACCGAACACACGTTCGCCCCACCACCGGTCTTTCCGGACCCGACCCCAACAGACCGCATCGGGCTTTCCGGACCCGACCCCGACAGACCGTCAGTCGGCCAGGGTGTGGCGGGTGAGCACGTCATCCATGTCGAGGCCGGTCGCAGCGTAGGCGTCGGCGCCGAGCAATCGGGCATGGTCGAGGTCGGCAACGGCGTGACCACCGACCACGACCAGCACCGAGGGATCCGCAACGTGAACTGCTGCGCACGCGTCGGCGAGCGATCCGAGGTTGTCGGACGACATGGCCGACAAGCCGACCGCCACGAGATCAGGCGTCTGGCTGATCACATGGGCGAGCGATTCACTCGGCACGTCGACGCCGAAGTCCGACACGTCCCACCCCCGCAACCGCAGGAGATCGCCGAGCATCGCCACGGGCAGCGCGTGATACTCGCCCGCCGGCGCGCCGAGCGCCACCACGCCACGAGATCGGCCACGTCGACTGAATCGCGGACCGATCCGACCGACGATGCGCATGGCGATACCCGTCGCACGGTGCTCGATCGAGACGTCGAGTTCACCCGCTGCCCATCGCTCGCCGATCGCCACCATCGCCGGGGTCAGCACGTCGAGATAGATCTCGTCGAGCTCCGCCCCTGAAGCCATCGCTGCTTCGATCACACTCCACGACCCAGGCGCATCACCGGCGACCAGACGCGATTCGAGCCGACTCGCCCACGGTGCTCGACGATTGCGCGCGCGCCGCCCTTGCCGGACGGGCCGACGGTTGCCGCCGCAGCCTTCGCATCCTCACGGAAGCGGTCGACCGCCGAGCGCTGCACCTGCCACACCCCGCCGGACTTCGACGCCTCCATCAACCCGAGACGCACGTAGCGATACGCGGTCATGTAGTGCACGCCGAGCTCGTCGGCAGCTTCTTGAAGGGTGAGTACGCCGTCGGTCATCTGGGCACCAGCCACGCTGGCTGCCCGACGCTAGAGGGACGACCCGGGTACGCGCCGAATCCTGCCCCGACAGCGTGGTGACGTGTCGGGTCAGCTGTTCTTTGCGTTCCAGCGTTCGCGGCGCCGAACGGCTGCGATCGAGAAGATGGCCGGGAACCCGCTTTGCGGCCTCCGACAGTTCGCCGCTCGCTCCACCACCGTCGCCACTCGGAGCTGCAGTCGCCGCTTCCTCGGGTTGCAGGTCTTCGAACGCCGGCGGCTCGACGCCTGGCTTCCAGTACTGGTACAGGTCACGCACCACCTCGGACAGGCCCGCGGAGTCGCCGCCCTTGGCCAGATCGACCGTGATGATGTTGGCGTACACGTGGACCCCGTTGACCTGGCCAGTGGCGAACATGCGCCGAGCCAGTTCGTCGGACGGGGTGTTGCCCCATGCATCGTCGACGGAACCGAAGTGCTCATGGCCCATGCCGGACAAGGTGCGATTGATCTCGAAACGCACGACTCCGCGTGACGAACTCGGCTTCTCGGTGACGGCGACCAGCTGACCCATGAGTCCCCAACGCTAGCGCCCCGGCCCGCCGCGTAACCCCATCCATCGAGCCGGGCCGAACCATCGCCCGGCGGTTCAGGATCTCATCAGCGCGGCGGCGAGCACGGCAGGGAATTCGTCGGGCGTGGCCGACATCACGGTGGCGCCCAGTGCGGCCAACGCGGCGGCATGAGTGTGGTCGTGCGCCGGCGTCCCTTCGTCGCTGAGAGCGAGCAGCACGACCACCTGGGCGCCGGACCCGATGAGGTCGTCGACCCGGCGGTGCATGAGTTCGGCGTTGCCACCCTCGAACAGGTCGCTCACGAGGAACACCACGCTGTCGCGGGGCCGATCGACGAGTTGCCGGCAGTACGCCAGCGCATTCGCGATGTCGGTACCACCGCCGAGTTGCACACCGAACAGCACCTCGACCGGATCGTGCAGGAAGGCGGTGAGATCGGTGACCGATGTGTCGAACGCGATGAACGAGGTACGCAGTGCGGGGATCTGGGCGAGGACCCCACCGAAGAGCGACGCATACACCACGCTGTCGGCCATCGAACCCGACTGGTCGACAGCGATCACCACATCGCGTGCCAGGCTGCGTTGGTGCCGCCCGTGCCCGACGAGGCGTTCGGGCACGAGCGTGCGATGTTCGGGAATCCAGTGACGCAGGTTGGCTGAGATCGTCATCGGCCAGTCGATGTCACCGGGGCGCGGCCGACGCGTCCGCGCCGACCCGGCGAGGGTGCCGCGTACGGCCTGGCGGGTCTGGTCGGTGAGGCGTCGCTCGAGATCGTCGAGCACCTTGGCGATCACCTGGCGGGCGGTCGCCCTCGTCTCATCGGGCAGGTGCCGGTTGAGTTCGACGAGGAGGGTGACGAGGTGGATGTCGGGCTCGAGGCCATGGAGCAGCTCCGGTTCGAGAAGCAGTTGGCGCAGATCGAGTCGCTCGATTGCGTCGCGCTGGAGGATCTGGACCACCGGCGTCGGAAAGTAGCGGCGGATGTCGCCGAGCCAGCGCACGACGCCGGGCTTCGAGCGGCCGAGCCCGCCGGATCGCCCGGCGCGCCGCCGTGATCCGTCCGGCCCGCGCTCGTGGTCGTCGCGGTCGTACAGAGCGCCGAGCGCTGCATCGATGCGAACATCATCGCCGTGAAGACCCCCCGTCGAATCACCGCTTGCACCGGCATCGTCACCGCCGGCTCCCGCGGATCCCTCCCCGTCTGCAAGGTCGTCGGTGGCCGGCCCGAGCAGCATCCGCCAGCGACGGCGGCGCTCGGCCTGCGACACCCGGAGCAGGTCGGTCGTCATCGGACGCCCACCTCGACGGGCCCATCAACGGCCAATCCGAGCATGTGACGCACGGTGACGATCGCTGCGTCGGCTCGGCGCGGGTCGACGTCGTCACCGAAGCCCGCACCACGTTCGACGTCGAGGCCCATCAGTACTGCCATCAACTGTCGCCGCTCGGCCGCCTCGAACGCGCCGAACGTGCGCCGCATCAGCACGATCACCGCGTCGAACGCATCGCTCGGCAGCGACGACACCCAGCCGTCGAGCACCGCCAGCAGCTCGGCGTCGTGCACGAGCACGGAGCCCGATCCGGCGAGGAAGCCCTCGACGAACGCGGCGCCCTTCGCTGGCGGGGTCCCTCCCGACAGCGCCTGCGAGAGGCGCCGCTGAACCACATCGACCGACCACACGCCGGCATCGTGCAACAGGCGCGTCGCCCGGCCGTGGACGAGGCCGTGGCCGGCACCGGCCGTGAGGGCGACGAGGACCGATGGGAGCCCGGTACGGCGGGCCGGATGATCGAGGACGGCGAGCGCACCCTGGAATGCGCTGAGCCGTTCGGCAGTCGTTGCGGCAGCGTCGTCGTCGAGTTGGCGAGCTGCCGCCGGCAGTCCGGCGAGGATGCGTACGACGATCCCGTCGACGACGTGGCGGAGCGATTCGGCGTCGGTGCCACGTACGTCGCCGTACCGCAGCGCTGATGCGAGCGCCGGCAATGCATCGAGCAGCTGGCCGACGTCGGGGTCGGTTGCCGCGAGACGCGCGAGGCGTTGCACTGCGGGTTCGACGGCGAGTGGGAGTTCCGCGAAGAGTGCCTGTTCGACCACACCGACGAGTTCGGCGATGCCCGCTGCTGCGGCCGACCGCTCGACGAGTCGGGCCGTTGCAGCCGCCTCGAGCGTGGTGCCGTAGCCCGCACGCTCGATCAGCCGGATCGACAGATCGGGGTCCCAGCGCACCTCCCAGGTTTCGCGGAACGTACCCGAGGAGCCCCGTCCCTCGACGGCGACGCCCCATCCGACGCCGAGCGCGACGAGGCGATGCAGGAGGTGCGACTTGCGCCGCCCGGTCGGGGCGCGGAGGTCGACTTCGACGGTTCGTGCTTCGGCACTGACAGGGAGCCGGGCCGACTTCGCCAGCTTGGCGACGTCGCGGGCCAGCGGCACCTGTGGCGCCGCGTCGGGGACCTCACCGATCGCGTCGCCGATGACCAGCTCACGGCGCACGAGGTCGAGCCCGCCTGTCACCGCGTCGGCGGCGTCGAGCACCTCGGCCAGTCCGATGCGCGGTCGCCCGCGCATGGCGGCGAGCGACGTCGCCAAGCGCGTACCGGCGATCAACTCGTCGGGCGACGCCGCCCCGCCCCGGTCACGCACCAGTCGGGCAGCGTCGACGAAGAAACGAACCACGCCGTCCTCGCCCGGATGGTCGAACACGTGGCGGTACCAGCCCGGGCTCTCGACACCGGCACCGTATCCCGAGTGCGCCGTGAGGCGGCGGTGGGTCCACGGCACCCAGGCGATGCCGACCTTCGACTTGGGGATGCCGCGCAGCGTGGCCGCATCGGTCGATGCGTTCGGCACGGTCGAGGCCACGACCTCGCCGTCGAGGTCGAGTGCGGGGACGTGCCAGGCGCCGCACACCACGACGATCGTCTGGTGACCCTCGCGGCGAGCTGCCCTGATCGCCCTGCGCATGTGCGCCTCGCGTTGGAGTTCACGTGGGGCGGCCACGTATCCCTGCCTGGCCGCGGCCATTGCCTCGGCAACCGCGTCGAAGGCCGGAGCGCCGTCGCCACGGTGCTCGATGACGTCCTCCCACCACCGTTCCGGGTCGGAGTCGCCCGCCGCCGCAGCCAGATCGCGGATCGGATCGTGCGGGGCCGCCTCCTGGAACGCCGGGGTCTGACCCCCGTGTTCCAGGTTGTCGGCGAGGGTGACGCCAAGGGGGAGGTCGATGGCGCGTACGGGCACCTCGTGGGCGTTCGCCCAGGCGATCGCCTGCCATTCCGGACTGAACGACGCCATTGGCGCGAACGCCGCGCGGGCCGGTTCGGCGACGACCCACCCGAGCAGGGCGACCGGTGGCACCAGGTCGGCGTGGCCGACCCAGCGCAGCGCCGGGTCGACGTCGGCGGGCAGCTCGACCAGCACGATGTCGGGGGCCAGGTCGTCGAGCGCGCTGAGCACCGACCGCGCCGATCCGGGGCCGTGGTGCCGGATCCCGAGCAGGTGCAGGCTCACGGACGCTCGATCACACGTCGAGGTCGCGGCAGGCGTCGTAGAAGTCGCCCCATCCGTCGCGGTCGCGCACCACCGCTTCGAGGTACTCGCGCCACGCCACCGTGTCGTGGACCGGATCGCTGACGACGGCACCGATGATGCCGGCAGCCACATCGGTCGGTCGTAGTTCGCCATCGCCGAAGTGGGCGGCGAGGGCGAGCCCGTTGGTGACCACCGAGATCGCCTCGGCCGTCGACAAGGTTCCCGTCGGGATCTTCAGGCTGGTCCGCTCGTCCTCCGTGAGCCCTGATCGCAGTTCGCGGAACACGGTGACGACCCGACGGATCTCGTCGGCCGCAGCCGGAACCGACGGCAGTGCGAGCGCCACGCCGAGTTCGTCGACGCGGCGGCGCACGATGTCGATCTCCTCCTGGACCGTCGCCGGCAGGGGAAGCACGACGGTGTTGAAGCGTCGCCGCAGGGCGCTCGAGAGATCGTTGACGCCGCGGTCGCGGTCGTTGGCCGTGGCGATGACGTTGAAACCCCGGATGGCCGCGATCTCCGTGTCGAGCTCGGGGATCGGGAGCACCTTCTCCGACAGCACCGTGACGAGGGCGTCCTGTACCTCGGGTGGCATTCGGGTGAGCTCCTCGACCCGCACGATCGCACCGCGCTCCATCCCTCGGTAGATCGGGCCCGGAACGAGTGCGGCGGTGCTCGGGCCCTCGGCGAGCAGCCGGGCGTAGTTCCAGCCGTAGCGCAGGGTCTCCTCCGTCGTGCCGGCGGTGCCCTGCACGAGCAACGTCGAGTCGCCGCTGATCGCCGCGGCGAGATGCTCACTCACCCAGGTCTTGGCCGTGCCGGGCACGCCGAGCAGCAGCAGCGCCCGGTCGGTGGCGAGCGTGGCGACGGCGATCTCGACGAGCCGCTGCTGGCCGACGTACTTGGGAGCGATGATCGTGCCGTCACGCAGCTCGCCGCCGAGGAGGTAGCGCACCACGGCCCACGGCGACAACACCCAGCCCGGCGGGCGCTCGCGGTCGTCGAGCACAGCGAGCGCCGCGAGTTCGGCGGCGTACTGATCCTCCGCATGGGGACGGAGCACGTCGCTCGACGGTCGCTGCGTTGCACTCATTCCCGACGACGTTACCCAGGGGCTGTCACACCTCGAGCCCGGAGCCCCTCACCGATCGATGAGCGAACCCCCACCATCCGGAGACGTCGCTCATCGCCACGGGGTTCGCACACCGAGTCCTCCATGAGCGATGAGCGAGACCACCAGATCCGGGGGTCTCGCTCATCGCACGGGGGCTCAACGGAGTTCGTCGAGCATGCGGTGGCGGGTGAGCGCCAGGTCGGCCAGGACCGACGCGAGGCCATACCCCGCCGAGGTCGACGGGACGGCCCCGAGGGACGATGCGATGGCGGCGAGCGACTCCGGCGGGATCCTGGCGATCAGGTTCACGATCACTGCTCGGTGCGGTGCGCCGAGTTGGCCTCCGCTGATCAGGTCGGCGAGTGCCGTGCCGATGTCCGCGGGAGCGCCGAGCAGGTCGAACAGGTCGGGTGGAATCGGGAGATCGGGCAGCTCACCGAGCGCCTCGGGATCGATGGCACCACGAGTCGACCGGGCCTCGAGTTCGCGGCAGGTGCGACACGAGCCAGGTGGCCAGCGGTCCGCAGGCGACCTCGGCGCGCGCTCGGCGGACCGGATCGGAGCGATGTCGTCACAGCACGGCGGGCACGAGCTCGGGTGCGACACGCCAGCCATTGGTGATCAGCGTGAGCATCCACTCGTCCTCGAGCACGGGCCACGACGTCGTGATGTGATGCCACCGTTCGACCGCAGCGGGCACGCACACCGGGACGATCGTCGGTGGTCGGGCCGGCGAGCCGATCGACCGGAGGGCCTGGCAGCACGCCGGCGCGGCGGACGGCGGTGCAGGCGGCGACCTGGGCCAGCATCCGCTCGGACGGCGCCGAACGCAGGGTGTCGGCGACCACGTCGGCGAGTGGGCCGACCGCGGCCGGCGGATCCCGGCGGTCCGTGCCGAGCATCGCCGTCGTCACCAGCTCCCGCCAGTGCTCCGCCATCGTCATGCCGGCCACCTCCCCGCCACCGACCCACCCCAGCATCCGGTTTGCGTGACAGTTCCGTTGGGACGGCCCAACGGAACTGCAACGCAAACCGGGTTCGTGCGGGGTGTGTGCGGGGTCATGCGGCGCTCACGAAGGAGTCGTCGGCCCTCGGGCCGATGTCGATGGAACGGTCGGGCAGGTGGATCGTGAGCGGGACGACACCGTGTGGCGTCCACTCGAGCGTCACGTCCACGGGGTCGCCGGCGGAGATGGCGAGGAGTGCGGCGATGGAGCCGCCGGCGAGGAGGGGAAGGCTGCCGGTGTCGTCGACGAGCAGCCAGCTGGAGCCCGAACGGGTCACCGCCGCACGGACCGTTGCCGGGACCCGATCGAGCCACGGCTCGGCGACGAGCATCGAACCGATCTCGTCGCACGCTCCCGCCACGTCGACCGCCGGCGGGCGCACCGGACCGAACGCGTCGGCGTGACGATGCCCGACGAGCGCTCGGAGTGCCGGTCCGGGATAGCGATGGAGGTCGGCATGCACCGACGTGCCGACCAGCAGCGACGTGTCGAGGCTCTGGCGGTACGCGGCGAACGACAGCACGAGCGCCCAGCGGCCCGAGTTCGTCCCGCGCAACCAATGGCGTCGCACCTCGATGCGATCCTCACGGGTGTCGCTGCGGCCGGCGACGATCCACTCGTCGGTATCGGGCACGCCACCCAGAATGTCGGCCTGGCGGACCTGCCAGCCGACCGTCGTGGCAACGGCATCGGCGAGTGGACCCGGCAGCGATCCGATGCGGCGGGCGGCCTGCGACAGCAGGTGCAGCATGCCGAGTTCGGCGAGCACGTCGCTGTGCCAATCGGGCGAGGCGCCGACGAGCCCAGCCAGCCGCCGGATTCGGTTGGCGAGGCTCCCGGCTTGTGCGTCGACGAGCCGGGCGGCGAGTTGATCCCAGGTGCCGTAGTGGGCGAGCGCCGGGTCCGCAAGCCCGGTGCGCATCCGGTCGTCGAGCCACCGGTCGAGTTCCGCCAGCCCTGCGTACATCCGCTCCACCCGCTCATCGCGACCGCGGTCACGGTCAGGTGTCGGATCGCTCGACCCGGGCAAGGTGTCCGACACCCCGCCAGGGGTGTCTGACACGATCCCACGACCGTCACGCGCGCTGTCGACGCCTGCCGTGCGCGTCGACACCTCGTCGGCCTCGCGCGTCGGTGCCTCGTCGGCAGGTGTGATCGTGTCGAGGGCCATCAGGTCTGGGCTCGTGTCAGACACCCTGCGGGTGTCGGACACCTGGTGCGTCGCAGACCTGCGAGATGACAGCCAGGCTTCGACTTGGGGCGGAGCGGCGATGTCGACGATCTGGCCGTTGGCCCAGAGCATCAGCAGGGCAAGCGCGTGTTTGCAGGGCCGGCGGCGGCTCGGACACGTACACGAGAATCCGACGCCGACGTGGTCGACCATCGTGTCGTACGGCTCGGTACCACTCCCGCGACACACACCCCACACCACACGGTCGTCGGCACCGGTCGAACCCCAGCGGCTGAGCGACACGAGCGGTCGGGCGGCGGTCAGTGCCGCAGGCGTCGGCGCAATCGCCTCGACCTGCTCCGCCGACCAGCGAGTCACGTGAACGAGACGGAACCGACCGGCACCGCAACGGCGATCGGCGCATCGACGGCATCGGCGGCCGACTTGGCGTGGTAACTCGACCGGGTGAGCGGACTCGCCTCGACGTGACCGACGCCGAACGACTCACCGATTGCCTTCCACCGCTCGAACTCGGCGGGCTCGGCGTAGCGGACGATGGGGAGATGATGCGAGGTCGGGCGGAGGTACTGGCCGATCGTCACGATGTCGACACCGAGGTCGGCGAGGTCCGCCAGACAGCCGACGATCTCGTCGTCGGTCTCGCCGAGGCCCACCATGAACCCGGTCTTGGTGGTGAGCCCAGCGGCCTTCGCCCTGGCGAGCACCGACAGCGACCGCGCGTAACCAGCCGACGGCCGGACCGCTCGCTGCAGGCGGGCGACGGTCTCGATGTTGTGGTTCAGCACGTCGGGTCGAACTCGAAAGAGAAGGTCGAGCGCCGCGCCATCACCCTTGGCATCGGAGATCAACGTCTCGACACGTGCACCGGGACGACGCTCGCGAATCGCTTCGACACAGGCGGCGACATGAGCCATCCCACCGTCGGCGAGGTCGTCACGGGCCACCATCGTGAGCACCGCGTGGTCGAGTGCCATCCGATCGATCGCCTCGGCGACCCGTGCAGGTTCGTCAGCCATCGGATCGAGCGGCTTGCTCGTGTCGACGAGGCAGAACCCGCATGCCCGCGTGCACCGCTCGCCGAGCACCATGAACGTCGCCGTGCCATCGGACCAGCAGTCGGACAGGTTCGGGCAACCGGCGTCCTCGCAGACGGTCACGAGGCCGAGCTCGCGGATCGTCTTGCGCAGCGTCGTGACGCCCGCTCCGAGTTCGACCTTCGGGCGCAGCCAGTCGGGTTTGCGGGTTTCGATCGACAACCCCGACGTGACTCCGGCATCGTTCAATCGCGCCGTTGCGCGTTCCGACACCAACTTGACCTGCTCGCCCGGCCCTTCGCCGCGCGAGAACGCCGACAGGTCGCGACCGTCGGCGGCGTGTCGCCACGCCACGTCCTGGCGTTCGAGTGCGCCGTTCGCCCAGCGATCGGCGGCGAGCCGCGCGACGACGTCGACCACGTCGCGCATCGACACGTCGACGCCCTCCTCGGCGAGGGAGGTCACCGGCCGGTCGGCGATGCCGCACGGGACGATGTGCTCGCGGAGATAGGTCATGTCGGTGGTGACGTTGAGCGCGAACCCGTGCATCGTGCGACCCCGGGCCAACCGCACCCCGATCGCGCAGATCTTTCGAGGCTCGACGCCGGGTACATCGACGTCGAGCCACACGCCGGCGAAGCCGTCCAGACGACCCGCGTTCGACAGCCCGAGTTCGGCGAGCGCGTCGATGATCAGCCCTTCGACGCTGCACACATGGGCCGATGCCCCGAGCCGATCGACGTTCACGATCGGGTAGCCGACGAGCTGACCGGGGCCGTGGTAGGTGATGTCGCCGCCACGTTTCACGGCGACGAGTTCTGCTCCGACCGATGCCGGTTCGCAGCGCAGGTTGACCGACAGATCGGACCGGGTTCCGTGGGTGAACACGTGTGGATGTTCGAGCAGCAACAGATGTTGTCCGTCGCCGTTCTCGAACAGCGCTGTCTGCACCGCCAGCGCCTCGCGGTACGGCACCCGACCCAACCAGCGGACGCGCAGCGGATCCGACACGATCGTCACGTCGTCCGAGCCGTCAGAGCTCGGTGGACCAATCCTTGGTCTCGAGGATCTCCTTGACCCGCTTGAGGAATCCGGCGGCATAGGCACCGTCGAAGGCCCGATGATCCCAACTCATGGCCAGGTTGCCGACCGGATGGATGGCAATGGCTTCTCCCCCGTCGGGGCCGATGGCGACGACGGGCCGGCGGACGATCGCGTCGGTCGAGATGATCGCCACCTGCGGCTGGTTGATGATCGGCATGGTGAGCACCGAGCCGGCTGAACCGTTGTTGGTCAGCGTGAACGTGCCGCCCGAGATCTCGTCGGGGCTGAGCTTGCGCGTGCGGGCCCGATCGGCGAGGTCGGAGATCTCACCGGCGATGGCTGCAAGTCGCTTCGTTTCGGCGTCACGGATGACGGGGGCGAGCAGACCCTCGTACTCGAGATCGACGGCGATGCCGAGGTCGATGTAGTTGTGCACGACGAGGTCGGGTCCGCTCACGCTCGCATTGAGGTGTGGGAACTCGCCCAGGCCGTCGATGACGGCGCGGGCGATGAACGGCAGGTAGGTGAGTCCGAAGCCGTGTGTTGCCTTCCACTCGTTCTTGACCTTGTTGCGCACGACGTCGACGTTGGCGAAGTCGACCTCGACCACACTGAATGCGTGCGGGCTCATGGCCTTGCTCATCACCATGTGGTCGCCGGTCAGACGACGGATCTTCGACAGCGCCAGCACGGTGTCACGTCCGCCTGCGGTCACGGGAGCCACAGCGGCGACCGGAGCCGCAGGAGCCGGAGCCGGGGTTGCAGCCGGAGCCGGGGTTGCAGCCGGGGCCGGGGTTGCAGCCGGAGCCGGGGCAGCGCCGGAGTCGCGGCCGGAGCGGGAGTCGCAGCCGGAGCCGGCGCGGCGGCCGGTTGGCCTCCGGCGGCATCGAGATGGTCGAGGACGTCGTCGCGTGTGATCCGACCGCCGGGGCCGGTGCCGGTGATCGCATCGGGGTCGAGGCCGTTGTCGTTGACGAGGCGACGGACCACGGGTGACAGCAGCCGGTTGTCGCCGGCTGCAGCCGTTGCCGGCGATGGCACCACCGGTGCGGGCGGTGCCGGCGCAGCGACGGGAGCCGGAGGTGGCGTCGGCGGAGCGGGGGGAGGTGGCGGCGCCTGCTCGACCGGAGCCGGCGCGGGTTCGGGTTCGGAGCAGGCACTGGTTCAGGTCGCGGAGCGGGCGCTGCCTCGGGTGCCGGAGCAGCGGGGGCCGCACCATCGGCATCTGCAACGACGGCGATCACCGTGCCCACATCGACGGTGTCACCTTCCTGCACGCGGATCTCGGTGAGTACACCGGACACGGGTGACGGAACTTCGGTGTCGACCTTGTCCGTCGACACCTCGAACAACGGCTCGTCAGCAGCGACGGTGTCGCCGACGTTCTTGAACCACTGTGTGATGGTGCCTTCGGTGACCGTTTCACCGAGCTGTGGGAGCGTGACATCTGCCATGGGGTGTGATCCTTCGATGGGTCGTGTTCGGTGTCTGGGTCAGCCGTTGAAGTTGCGGCCGGTGAGCGACATGACGGTCTCGCCGAAGAGCTCGGAGAGACTCGGGTGGGGCTGGAGGAACTCGGCGATGTCGTCGACCGTCGCTTCCCAGTTGACCGCGAGGTATCCGCCGCTGAGCTGTTCGGTGACCCAGGGTCCCACCATGTGGACGCCGAGCACCTGGCCGGCCGAGCCGTCGGCGTTGCGCTTGGCGATGACCTTCACGAGGCCCTCGGTCTCGCCCACGATCTGGGCCCGGCTGTTGAACTTGAACGGATGCTTGGCGACCACCACGTCGTAGCCGGCCGCCTTGGCCTGCTCCTCGTCGGGGCCTGCCCACGCCACTTCGGGGTGGCAGTAGATCGCCCACGGCACCCGGTCGTACATCACCGGCATCGGCGACTCGCCGAGCAGGTGCTTGATCACGAGGATCGCTTCGGCATACGCCACATGGGCGAGCTGCGGCGTGGCGATCAGGTCACCGACTGCGTACACACCCGGCTCGGCGGTCTGGCAGTACTCGTCGACCACGACGAAGCCCCGCTCGTCGACGACCACGCCGGTTCCCTGCAGACCCAGATGATCGACGAACGGACGACGGCCGACCGACACCACGACGGCATCGACCTCGACCGACTCGTCGTCGCCGAACGCCACCGTGGTGCCGCCCGAACCGTTCGGCGTGTGGCCCTTGACCATGACGCCGGTGCGAATCGCGATCTTCTTCTTCTTGAACGACTTCTCGACGACCTTGGCGAGGTCGGCGTCGAGGCCGGGAAGGATCTTCGGGAGTCCCTCGAGGATCGTGACCTCGCTCCCGAGGTCGGCGAACGTCGATGCGAACTCGCAACCGATGGCACCGCCACCGATCACCACCACTCGGGCGGGGAGCACGTCGAGATCGAGCACCTCGTCGCTCGTCATGATCGGCCCGCCGCGTTCGAAGCCGGGGATGAGTCGCGGCACTGATCCCGCCGCGAGGATCACGTTGTCGCCGGTGATCGTCGCCGACGATCCGTCGGCCATCGAGACGCTCACGGCGCGGCCGGCACCGAGCGATCCGACACCGTTGAACACCTCGACCTTACGGCCCTTGCACATCGCCGCGATGCCCTTGACGAGACCATCGACGATGCCTTGTTTGCGTTGCTGGGTGCGGGCGAAGTTCACGCTCGGTGTGCCGGAACCCTCGATGCCGAAGTCGGCGGCGTGGTCGACGTGGCGCTTCACCGCAGCGGTTTCGAGAAACGCCTTGGCGGGGATGCAGCCTCGGTTGAGGCAGGTTCCCCCCAGTGCGTCCATCTCGACGAGAGCGACGTTCAAGCCCGCCGATGCGCCGTACAGCGCTGCCGAGTAGCCGCCGGGGCCGCCACCAATCACCACCAGGTCAAAATGGTCACTCACCCCGCTCACCGTAGCGCCGGATTCCCGGGTCGTCATCGGGATGTGCTGCGATCGGGGTTCACGACGCCGACAACACCCAGGTTCGGCGTTCCTCACCACGCACGAGGATCAGCACCCGGTTCGAAGCATCGGCACCACTGACGTCGAACTCGATGCGACACCGCTGTTGGATCTCGCTGATGTCGACGCATCGACCATCGGCCGGCGCGGTGATCGGTGAGAGCTCGAGGTCACCGGTGATCAACTCGAAGCTGTCGACTCCGTCGGAGTCGTCGACGCCGCCGATCTCCACATCGACGGCAAAGATCGGATCGGCCTGCGACGTTGCGAGCACGGTGACCTCGACGTCGCCGACCGTCACCGAATCACCGATGTCGGCCGGCTCGACCGCAGTGCTCTGATTGGCGAGTTGCAGGAAGAAGACGCCCCCGGCGAGCAGGATTGCCAGGCCGACGCCGACCGAGAGCAGCAGCAGCGTGCGCGTCTTCATCGACGATGGAGCCTACGAGAACGTTTCGGAAACGTCGGGAGAACGCCGCTGCATTCGCCGATGGGGCTCGCTACCTTCACGAGCGTGATCACTCGCCTTCGCCACCGAACACCGCTCGTTGCGGCAGTCATGGCCTTCGGGTTGCTGGCCGCGGCGTGCGGATCCGACGCCGACAGCGCCTCGACGGTCCCGCCCGCGGCATCGCAGCCCGAACAGCCCGACTCGACGACGGCCGACGACGGATTCCGCCACGACGCCGACCTCACCCGACGGCGATGCGACGACGGCCACTGCGGTGGCGGTGCCCGAGGCCCTGCAGTTCACCGCTCCACTCGTGGGCGGCGGCGAGTTCACCGGCGCCGACTACGCCGGCAAGCCGACGGTGTTCTGGTTCTGGGCCCCCACTTGAAGCACCTGCAACCGTGAAGCCCCCTCGGTCGAGGAGGCTGCCCAGCAGTTCGGGGATTCCGTCAACTTCGTCGGCGTGGCGTGGACCGGCGACGACGACTCGTTCCAGGGGTTCATCGACAAGCACGGCCTGACGTTCCCGCAGATCAGCGACGACCCGGGCGACGTGTACGACCGCTTCGGCGTGCCGTATCAGCCGGCCTTCGTCATCGTCAGGACCGATGGTTCGACCGAATCGATCGCGGGTGCCGTCGAACCCGAGCTGCTCACGCAGATCATCAGCGAAGCCGGCTGACGAACCCGCTCAGGCCGAGCGCGGCTCTCGCCACATCGGCATCATCGGCGGAGCACCCGAGGGGAACCCCGCCGTCGGCCGCTCGACGAAACCGTGACGGGCGTAGAACGCCGTGTTCGCCGGATTCGAGTTCTCCAGATACGCCGGGATGCCCTCGGCATCACAGCGATCGAGCACCGAGCACCCTGCGCCCGGACCCTCACGTGTGAGCGATGCACGAGCGATGCTACGCACACCGGCCGCCACGTACATCGCTCACAGCCGGGCTGCGTGAGGCAGCGGTGACGACGTGCTTCTACGCTCGGGGTCATGCGCGTCGCCATCACCGGATCCACGGGCCTCATCGGCTCGGCCCTGAAGCCCCACCTCGAGTCGCTCGGCCACGAGGTGATCCGCGTGGTTCGCGGCAACCCGACCGGCACCGACATCGTCTGGTCGCCGGCCGAGTGTCGCATCGACACGCACGCGCTCGACGGCGTGGACGCCGTCGTGCATCTCGCCGGCGCCGGCATCGGCGACAAGCGCTGGACCGACGAGTACAAGCGCGAACTCACCGAGAGTCGCACGAAGGGCACCACGCTGATCTCCGAGGCGATCGCCGCAGCCGACAACGGTCCCACGGTGCTGCTGTCGGGATCGGCGATCGGCATCTACGGCGCACGAGGCGACGAAGAACTCGACGAGACATCGACTCCCGGCACCGGGTTCCTCGCCGACATCTGCGTGCAGTGGGAGCAGGCCACCGCTCTTGCCGCCGCGGCGGGTGCGCGAGTCGTGCACCTGCGCACCGGCATCGTGCTCTCGGCCAAGGGCGGCGCGCTCAAGAAGCAGCTTCCGCTGTTCAAGTTCGGCCTCGGCGGCAAGATGGGCAGCGGCGACCAGTGGCAGAGTTGGATCTCGATCGACGACGAGGTCGCCGCCATCGCCCACCTGCTCACCTCCACCACCTCGGGCCCCGTGAACCTGACGGCGCCCAATCCGGTCACCAACCTCGGGTTCACGAAATCGCTCGGCGAGGCGCTGCACCGCCCGACGTTCGTGCCGATCCCCAAGTTCGGCCCGAAGCTGCTGCTCGGCGGTGAACTCGCCGACAACCTGCTGTTCTCCGGCCAGAAGGTCCTCCCCCGCGTCCTCGAAGCCGACGACGACTTCACGTTCCAGCACCCCGACCTCGCCACGGCGCTGCGAGCGCTGCTCGGCTCGTGACACATCCCGTCGCCATCGTCGGTGCGGGCCTGGCCGGATTGTCATGCGCCGTTGCGCTGCACCAGGCAGGCGTGGCGGTGCAGGTGTTCGAGGCGAGCGACGGCGTCGGTGGTCGGGTGCGGAGCGATCACGTCGACGGGTTCACGCTCGACCGCGGCTTCCAGGTGGCGCTCACTGCCTACCCCGAGATGCATCGCCAACTCGACATGGCAGCACTCGACCTCAGGGCGTTCGAACCCGGAGCGTTGGTGTGGCGCAACGGTCGTGGTGCCGTCGTCGGCGACCCGTTCCGACGACCGTCGACCACGTTGTCGACAGTGACAGCCCCGATCGGCTCGGTCTTCGACAAGGCCCGAATCGGGCTCCTGCGACACCGGGTCCGCAGTGTCCACCCGGTCCGGCTGCTGCAGGGCCCCGATGGATCCACCCGTGACGCACTCACCGATGCCGGGTTCTCCGACAAGATCATCGAACGCTTCTTCCGCCCACTGGTGGGCGGCATCCAGCTCGACCCCGAACTCGCCGACAGCCGACGCATGTTCGACATCATCTTCCGGATGCTCGCCGACGGCGACTCCGCGGTGCCCGCCGCCGGGATGCAGGCGATCCCCGATCAGCTCGCCGCGAAGCTGCCGCCGGGCTGCATCCGCCTCGGCGCACGCGTGGCATCGACCTCGGCGACGTCGGTCATGCTCGACGACGGCGACGAGATCCGGGCCGCCGCTGTGGTCGTCGCCACCGAGGGCCCGACCGCTGCCCGGCTGCTCGGCCTGCCCGACGTCGAGTCCAAGTCCGTCGGCGCGGTCTGCTTCGCCGCTCCCGAGGCGCCGATCGACTCGAAGTTCGTGGTGCTCGACGGCACCGGGCGCGGCCCCGTGCTGAACGTTGCGGTGATGAGCAACGTGGCACCCACCTACGCACCTGATGGTCGCCATCTCGTCGTCGCAGCGCTTCCCGGCCACGTCGGCGACGACATCGAACACGATGCCCGAGCACAACTCCGCGGCTGGTGGGGTCCCGCCGTCGACCGCTGGGAGCACGTGCGGACGTATCGGATCGAGCACGGCCAGCCACGCCAGCGAGCGCCGTTCCATCCGAAGCGGCCCGTGCGTCTCGACGACGGCCGATTCGTGTGCGGCGATCACCGCGACACGGCGTCGATCCAGGGGGCGATGTTCTCGGGTCGTCGCTGTGGTGTGGAAGTTGCGTCCGCAATCGGTCACACTGGTGACCATGGCTGACGAGAACGACGAACCCACGACCGCCTCGAGCGACGAGCGGGTCGAGCGCGGGATCCGGTTCGTCGCCGCCGAGCCGCAGGCGATCTTCGACCTGCTCGCCGACCCGACGCAGCATGCACTGATCGACGGGTCCGGCACGGTCAAGGCAGCCACCGGCGACAATCCCGAGCGTCTCTCGCTGGGTGCGAAGTTCTCCATGTCGATGAAGAAGGGCGTGGGGTACAAGATCACCAACGAGGTCGTCGAGTTCGACGAACCCACCGTGATTGCGTGGAGACACATGGGACGCCACGTGTGGCGATACCGGCTCCGTCCCGTCGATGGCGGCACCGAGGTGACCGAGGAATTCGACTGGGGTGTGGCGCGTGTCCCATCGGCGTTGAAACTGACCGGCATCACCAAGAAGAACGCACAGGCCATCGAGGCCACACTCGACCGCCTCGCCGCTCACTTCGCCGCCGATTGATCTCCAGGACCTTTGTCCCTCACAACAATTGTGGGGTGTGGGTAGCCTGGAGACATGGGAACGAGATGGCTGACACCCGCCGAGATGGAGGCGTGGCGCACCTACATCGAGACCTACGGTGACCTCGTCGCCGCGATCGAGCGTGACCTCGCCGAACAACGGCTGACGTTGGGCGACTACCAGGTCCTCGTGTACCTGTCGGAGGCCGACGACCGGTCGATGCGAATGTGCGATCTGGCCGATCGGCTGCAGTTGTCGCCGAGTGGTCTGACCCGCCGCCTCGACGGCCTCGTGTCGACGGGCTTCGTGGTGCGCGAGGCATCGACGCATGACCGGCGGGTGATGATGGCGCAACTCACCGACGCCGGGTTCGACGCACTCCGCCGCGCTGCCCCCAGCCACGTCGACAGTGTGCGCCGCCACATCTTCGACCACCTCGACCCCGGCCAGGTCGAGGCGATGGCATCGATCTTCACCGCCATCGGCAAGGGGCTGTCGGAGTGACCACGCTCCCCCTGGGTTTCCACAGTCATGTCGCCAACATCGGCGTCAAGGACGACACCGACGACTTCGTCGTCATCGCCGCCGGAGCTGCCGTCCCCGTGGCTGCGGTGTTCACGAAGAGTCGCTTCGCCGGGCCGAGCGTCATCCTGAGCCGCGCCAACGTGGCCGACGGGACGGCACGGGCGGTGGTGGTGATCTCGAAGAACGCGAACGTGGCGACGGGCCAACAGGGCCACGACGACGCGATCGAGGTCGCCCGATCGGTTGCTGCCCGCCTCGGATGCGAACCCACCGATGTGGTCGTCACCTCCACCGGCGTCATCGGTCGCCGTTACCCGATCGAACGGATCCGCGCCGGGATGGCGGTGCTGCCGAGCGAGCTGACGTCCGATGATGCCGATCGCCCGGCACGCGGGATGATGACCACCGACACGGTGCCCAAGCTCGCCGAGGCGACCGTCGCAGGGAGCACCGCTCGTGTCGTCGGGATGGCGAAGGGTGTCGGGATGATCGAGCCCGACATGGCCACGCACATCTCACTGCTGTTCACCGACGCCGAGCTGACGTCGGCCGACCTCGACGCGGCGTTCCGGCGGGTGGTCGACCGGACGTTCAACTGCGTGAGCGTCGACACCGACACGTCGACGAGTGACTCGTCGGTGATCATGGCGTCGGGCGCTGCCGGACCCGTCGAGCTCGACGCGTTCGAGGCGGCCCTGTACGAGGTGGCGCTCGATCTGACCAAGCAGATCGCCCGCGATGGCGAGGGCGCCCATTCGCTGATCGAAGTGCACGTCGATTCGGCCCGCGATGACGCGCAGGCCAAGCGAGTGGCCAAGGCGATCGTCAACTCACCGCTGGTGAAGACTGCCGTGCACGGCGGCGATCCGAACTGGGGCCGGGTTGCGATGGCGATCGGCAAGTGCAGTGACGACACCGACATCGACCAGGACGTCGTGGTGATCCGTTTCGGTGACACCGAGGTGTACCCGCGCCTGCTCGACGACGGCGCGCTGGCCGCCCTGTCGAGCTACATGCGAAGCGCCGATGTGCGCATCCATGTGTCGCTCGGCACCGGCGAGGCCACCGCGACCGTGTGGGGCTGCGACCTCAGCGACGACTACGTGAGATTCAACGCCGACTACACGACCTGACCCGGAAACCCGGTTTGCGTGACACTTCTGTTGGGCCGTCCCAACAGAACTGCAACGCAAACCGTCGCTGGGCAGCCAGCGTCACTTCGGGGGCATGCGGATGCCGCCGTCGACGCGGATGGTCTCGGCGTTCATGTAGCTGTTGGTGATGCACTCGAGCACCATCGAGGCGAGCTGTTCCGGGTCGCCGAGGCGCTTGGGGAAGAGCACGCCCTTCTGCAGGTTCTCCTTGAACGCCTCGCTGCCTTCGCCCTCGCCGTAGATCGGGGTGTCGATCAGGCCGGGTGCGACGGTGTTGACGCGGATGCCCACAGCCGACAGGTCGCGGGCAACCGGCAGGGTCATGCCGACGACGCCGCCCTTCGACGCGGAGTAGCTGGCCTGGCCGATCTGGCCGTCGAACGCTGCCACCGAGGCGATGTTGACGATGGCACCACGCTCGCCGTACTCGAGCGGCTCGGTCGTGCTCATGGCAGTGGCGGCGACGCGGATGCAGTCGAAGGTGCCGATCAGGTTGATGGCGACGACCTTCTTGAACGCATCGAGATTGGCGGCCGACTCGAGCGTGCCGTCCTTGCCGACCGTGCGCTGCGCCCAGCCGATGCCGGCCGAGTTGACGAGCACGCGGACCGGGCCCATCGACTTCGCCATCTCGACGGCGTTGACGATGTCGTCGGTGTTGGTGACGTCGACCTTGCAGAAGGCGCCGCCGATCTCGTTGGCGAGTTCGTTGCCCTTGTCCTCCTGCAGGTCGGCGATGACCACCTTGGCCCCGAGGGCGGCCAGCATGCGTGCTGACGCAGCTCCGATTCCCGAGGCTCCACCTGTGACGATTGCGCTTGCACCAGAAATGTCCATGGCGCGCGAACCTATTCGCCGGATGGCCCGATCGAGCAATCCGGCCGGCGGTCGTTGCGTCAGCCGACGGGGGCCGGCCCGATGGCATTTCGGGTGTCGACGAGTCGCTTGGGCACGTTGCCCTCGAACGATGCTGTTGCTCCGCCGGTGAACCATCCGGCGATGTCGACGATCAGGTGGGCATTGGCGCTCGTGTACACGCAGACCGAGCCGTCGGCGCCGATCGGCGCGATCACGCCGTTGGCGACCGTGGCGCCCGGGCCGAAGTTGACGTTCGAGGCGTCCGGGCGTGTGGTTCCGCACGGCCAGACCGTGGCGTACCCGCCGCCTTCGCGTCTGCGTCATCGTGATGTTCAGCGCCACGGCGGACGCGTCGGCGGCACCTGCTGGGCTGCACCGTTCACCGTCAACGTGACGCCACGAACGGGCACGGACCGAGGCGTGGACGGGTGTGACCACGCCGGTCGGGCCGCCGATGGCGTTGCGCGTGTCGACGAGTCGCTGCGGCACGGCACCGACGTACGGGGCGACCCGCACCGACCGGCACGAACCAGCCGAGTACGTCGACGAGTACGTCCGATTCCTGATCGGAGTAGATGCAGATCGATCCCTCACCGAGCGACGCGACGACACCGTTGGCCACGACCGAACCGGCCGTGAAGTTGACGTTCGACGCGTCGGGTCGCGGCGAGCCGCACGGCCACACCGTGAAGTATCCGGCGCGTGACGGCGTGCACGGCGGTGATGTTGATCGCGACGGCCGTCGCGTTCGCCGGGATCGTGTCGGGCGCACCGTTGGCACGCTGCATGGGGGCGCCGACCATCGGGCAGGGTGATCGTGCCACCGGCACGCAGGCGGGCCTTCGGTGCTCCGATGGCGTTGCGCGTGTCGAGCAGTCGCCGCGGCGTCGCCCCGACGACCGATCCCGAACCGTCGAACCAACCGGCGATGTCGACCAGGAGGTGGCTCGACACGTTGGTGAAGATGCACACCTTGCCGTTGGCGCCCACCGGGGCGATCACGCCGTTGGCGACCACGGCGCCGGCCGCGAAGTTGAGGTTCGAGGCCTCGGGGCGAGCGACGTCGCACGGCCAGACGGTCATGTAGCCCGCCGGCGCGAGGGCGTCACTGCGGTGACGTTCATCGCAACGGCAGCGACACCCGACGGGATCGACGTCGGTGGTCCCGTCGGGGGCCGTCACCGCTGCTCGCCGACGACCTGGAGTTCGATGCGCTGATTGACGCCCATCGGGCGGCCGGCGCTCGACTCGGTTCGCAGCGTGAAGCCGGGCGACGGGAGCCCCATGTCGTTGCGGAACGTCCAGGCGGGAATCGTCTTGGAGCCACCGGTACCGGTGAGGACGACGTTGTTGTACCAGATGCCGTCGTAGCGGGTGCCGTCGAGGCCCGAGCCCTCGGCCATCGTGGCCGACAGCAGGGTGCCGAGGCCGTACTTCGCCGCCAGGGCGTTGGCATCCAGGACACGCGTCCACCGGTGGTTCCTGTTCAGCGATGTGCCGTCACCCGGTGCGTCGTCGACCGCCGGAAACGGCCAGCCGGCGGTGCGCGGGCCATTCGATCCGGAGAACTCCGTCGACACGATCGTGCCGGCCGTGCCGTTACTGCCGGGCAACCACAGCCGGACCTTGCCCACCGTCGCTGCGATGGCATTGTCGGATCGGCTGTCCTCGACGCTCACGGCCGGGCTTGCGACCGACGCCCGCGACGCTGCTCCGAAGTACACCTGGCAGCTCTGTGAGTCGCAGATGCCGTTGGCCCAGCGGCCGGGTTGCAGCGCGTAGGACCGGGCGGCCACTGCCTGGGCCATGACGGCCTGGAGGCCGCGACCACCGCCGGCGTCGGCCCAGCTCGCGGAGATCTCCTTGGGGACGACACCGCGGAGGTAGTCCTCGATGCGGACACGGTTCATCACCCGGTTCGAGGCTCCGTCTTCGACGCGAATCGATCCTCGATAGTGCGTCACGCGCCCGTTCAGGTCGCACGCCCCGAGCGCCGACGTTGCCGCGCCTGTGGTCATCCGGGCACCGTTGACGGGGCCATTGTCGGTGGTGAATTCGATCGGGCCGGCGACCGGTCCCCCGATCGGCGTCCACGTTGCCGTCGGCGCACCGGTCGCGATCAACTGGCGCGCCCTGGCGGCATCGTCGGGGTGCCAGATCCGGTCGACTGCGAGGCCTTGAGCGGTCTGCCAAGAGGCGAGACGCATCGCGGTCTGGTTGCCGAACAGGCCGTCGACGTAGAGGTCGCCGGGAGCCTGGAAGGTGTTGAGGAAGATCTGGATCTGGGTGACTCCGGCGGTGTCGGACGATCCCTGCCCGATCGGCCCATCGGGCACGGTGAGTGCCGTCACCGTCGGGCACGCAACCGTGGGCGCGCCGTAGACCTGGAACGTGTTCGGGGCGACTTCGGTGGCGTACATCGATGCGGCGACGTTTCCGGCCCAGTTGACGTTGCCCGCGCCGACATAGGACACGACACCCACGCTCGTTGCTCCATCGAGCGCCTTGAGTTGCACGTCGATGGTGCCGTTGGTGTCAGCATCACCGGCAGCGGTGCCGCCGTAGTAGTGATCGAGGATCTGCGCGGCGTTCCAGCCCTGGTCGACGGCCCAGCCGTAGGCGCCCCACTGGCTCATCCCGCGACCGTGACCGTTCCCGGTGCCGTCGACGATCACCGACACGATCGGCGCCTGGGCCGAAGCCTGCGGCGCTGCGAGGGGTGCGACGGTGACGCCAGTGGCGCCGAGGACGGCGGTCAGGAGGAGGGCAGCTCGACGCATGTAACGCAACCGTAACGTTCGGCGCGTTCGATGGGCGGTCACCACGGAAGGATCTTCGGCACCCCGACCGACGACCTTGACGAATTCTTGTCGACGTACACGATGTGTCAGACACATCGTGTACGGGTCAACTCCGGGCGGGAACTGCGGCAACGGCGAGACGGTCGACGAGGTCGTTCATCGGGTCGCCGCTGTGGCCCTTCACCCAGCGGAACGACACGTCGCCGGCCTGCACCAACTCGATGAGGGGCTTCCACAGGTCGGTGTTGGCGACGGGCTCCTTCTTGGAGTTCCGCCACCCGTTGCGTTCCCACTTCACCCACCATCGGTCGTTGAAGCACTTCACGACATAGGTCGAATCCGACACGATCTGGATCGGTATCGGCCCGCCGTGGTCGTTGGCGACCGACGCGTAGGTCTGCAGCGCATCCAGCACGGCATGGATCTCCATGCGCTGGTTGGTGGTCTGCGCCTCACCACCCGCTCCATGCGGCTCGCCGCTCGGCGCCACCGCCCATGCCCATCCACCCGGACCCGGGTTCCCGCTGCAGGCACCATCGGTGTAGATCACGAGCGTTTCCATCCGCCGAGACCCTACCCACCACCCCGAAATGTGCAGCGATATGTGCACTGAGCGACCGAATTCCCGCATTTTTCGGATGGGGGAACTCGGTGCGTACCGACGGGTAACACTGCGAGACTGGCACTCATGATTTTCGACGGCCACGTCCACCAGCTGCCCGACATCGATCCGACGGAAACCCGCGAATGGCTGGACAGCCTCGACGCTGTCGTCGACACGCACGGAAAGACCCGTGCCCGCTATCTCCTCAGCCGTCTGATGGAGCGCGCCACCGAGAGCCAGGTGTCGTTCCCGGCAACGGTGTCGACGCCGTACGTCAACACCATCCCTCGCGAGCAGGAACCGTGGTTCCCGGGCGACGAACACATCGAGCGCCGCATCCGGGCGTTCATCCGCTGGAACGCGGCGATGATGGTGGTGCGGGCGAACAAGGTCGCCGACGGCATCGGCGGGCACCTGTCGACCTTCGCCAGCTCGGCATCGCTGTACGAGATCGGCTTCAACCACTTCTTCCGGGGCAAGGACGACGGCACCCCCGGCGATCACGTCTACTTCCAGGGTCACGCGGCTCCCGGCGTGTACGCCCGTGCGTTCCTCGAAGGGCGCCTGACCGAGGACGATCTCGACCACTTCCGCCGTGAGATCGGCCGGGGCGGACGCGGGCTGTCGTCGTATCCGCATCCGCGTCTGATGCCCGACTTCTGGGAGTTCCCCACCGTGTCGATGGGCCTCGGGCCGATCACGGCGCTCTACCACGCCCGGTTCAACCGCTACCTCCAGAATCGCCACATCGACGACACCAGCGCGAGTCGCGTGTGGGCGTTTCTCGGCGACGGCGAGTGCGACGAACCCGAAACACTCGGTGCGATCTCGCTCGCCTCACG
>CAVURC010000011.1:0-172169 GCA_963743825.1 Ilumatobacteraceae bacterium | reverse complement strand
GGGACGTGTCGGTGTTCGAAGCCGCCGTCGCGACCCGGTGGCGGTACCCGGACCGAGGAGTTGACGCTGCCAGGCGTGCTGCACGACGTGTGCTCGGCGATCCATCCGCTCGCTCTCGGGTCGCCGGCGTTCCGCGAGATCGCCGCGAGCGAGACGCCGTTGGATGCGCACGGTCTGGAATGGATCCACCCCGACGTGCCGGTCGCGCATCCGCTCGACGGCGGTCGCGTGGCGCTGCTGCACCGGTCGGTGGCCGACACCGCCGACGGTCTGGGCGCCGACGCCAAGGCCTACCGCCGGTTGTTCGGCCCGTTCGTCGAAGCTGGATTCGATCTGACCGACGGGCTGCTCTCGCCGTTGTCCATACCCCCGAAGCATCCGATCACGCTCGCTCGCTACGGAGCAGTCGGCATCCTGCCCGCCCACACGGTCGCCCGCCGAGGATTCGGCACCGACGAAGCCCAGGCCCTGTTCGCGGGCCTTGCCGGTCACTCGATCCTCGACCTGAAGGCGCCTGTCACGGCGGGTTATGGCCTGATGCTCGGAGTGCTGGCCCATCTCGTCGGGTGGCCGCTCGCAAAAGGGGGATCGCAACAGATCGCCAACGCTCTCGTGGCCGTCTTGGAAGGCCTCGGGGGCCGAGTCGAATGCGACCGACGCATCACCTCGCTGACGGAACTCCCACCGGCCGATGCTGTGCTGCTCGACCTCACCCCACGTCAGGTCCTCGCGATCGCCGGTGACGCGATTCCGAACCGATACCGCAGGGTGCTCACCGGCTACCGCTACGGCGCCGGGGTGTTCAAGCTCGACTTGGCACTCGACGGTCCGATCCCCTGGGCCAACGCCGACTGCGCCCGCGCCGCGACGGTTCATCTCGGCGGCACGCTCGAGCAGATCACCGCGGCGGAGGCCGAGGTCCAAGCCGGCGGGCATCCCGAACGCCCCTACGTGCTGCTGTCGCAGCCGAGCCTGTTCGACGCGAGTCGGGCTCCGGATGAGATGCAGGCGGTGTGGGCGTACTGCCATGTGCCCAACGGGTCGACGGTCGACATGACCGATCGGATCGAGGCGCAGGTGGAGCGGTTCGCTCCCGGCTTTCGCGACCGGATCATCGGTCGTCATGCAATGGACACGGCGGCCGTCGAAGCGCATGGCGCCAACTACATCGGCGGCGACATCAACGGTGGCATCGCCGACTTCCGCCAGTTCGTCCGGCGCCCGACCATCGGTCTGCATCCCTGGAAGACGCCGATCGACGGGGTGTACTTGTGTTCGAGTTCGACCCCGCCCGGTGGGGGTGTCCACGGCATGTGCGGATGGCACGCTGCACAGGAAGCGATGAGAGGAGCGCGATGACTGATCAGCCGACGGAACGGGTCACGGTCATGATCGTCGACGATCAGCCTCCGTTCCGCGCCGCCGCCAGGGCGGTCATCGATCGCGTCGCCGGCTTCGAACTCGTCGCCGAGGTTGCGTCCGGCGAGGAGGCGGTCGAGACGAGCTCGACCGTCGCGCCGCAACTCGTCCTGATGGACATCAACATGGGTGACCTCGACGGGATCGAAGCCACCCGCCTGATCACGAGCGCGAACGCAACGATCAAGGTGATCCTGGTGTCGACGTATGGCCTCGATGACCTCCCGTCGGGCGCCCGCACCAGCGGGGCGATCGCCTACGTCAACAAAGACGAGTTGTCGCCCCGCGTGATCCGCCGCCTGTGGGAAGCCGGCGGCGACCCCGACTGGCCCTGACACCCTTGCATCAGGGCAGGGGGATGGTGCCGGTGATGGATGTGCCCTCGCCGACGGCGGAGACCACGGCAATCCGGCCACCGAACGCACCGAGACGGTCGGCCATGTTGACGAAGCCGTGGCCATTCTTCGCCGTGCCATCTTGCATGTCGAATCCGGCGCCGTCGTCGCGGATCTCGAAGCTGAGGACGCCGTCGGTCTCGACGACCGTGACCGCAGCCACTGCGTCCTCGCCTGCGTGCTTGCCGGCGTTCTGGAGCGCCTCGAGGGTGCAGAAGTAGACCGCAGCCTCGATGTCGTTGCCGTAACGTCCGACATCGACGAGATCGACGGTTGTCGGGAGCGCGGCTCTGCCCGCCGCCGCAGGGAGCGCGTCGGTGAGCCCGCCCGAGACGAGCAGTGGCGGGAAGATGCCATGGGCGAGTGCCCTGAGTTCGGCGATGGCCGTCTGGACGTCACCCTTGATCTCGTCGATCATCGCCATTGCGTCGGCGGGGTCATCCTCGACCGCGTCGCGCGCCAGGCGGAGCTTGACCGCGAGCGCGACGAGGTGCTGTTGGGCTCCGTCGTGGAGGTTGCGTTCGAGCTTGCGTCGCTCACTGTCGCCGGCCGCCACGATGCGGGCGCGGGAGTCCTGCAACTCCTGGTTGCGGACGCGCAGTTCGTCGAGGCTGGCTTGGAGGGCGGTGTCGAGCTGCACATTGTGCAGCGCCAAACCGATCTGGCGAGCGATCTCGGTGAGGACGGTGTCCTCGGTTTCGGTGAACGGCTCGCCGTCGGGCTTGCGAGTCACGACGATGAAGCCGAGCAGCAGCCCAGCGTGCGCAACTGGCGCGACGCGCGTGGATGCACTCCCTGACGGTCCCACCAGTTGCGGCACCCAGATCTCCAGCCAGGTGCCGCCACTCACTCCCGCCCGGGCGACGACCGGCAGCTCCTTCGGTCCGATCGTGATTGGCGGCGGTTGCCGGTGGGGCACTCCTGCCATCCGCTCGTAATGTCCGTCCTGCCCCGTCCAGACCTCGGCGGAAGCCAGCACCATGCTGCTGCGCAGGTTCTCCGCGAGTTGCAGCATCAGCTCGTCGAGTGGGATCGATCGGGTGAGCCGCTGGCCGAACGTGCGCAGCGTCTCGTCCGGCGCGACCCGGACGCCGTACACGAGCCGGTTGGCTCGCTCGGTCAGCCAGCGACGTGCGGGGAGATACAGCAGCGCGGCGATCGCCGCCGCCACCATCGACAGCAGCAGCAGTGTTCGCTCACTGCCTTCCGGGGTGCGTCCGAGTCCGAGGACGACGATCACGTAGATACAGAGGATCAACGCAGTGAGCCCGGCAAGTGCCACCGTGTGGGTGAGCAGTCGGTCGACGCGTGCAACCATCGTCGGTTGCGTGCCGGCGATGATGGCGATCGGCACGAGGCCGGTCATGGCGAGTGCAACGGTGCCGGGGTCGTGTGGCCACTCGGTCAGCAGTCGAAGGGCGATCATCACGAGCACGCCCTCTGCGCACACGGTGATTCCCCATCCGATCCACTGCATGCGCCTGCGCTCGACTGCACCCGCGACGCGGTAGCGCAGCGACGCGGCGTAGATGCCTGACGCCAGCGCGACGATCCAGAGCGCGACGATCGGCCATGTCGCGATCGTGTCGAGGTCGACGCAGAGCGCGGCGCCAGCCACGATGCCGACGACGTAACCGGCGACGACGCTGCGCTGCCGCGCCCGGCTCGTGAGGCGCCCATCGGGGAGTGCGACGAACATGTGCAGCGCGAACGCCGGGAGCAGCGTGAGTCCGAGACGCAGGGCCACCGCGGCGAGGTCGTCCGTCGAGTCGTCGAGTCGTGCGCTGGCCACGAGCGCCTCGGCGAGACTGGTGACCCCGCCCACGATCGCCCCGGCGAGCACGATTGGGCCGAGGCGATCCTGGCGGCGGCGCACGCCCAACGCGACGCCTGCTGCCGCCCACAGCACGACCAGGATCGCCCCGACGATCTGGGTCGCGCGTCGGCCCGTCGGCGTCCGCTGACACGACGAGTCCGGCGAGCGCGAATCCGACCGCAACGGGAGCCGCAAGGAGACACCAGGCCGGCTTCAGCTCGGACGTGCCGACGGCAACTGTCGCCACACGCGGCGCCGCGCGACCGCAGCGGGCGCGTCGGGGCGCGACCATGACCTTCATGTCCTCCAGTCGAGCCGATTCGTGGCTCCGGGGCAAGGGTGTCACCTTCGCCACCTCGGGGGTGCCAGCATCACTCCGCCCTCAGGTCGCTCGACGGTCGCCGTCGGCTGGCGGTCCAGGCCGGGAGTGCGGCGAGGACGAGGCCGGCGCCGAGCGATGCGCACGGCGCCGACGAAGGCGATCGCGGCCCACGGCGTGTCGATGACCGCTCGAACGTTGTTGCTCTCGGCGATCGACTGCCAGAGGAACCGGCCGCCGATCAGCCCGAGGGGAACGCCGATCACGAGCGCCGCTGCCGCGGCGACAGCCGCCCTGCCAGCCGATCACCGAGGCGGCCTGCCGGGGCCGGTAGCCCAGGCACGCATCGTGGCGAGATCGATGCGTCGCCGCCGGGCGGTCACGACGAGCGCGTGGAACACCGCCAGCGCGCCGAGCAGCGCGGTGAAGCGTCGCGACGTACAGCGGGATCGACCCGCACCTCGTCGAGCACGGACACGCCCGACTGGCGGAACGGGCCGTCGAGCGCCGCGCCCATCGCCTCGACGTCCCGGCCGACCGCGTCGATGTCCTCGCCGGCGGCGACGCGTCACGAACGCAGCCGGCTGCACGTCGATGTCGGCGACCGTTTCGGTGCCGCCGAGATCGAGCATCGTCTGCAGCGGCACGACGATGCCGTCGTCGGTCCGCTCGGCTACCGAGCACCGGGACGATGGTGCGGCCCACGACCACCATCGTCTGTTCCCCGCAGCGGGCCGCTGACGACCACCTCGTCGCCGAGTCCGACACCGAGCGCCGTCGATCGTGTCCGTCCCGACCAGCGCCTCGTTCGGTCCGACCGGGGCCCGGCCGTCGAGGATCACCGGGTCGACCGATCCCTTGATCGACGACATGCCGATTGCGAACCCCAGTCCGGGCTCGCTTGCCGTTGGCGGCGACGCTCGAGTTCGCCGCTCACCGCCAGCGCCACGCCGTCGACGCGATCGTCGTCGGCGATCTGCTGGCCGATCTCGATCGTCCGATCTCCGCCCGACACCTGGAGGTCCCACGCCGCTCCGTAACGCGCTCGGCGTCGACAGCAGACCGTCGAGGCTGCTGCGTCACGACCAGCGCACCGACGAGGATCGCCACCGCCGCGCTCGCGCCGATGAGCATGGGAATCACCGGAGCCCGGCGCGCTCCCGTGCCCAGGTTCGAGGGCGAAACGTGAGCCCATCGTCGGCGCCGGCGACAGGCGGAGGTGCCGCGCTGCCGATGCGATCGCCGAGATCGACGTGACCGAGCCTGCCGTGGTCGATCGAGCCGGCCCACAGCGCCGGCAGCGACGAGTGCCGACACGGCGCCGACGGCGAAGGTGACGGCGACGCCGGGTCCGAGGACCGCCAGGTCGGCGTGGAACCCGACGTCGGGATCGGCGCGACGGGCGACCCCGCGCGGGAGCAGCGGTGACAGGGCGACGGCGATCGGAACGACGAGCAGCGCGCCCGATGCCTGCAGCGGCGAGGCCGGGGAGCCAGGCGGCGATCGGTTCGCTGACCGGTGGTCATGCCGATCGCCGACGAGTGTCGAGCTGTCGCTCGACCGTCGTGTCAGGAACCGACCGAAGGCCTGGCCGGCGATCAGCAGACCTGCCGCGGCGACGATCGCCGACGCGATGAGCAGCGCGTCGTGTTGGATCTCCGCGGCCCGTTGGCGCTCCGCGCCGTGTCCGCCGCCGAGTTCAGGACGTCGCCCGGCTCGACCTCCGTGCGCGTAGTCGGACGATCAGCGCTGTCGGCGTCGACGCCGGGAGCGACGAACAGATCGGTCACGGACCCGAAGCGTGACCCGGTCTCCGCCTCGCGCGTCGACGAACGCCGTCGGGAGCGATCCAGGGGCCCTCGTCGGCGAACGCGCCGGGAGCGAGGTCGCTGGTCGAGTCGGAGCACGCCCGTGACGGTCACCTCGCCGGCCGGCTCCGTCTCGCACTCGCCGCCTTCGAAGCACGTGATGGCCTCCGCGGCGTTGATCAGGTGCATCTCGCACGGTGTCGCCGACCTCGACGCCGCGGCCTGCTCGCCGACTCGGACATGGCGATCTCGTCGGGGCCCGGCGGGGTATCGACCCTCGACGAGGCGCGGGTCGGCCGAGCTCGCCCCAGAACTCGTCGGGGACCGCGATCGTCACGCCACCGAGCCCGGCGGGACGCCGACCGGCGTCGCCGCGACGATCCGGCTGTCGTACCTCCCGGTGACCCGCGGATCGGCGTCGAGGTCGCCGGTGAGTGCGGCGTCGAGCGGTTCCCGCGAGAAGATCACCACGCTCGACGGTGACGACTCGGCGACGTAGCGATCGACCGACGACCCGGCCCGTCGGCGCCGGCCACACCTGCCGTCACCGCCCCTCCGGCGATCGCGACGAGCAGGGCGACCATCAGGAGTGACCACCAGCCTCGTCGGATCTCGCTGCGGGCCCACAGCGTCGCCCCGCTCATCGTGTGCTCCTCGCGCTCGCTCATCGGCGCGCTCACTCGCTCCTCAGCACGGTCGCCGGTCGCAGGCGGGCGGCCCGTCGGCCGACGATCGACGCGATCGCGACCATCGCGGCCAGGGCCGCGAGTCGGCGCGATCAGGATCATCGGCCACGGGATCGACACGAGGTCGACGGCGCCGACACCGGCAGCGACCTGCTTCCACACGAGTCGACCGACGACCACCCCGAGCGGTACGCCGACGACGACGGCGATTGCGGTGATCACGATTCCCTGCCAGCGGACCGACGATGCCGCCTGGCGTGGGGTGAATCCCAGCGCTCGGGCGACGGCGATGTCGGCCCGGCGCCGGGTGCTGGCGACGAGCAACCCGTGGGTCGCGCCGCCGATGCCCGAGCACCGCGAGCGCGATCGCCAACAGCTTCGGTACCGAACCGATCTGGCTGAGATTCGCCACGCGCGATGGGGGAGTCGTCGGCACGAACCCGAGGTCGGCCAGCCTGGAGCGGCTCGCGGTGTCGGCCTCGCCGAGGCGGACGAATGCGCCATTGATCGCGAGTTGGTCCGAGCTCTGCAGTCGTGTGAGCCCGTCCGGGATCGTGACGAAAGCGAGGTCGGTCTCGTCGCCGTCGCTGAGGCGCCCGATTCCGCTCACGATGAACTCCTGATCCCCCTGCTCGCCGGCGTCGACCGTGACCACGTCGCCGACGTCGGCACCGATCGACTCGGCGATCGTTTCGCCGAGTACGACGTCATCGACCGTTGCCGCCGGCTGTCCCCGGTCGATGAACGGCCCCATCGACCCGGTGATGCTCTGGAACGTCTGGGGCGACACGAGGCCGGTTCCGTCGGGGCCGGTGATGACGAACTGGTTGCCGGTGACCGCGAACTGCAGTGCGAAGGCGTCGACGCCGGGATCAGCCGAGGCGGCTGCGATCACGGCGTCGGGATCGTCCGGCTGCGCAGTGAGTTGCAGGTCCCAGTCCGCCGCGAACGCGCTCGGGGTGCGCAGCACCTCGGTGGTCGATTCGTCGACCAGGGCGACGGCCACGGCACCTCCGATGGCGATGGCGAGTCCACCGATGGCGGTGACGGCGACGAGCCGTGACCGGTCTCGCGAGGGGTCGAGGGCGAAGCTCGTGCCGAGGGTGGCCGGTGGGCTGAACGATGCCCCCCACGATTGTGGGCGTCGAACCGTGACGGCGTGGCGCCTGCTCGTCGCCATTGCCGCGACCAGAACGGAGAGGCACACCGTGACGATCAGGACGACGACTCCGCCACCGACGAAGGCGATCGTGTCGAACCGCACCCCCGTGTCGATCTCCGCTCGACGTGCGAGGCCACGCGGAAACAGCGGTGACAGCGCGGTCGCCAGCACCACCGCACCGATCGCGCCGAGCGAGAACGACCGGCAACAGGATGACGGTCCACCCGCGAACGAGCTGCGGGTCGTGTCGCACCGATGGCGGCGAGTGCCGGGGTGGTGGATCCGTCGCCACCGACATGACGGGCCAGGGCCTGCGAGATGACGAGCATCGATGCAATTGCCGCGACCAGCGCAGCGATCTGCAGTGCGCCGACCTCGAGCGCCACCGATCGATCCACACGGGTTCGCACCGGCCCGTCGACTTCCTGGACGGCGAGCGGGTAGTCGCCGACTCACGGCGGGGAGCGCAGCGGCAATGCTGTCGGCGTCGGATCGTGACGCCGCGATCCAGAACGAACAGTCGCAGTGCACGATCTGATCTCCGTACCGGTCGTGGAATGCCGGAGTCAGCAGGACCATCGCCTCGGGATTGTCGGAAATGTCCTCTGCGCTCCGATGGATCCCGGTGACGACCACGTCGACACGGGGTCCTCGATCTTCCTCGATGTCACTCCCGATGAACGCCGTGTACTGGTCGGATGCGTAGGACCGCAAGGTGATCCGGTCACCGATGTCGACGCCCATCTGGCGCCGTCCCTCCTCGTTGATCGTGACCTCGTCTGCAGCCCGCGGATCGGCTGCGCGTCCGTCGACGATGTGGGACCCGGGCGGGGGCGAGTCACCCGCAGGCGGACCGGTTGCGATCGAGAAGAACTGCGACGGTTCGCCGTCGATCTCGTAGGCGACGGCCATCCACGACACGGGCGTCACACCGCGGACCCCGGCGATGTCGGCGATGGGTTCGGTGAGGTCGGTCCAGGCATCGCCGTACACGGTCAGGTCGGCCTCGATGCCCGCAGCGGAAACGTCGATCGGTGACGACACCCGGTCGAGGAACCGGTCGAACGCCGTGTCGGCCCGACGGGCTCCGCCGACCGCGGCCAACGTCACGCCGCCGCCGACGGCGATCAGGAGCGCGAGCCCGACGAGCGAGCGCCAGTCACGGCGCCACTCCGATCGGACCCACAATCCGAGGCCACCGGTCGCGCGGTCGAGCACGACCCGTCAGCCCAGTCCGTCGTCGGCCACCCGGCCGTCCTTCATGTGCACGATGCGTTGGGCGGCGTCGGCGACCGGCTGGTCGTGGGTGACGAGCAGGATCGTCTGGCCACCCTGGTGGAGACGACGGAACAACTCGAGCACCTCCTCGCCGCCTTCGCTGTCGAGTGCTCCCGTCGGTTCGTCGGCGAGCACGATCGTCGGTTCGTTGGCGAGGGCTCGGGCGATCGCGAGTCGCTGCCGCTGGCCGCCGGACAGCACACCCGGCGCCTGCTTGGCCTTGTCGCCGATGCCGAGGAGGTCGAGCAGGTCCCGGGCCCGTGACTCGGCGACCTTTCGCTTGCGTCCGGCGATCACAGCCGGCATCACGACGTTCTCCAGCGCGGTCATTCCTTCGAGCAGGTTGAAGAACTGGAACACGATGCCCACGTGCTGGCGACGCATGACCGCGAGGGCGTTCTCATCCTTGCCGGACAGTGACTGGCCGGCGATCACGACCTCGCCTTCGTCGGGCACGTCGAGGCCGGCAACGAGGTTGAGCATCGTCGACTTCCCGCACCCCGACGGGCCCATCACCGCCACGAACTCGCCGTGGCGAACCGTGAGATCCGCGCCGCGAAGCGCTCGGACGGGAGCAGTGTCCTGCTCGAACGTCCGATAGACGGCGGTGACCTCGACCGCGTTGTCCTGTAGGGGTGGTGTGGCCGGATCCGGTTCGGTCATGGTCGAGATGGTGTCGGTCATGTCGGTGCTCCCTGTGGGACGGGTGTGGTGGTCTGCTGAGGAAGTCGGTACGGCACGACCGGCGTGTCCCGGCCCTTCACGAGTTGCGAATCGAGCTGCTCGTACACGTCGGGACGTTTGCTGAGCGCCTCCCAGGTAGGGGAGCTGAGAACGGTCTGGCCCGGCTCGGCGAACTGCTGGAGGCGCTGGCAGAGGTTGACCGCGTCGCCGACGAGTGTGTACTCGACCCGCTCCTCACTCCCGAGGAGCGCCGCGGCGACCGTGCCCGTGCTCAGCCCGATCCCGAGCCCGAAGGCGGTTCGACCCTCGGCGGTCCACTCCGCATTCACGGCGTCCTGGCCCCGGTGCATGGCGAGGGCGGCGTCGAGGGCGCGGTCGGCATGGTCGGTCGTCGCGACCGGCGCGCCGAACACGGCCATCACTGCATCGCCCACGTACTGCATCACGGTCCCTCCCTCGCGACAGAATTGCACGATTCATCTCGGCGCGGTGACGGTTGAGCTGCTGCGCGAGTACCGCGGGGTCGGCGTGCTCGGCGATCGTGGTGTAGCCGCGGATGTCGCTCATCACCACGGTCACGTCGAGCGTCTCGGTTTCACCGACCGCCCGGCCCTCGGCGATGAGCTGATCGGCGACGCCGGTGGGGAGGAGCCGGCTGAGGCTCTCGCCCTGTTCCTCGCGTTCGACGATCGCCCGGTGGAGCCGACGCAGACGGTCGAGTGCGCCCGCCTGCCCGCTCGAGACGCCTTCGGCGAGATGGACGAACAACCGCTCCACCCGGTCTGCGACTGCCGATGGTGTGGTGTTCAGGGTCACCGCGATCGACTTGATGGTGCGCCCGCTGGCGATCATCTCGAGCAGTTCGTCGTCATCGGTACTGAGGCCGCCGGTTCGCCGGACCGGGTTGATCAGCGCCGACACGATCACGGGGTCGAGCATCGAGCCACCGGTGGCCACCTCGCGGATCGCTCGGGCGAGCTGGTCGCCCTCGGCGATGCGGTCCTTCAGGAGGTAGGCGTACCCGGCGGAGCCTTCGGCGAGCAGCGCCACCGCGTAGTCGGGGTCGTCGTACTGGCTGAGGATGACGATGCCGGTGCCGGGGTGACGCTTGCGGATCTCCTTGCAGGCGTCGATGCCCTCGGACTCGAAGTGCGGCGGCATGCGGATGTCGCTGACGACGACGTCGGGATGGGCCTCGCAGGCGCCGGTGACGAGCGTGTCGTAGTCCTCGGCGACGCCGATCACCTCGACGTCGGGGTCGCGTTGCAGCATGGCGCTCACGCCGGCACGGATGATCGCGCTGTCGTCGGCGAGAAAGACGGTGATGGCCCCCATTGACGTCCCACATTGCTCCCTCCGGCCGGATCCGGCGAGGGCGTCACCCTGCGTTGTCGAGGGGGTGCCAGCTACACCACGCGACGCCGGACGGCACCCTTCCGGCGCAACCGACGGCCGGTGTAGAACAGTGACACGATGTGGGGGGCGTTGCTTCGATGGTGAGTTCGGCCGAGACGATGCGCGCCCGCTCGCTCCTGCGTCGCTTCTGGGGCGCCACCATCGCGCTCGGGCTGTTCGCAGGCGTCGCCGGCGGTGCGGCGCTCGGCGTGTGGGGCATCGCTCGGCGGACCTCCACGGTGTACGACCGCTTCGTTGCCTACGAGGGCGCATCGACACTCATCGTGATGGGGTGTTTCGAAGGCATCTCCGAAGAGGAGATCACGGAGAGCTACCAGGAGGCCTGCGCCGCATACGACTACGCGGACCTGCTCGCCTTCTTGGAGACGGTTCCCGAGGTGGAAGCGGCCGGGAGGGGAACGCTGGCGATCGGCAACGTTGCGCCGGCGGAGCGTCCGGAGATCGGTTGGCGACAGCTCGTGCCGGTCATGCTCGACGCCGGAGCCCTGCAAGCCGTCGGTGCCCCCATCGTCGTCGCGGGTCGGCCGGCCGACCCCGACGTTGCGACGGAGGCGACGATCAACGAGGAGGCGAGCGTCAGGTTGAGCGTCGGGGTCGGCGACGAGTTGCTCATCACGCCGTATCGGTCCGATGAGTTCGATCTTGCGGGCGAAGGCGCCGCCGCTCCTGGTGGCGAGCAGACCACGGTCACCGTGGTCGGGATCACCCGCCGCCCCAGCGACCTCGTCGGTCGACTCGGAGGGACGAGCATCTACGAAGACACCAGTGCGGTCACAGTTGGGCCGGCGTGGTGGGACCAGATCGACGGCGACGCGTCGGTGTACGGGATCGCCACGGCAGTGCTGACCGCTTCGGGTAGCACGAACGACGACGTGATTGCGCTGATCCGCGACCGATGGCCCCAGCGGCTCTGGCAGTTCGACGAAGGTGTCCTGCTGGGCACCGGCAGCGGCCAACAGACCGTCCGTGACGCGATCGAACTCCAGGCACTCGGGCTGTTCCTCGTCGCCGGAGTCGTTGCCATCGCAGGGCTGCTTTTCGCGGGCCAGGCGATGTCGAGACAGTCGCGTCGTGAATGGGGCGACTCCGCCGTGCTCGATGCGTTGGGCACGACCCGCTGGGGCATGGTCACGGCGGCGGCAATCCGTACGTCGGTCATCGCGGTGCTCGCTGCAGCCGTGGCGTTCGTGACAGCGCTCGCCGTGTCGCCGCTCGGGCCGATCGGCATCGGTCGAGCGGCCGAGCCTCACCCGGGCTTCGCCGTGGACTGGGTCGTGGCGGCGGTCGGGCTGCCGGTCGTTGCGCTCGCGGTCATGACGTTCGCCCTCGTGCCGATCGCGACGTTGCCGCGACGGTCGACCTCCGGGTCGTCGGCGAACCCGACGTCTCGGACCCTCTCGTTGTTGCCACCCGCGGGCATGGCCGGATTGGCGATGTCGAACTCGCGTCGGGGTGGTCGGTTGGCGTTGGGCTCTGCGGTCGTCGGCGTTGCGTTTGCGGCTGCAGGTGGTGTTGCCGCGTGGTCGCTCGTCACGAGCTACGACGAACTGCTCGCCGATCCGGCGAGGTATGGATCGACGTGGGATGCCCAGGTCGGCAACGTCGGCGATCGTTCGCAGGAGGAGGAGACACGGCGCCGACTCGAATCGATACCGGGGATCGAGGCCGTCGGCATCCGCTCGATCGACGGGATCGGCGAACCCGGGTTCGTCGTCTACGCGGGCGAGCCGTTCCTCGGTGATGCCACGTTGGGGCCGATCACCGACGGCCGGGCACCATCGACGCCGACGGAGGTCGCTCTCGGCAGCGCGAGCATGAAGAAGCTCGGTGTCGGGATCGGCGACAGCGTCGAGTTCACAGATCCGGCCGACCCGGCGTCGACCTTCTCCTTCGACGTCGTGGGCGAAGTGGTGGTCAACACCACCTTGTCGGAGCGTCCCGGCATCGGTGGACTCGTTACCAGCGCCGCCATCGACGTCCTGTCGCCGGAGACCCTCAGCCAGAACTATGTCGTCTGGGTCGACGACGCCGCGGATCGCGACGCGACCCTGGCCGCGCTCGAGCAGGCATTCCCCACCACGTATCTCGAACGCAGCACCCCGCGTCAGGTCACCAACCTGGGCCTCGTCTCGGGGCAGCCGATCCTCCTCGCTCTCGTGATCGCAGTGCTCGCCGGGGCAGCGTTGATCCATGCCTTGATCACGTCGGTACGGGGCAGCCGTCGACAGATCGGCGTGCTGAAGTCGATCGGGTTCACGAATCGCCAGGTGCTCTCGACGGTGGCGTGGCATGCGTCGTCGTTGTCCGCGGCGGCACTCGTCGTCGGCATCCCGATGGGCATCGTCATCGGCCGGGTGACCTGGCGAGCGATCGTCGACAGCCTCGGCCTCGTCTCCGCTCCCGCACTTCCCGTCGGGGCGATCCTCGCGGTTGGCGTACTCGTGCTCGTCGTCGCGAACCTCGCCGCGCTCGGCCCCGGGTGGGCCGCCGCCCGCACCCGCGCCGCTACCGCCCTGCGCACCGAATGATGTGACGCTTGGTGTCGGACACCAAGCGTCACATCAGCCCCGGTCGGCGAGGTAGAGCAGCACTGCTTTGACCCGGCGGTGGACGTCGGGTTCCTCTCCGAGGCCGAGTTTCGCGAACAGCGAGTTGATGTGCTTCTCGACTGCCCGCTCGGACAGCACCAACGACGAAGCGACCGCGGCGTTGTTCTTGCCCTGGGCGATCTCGGAGAGCACCTCGATCTCGCGGGGCGTCAGGTGCTCGAGCGGGGAGTGGCGTGATCTGCTGCGGGCATCGACCAACGACTCGACCACGAGCGGGTCGATCACGGATCCGCCACTGGTGACCTCGTGGATGGCTCGCACGAGCTGGTCGACGTCGGAGAGCCGTTCCTTGAGTAGATAGGCACGACCCTGCGACCCGCCGTCGAACAGCTGAAGGGCGTACGTCGGCTCGATGTACTGCGACAACACGACGACGCCGACACCGGGGTGGCGGTCACGGAGGATCGATGCTGCGACGATCCCTTCGTCGCTGTTGTCGGGTGGCATGCGAATGTCGGTCAGCACGGCGTCGGGCAGGTGCTCGTCCACGGCAGCGAGCAACTCGGGGAGGTCGACACAGAGAGCGACGATGTCGATGTCGGGCTGCGATCCGAGGAGCTTCACGATGCCCTCGCGGACCAACAGTGAATCCTCGGCCACCACGATGCGCACGCCCATTGCGACGAGACCCTAATCCGGCGCGCGAGATCTCACCGTGGCCTTACGTCGCTCCCGCATGCTCTTCACCGAGGGAGATCACCATGAGTGATGTCAGCGGCGAACCCGTCGCTCGACCTCATCTGTTGAAGGGAAGCACATCATGAGCAACGACAACATCGACACCGCTGGTTCGTCCGGAAAGCGCCGGGGATTGACCATCGGGCTGGCTGGTGGCCTCCTCGCCGGGACAGCCGCCGGACTCGTCTTCGGCGTCCCTGGCCTGTCCAGCGCAGCGTCCGACGCCACCTCGGCGGCCCCGGCCGTTCTCGTGCAGCAGACCGACGAGGCCGACCCCACGGCTCCGGCTGATGCCGGCGACATGGGAACTCACCTGAAGGAGAATCTGCAACCGCTCGTCGACGACGGAACGATCACGGCAGAGCACGGCTGACGCGGTCGTTGCGCAGCTCATCGCCAGCCGCCCCGAGCGCGGCGAGTTCGGCGAGGGTCCCGGTGGCCACGGTGGCCCCGGTGGTGGTCGCCACGGCGGCTTGATGGGCGGAGCGGCCGGTGTCGCTTCGGAGGCGTTGACCGACCTGCTCGGAATCGACGCCGAGGAGCTGCGCACGCAACTCCGTGACGGTGCGACGCTCGCCGAGATCGCGACGGACAAGGGCGTCGAGGTGCAGGCAGTCATCGACGAACTCGTCGCCGAAGTCGACGAGCGACTCGACAACGCAGTCGAGAACGGTCGGATCGACCAGGCCGAGGCCGACGAGAAGGCAGCCGACGCCGAGGCGAAGATCACCGACATGGTGAACAACGGCCGGCCCGAGCGTGCCGCCGACGGCGACACCGCTGACTGAACCTGCGAGCGGAGACGTACACGATGTGTCAGACACATCGTGTACGTCTCCGCCTCATCGCGGTTCGGCCGCTCTAGCGTCTTGCCGGTGATCTGCGTCGACCTGGCCGGTGTGGGAATGGCCCAACCCGACAAGGTGCTGTTCGAGGACGTTGCGGTGACCGTGTCGACTGGCGATCGCGTCGCTGTCGTCGGTGTCAACGGATCGGGCAAGACCACCCTGTTGAAGATCATGACCGGCGTGCTGGAGCCCGACGAGGGTGACGTTCGTTTCGGTCGGGGCGTGCGGATCGCGTCGCTCGAGCAAGACCCGGTGCTTCCTGCGGGCACGGTCCGCGAGTTCCTCGGTGACTCGTGGGAGGTTGCTGCGGTGGCGACCAAGCTCGGCGTGCAGCCACTGTTGGATCGTCGTACCGACGAGCTGTCGGGCGGCCAGGCGAAGCGGGTTGCGCTCGCCAGGATGCTCGCCGACGACGAGCACGGCGACCACGACATGGTGGTGCTCGACGAGCCGACCAACCATCTCGACCTCGAAGCCATCGAGTGGCTCGAGACCCGACTCGTGAAGATGAAGTCAGCCCTCGTGCTCGTCACCCACGACCGCCACGCCCTCGACCGGCTGACCACCGACGTCGGTCCGAGCAAGGTCGTGGAACTCGACGGTGGTCGTTGCTTCGTCCATCAGGCTGCGACTGGCGCGAGTGCGTATGCGACATACCTCGATGCACGAGCGGAGCGCATCGACCGTGAGGTGCAGGAGGAATCGACCCGCAAGATCCTGGCTCGCAAGGAGCTCGCCTGGCTGCGCCGCGGTGCGCCCGCCCGTTCGACCAAGCCGAAGGCCCGGCTGCGTTCGGCCAACGAGATCGTGTCGGGCGGCCCGGCGCCGGTCGGCGTGCGCGGCAGCGACCTGCAGCTCGGCGGTGGCACCGCCCGGCTCGGTAACCAGGTCGTCGAACTGGAGGGCGTCTCGCAACGATTCAATGTCGGCGCGCCCGATGAACTCACGGTGTTCGAGAACGTCGACCTGTTGATCGAACCCGGCGCCCGGCTGGCGGTCGTCGGACCGAACGGATCCGGCAAGTCGACGTTGCTCGACATCATCGCCGGGCGCGCCGAGCCGGTGGCGGGCACGGTGAAGCGGGGCAAGACGGTGGTCGTCGGGTTCGCCGATCAACATTCCTCCGACCTCGATCAGAACGCCGTCGTGCGCGAACTCGTGGCCGGCCCGCACCGCGAACCCGACCATCGTGACCGTGCCCTGCTCGAGCGGTTCTGGTTCGACTCCACGGCCCAGTACGCGCCGGTGCGGATGCTGTCGGGTGGCGAGCGGCGACGTCTGCAACTCGTGATGGTGCTGGCGACCGAGCCCAATCTGCTGATCCTCGACGAGCCGACCAACGATCTCGACCTCGACACCCTGCGCTCGCTCGAAGCCTTCCTCGACGACTGGCCCGGCGCCCTCGTCGTCGCCAGCCACGACCGTGCCTTCCTCGACCGAGTCGCCGACCACGTGCTCGCAATCGATCCAGGCGGCTCGGTGCGCCGCGTGCCCGGTGGAGTGTCCGGCTGGCTTGCCGAACGCTCGTCCGGTGCCGGTGCGAAGCCCGCAGCGGTGAAGCGGCCGCCGGCCGTTGCGACACCCAAGGCCAAGGGTGCGCCGAGCCAGTACACGGTCGGACGTCAACTCCGCGAGACCGAGCAGGCCATGGTGAAGGCGCAGAAGCGGGTGGATCAGCTCACCGAGCGGTTGGCCACGATCGATCACTCGACGGTCGACCACACCGAGTTCACCGCCGTCGGCACGGATCTGGCCACCGCTCAGGCGGAACTCGACGACCTCGAGTCACGCTGGCTCGAACTCGCCGAACTCCAGAGCACCTGACCCACCCTCCTCGCCTTCAGCGTCAGCCACGACGTCGACTTCACCGATTGGCGCTGAGCGACTAGCGTCGGACAGTCAGTGATCCTGGCTCACGCAAGACGCGGGACGGGCCGGTCGGTCAGAGTTGGGGGGCGATGACGTAGGCGGCGCCTCCGCCCATGCGGAGGAACTCGTCGCTCCAGGAGGTGCCGTAGACGTCCTGCACCTCTTGGGCCTTGTCGGAGTCCGCGCCCTCAGGCGTCGATTCGAGCGTCCATGCTTGGCGCTTGTAGGTCCAGTTCTCGGGGAACAGGGCGTGCGCCTCCTTCCACCAGACGATCGCGGCGTCGTGGTCGCCGGTGGAGTGTGCGTGGTGGCCGAGTTCGAAACACGCCGATGCCCGGCTGTGGTCGGCCGAGCGGGGCAGCGATCGGGCAATGACCTCGTCCGGTGACAGCGCGTAGGGGCTGTCGGCTCCACGGTTGGCCCAATCGACGATCGCCGCTCGGTAGGCCTCGGCGGTGTCCGGCATGTTCCTGAACTCGCTCAGCACGAGCCGGAGCCGCTCGGGGAGATCGTCGGAGATCTCCATCGACCGCAACGGGCTCACCTGGATCGAGGCACCCTCGGCGGGCCGCACGAGCGTGCCGGACTCGTCGATCCAGACTGCCATCGGCACGTTGCTGATGCCGAACAGTTCGTCGACGCGGTGGTCGGCATCGATCAGTGACGGATGCGTCGGGGCGGCGATGTCGATCCACGTCTTGGCCTTCGTCGGGTCGAAATCGAGGGCGACGGTGACAACGGTGAGTCCGAGCGGTTCGAGTTCTTCGTGGAGTGCCTGCCACACGGGCAGGTCAGCAGAACAGCCTCACCACGACGCCCAGGCGACCAGCAGCACCTTGCGGCCGTGCATCGCCGAGAGCTTGAACGGGTTCCCGTCGGCGTCCGGAAGTTCGAGCTCCGGTGCCACCGCCGTGGTCAGCGCCCGGCCGCCACTCTCGGGTCCGAGCGCCCAGACGTCGTGAGCGGTCGTCGTGCACCAGTGCCATGCCGAGCCGGCCGGCGACGGCTTCCACATCGATCGAGCCGTCGACCACCGCCCCAGGAGCCGGCACACACACCGCCCCCTTGCACATGCCCTCGGGCTTGGCCGCCCAGCCGGTTGCCGCCTCGAAGTCGACGGCGGACATGGTCAGGTCGGTGAGCAGCATCGACGGAGTGTTGCACTTCGACCTGCGCGTGGCGAAGGGTGCTGCCACGTCGCGGGCCGATGGCGACGTGCCGGTTCTCGCGGAATTCGTCGCGCCCGCCGTTCTGCGGAATCGCTGCAGTTCGACCGGTGACGGTCGACGCTGGCGGCTCAGCGGTCCTGCCAGGTCGACACGCAGGCCTCGTTGCCGTCGGCATCGGCGAGAACCCACCACGATCGGGCGTACTTGTCGGTCACCAGCGTGCCGCCCGCAGCGATCGCCGCGTCGACGCGCCCCTCGGCGACATCGTGCGGCACGATCACGTCGATGTGGATGCGGTTGCGCTGTGTGCGCGGCTCCGTCATCTGCTGGAACCAGACGGATGGGCCGGTTCCCATCGGGTCGACGAGGTAGCCGCCATGGTCGTGATAGCCGAGGACGGCGGCCCAGAACGGCCGGATGCGGTCGGCATCCATCGTGTCGATCCCGAACTCCATCGCCCTGGTGCTCGCCGGATCCGACGTTGCGGCGGCGTCGACGGCTGCGGCCGAGATCGTTCCGGGCGACGTCGATGTCGAGCGTCGTCAGACCGCCGGTGGCGTGCGTGGTCAGTGCGACGTGAACGCGACCGGGATACCGGAGCTCGACATCCGGATGGTGGACGTGCGATTCGGCGATCTCGGCGATCGTCCTCACGAGGTCGGCGGCGGCCAGGTAGTCCGGCGCGTGGAACGTGGCGTGGATCGAATCGAGCACGACGCGCCAGTCGTCGAGTCCGTCGAGTTCGCCGAACTCCTCCGGGGTGACATCGGTGTACTCCATGTCCACAGTGAACCACGCCGGTGCCCACCCGCTCGGTCGTGCCCTCGACCGGTCTTTCCGGACCCGACCCCGAAAGACCGGCTGTCACACCCGATCTCTAGAGTGGACGCAGAATGACTGACGACGAGCTGTTCGCCGACATCCCGCATCCCGCCGAGAGGGCCGACGAGGGACCCTTCGCCGGTTCGGATCGTGGGCCGTCGCCGTTCGCCGAGGGGCTCAACCCCGACCAGCTCGATGCTGTGGTGCACGAGTCCGGCCCGCTGCTCGTCATCGCCGGAGCCGGCTCGGGCAAGACCCGCGTGCTCACGCACCGCATCGCCCACCTCATCCACATGGGCGTGCACCCCTCCAAGATCCTGGCGATCACCTTCACCAACAAGGCGGCCGCCGAGATGCGCGAACGCGTCGGCGCGCTCGTCGGCCCGGTCGTGAAGACCATGTGGGTGTCGACGTTCCACTCGGCGTGTGTTCGCATCCTGCGTGCCAACGGCGACCTGCTCGGCTATCCCCGTCAGTTCTCGATCTACGACTCCGCCGACTCCAACCGCCTCACCGGCTACGTCATCCGCGACCTCGGCCTCGACGCCAAGCGATTCACGCCTCGTGGCGTGCACGGCATCATCAGCCTCTGGAAGAACGAACTCGTCGATCCCGAGGAAGCGCAGCGACGGGCCCAGAACATCTTCGACCGCAAGCACGCCGACGTCTATGCCGAGTACCAGGCGCGCCTGCTCAAGGCCGGCGCGATGGACTTCGACGATCTCCTCACCAACACCGTGAAGCTCTTCCGCGAGCACCCCGACGTGCTCGAGCACTACCGCCAGCGCTTCGAGCACATCCTCGTCGACGAGTACCAGGACACCAACCAGGCCCAGAACGAGATGGTGCTCCTCCTCGCCGACGGCCACCGCAACGTCTGCGTAGTCGGCGACACCGACCAGTGCCTGCCTCCGGGAACGCTGGTCGACGGTCCGCACGGCCCGAAACCGATCGAACAGATGGCGATCGGTGACGTCGTGTGGGGCGCCGGTGGACGTCGACATCGGCAAGCGGGCACGGTCGAGCACGTCCACGAGGGACGCTACGACGGCCATCTCGTCGAGATCACCATCGGCGGTCGTCGGCTGACGGCAACGCCCCATCACCTCGTACCCGCTCGGCTCGTGCCGCAGCAGAACCAATGGCTGGTCTACCTCATGTTCCGCGCCGATCGCGGCTGGCGGATCGGAAGGACCGTCGGTGCCCGCCCGCCGAGCGCGAGCAAACTCCAGCACGGCTTGGTTGTACGGACCAACCAGGAGCACGCCGACGCGGCGTGGATCCTGAAGGTGTGTGCGTCGATGGCGGAGGCCGCGTACTTCGAATCGTTCTTCTCGGCCGAGTACGGGCTCCCGACGGCGTGTTTCCACGATGCCGGCCGCGCTCTGGCGATGAACGATGTCTGGCTCCGGCGGCTGTACCGGTCGATCGACACCGAATCGCGGGCCAAACTCCTGATGGAGGACCGGTTGCTTCATCGCGACTTCCCCCACCATCGTCCGCAGAACGGGGCGCGCCGCTCGTCGATCAACCTCACGATGTTCTCCGACTGCCGATCCGAGGTCGGCTACCACCGGGTGCAGTGGTCGTCGAATCGTGACGACATCGCTGCGGCCCTTCGGGACGGTGGGATCGAGCTTCGATCGAGCAAGCACCGGTCGGTGCGGTACGAGACCTCCTGGAAGGACTACCGCCGGGCGCTTGCGGATGTCAAACGGGTCGCGGAGATCGGTGGGCTCGATGTCCGGCGCCGTCTCGCGCACGACGGCACCACCTACGACCTGATCCCGATCTCCCACGTCCACCCCGGGATGGAGATGCTCGTCCGTGACGGCAACGACTGGGTCGCTGAATCGGTCGACTCCGTCGAGTTCGTTCCGTACAGCGGCCCCGTCTACGACCTCGAGGTCGATGTCACCCACACGTATGACGCCAACGGCGTGCTGGTCCACAACAGCGTGTACAAGTTTCGCGGCGCCGACTTCCGCAACATCATCGATTTCGAGGAGGCGTTCCCCGACGTCACCACGGTGATCCTCGACCAGAACTACCGCAGTACGCAGACGATCCTCGACGCAGCGAACGCAGTCATCGACAACAACGTCGAACGCAAGCCGAAGTCGCTGTGGACCGATGCGGGCGACGGCGAGCGCATCGTGCGTTATCACGCGGAAGACGAGGGCGACGAGGCCACCTGGGTCGCGGGCACGGCTCGGCAACTCCACGCCGACGACGCCACCAACTTCCGCGAGATGGCCGTGCTCTATCGCACCAACGCCCAGTCGCGAGTGATCGAGGAGGCGTTCATGCGCCTCGGCGTGCCCTACAAGGTGGTCGGCGGCACGCGGTTCTACGACCGGCGCGAGATCAAGGATGCAATGGCCTATCTCAAGGCCGTCGTGAACCCGGTCGACGAGGTGAGCGTCAAGCGGGTCCTCAACACACCCAAGCGCGGCATCGGCGATGCCAGCGTGGCCAAGCTCGACGCGTTCGCCGCAACCGAGGGGATTGCGTTCGTGGAGGCTCTCCGCCGCGCCGACGAGGCTGGTGTCACGGGGCCGGCGATCCGTGGGATCACATCGTTCGTCGACCTGCTCGACCACGTTGCCGTCGTCGCGGCCGATCCCGATCAGGGCCCTGGCGACGTGCTCCAAGCCGCCATCGATGCGTCGGGGTATCTGTCCGAGCTCGAAGCGGAAGACACCGTCGAGGCGCACAGCCGCATCGAGAATCTGGGTGAACTCGTCGGCTCGGCCCGTGAGTTCACCGTGATGGACGAGTTCCTCGAACAGGTCGCCCTCGTCGCCGACACCGACGACCTGCCCGATGGAGAAGTCGAAGACCAGGTGGTGTTGCTGACGCTTCATTCGGCGAAGGGCCTGGAGTTCCCCGTGGTGTTCCTCGTCGGTGTGGAGGAAGGAATCTTCCCGCACATCCGAGCGCTCACCGAACCAACCGAGATGGAGGAGGAGCGGCGACTCGCCTATGTCGGCATCACCCGGGCGATGCAGCGGCTCTACATGTCGCACGCCTGGAGCCGTCAGCTCTTCGGCTCCACCCAGTACAACCCACCGTCACGCTTCTTCGACGAGATTCCGGCGCACCTGATCGAGTCGAAGGGCAACGTCACCGGTCGATCGAGTTACGGCCGCCAGAGTTACCGGCGCCGCAGCGACTCCGACTTCGGCGACCCACCTGCGTATCGCCGGGGGAGTGGCGGCGGACGCGACATCAACGCCGACATCCTCGACGCCAAGGCCGATCAGGATGCGCATCGCGACCGCGTGGTCGAGGCGGCGATCCGGTCAGGGTCGAAACCTGCACCCAGCCCGTCGAACAGCCAGGACCTCGGGCTCCGCATCGGTGACGATGTCGAGCACCCCGCATTCGGCGACGGCGTGATCATCGACATCTCGGGCACCGGCGAGAAGGCCGAGGCCACCATCAACTTCCCCGGCGCCGGCACCAAACACCTGGCCCTCGCCTGGGCCCCCCTCAAGAAGCGCTGACCCCGATCCCCCCGTTGCGATGCGACCGCGACCGGGATGTCGCAGCGGTGTGGGTCGGTTCAGATGAGGCCGAGGCGGCGCATGGCGCCCTCGTACTCGACGACTTCGATGCGTTGGTTGCGTGCGACCGATGCCGCGAAGTCGGTGATCTCGCTGCGGGCGCCGTTCGCGGCTGCATGGTCGGCCATGTGCACGCCGCCCAGGTGGTGGTCGGTCATGATCTCGAAGAACAGACGGTCGGCGTCGGCGCCACTCGCGTCGGCGAGTTCCGCCAGGCGCTCGGGTGTCTGCATGCCGGTCATCTCCGCAACCGGGACAGGCTCGTTCATCCACTGCATGGCCATCCGGTCGGGTTCGCCGGGGGCGTAGCCCTCGTCGGCCAGCCAGTCACGCATCCAGCCCATGTCGCGGGTCTGGAACATGATGACCTCCTCGGCATACGGCACGGCGTCGCCATCGGGGTTGTTGTCGATGTAGAGGTTGGAGATCAGCAGCGCCTGCTCGTGGTGGTCGAGCATGTCCTGCAGGAACCCGACGTCGACAGCGTTCATCGGTGCGTCGGGTTCGTCGTCGCCGCCGAGCGCCCAGATCGCGGCGCCGGCGAAGAGTCCGATGACGACGATCGCCGCCATCACGATGATGACGCCCTTGAGCAGTTTGCGTGTCGCCTCGTCGGAGATCGTCTGCTCGACGTCCTCGTCCGACGGCGCCGTCGGGACCGAGTCGTCGAGTCCAGTGGGCGAACGCATGCGGCGATTCTAAGGGCTGAGCAGGCAGTGATCGCCGCAGGGTGTGCCATACGATTGCGGCAGATGATTCGTCGCACTCTCCTGCTGTCCACCGTGTCGGCGATTGCCGCCGTCACGTTCGCGTCACCGGCGCTCGCCCACATCGACCCCGATCCGACCGAGGCCCAGGCGGGCTCCACCCTGTCGGTGGCCTTCACGGTCGAGCATGGCTGCGACGGCTCGCCCACGATCCAGCTCGACATGCGGTTACCCGACGGTGTCACCGGTGCGAGCCCGGATCCGATCCCCGGGTGGGAGGGTTCGATCGACGCCGACGTCGTCACCTTCGCAGGTGGCCCACTTCCCGACGACGAGGAGGGCACGTTCTCGGTGACGATGACGTTGCCGTCGACGCCCGACACGACCGTCTACTTCCCGTTCGTGCAGCGCTGCGAGGTCGGCGAGATCCGTTGGATCGCCATCCCGACCGACGATTCCGGCGCCGAACCCGAGGAGCCCGCGCCGGCCATGTTGCTGACCGGGCCGGTCGCAACGACGACGACACCGGCCACGACGACACCGGCGACGACAACACCATCCGCAACCGCGTCGACGACGGCGCCGACGACGGCACCGGAAGCGGCGACGACGGTCGCAGCGACCTCGGCGCCGACCGATACGCCACCGTCGACCGAGGTGGCCACGGTCGGCGTCGACGAGAACGGCTCGCAGGACACCGGCACCTGGTTCTTCGTTGCATCGATCGCTGCCGTGCTCGGCCTCGGCGCCTTCGTTGCGTTGCGAGCTCGCAGCGCCCGCCGAGCCGACGAAGCCGGCTGACGATGACGGTCCAGCAGCTCGTCATCCGGCGCTGGTTCGTCGCTGTCGCAGCGGTGGTCGGCGCCATCGGGACGCTCGGGGTGGCATCGGGTACCGCGTTCGCCCACGCAGAATTGACGTCGTCGACTCCCGCGAATCAGGCGATCCTCGCCGAGAAGCCGTCCGAGATCCTGTTGACGTTCTCCGAGGACATCGACCCCGTGGGCGACTCCATCCGTCTGGTCGACGCCGACGGCAACCCGGTTCCGCTCGGCCCGATCGACCAGTCGCTGGGCGACGACACGTTCGTGCTCCGGTTCCGGCGATCGATTGCCGACGGCACGTACGTCGTCGGCTGGCAGGCGATTTCGGCCGACTCGCACAAGATTCGCGGCGCCTTCACGTTCTCTGTCGGCGCTGCGACACCGACGGCGCCCGGCGTGATCGACGAGATCTTCGATGCCGGCGGCACAGCCGAATCCGACTCGTTGCTGCTCGGCGTCGGGCGGTTCTTGAGCTACGCCGGGATCGGCGTGTTGCTCGGGGCGCTCTTCCTCGCGGCGATGCTCGTTCCCGAACTGATCGGCGAGCGCCGGATCGGTGTGCTGCTCGTGGCGGCAGCGCTGACCGCCGCCGTCGGCACTGCGGTGATGTTCGTCGCCCAGGCTCATCTGATCAGCGGGTCGTACTTCACCTGGGGCGAGGTCGTGCAGATCCAGTCGGGCCAATGGTGGCTCGCTCGGCTCGCCGCGATCGGCTTGTTCGCGTTGTTCATCCCGGCGCGAACGTTCCTGGCGTCGACACCAGGACGTGTCGAGCTGGCGCTCGCCTCGCTGGTCGTGTGTGGTGTCGTTGCCGCGGGCGGCCATGCCGTCGCGGGCGACATCGTGGTGGTCGGCTTCGTCTCGACGATCCTGCATGTGGCCGCGATGTCGGTCTGGGTCGGCGGTCTCGCGCTCCTCGCATTCGGCGTGCCGCGGAGCTGGTTCTGGTGGACGGCATCGCAGTTCTCGCCCTGGGCGCTCGGTGCGGTCGTGGCGCTGGCGATGACCGGCAGCGTCAATGCGTGGCGCCAGCTCGGTTCGCTCTCGGGGCTCACCGATTCGTCGTACGGCCGCTGGCTCGTCGTGAAACTGATGCTGGTGGTGGTCGTGGTCGGTATCGCATTCTTCAGCCGCCGCATGGCGCGATCCGACGACGAGGACGACAGCGACGACGAGGACGACAGCGAGCTGCAGCTGGATGGGCCCGGCGGTGATCTCGAGGCAGCGGTGGCGAGTCGGTCGCAAGAGGCGCCGGTCGCGCTTCGCCGCACCGTGCTGTTCGAGATCGCCGGTATGGCACTCATCCTGATGGCCACGGCTGGCCTGGTGAACTCGCCGCCGCCGCCGTCCGCGGCCACGACCGAGTCGGCGTCGGCGGTCGTCGGCGATCGCATCGTGCAAGTCGAACTCGAGCCTGCCGTCACCGACGGCACCGAGATGCACGTCTATCTCAGCTCGCCGAGCGGTGGGCTCGACCGCCCCGACGAGATCACGGTGACGGCGAGCCTTCCCTCGGCCGACCTCGGCCCGCTCGAGATCGAGACGATCCCGGGTGGCCCGAATCATGTGATCGCCACCGACGTGAATCTGCCCGTCGCCGGCCTGTGGACGTTCGACGTGACCGCTCGCTTCGGCGAATTCGATCAGGTCGTGTTCACCGTCGAGATCCCCGTCTCCGACTGACCCCGTCGCTCCAACCCACCGCCCTCCCAGGCGTTTGCGTTGCAGTTCGGTTGGGACGGGCCAACGGAACTGCAACACAAACCGGGAACTCGGGCAGGTTGCCGAATGATTCTCAGTCTGTGAGAATGACCGCATGGCATCGAGTCACGAGCATGCTCACGGGCCGTCGCTGGCGCGGGCGGGCGAGCGCCACCGCGGTCGCCTGACGATGGCGTTCGCCGTGATCCTGGCGTTCTTCGTGGTGCAGGTGGTCGCGGCGTTCTGGACCAACTCACTGGCGCTGCTGTCCGATGCCGGCCACATGCTGACCGACGTGATCGGCCTCGGGATGGCCCTGGCCGCCATCCAGCTCGCGACCCGCTTCGCCCAGCGACCACGGACCACCCGTTCGACCCACACGTTCGGCCTCTACCGGCTCGAGATCCTCGCCGCGTTCGTCAACTCGCTGCTGCTGTTCGGTGTGGCGATCTGGGTGGTCGTCGAGGCGATCCGGCGCCTGGGCGACGAGCCCGAGGTGCTCGGCGTGCCGATGCTCGTCGTCGCCGTGCTCGGCCTGATCGTCAACCTCGTCGCCTTCATGCTGCTGCGTGAGGGTGCGAGCGAGTCGGTGAACGTCGAGGGCGCCTACCTCGAGGTGCTCGCCGACACCGTCGGATCGGTTGGAGTGATCGCCGCGGCGGTCGTCCTCCAGGTGTTCGGGTGGACCTGGATCGACTCGGTCGTCGGCGCGGCGATCGGCCTGTGGATCCTGCCGCGTACCTGGCGGCTCGGACGACGGGCGGTACGCATCCTGCTGCAGGCGGCGCCCGACGGCTTCGATCTCGACCAGCTCGTCGTCGATCTCAACGCGATCGATGGTGTGGTGGATGTTCACGACCTCCACGTCTGGACGCTCACCTCCGAAATGGACGCAGCGTCGGCGCATCTCGTGACGTGCAGCGGTGCCGACTCCCACGCGGTGCTCGACAGCGCGAGGCAGTGCCTCGCGGAGACGTACGGGGTCACGCATGCGACCTTCCAGGTCGAGCCCGACGACCACGAGGGATGTGACGAGGTGACCTGGTGACCGTCACCTGGTGACCGCCGCCGTCGGGGTGGTGACGCGCCGAAGGTGGGAGTCTGCGCCCATGACCTGCAAGAATCGACGCCGTGAAGGCAGCGATCTTGGTGGAGAGTCTGACGGGCAACACGTGGAGCGCGGCCGAGAAGGTCGCCGACCTCCTCGAGCAGGAGCGCTGGAGCATCACCGGCCTCTCGAAGGTGAAGCAGCCCGACTACGGCTCGATCCAGGAGGCCGACCTCATCCTCGTCGGTACGTGGGTGCACGGGGCGTTCGTGTTCGGCCAGGCGCCATGGGCGATGTCGAACATCGCCAACCTCCCGGCGATGCGCGGCAAGCGCGCCGTCGGCTTCTGCACGTTCGCGCTCGATCCGGGCAAGGCACTCGACAAGCTCAACCAGGCGCTCGGCGACACCGGCGCCTATGTCATCGGTGGCATGGCGCTCAGCCGCAGCAAGCTCGATCAGCACAGCGAGATCTTCGCCGAACGCCTGCTCGACGCCGTCGCCGTGCGCTGAGGCGGACATGTAGTGTCCGTCCGAGGGTTGTCCGATCGGGGACGATCCGAAGACGGGGGCGAAGAATGGCCGGTTCGGGGCTGATCACGATCTTGTTCACGGATCTCGTGGGCTCGACCGCGATGGCCCAGGAACTCGGCGACCATGCCGCCGACGACATCCGTCGCGCCCACTTCGAGCAACTCCGCCGAGCGGTCGCCACGACCGACGGCACCGAAGTCAAGACGATCGGCGACGCGATGATGGTCTCGTACACCTCGGCTGCCGACGCGATCGCCGGTGCGGTCACGATGCAGCAGTTGGTCGACGCCCAACCAGTCGGTGATACCCGCGTGGAGATGCGCGTCGGTGTCAGCGCCGGTGATGCCACCTACGAGGACGACGACTGGTTCGGTACACCGGTCGTCGAGGCGGCCCGGCTCTGCTCGGCAGCGGCGGGTGGACAGATCCTCATCAGTGACATCGTGCGCGTGTTGGCGGGAACGCGCTCCGACCACGACGTCGCTTCCATCGGTCCGATCGAGGGCAAGGGGCTCCCGGCCCCGATCGCCGCGTGCGAGGTCCGATGGACGCCCCTTGCCGCAATGAGTGTCGGCAGACTCGCGCTCCCACTTCCGCCGCAGGTCGAACAGGTCGACACGTTCGGCTTCGTCGGCCGCGACGATCAGCACCAGGCGCTGCTCGGCGCCTGGAAGACCGTTCTCGCAGACGGTCGCCTCGCCGTCTTCGTGGGCGGTGAACCGGGCATCGGCAAGACGCGGCTGGTCAAAGAGCTGTGCCGGACCGCCCACTTCGATCAGGGCGTCGTGCTCTGGGGGTCGTGCGACGAGGAACTCGCAGTTCCCTACCAGCCGTTCGTCGAAGCCTTTCGGTGGCTCGCGAGTGTGTTGCCACCCGACCAGCTCGCCGAACTCGTCGGTCCATCGGGCAGCGAACTCGCGCCGCTCATTCCCGAGTTGGAACGGTTGCTGCCGGGCATCGGGCCTCGCCTGTCCGACGATCCCGACACCGAACGGAACCGGCTGTTCGAGGCCACGACCGAGTTGCTGACCCGCCTGTCGGCGCGGGAACCCGTCGTGATCGTGCTCGACGACGTCCACTGGGCCCGCAAGCCGACGCTGCTGCTGCTCCGCCACCTCCTCAAGACGACCTCCCATCTCCAGTTGCTGATCGTCGCCACGTACCGCGACACCGACCTCGACCGCACGCATCCGCTCTCGGAGATGCTCGCTGACATGAGGCGCCAGACCGGCGTCGAGCGGCTGATGCTCCACGGCCTCGACGAGCGCGGTGTCATCGACTTCCTCGAGCGAACGGCCGGACACGATCTCGACGGACCTGGGCTGGCCCTCGCCGCTGCGGTCGCTCGTGAGACGGAGGGCAACCCGTTCTTCATCGGCGAGGTGCTCCGTCATCTCAGCGAGTCCGGGGCGCTCGTGTTCCGCGACGGCCGGTGGACGACCGACCTGGAACTGAGCGACTTCGGGATCCCCGAGGGCGTCCGAGAAGTCATCGGACGACGGCTCTCGCATCTCGACCAGTCGGCCAACGAAGTGCTTGCGACTGCGGCGGTGATCGGACGAGAGTTCGACCTCCGACTGCTCGGTGGCATCGTCGAGGGTGGTGTCGAAACGGCCCTCGACGCGATCGGCGAGGCGGAGACCGGCGGCTTGGTCGAGGCGGTCGCCGGTCGACCGGGCACGTACCGGTTCGCTCATGCCCTCGTCCGTTCGACGCTCTACGACGAGTTGCCGACCACCCGGCGACTCCGACTGCACCGCGCCGTCGGGCTCGCGCTCGAGGCAACCGGCGACATCGAATCTCGGCTGACGGAACTGGCGTGGCACTTCACCGAGGCCGCAGCACTGGGCGAGATCGGCAAGGCCGTCGACTTCGGCCGCCGTGCCGGCGACCGAGCGAAGGCCGACCTCGCGTTCGAGGAGGCCGCCGGGCTGTACGAGCGCGCGATCGACGCACTGGCGCTCGACGATGCCGCCGCCCCCGGCCAGCGCGCCGAACTGCTCCTCGCTGCCGGGGACGCACTCCACGCGATCAACGACCCACGCGGGCGGGAGCTCCTGCTCGCCGCGGAGGCGCTCGGTCGCTCGACCGATGACGTGCCCCTGCTCGCCCGGGTGCTGATCTCACTGAGCAGCAACATGTTCTTCCGCGCCGGTACCACGACCGATCAGCACGACATCGAGCTCGGCGAGTACGTGCTGACACGCGACGAACGCCTCGATCCGGCGACCCTTGCGTCGGCCCTGTCCGCGTTGTCCGTCGAGCTGTTCTGGAGCGACGAATCCGAACGGATGCGCCAGCTCTCCGACCGGGCGCTCGACATCGCCGCGACCTCGGTGATGTTCACGTCCTCGCCGACGTGCTGCGGAACCGCAACTACGTCCACGATTCGACGGATCCGACATCGCTCGACCGGGCACTCGACGAGATGACCGAGGCGATCGACGTCGCAGCCGGAGTCGACGATCGGCTCCTCTGCGTCACCCATCTCGACCGATGCGTCAACTACGTCATTCGCGGCGACGTTGCTCGCGGTGACCTCGACCTCGACGAGGCTGAGCGACTCGCCGACCGGCTCCGGATTCCGCAGACGATCGCACGCGCGCATGAACCTCCGTGCCGCCCGTGTGCTCCTCGCCGGCGACCTCGACGTCTGTGATGCGCTGACATCCGAGTACGAGGCGTACTGCGTTCGAGAAGGCCTGCAGAACGGCCCGACGGTGGTGGCAACGCTCCGATACCGGCTCCAGTACGAACGCGGGGATCTGGCCGACCTCGAACCGCTCCTCGAGATGATCATCGATGCCCAGCCGGCCGTTCCGGTGTGGCGGATGGCGTTGTGCGGGGTGTACCTGCAGACCGACCGACCCGAGCTCTGCGTCTCGCACGTCGAGGCCGTGGTCGCCGACGACTTCGCGATGGTGCCGCGCAACGCAGTGTTCCTGTTGACGTGTTCGAGCACGGCGCGGATCGCATCCCAGGTCGGAGCCCTCGACGCCGCCGAGGCCGCATACGGGCATGCCGCCCCCTTCGACGACCTGTTCCCGTTCGCCGGCTCGCTGTGGGAATACCCGATCGGGGTCGGCGTCGGTGCTGCTGCGGCATCACTCGGTTGGTACGACCTCGCCGAGGGGCACTTCGCGAAGTCCCGATCACTCTGCGAGCGGGCGGGCGCCGCGACGTATCTCGTCGCAACCGACGTCCACGAAGCCGAGATGCTCGTTCAGCGCGATGGGCCGGGCGATGCCGACCGAGCGATGGACCTGGCGGCGAAGTCGCTGGTGGCGTCCGATCGCCTCGGGCTCGCGTACATGCGACGTCGGTGCGAATCCCTGCTGGCTCGATGAGCGTCACCCGGTGGTGACGCCGCTGAGATCGATGATCAACACGCGTTGGTCCTCGACCACCGGATTGACACCCGGCGCAGGCGGGGAGAGTTCCGTCACGTTGATGGTGTTGCCGTCACAGTCGATGAAGTCACGGGTGCCCTCGATCTGTTCGACGGGGCAGTCCGTGCCGCGGCCCGCGGGGTAGGCGTAGTAGATCGTCCATCCTCGTGTCGGGTCGTCGCCTTCGTGGTCGAGCACGAGTGTGCGTTCGCCGGTCGTCGTGTTGAGTCCGGGGAAGAGGATCGGGCCGTCCTCCTCGACGATGCGTGCGGCCGACTCCACCGAAGCCGACGGTGAACCGCGTCGGAGCGAGCGTGTCGGTGACACGGGCGCCTCCCCGCGAGATCCACGCAGCGACGCCCCACGTGACCAACCCGATGAACACCAGGAATGCCAACCCGCCCAGCACGGGCACCAGTGCCCTCGACCAGGTGGACTTCAACTTGACCGGCCGCTGAGCGGCGCCGTTCGTCACCCGCACAGTCTGCCGGTGTTACCTCTGGTGTCAGACACCGCGAGGAACACGGCGGCCGTTTCGGCCTGACGCGTCATCGTCACCTAGGGTTCCTGCTTCGTGAAGCGCACGTATCGCATCGTCGTGGCGAAGCCCGGTCTCGACGGCCACGACCGTGGGGCCAAGACCATCACCCGGGCCCTTCGCGACCACGGCTTCGAGGTCATCTACACGGGTCTGCACCAGACCCCCGAGCAGATCGCGGAGACGGTGCTCCAGGAGGACGCCGACGGCGTCGGCCTGTCGCTGCTCTCGGGTGCGCACCTGACCCTGTTTCCCCGCGTGATGGACGAACTGCGTGCCCGCGACCTCGCAGATGTGCTGGTGTTCGGTGGTGGGGTCATCCCCGACGCCGATGCTCGTGCGCTGCGTGAGCAGGGCGTTGCGGAGATCTTCGGGCCCGGATCGTCGCTGAAGGCCATCGGTCTCTGGCTCGAGCAGGCGCTCGACGAACGCGAAACCGACTGAACACCCCCGATCGAATCACCAAGAAAGCGAGCACCCCCACGTGGACCTCTTCGAGTACCAGGGCAAGCAGTACTTCGCCCGCTATGACATCCCGGTCAGCCGGGGTGGTCCGGCCGACACCGTCGACGAGGCGGTCAAGGAAGCCAACCAGGCCGGCTACCCCGTGGTCGTCAAGGCCCAGGTGCAGGTCGGCGGCCGGGGCAAGGCGGGCGGCATCAAGCTGGCCGACAACGAGGCCGAGGTGCGCGAGCACGCCGGCAACATCCTCGGCATGGACATCAAGGGCCATGTCGTCAAGCGCCTCTGGATCGAGCAGGCGTCGGACATCGACGAGGAGTACTACGCCAGCTTCACGCTCGACCGTGCCGCCAAGAAGCACCTGCTGATGCTGTCGGCCGAGGGTGGCGTCGAGATCGAAGCGGTTGCCGAGAGCAACCCTGACGCCATCGTCAAGCTGCACATCGACCCCGTCGACGGCCTCGACCTGGCGACGGCACGTCAGGCGTGTGTCGACGCGAAGCTGCCCGAGCGCGCGCTCGACGGCGCCGCCGACATCCTCGTCAAGCTCTACCGCTGCTTCACCGAAGGCGACTGCGACCTCGCCGAGATCAACCCGCTGATCCTCAAGCCGACCGGGGAAGTGCATGCCCTCGACGCGAAGGTCACGCTCGACGAGAACGCCGAGTTCCGTCACCCCGAGTGGGACGCGTTCCGTGGTCTCACCGAGATGGACGACCGCGAGAAGATGGCCGCCGAGAAGGGCCTGCAGTACATCGGCCTCGACGGCACCGTCGGCATCATCGCCAACGGCGCCGGCCTCGCCATGTCGACGCTCGACGTCGTCAACCAGGTCGGCGGTTCGGCCGCGAACTTCCTCGACATCGGAGGCGGAGCGAACGCCGACGTGATGGCCGGAGCGCTCGAGGTCATCAACTCCGACGACAAGGTCCAGTCGATCCTGATCAACATCTTCGGCGGGATCACCCGCGGCGAAGAGGTCGCCAAGGGCATCGTCGAGGCGATGGGTCGTGTCGACCTGCGGGCGCCGATCGTGATCCGCCTCGACGGCACCAACGCCGAGGAGGGCCGCCAGATCCTCCTCGATGCCGGCATTGCCGCCGACAAGCTCAAGTCCGAACCCACCATGCTCGACGCCGCCCGTGCGGCAGTCGCCCTCGCGAAGTAAGGAACTCGTCATGGCAATCTTCGTCAACGAGAACACCAAGGTCATCGTCCAGGGGCTCACCGGTGGGCAGGGCAAGTACCACGGCCTGCGCAACCGCGACTACGGCACGCAGGTCGTCGCCGGGGTCACCCCCGGCAAGGCCGGCCAGGACGTCGACGGCATCCCGATCTTCGACAGCGTCGCCGACGCCGTCGCGGCGACCGGCGCCACCGCATCGTTCGTCGCCGTGCCGCCGAAGTTCGCGTCCGACGCCATCCTCGAAGCTGCGGCTGCGGGGATCGGGTTCGTCGTCTGCATCACCGAGGGCATCCCGGCCCAGGACGAGGCAAAGACGTACAACCTGCTCGTCCGCAACCATCCGAACACCCGCCTGCTCGGCCCGAACTGCCCCGGCATCATCAGCCCCGGCAAGTGCAACATCGGTATCACGGCGGGAGAGATCGCCCAGGTCCCCACCGCGGACGGCCCGAACGTCGGCATCGTCAGCCGCTCCGGCACGCTCACGTATCAGGCGCTCTACGAGCTCAAGCAGAAGGGGATCGGTGTGTCGACGTGCGTCGGCATCGGCGGTGACCCCGTGCCCGGCACGAACTTCATCGATTGCCTCGCCGAGTTCCAGGCCGACCCCGAGACGCACGCGATCATGATGATCGGCGAGATCGGTGGCTCAGCGGAAGAGGAGGCTGCCGAGTACATCCGGGCGAACGTCACCAAGCCGATGAGCGCCTACATCGCCGGTGTCACTGCGCCGGCCGGCAAGAAGATGGGCCACGCCGGCGCCATTGTCTCAGGTGGCAAGGGCACGGCTCAGGGGAAGATGGACGCGCTCGCAGCGGCCGGTGTGAAGGTTGGCCTCAACCCGACCGAAGCCGGCGAACTGATGGCCGAGATCGTCGCCGGTCTCTGATTCTCGTGAACTCGTTGCGGAACTATTCCGCAACGAGTTCACGAGAACGCTCAGGTGGCGGGAGGCGGGGGCGGCATCTCGTCGGACGGCGGCGCCGGGTCGACCGGCGGCGGTCGCCGGCGGTGCGTCGCAGCGTCGGTCTTGGAGAAGCTCGCCTTGAGCTTGTCCATGTCACCGAGCTCCTTGATGTTGCCGCCCTTCGACGTGAAGTTCAGGTAGCCGCCGACGGCGGCCACGATCCCGGAGACGACCGACAGGATCATGCCGATTCCCCGCCCGACGTCGACTCCGGACGGGGCATCGAGCGGATTGAAGATCAGGCGAATCAGGAGCAGCAGTGCTGCGACTGCGGTCATCGCGAGCAGGATCAACGGCCACGGCGCTTGGCCCTCCTTGAGGACGTCGAGCACGAGGAGCACGGTGATCACCGCAGCGCCGATGACGAGGAACCACGGGATCGTGCCGGTGAAGAAGAAGTCGAACACATTGCCGCCGCTGGCGCTGAACCCGGCCACCGACACGCTGACCCACTCGAAGAACCCGAAGATGAAGATGCCGATGCCTCCACCGACGATCAACCAATCGGGTGTCTTGAACTTGCTGAAGTCCATCTTGGAACCCTCCGTACTCTGTTGTTGCTCGTGCCCCCTCAGCACCGTAGCTGTCCCGGCCCTGCCGGCTCGATGATCCTGCGAGGCAGCGTCATGCAGAGGGTGGCGTGCTCGTTGGCTACGGTCGGGACGTGCCCACTGCGCTGCTCTCCGTCTACGACAAATCCGGCATCGTCGAGTTCGCCCGATCCCTGAACGAGTTGGGGTGGGACCTGGTGTCGAGCGGCGGTACCGCCCGAGCCATCGGCGACGCGGGTGTACCCGTCACCGACGTCGCGGAGCTGACAGGTCTCCCCGCGATTCTCGGCCATCGTGTGGTCACCCTGCATCCGAAGATCCACGGAGGGATCCTCGCCGACCCGACCGACGCCGAGCACATCGCCGACATGGAGCATCACGGCATCGAGCCGATCGATCTCGTGGTCGTCAACCTCTACCCGTTCTCGTCGGATCCGAGCATCGAGCTGATCGACATCGGTGGACCGGCGATGGTGCGTGCCGCAGCGAAGAACCATGCGCACGTCGGCGTGGTCGTCGACCCAGCCGACTACGAGCGGGTGCTCGACGACATCAGGGCCGACGGCGTGCTCGGCGAGACCACTCGTCGCCGTCTCGCCCGAACCGCATTCGCCCACACGGCCGCCTACGACGCCGCCATCGTCACGTGGTTCGACGAGACCGCCGGAGCGACCGACGAGGCGCCGGGCCTGCCGCCGTCGATCCATCTCGCACTCGAACTCGCTCAACCGCTGCGCTACGGCGAGAACCCGCACCAGCAGGGTGCGCGCTATCGCCAGGCCGGGGCCGCAAGTTGGTGGGACGCGATGACGCAGCACGGTGGCAAGGAGCTCAGCTACCTCAACGTGTTCGACACCGAGGCGGCGTGGCGGCTCGTCCATCGATTCGACGACCCTGCCTGCGTCGTGGTCAAGCACGCCAACCCGTGTGGCGTCGCGGTGGCCGCCGACATCACCGAGGCCTACATCCGGGCCAACGCGTGCGATCCGGTGAGCGCCTTCGGTGGCATCGTCGCCGCGAACCGCACGGTGACGGCCGAGATGGCAACGGCGTTGGGCGATGTGTTCACCGAGGTGGTCGTCGCCCCGGACTTCGAGCCCGAGGCCCTCGAGATCTTCTCGGCGAAGAAGAACCTCCGGGTGATGTCGGCCAACGCGGCGTCGCCGCTGCCGTTCGACATGCGTCCGGTCGACGGCGGGCTCCTGGTGCAACAGCCCGACACGGTTGCCGGGCGCAGTGGAGCGTGGCGAGTGGTCACCACGACCCAGCCGACCGACGAGCAGTGGGCCGACCTCGAATTTGCCTGGCAGGTGTGCGCCGCCGTCAGCAGCAACGCGATCGTCTACGTCAAGGATCTCCAGGCGTTCGGCATCGGTGCCGGCCAGCAGAACCGTCTCGACTCGGCGCGCATCGCGGCCGAGCGCTCAGCCGGTCGCGCGGCGGGTGGCGCCTGTGCGAGCGACGCCTTCTTCCCGTTCCGCGACGGCCTCGACGCTGCCGCGGCAGCGGGTATTGCCTCGGTGATCCAGCCCGGCGGATCGGTGCGCGACGACGAAGTCATCGCGGCTGCCGACGAACACGGCATCGCGATGGTCTTCACCGGCCAGCGTCACTTCCGCCACTGAACTCTTGCAACAGGGGTCAGACCCCTGTTGCAAGAGTTGATCAGGCGGCGGCGGGTTCGGCGGCGGCGCCGTGGTCGTTCGGGCCGTTCGTTCCCTCGGTTGCGTAGAACACGATGAGGAGAATGGCGCCGACGAACGGGATCAGGCCGAGCAACAGGAACCAACCGGACTTGTTGGTGTCGTGCAGTCGGCGGATCGCCACCGCGATGGATGGGATGATCGTGGCGATTGCGTACCCGATGTAGAGGACGAAGAAGATGTCGGCGATCCCCATCAGAATCGCGAGCACGACGTAGACGAGGAGATTCGCCAGGACGAACCACCAGAACTCGGCTCGACCGGCTCGTCCGTCGAACTTGGCGTAGCGCTGCAGTACGACCAGTTTCCAGTTCTCGATCATCGGCATGTGTGTTCGTCCCCTCGTTCGATGACCCGGTCGGGTCGTCGCGGAACGTACCACCGGGCCTCCGGCATTTCGGCGACCCTCGCGCTGTGTGTGCCCACCTGTCCTGGCGGGCGACCCCGTGGTCGATAGCTTTGTCGGATGGCCCGGATCCCGACGCTGCTCGAAAAGGGACGCACGTTGTCGTTCGAGTTCTTCCCGCCGAAGACCTCCGGCGCGCACATGACACTCGGACGAACCGTGGCGGAACTCGAAGCGCTCCGACCCGACTTCGTGTCGATCACCTACGGCGCCGGTGGATCCGACCGACACCGCACCGGTGACGTCGTGGAGTGGATGCGTGTCGAGACGCCGTGGGTCCCGATGCCGCACCTCACCTGCCGCGGACACTCACGCGCCGACGTGGTTGCGCTGCTCGACAACTACCAGCAGATCGGCATCGAGAACATCCTGGCGCTCGGCGGCGATCCACCCGCCGACGGACGAAACGAAGCAGGCGACTACCACTACGCGATCGAACTCCTGGAGGACGTCGTCGCGGCGGGACTGCTTCGCTGTCGGTGTCGCCGCTCACCCCGAGGTCCATCCCCGCTCACCCGACCGCGTCACCGACCGGCGCCACCTCGCCGACAAGCTCTCGATCGCCGACTTCGCCCTGACGCAGTTCTTCTTCGAGGTCGAGCACTGGGTGCGCCTCGTCGACGAACTCTCGGCCCTCGGCGTCGACAAGCCGGTGCTGCCCGGCATCATGCCGATCACCAACAAGGCCCAGGTCAAGCGGATGGCCGACATGAGCGGCGCCGCGCTGCCGACGTGGCTGGCCGAGCGTCTCGACGCCACCGACGATCCGGCGGAGGTCCGCAAGATCGGCATCGACGTCGCCACGCAACTCTGCAGCGATCTCATCGAGGCCGGCACCCCGGGGCTCCACCTCTACGCGCTCAACCGCCCCGACTCCGTCGTTGCGATCTGCGAGAACCTCGGCCTTGCGAGATCCTGACCCGACGTGAACTCCGACGCCACCAACGCGCCGACGCGGGCTGACACTCGCCCGACCCAGCGCATCGGCATCCCGTGGGGCAAGGGCCCTGACGTGCCCGCCTCGAGGCGATCGGGACGAGCCCCCGAGATCAGTCGCGTTCCCTATCTGCCCGGGCTCGACGGGATGCGAGCACTCGCCGTCATGGCCGTGATGGTGTACCACGCCAACGCCGACTGGCTCCCCGGCGGCTACCTCGGCGTCGAGGTCTTCTTCGTGATCTCCGGGTACCTGATCACCCTGCTGCTCATCTCGGAGAAGGAACGCACGTCGACCGTCGACATGAAGCACTTCTGGTTCCGGCGGGCGCGCCGCCTGTTGCCGGCGCTGTTCACGATGCTGATCGCGATCACGATCTGGACGTCATTGTTCGATCGCGATGCACTCGGCAAGCTGCGCGGTGACGTGATCGCCGCGCTGCTGTACGTGTCGAACTGGTACCAGATCTGGACGGGAGCCGGATACACCGCGACGAACGAGTTCGCACCGCTGCGTCACCTCTGGAGCCTCGCCGTGGAGGAACAGTTCTACGTCGTCTGGCCGCTCGTCATGTTCGCGCTGCTCAAGGGAGGCACCCGTCGCATCGCCGGGCTCAGCCGGTGGCTCGTCGGCGTCGCACTGTTCATCACGCTCGTCACGGCCCTCGTCTACACGTCCGGGCCGATCGGAACCCCGGAGGTCACACCCGACGCGTACTGGTCGATCGCGGGCCGTGAGATCTCCAAGTTCGACTGGTCGTACCTCGGCACGTTCAGCCGCGCCGGCCGGACTCCTCCTCGGCGCTGCGTTCGCCATGGTGTGGCGTCCGGTCGCAGTCATGCGCGGTCCGCTGCGCACGAAGGGCCACCTGCTCGACCTCGTCGCCGTGCTCGGATTGCTGATCCTCGCGGCGATGGTCTGGTGGATGTGGCTGATCAGCCCGTCGGGCGGCAACCCGTTCCTCTTCCGTGGTGGCTTCCTCCTGTGTGCCGTCGCCACGTTGATGATGGTGGCGGCCGTCACCCACGAGCGCGCCGCCACCTCACGAGTCCTCAGCATCCCGGTGCTGCTGTGGGTCGGCACACGGTCGTACGGGCTCTACCTCTACCACTGGCCGATCTATCAGATCATCCGCGGCATCGCCGGCGTGCACCTGAAGTTCCACGAGTTCGTCTTCGCGATGATTGCCACCGGGATCGTCACCGAGCTCTCCTACCGATTCATCGAGACCCCGATCCGCAAGGGCACGATGAGGGAGTCGTGGCATCGCTTGCGTCGCTCACCATCGACCGGCGCCCGCAATGCTGTGCTCGGCGCGGGGGTCGTGTTCATGACGTTCGCCGTGTTCGCCGGTGTCAGCCTGGCAACGGCCGACGTGGTCGAGAACGAAGTGCGCCAGTCGCTCGACGAGGCAGCGGGATCGACCTGCGACGTCGTGAACGACCCGAACTGCGACGGTGTCGACGACGCAACGGCGGTCGTGGATCAACCCGTCGACACGTCCGTGACCGCGACCGACGCGACCGGCTCGGCCGTCGCACCCCCGCCGGTCGTCGAGACCACCACCACGACGACGTTGCCACCGGTACCGATTCCGAAACTCGCGCTCGGTGACTCGGTGATGCTCGGCGCCGCGACGCAGTTGTCGGCCGACGGATTCCTCGTCGATGCCGTCGAGAGTCGGGCGTTCGTCAACGGGCTCGACACGGTGCAGCAGTTGAAGGAGCAGGGCCGCCTCGGCGATGTCGTCGTGGTGCACCTCGGCACCAACGGCCCGATCGACCCGGGCGACATGACCGCCATGATGGAAGCATTGGCGGATGTGCCCCAGGTGCTGCTCCTCACGATCGACGTGCCGCGTGATTACACCGCCGGGAACAACGCGCTGATCTACGACACCGTGAACACGTACCCGAACGTTGCGCTGCTCGATTGGGCCGGCCTCGCCGCTGCGTGCCCCGGTGACTGCTTCTACTCCGACGGCTTCCACCTGCGAACCGACGGTCAGGTGTACTACGCCGCGCTGATCGCGGGCGCCCTCCAAGCCCCTGCCTGATCGGTCGGAGCGCCGGCGGCTCGGCGGCGACATGACGCCGCCGAGGGGTGTCGCCCGGCGATACTGGACGCTCCATGTCGACCCTCGCCCCGCCGGAGGGCATCCCCATCGCTGCAGTCGACAGCGCCTACATCAGTCGGGTCCCCTATCTCCCGGGGCTCGACGGCATGCGCGCGCTCGCCGTGATCGCCGTGATGGTGTACCACGCCAACAGCGACTGGTTGCCGGGCGGCTTCCTCGGTGTGGAGATCTTCTTCGTGATCTCCGGCTACCTGATCACCCTGCTGCTGATCTCCGAACGGGAACGCACCTACCGGATCTCACTGCGCAAGTTCTGGGCTCGCCGTGCCCGACGCCTGCTGCCGGCGCTGTTCACGATGATGACGTTCGTGGTCGTGTGGACCGCAGTGTTCAAGACGTGGGCGCTCGGGCAGCTCCGCGGCGACGTGATCGCCGGGCTGCTCTACGTGTCGAACTACTACCAGATCTGGGTGGGTCAGGGGTACACGGCTGCCGGCGACTTCGCCCCGCTGCGTCACCTGTGGAGCCTTGCGGTGGAGGAGCAGTTCTACGTGCTCTGGCCCATCGTCATGGTGGTGTTGCTGGGGCGCGCCGGCACGAGGCGGGTGGCCGACGTCAGCCGCTGGCTCTTCATCGCGGCCGTCATGATCACGGTGATCGTGGCGCTGTTGTTCTACCCCGGGCCGACGGGTGATCCGGCGGTCACACCCGACGCCTACTGGTGGATCGGCGACCGGCCGATCGGCAAGATCGACACCCTCTACCTGGGCACGATCTCACGCCTCCCCGGCATCCTGCTCGGCTCGGCATTCGCCATGGTGTGGCGGCCCCTCGCCATCGTGCGCGGTCCGCTGCGTTCGAAGGGGCGACTGTTCGACGTGCTCGCCGTGGTGGCGATCGTCTTCCTCGGCTGGATGTGCTGGAACACCTATCTCGCCACGCCGGCCGGTGCCGATCCGTTCCTGTTCCGTGGCGGGCTCTTCCTCACGAGCATCGCCACGCTGATGGTGATCGCCGCGATCACCCATCGGGGGTCGTCGGCGAACCGACGGCTCGGCGGAAGCCTGCTCGTGTGGATCGGACTGCGCTCGTACGGCATCTACCTGTACCACTGGCCGATCTATCAGATGTTCCGCGGGATCGCCGGCAACAAGCTCACGCTTCGCGAGTTCGTCGTGGCGACGCATCTTGACGGTCGTCGTTGCCGAGGTGTCGTACCGCTTCATCGAGACGCCGATCCGAACCGGTCGGTTCCGCGCGTGGCGCCGACGGGCGCGGGCCGGCAGGGCTCGGGGCCCCAAGCTGATCCTGAGTGGTGCGATTGCCGTGGTGACGGTGTTCGCGCTCGGACTCGGCGTGATGTTGCTGCGAGCGCCGCTCGAACAGAACGAGATCGCCCAGGCGCTCGACGCCGGTGGCGACTTCACCACGAACCTGCTCGATGTCGACGAGATCCCCGTGGCGTCCACCACCACGACGACGTCGACGACCACCACGACGACCGTCGCGCCGACGACGACACTCGATCCGGCACTCGTGCCACTCGACTCGACGGTCGACGGATCGATCGTTGCGACGACCGCAGCGCCCACGACCAGTGCCGCCGGCCACCGTGCCGCCGACCACAGCGGCGCCGCCCACCACTGCGCCACCGGTGGCGCAACTCGGTGTGGTCAGCTCGCTCGAGGGCGTGACACCGCTGACCGTGCCGCCCACGGCGACCGGGTTCCCGCTCGTCGCGCTCGGCGACTCGGTGATGCTGGGTGCCGCCGAGGAGTTGCAGGCCCGCGGTTTCCAGGTCGACGCCGTGGTCAGCCGTCAGATGAAGGACTTCGTGCCGACGATGGCGACGCTGCGCGACAACGGCACGTTCGGCTCCGTCGTGGTGATCCATCTCGGAACGAACGGTCCGTTCAGCCAGGAGACGCTCGACGAGATGCTGGCGACGGTGGCGAACGTGCCCGTGGTCGTGCTGCTGACGGGCAGGGCCGACCGCGGCTGGATCGCCGACAACAACGCCCGTCTGAAGGCCGTGCCGGCCACGCATCCGAACGTCACCGTCGTCGACTGGGAGGCGATCTCGGCGGGCTGCGAGGGCCGCTGCTTCTACGACGACAACATTCACCTCACCCAATCCGGCCAGAACTACTACGCCGCCATGATCGGCAAGATCCTCGGCCAGCCCTGAATGAGACGCGGGGTCAGACCCCGCGTCTCATTCGCTTGGGTGGGTTCGTCGTGCGGGCGTACGCTCGGGGACATGACCACTCCCGTTCGCGTCGCCGTCACCGGTGCTGCAGGCCAGATCGGCTACAGCATCCTCTTCCGTATCGCATCGGGCTCGATGCTCGGGCCAGACACGCCCGTCTCGCTCCAACTCCTCGAGATCACGCCGGCACTCGGAGCGCTCGAAGGGGTCCGCATGGAGCTCGACGACTGTGCGTTCCCGCTCCTCGACAGCGTGGTCTGCACCGACGACGCCGACACGGCGTTCGGCGATGTCGATGTTGCGATCCTCGTCGGCTCGATGCCGCGCAAGGCGGGCATGGAACGCGCCGACCTGCTGTCGGCCAACGGTGGCATCTTCAAGCCGCAGGGCGAAGCCCTGTCCCGCTCGGCGACACCTGCGGTCAAGATCCTCGTCGTCGGCAACCCGGCGAACACCAACGCCCTGATCGCCCAGCGCAACTCCGCCGACCTCGACCCCAGGCGTTTCACCGCCATGACCCGTCTCGATCACAACCGCGCCAAGGCCCAGCTCGCGCAGCGCCTCGGCGCGTCGGTCAACGACATCACCAAGATGACGATCTGGGGCAACCACTCGACCACCCAGTATCCCGATCTGTTCCACTGCGAGGTCAACGGCACCCGCGCCTACGACGCCGTCGGCGACCATGAGTGGTACGACTCGACCTACATCCCCACGGTCGCCAAGCGTGGCGCAGCGATCATCGACGCCCGCGGTTCGTCGTCGGCAGCATCGGCCGCCTCGGCCGCGGTCGACCACATCCGTGACTGGACGCTCGGCACGCCGGAGGGCGACTGGGTGTCGATGTCGGTCGTCAGCGACGGCAGCTACGGCGTTCCCGAAGGCATCATCTCGTCGTTCCCGTGCGTGTGCAAGAACGGTGACTACGAGATCGTCCAGGGCCTCGAGATCGACGACTTCAGCCGCGCCAAGATCGACGCCTCCGCCGACGAACTCGTGAGTGAGCGCGACGCGGTCGCCGAACTCGGCCTGATCTGAGTTCGCCGTCGAGCACCGTCGAAGCGTGGCGGTGACCGGCGCCTGGCGGCTCAACCGTGGGCGATGCCACGCGCAATGAATGCGACGGCGACGGCCACTGCCAAGGCGACGGCAACGCCGACAGCTGCCTGCCGTCTCGACGGGTGACGCAGCCACCACAACACCCAGGCCGCGACCGCCGTACCGACGAACGCTCCACCGGCGACGTCATCTTCGAAGACTGGCGGGCTCGTCCCGTCGCACCGGCCACCGAACGCGTCACAGCTGCCGAGAGTGACGAGTGCCAGCATGTACCCCGCCCAGACGACACCGACAGCCACGCCCACCACAACGCGCAACGCCACGAATGTGCCCTCCGGTCGGGCCGTGCCAGGTGTCGTTTCAGCGTCACTCACGACGAACACTGTGCCACCCGACGAGTCACCTGCCTCTCGTCGAACACCGGGCGCCGAGGCGGTCGTGGCGCGGCGTCCACCCGAGCCGTGCGAGGACGCGCCGATAGCCTGACCCCGTGACGCACGAGGGAGGGATCGACGTCGTCGACGCCGTCAAGCGGTTCGGCGCCGTCGAGGTGCTCAAGCAGGTCTCGATCGACGTCGCGCCCGGCGAGATCGTGGCACTGCTGGGTCCGAGCGGGTGCGGCAAGACGACGCTGCTGCGATCGATCGCCGGCCTCGAACGGCTCGACGACGGGTCGATCAGCATCGGTGGCACGCAGGTCAGCGCGCCCGGCCTGCACGTTCGTCCGGAGCAGCGTCGCATCGGCATGGTCTTCCAGGACTGGGCACTGTTCCCGCACATGACCGTGGCCGGGAACGTGGGCTACGGCCTGTCGCGCGAGGAGCGTCGCAGCAACCGCGTCGCCGAGTCGCTCGACCGCGTCGGGCTGAGCGGGCTCGGCGACCGCTCCCCGGCGACGTTGTCGGGAGGCCAACAGCAGCGTGTCGCCCTGGCCCGGGCGCTCGCTCCGCAGCCGACGGCACTGCTGCTCGACGAACCGTTCTCGAACCTCGACACGTCGCTGCGGGTGCAGGTCCGCAGCGAGGTCCATCGCCTCCTCACCGAACTCGGCGTGACCACCGTGTTCGTGACCCACGACCAGGAGGAGGCGTTCGTGCTCGGCGACCGTGTCGCCGTGATGCACGAGGGCCGTGTCACCCAACTCGAGCGACCCGACGTGATCTATGCGAACCCGGCGTCACGGTGGGTTGCCGGTTTCGTGGGTGAGGCCAATCTCATCCGTGCCGACGCGGTGGGAGATCGAGCGTCGTCGGCCATCGGTCCGCTCGAGCTGCAGGAGTCACATCTGGGCCTCGTCGACGTCCTCGTGCGACCCGAACAACTCGTCCTCGACGACCTCGTCGGCCCCGACGGGTCGACCGCTTCGAACGGATGGGGCGCGGCCACGGTGGAACTCGTCGAGTACTACGGGCACGACCACGTCAGTGTCGTCGTGCTCGACGACGGGACCAGCTTGCGGAGTCGTGCCCCGGGGGCACCGTCGTACGGTCGCGGTCAGCGCGTCGGCGTGCGTTCGATCGCGGTGTCCGCGCCGGCGTTCCCGGTCGACTGATCTGCCACGACGTCGCCGAGCGCAGGGCGCTCCCGCCGCACGAGCACGAGCATCGGGAGCGACGACAGCACCACCAGCGCCAGCGCCGGCGCCGCTGCTCGCGCGAGGAACGCCTCGTTCGATGCCGTCCACACGCGGGTGGCGAGCGTGCTGAACTCCGTCGGTGCGAGCAGGAGCGTGGCCGGCAGTTCCTTCATGCACGTGAGGAACACGAGCGCGGCGCCGGCTGCGACGCCCGGCCGGGTGAGCGGCAGGACCACCCGCCGGAAGGTCGTGAACGATCCCGAGCCGAGCAGGTGTGCGGCCTCCTCGACCGATGGAGTCATCTGCAGCAGCGACGACCGGATGGCGCCGATCGCCTGGGGCAGGAACAGCACCATGTAGGCGAACACCAGCATCGCCATCGTCTGGTACGCCGCCGGCACGTACTTGGCGCCGAAGAACACCAGCGCGAGCGCCACGACGATGCCGGGCAGGGCGTGCCCCGACCACGAGAGTCGTTCGACGAACCGTGAGGATCTGCCCGGCGAGCGGACGGCGAGCATCGCCACCGGCCAGGCGCAGGCGACGGTGAGGACGGCGCCGAGTGCCGATGCCCACAGGCTGTTGGCGACCAGCGACCACAGCGGGAGCCAGGGTTCGCCGACCTGGGTGCCGCGCCACAACCAGTAGCCGATGACACCGAGCGGGATCAGCAACGCAACCGTCACCACGAGCGCGCAGGCCCCGGCGGCGACCCAGCGCCACGGCCCGAGGTGGATCGTGGCGGCCCGTGCGGGCACCCGAACCGTGGAGCCGGTGCAGCGACTCCGGCCCTCGCAGCCGTTGTTCGGCGGCGAGGACGGTGATCGTCAGGATCACGAGCATCATGCCCATCACCGCCGCCGTGCCGCGGTCGAGCCCGCCGCGGTACTGGACGTAGATCGCCCGCGTGAAGGTGTCGTAGCGGAGCATCGACACCGCGCCGAAGTCCGAGAGCACGTACAGCGCGATGAGGAGCGAGCCGGCGGCGATCGCCGGCTTCAGCTGCGGTACGACCACCCGGACGAACGTCGACCAACGAGTTGCGACCGAGGGTCCGACTCGCCTCTTCGAGACTCGGGTCGAGCTGGCGGTACGCGGCGCGGACGGTGAGCAGCAGGTAGGGGTACGTGAACAGGGTGAGCACGACGAACGCGCCGCCGAATCCGTAGATCGACGGGAGCCGCTCGACGCCGAGCGGCTCGAGCCAGCCCTGCACGATGCCGCGTGGGCCCGAGCGCGCCGATCATGGCGAAGGCGCCGACGTAGGTGGGGATCGCCAACGGCAGCGCCGTGAGCACGCACCCACGTCCGACGTGCCGGCAGGTCGGTGCGGGTCGTGAGCCAGGCCAGCGGCAACGAGATCACGAGCGCGGCGAGCGTGACCGCCACGGCGAGCACGACCGTGTCGATCAGCACGGTGCGCGTGCGCTCCGACGTGGCGATCTCCCAGGTCTCGGTCCACCCGAGCTCCCAGACCCGGACGACCAGGTACCCGAGCGGGATCGCCGCGCTGACGCCGACGAGCAGCGCCAGCATCCTGACGACGGGAACGTCGGCCGACGTGGAGGCGCGCCGGCCCCCGACGCTCGGGGGCCGGCCTCACGACCGGGCCCGGCGCGTCGAGGAGCGCGTTCGTCACGGCAGGCGCCAACCGGTGGATTGCGCCTGCGTGGTGCTCACAGGGCCCCGACCTCGATCAGCAGGTCGACCGTTCCCTGGAGGTCGAGGAGCTGGTTGAGGTCGAACTCGGGCAGGTTCAGCGAGTCGAGCGTGGGCACGCCTTCGGGAATCTCGACGTCGTCGGTGACCGGGATCTCGAAGGTCTCGGTCGCGAAGTACGCCTGCGCGGTCGGCGACAGCAGGAACTCGATGAGGGCGAGCGCGCCGGCCTCCTCGTCGGTCGTGGCCAGGACGCCGGCGCCGGCGATGTTGACGAGCGAGCCCGGATCGTCCGTCGGCGTAGAACTTGTTGGCCGCCGGGTAGTCCGGGTCCTCGGCGAGGAAGCGGTACAGGTAGTAGTGGTTGACGAACCCGACGCGACACCTCGCCGGCGGCGACGGCTTCGACGACGGCGGTGTTGTTCTCGTACGGCACGGCGTTGGCCACGATGCCCTCGAGCCAGGCGCGTGTGGCATCCTCGCCCTCGAGGTAGCGCAGGGCGGTGACGAAGTCCTGGAACGAGGCGTTGGTCGGCGCGTACCCGATGCGCCCTTCCCACTCCGGGTCGGTGAACTCGAGGATCGAGTCGGGGACGTCGTCCTCGGTCAGTTCGTCGGTGTTGTAGACGACGGTTCGGGCCCGACCCGACAGCCCGACCCAGTCGTCGTTGGGGGAGCGCAGCGCCGGGGGGACCTGCTCGAGCAGCTCGTCCGGCAGGGTCAGCGAGCGCGTCGTTCGACGACAGCTCGCCCAGGAAGCCCGCGCCCTGGGAGTAGTAGACGTCGGCCGGCGAGTTGTCGCCCTCCTCCTGGATGAGCAGCAGCATCTCGGCGGAGTCGCCGTAGCGGACCTCGGTGTCGATGCCGGTCTCGTTCTCGAACATCTCGAGGAGCGGTCCGACGAGGTCCTCGCCGCGACCGGAGTAGACCGTGACGGTGCCGATGTCCGACGAGTCGTCCGTCGCCGTGCTTCCGGTTGCGGCGACCGCCGTGTCGTCGGTGGCGGTGTCGTCGGACTCGCTTGCGCACGCAGCGCCAACGAGTCCGAGTGCGAGCACGGCGACGAGCAGTCGTGGTGTCGGGCGCATTGAGGGGGCTCCTGTCATCAAGTGTTAGGGGACCCTAACTCTAACCGGGAACGAGCCCTCTCCACAAGACGACCAGGGGCCTCCGCCCGGAGCGGGCTCCGCAGTCGCTCAGCCGGCGGTGTACTCCAGGCCGATCTCGCCATCGGCGCCGGCCTTGCGGATCGACAGCGTGTCGCCGGTGACCTCGTAGGTGACCTCACCGTCGAGTACCGCGATGACGCTGGCCTCGAGCGCAGTGAGGTCGTCGGGGCAGGCCATCTTGGTCATCGCCACCGGCCCGAAGGTCATCGTGGTGTCGGTCACCTCGACGCTCGCCGATCCGCTGTTGCAGCCCGTCTGGATTGCGGCCTGGCCGTCGGTGATGGTGAGCGACGCCTCGGCGTCGGCGGGCAGCGACGAAACCGCCTCCGTCGCGACGGTACCGGTCAGTACCCAGGTGGTGCCCTCGAGTGGGGCAGCGGTCTTGGCCTCGAGGCTGATGGTTGCATCCGAGCCCGTCAAGGTGAGCGTGCCGCCGTCGAGGGAGATCTCCGGGCTGCTCGTGAGGAACTCGCTGACCCAGGTGTCCTGGTCCATCAGCGCCTGCTCGCAGGCCATCATGGTCGACACCATCGCAGAGACCTCGAGCGTTCCGTCGGAGATCGTGTAGCCGCCGCTCTGGGTGTTGCAGCCTCCCTGGGCGCCGACCGTGTCGGTCTCGAACCCGAGCGTGATCGTGGTTCCTTCGACGAGGTCGTACCCCGTGACGTCGGTCGATTCGAAGGCCTGCCCGGCCAGATCGTCGGCTGTGGGTGCAGAGCCGGAGGCGGAGTCGTCGTCGCTGCCGCAGGCGGCGAACGCGAGGGCGGACAGGGCGACAAGGGCAAGTGCGGTGCGAGGAATCATGGTGGGTTGGACGCTCCCGGGGTCAGAGAAGTTCCCGACAGGCATCGGGTCGGCAAATCATGACACGGCGACTGCGCAACTGATGCGCATCATCTGATCGACGCCCGCCTTGAGGTCGTCGTCGCTGATCCTGACCGTGTCGCCCGCCTCACCGAGCAGATCGCTCACCGTCATGATCGCCAGTGCCTCGATCCCCTTCACTGCCGCGATGGTGTACATCATCGCCGCCTCCATCTCGACGCCGATGTGGCCGAGCCGCTTCCACCGGGCGAACGTCGTGGGGTCCGGGTCGTAGAACAACCCGGACGTGACGATCGGCCCGACGTGGACGCGCGCCGGCAGCCCCGTCACGACTCAGCCGTGCGGCGGTCTCGACGAGGCCGAACGTCGCACTCGGTGCGTAGCCCTCCATCGCGGCGTACCGCAACGGGGTCTGGTCGTCACTCGATGCAGCGATCCCGATCACCGTGTCGCCCATCGCCATGCCATTGCCGAGACCTCCGCACGTGCCGACCCTGACCAAACGAGTGGCACCGAGCATGATCAGTTCCTCGAAGACGATGCCTGCGCTCGGGCATCCCATGCCCGTCGACTGGACGCTGATCGGCTTACCCTCGAACGTGCCCGTGAACCCCAGCATGCCGCGCTCGGCGTTGACCCGGCGGGCGCCGGGGTCGAAGAACGTCTCGGCGATGTACTCGGCTCGGAGGGGATCGCCCGGACACAGGACGTTGGGGGCGTAGTCGCCGGGCTCGGCGCGCAGATGGATCGGCATGCTGCGAGCGTATTCGCCCGGCACTACTTCAGGAATTTGCTGGTCGTGTTGTCGGCGAGCACCTTGCCGCCCGTCTGGCACGTGGCGCAGTAGTTGACCGTGTAGCCGGAGTACTCCACGGCGCGGACGGTGTCGCCGCAGTCAGGGCACGCCTCGCCGGTGCGACCGTGCATCGCTGCGGGCCGCTCCTTCGACGCGCTCATCTGGCTGCGCGACCGCTCGTCCTCCAGGCCCTCCTCGATGCAGGATCGAATCGCTGCCGCGACCGTGACGGCGCCGTCGGCACCGAGCTTGCGGGTGTTGGCGAACGGTGACACTCTCGCCCGGTGGCACACCTCGTTGGCGAGGCGTCGGCCGATACCGGCGATCATGCGCTGATCGCGCAGGAAGCCGTGCACGCGCATCGAGTTGGCGGCGAAGAGTGCGGCGAGTTCGGTGTCGGTGATCGTGGCTGCTTCCGGACCGAGCCGGTCGAGCGGTGGCACGTGCAGTACTGCGTCGCTCGGGATGCACCACACGCCGGCTCTGCGTTCCTTGCCCTGCTCGGTGAGCAGCAGCGCGGTCTCGTCGATCGTCCCGTCGGCGAGCTCGGTCGGCTCGAAGCTGAACCGGGCCTGCGCGCCTCGCGGCTTCGCCGAGTGCTTCACGTCGGGCAGCAGCCGGCCGCCCTGCATCAGGTGCACCGCGAACGTGACGGGTTCGAAGTGGACGAGGAGATACTTGCCGCGCCGGCCGACGTCGATCAGCGGCTGGCCGTATGCCTGCGAGGGTGCGGGCGCTGCGGTCTTGAGCGCAGTGAAGTTGAACGGCGTGAACATGGTGAGGACGCGCCCGGCGAACTGGGTGGTCAGGCGCTCGGCGTGCGCCTGGATCTCGGGCATCTCGGGCATCGATCCTCCGTGTCGAGCGCGTGTCAGTCGTAGCGGGTGCGTTCACGAACGGACGCGAAGACAGCGTCGAGCGCGCCGAACACCGGCTGCGAATCGAGCAGCTTCTGTTGGTCGCCGAACAACCGGATGCGCCCGCTGATGAATGCCTCCTGGGCGTTGAGTTCCCCGGTGGCGACCGCCACCGCCGTGTCCCAGTCCTGCTCCATCTTCACGTCCTCGGGGTCGGCCGGCCCTGCGCCGAACGACGCATCACCGTCGCCGACACTCAGGTGGTAGGTCACGTCACCCTCGGGGCCGTCACTCACCACCTGGGTCACGCCGATGCTGTGCGACTCGGCGATCTCGCGCATCGTGTCGCTTGCGGTGACCTCGTCGGAGAGGGCATTGATCCAGTCGAGACTGAGATAGCGGATCATGGTTCGTAGTCTGCCTGATCATGCTCGCCGACGAACACCACGACGGCCGCCACCTCGGAGCCGACATCGAGGAATGGGTGTTCGCCGCCTGGACGCCCGACACGCAACTCGGCTTGATCTCGGGCCATCGGATCGTCGGGCGGACTGCGTGGTACTGGGCGGCGCTCGCACGCAGCGGCCGACCGCTCCTGCACATCGCCGACTTCGACGTGCGCGTTCGCTCCGATCCGTTCATCGTGAAGGGAGAGGCGCTCTGGGCCGAACATCACTGCGACGCCGCGATGCAGCAGTGGTCGATCGGCAACGAGACCTATGCCTCGGCCATCGACGACCCCGATGAGGCGCTCGGTCGCGCGTACGGCGACCCGACCCCGATCGCGTTCGATCTCGAGTGGTACGCGACCGGCGACGCCACAGCGTCCGGATCGAGCGCCGGCGGTCATGGCTACGAGCAGGAGGGCGTGCTGCACGGAGCCATCGACATCCAGGGTGAGCCGCGGCTCGAACTGGTCGAGGTGCCGGCCCGGCGGTGGCATCGGTGGACGACGTCGGCGGCCGGTCTCGGGCCGCTGGAGTTGCCCGAGGTGATCGCGCACACCGGCGTGCGTGCGCCCTTTGCATTCCCCGACGGCACCGTCAGCGATCTCGTCCTGACCGCTCGCGGTTGGGCCCAACGAGCGCGCCACGTCGTGCTGTGAGCGATGCACGCGCCTGATGCGTACATCGCTCACAGCGTTGGTCGGAGCATCGTTCAGGGAGCGGGGTTGAAGGGGGTGCCCTCCTGGGACGAGGTGAGGTCGCCGAGCGTCAACGACTCGTACGCGATCTCGGGGTTGGCACGCACTGCGAGGTCGAGCTTGCGGGCATCGTCGCCGACCAGGATCCGCCACCGGCCCTCGCGGACGCCGTCGAGGATCTCGGTACTCGCCTCGGCGGCCGTCATCGGCGCCTGGTCGCGGAACATGTCGGACATCAGCTGCACCATCTCGGCGGTCTCCATGTCGAGTTCATGGGCGCCATGGCGCATCGAGTTCTCGACGATCGACGTGCCGATGTGGCCTGGCATCACGACGGACACCTTGACGTGCGGAGCGTTGACGCGGAGGTCGGTGATCAGCGCTTCGGAGAATCCCTTCACGGCGAACTTCGCCGCCGAGTAGGCCGTGTGCGGCCGGTCCGGTCCGATGCTCGCCCAGAACCCGTTGACGCTGGAGGTGTTGACGATGTGGCCCTCGTCGGAGGCGATCACCAACGGCAGGAACGTGCGCACACCGAGGTACACGCCACCCCAGCAGACGTTGAAGGTCCGCTCCCACACCTCGCGGGGATCGGTGATCACGGAGCCACCGCCACCGATGCCGGCGTTGTTGAACAACAGGTTCACGTGGTCGGTCTGGTGCTGCGTGACCACGGCGTCACGGAACGCCAACTGCGACGCCTCGTCGGACACGTCGCAGACATGCGTGGTCACGACGGTGCCCTCCGGAGCATCGGCCAGCGCAAGCCGTTTCGTCTCCTCCATCTCCTCGACCGACAGGTCGCACAGCGCGACGTGGCATCCCTGCGCCGTCAGTTGCCGGACGAGTTCGCGTCCCATTCCACTCGCACCGCCCGTGACGACTGCGACCTTGCCCGTGAAGCTTTCCATCGCGGCATGCTCGCACAGCGCACGACGTACACGATGTGTCAGACACATCGTGTACGGATGCCGGCATCGGGGGTGACCCGACTGCTTCACTGGGGGAGTGGCCTACGAGACCGACATCCTCGACGATTTCGCCGCGCAGCGTCGCGGTCCGAGCTACCCCGACGTGGTGGTCGAGATGGGCATGCTGGTGGAGGACCGTGCGAGTCACTTCTGTGGCGACGTGGTCCGCTGGAGCGCCGAGGGCGTGACGCTGCAGGATCGCAACGACTACATCCGCCACTTCACCTGGAAGCCCGGCGGCTTCCTGCTCGATGGCCGACCGGTCACACTCGTTCGACCCTCGACCGCCACGGCGGCCACCCAGCGCATCACGGCGTCAGGGTCGGTTGCCGGCGACGGCCGGGCCCGAGTGGCGGCGGCCAGCCGGATCTGGGTCGAGGGCAAGCACGACGCGGAGCTGCTCGAACACGTGTGGGGCGACGACCTGCGCGAGCTCGGCATCGTCGTGGAGCCCCTCCACGGCGCCGATGATCTCGCCGCTGCGGTGGCCGACTTCGGCCCGAGCGTCGACCGTCGACTCGGCGTGCTGCTCGACCATCTGGTGCCCGGCTCGAAGGAGACCCGCATCGCGGAGACGGTGCGAGATCCGAACGTGCTGATCACCGGGCACCCGTTCGTCGACGTGTGGGCCGGCATCCGCCCCAAGGTGCTCGGCCTCGACGAGTGGCCCGACGTGCCCAAGAGCGACGTGCCCTGGAAGGAGGGCATGTGTGCGGCGCTCGGCGTGCCGTTCGATGGCTTCTGGCCCACACTTCGCAACCGGGTGAACACCTTCGCCGACCTGCGCCCCGAACTCGTCGGAGCAGTCGAGCAGTTGATCGACTTCGTGGCTCCAAACTGCCACCGCAGTCCGCCACCGGGTTGCGGACCGTCCGAGGACGCCCCGTGACGCCGGTGACAGGACCCGTGAGCGGGAAGTCAGACGAACGCGCCGGCGAACACCAGGCTGACGATCGTCATCACCTTGATCAGGATGTTCATCGAGGGGCCGGAGGTGTCCTTGAACGGGTCGCCCACGGTGTCGCCGACGACGGCTGCCTTGTGCGGATCACTGCCCTTGCCGCCCAGCGCGCCGGCCTCGATGTACTTCTTGGCGTTGTCCCAGGCGCCGCCCGAGTTCGCCATGAAGATGGCCAGGCAGAATCCGGTCACGAGCGCCCCGGCGAGCAACCCACCGAGCGCGTCGACGCTGATGAAGCCGACGACGAGCGGTACGACGATCGCCAGCGCGCCGGGCGCGATCATCTCTCGCAACGAGGCCTCGGTCGAGATCGCGACGCAGCGAGCCGAGTCGGGCTTCACGCCGGCAACACCCTCGCGCAATCCCGGGATCTCGCGGAACTGACGCCGCACCTCCTCGATCATCTTCTGCGCGGCCCGTCCCACCGCATCGATCGTCAGCGCGGCGAACAGGAACGGCAGCCCAGCGCCGAGGAACAGCCCGATGAACACCTCGACCCTGCCGACGTCGAGATCGAGGACCGCCGACGGGTCGGCGTCGGCAATCGCGAACTGGAAGCTCTTGAACAGTGCCAGTGCCGTGAGTGCCGCCGAGCCGACGGCGAAGCCCTTCGCAATCGCCGCGGTGGTGTTGCCGAGCGAGTCGAGCGCGTCGGTCACCTCCCGGACCGAGGGGTCGAGTCCGGCCATCTCGGCGATGCCGCCGGCGTTGTCGGAGATCGGCCCGTAGGCGTCGACCGAGACGACGATGCCGGTCGTCGCCAGCATGCCGATGGCCGCCACCGCGATGCCGTAGATCCCGCCGAACTCGTCGAACTCGGCGGCGAAGGTGATCTGACCGCCCCAGTAGGCGATCCCGACACCGGCAAGGATGAGCACGACCGAGAGAGCGACCGAGACCATGCCCGTGCTGATGCCGCCGAGGATCGTCGTCGCGGGACCGGTTTCGGCCTGTTTCGCGATCTTCTTCACCGGGCTGTACTGATCGCTCGTGTAGTACTCGGCGCACTTGCCGAGCGCCCAACCGACGATCAGGCCGCCGATCACCGAGATCGCCAACCCGATCGGGTTGTCGAAGAACTCGCTGTCGGAGAACAACCAGTAGGCGGCGCCGACACTCGCCAGCGCGGTGAGCGCCATCGCCACGTTGGTTCCCATGTGGAGTGCGCGGCTGAGCGCGTGGCTCTCGGTCGAGTCGCCCCCCTTCACGAAGAACGAACCGACGATCGACGCGAGCATGCCGATGAATGCGATCGCGAACGGGAACATCAAGAGCGACAGCACGAAGTCGTCACTGGCCTGCTCGGCGGTGATCGCGAGGGCGAACGCCGTCAGCGAGACCGGGGCGATGATCGATCCGGCATACGACTCGAACAGGTCGGCGCCCATGCCGGCGACGTCGCCGACGTTGTCGCCCACGTTGTCGGCGATGGTGGCCGGGTTGCGCGGGTCGTCCTCGGGGATACCGGCTTCGACCTTGCCGACGAGGTCGGCACCCACGTCGGCAGCCTTGGTGTAGATGCCTCCGCCGACGCGGGCGAACAGTGCGATCGACGACGCTCCGAGGCCGTAGGCCGTGAAGATCTCGAAGGCCTCGTCGACCTCCATCCACACGACGAACACGAGGTAGGTGAGCGCCAGACCGAGCAGTGCGAGACCGGCCACCGAGAATCCCACGACGGCACCGCCGCGGAACGCCACCGGCAGCGCCTTGCCGGGGCCGGTCTTGGCGGCCTCGGCAGTTCTCGCATTGGCGATCGTCGCCACGTTCATGCCGGCGTAGCCCGCGGCGGCCGACAGCACCGCACCGAGCAGGTACGTGACCGAGGCCAGCGGGTTGATCACGACGGCCAGCAGCAGCATCATCGCCACGACGAAGACGGCGACCCAGGTGTACTCCTTCCTGAGGAACGCTCGGGCGCCGTTGCGGATCTCGTTCATGAGATACACCATGCGTTCGTCGCCGGGTGACTCGGCTTCGACCTGCTTGTAGAAGTAGAACGCGAGCACGAGTGCTGCGAGCGCAGAAGCTGCTGCAAGGTATGGGACGAGGTCCACGGGCTGTCTCCTGGGGCGGTACGGATGGTGACGATGGGTGGCTGGCGCCGCAGGCTAGCCCGCCCCGTAGATTCACCACTCGTGTCACTCCTGCCTCCGATTCCCACCGTGTGGGTGTTCGGCGATCAACTGGACCGCTGCCCGCGGTGCCCTTGCCGGCCGGATGCCGGGAGAATGCCGCGTGTTGTTCGTCGAGAGTGAGACGTTGATCACCTCGCGGCGCTGGCATCGCCAGCGCTTGCACCTCGTGCTGTCGGCGATGGCGCACTTCGCCGCAGAACTGCGGGTCGAAGGGTTCGAGGTCGACTACCGCCGGGCGCGCACACTCGGACAGGGTCTACGAGACCACGTCGCCGAGTTCGGCACCCGGCGCGTGCTCGCGATGGAACCGACCAGCTGGGATGGCCGCCTCGAACTCGAGCGGCTCGGAGTGGAGTTGGTGCGCAACGACCTGTTCCTGTGTCACTACGACGACTTCGCGAGCTGGGCAGCGGGACGCAAGCGGCTGACGATGGAGGACTTCTATCGTTGGCAGCGGCTACGACTCGGCGTGTTGATGGACGTCGGCGCCGATGGTCCCGAGCCCGTGGGTGGCAAGTGGAACTTCGATCACGACAACCGCGAACCACCACCGCGCGACGGCCGCAGCTGGCCGGCGATCGAGCGGTTCGAGCTCGACGACATCGACCGAGAGATACTCGATCGCCTGCCGCCCACCACGTTCGGCGCCGACCCCGATGGGACGTGGCCCGTCACAAGAACGCAGGCACTCATCCGTCTGAACGAGTTCGTCGAACACGGTCTGGCCGTGTTCGGGCCGCACGAGGACGCGATGCTCGCCGCGGAGTGGAAGCTCGCCCACTCGGTGCTGTCATCGTCGATCAACCTCGGTCTGCTGCACCCGACCGAGGTCGTGGCGGCGGTCGAGTCCGCCCATCGTCGGGGCGCAGCACCACTGAGCTCCGTCGAGGGCTTCATCCGACAGGTGATCGGCTGGCGTGAGTACGTGTGGGGTGTCTATTGGTTGTGGATGCCCGCGTACCGAACGAGCAACGTGCTCGGCGCCACGCGCCCGGTTCCGCCGGCGTTCACCGGAGATGCGCCGACCGAGATGGCGTGCGTCGCCAACGTGATCGGACATGTCCACGATCACGGGTACGCGCATCACATCGAACGCCTGATGGTGCTCGGCAACCTGGCGCTCACCGCCGCTGTCGACCCGAGTGCGATGACAGCGTGGATGCGCGAGAGCTTCGTCGACGGTGCCGACTGGGTGATGTTGCCCAACGTGGTCGGGATGGCCCTGTTCGCCGACGGCGGGATGATGGCCACCAAGCCGTACGCCTCGGGCGGCGCGTACATCAACAAGATGAGCGACTCGTGCAAGACGTGCCGTTTCGACCCGAAGCAGCGAGTCGGTCCCGACGCGTGCCCGTACACGACGCTCTACTGGGACTTCCTCGCTCGCAACGCCGACACGTTCGCGGCGAATCACCGCATGGCTCGCCCGCTGGCGGCGATGCGCAGGCTGAGCGACCTGCCCGCCGTGCGCAGCCGGGCCATCGAGGTCCTCGGTCGCCTCGAACGCGGGGAACTGTGACCCACACCGTGGCCGATTGCCGGGTGGATTGGGCGTGCGCGCTCCGGTGGGGAGTAGTTTCCCTGCAATGGCACAAACGTTGAGCCGCGGACCCGTTTCCGGGACCGCCGTCAAGCCGCCGTCGAAGAAGAAGGGGTTCGCCCGCGACCTCTACTCGACGGCAGTCGGCAAGAAGTACGTCATGGCGATCACCGGGATCATCGGGATCGGCTTCGTGGTCGGTCACATGATCGGCAACTTGAAGGTGTACCTCGGCGTCATCGCAGAAGGTGACGAGTCGATGTACGACATCGACATCTACGGCGAGTTCCTCCGTGATCTCCTCGTGCCGATCGTGCCGCGGACGTATCTTCCTGTGGGGCCTGCGTCTGGTGCTCATCGGCGCGCTGCTGCTGCACGTCCACGCGGCGTACTCACTGACCGTGCTGAACCGCAAGGCCCGCCCGGTCAAGTACCAGACACCTCGCGACTACCAGGTGGCGAACTTCGCCAGCCGCACGATGCGCTGGACCGGCATCATCGTCGTGCTCTTCCTGGCCTTCCATCTCGCCGATCTCACGTGGGGATGGTTCAACCCCGACTACGTTCGTGGTGCCCCGTACTGGAACATCGACCAGTCGTTGTCGAGACTGCCGGTCGCGGTGTTCTACATCCTCGCCAACATCGCGCTCGGCATCCACCTGTTCCACGGAACCTGGTCGCTGTTCCAGTCGATGGGATGGAGCAACCCCCGGTTCAACTCCTGGCGCCGTGGGCCTCGCCACGATCGTCGCGACGGTCGTCGTCGTCGGCAACGTGTCGATCCCGATCGCCGTTCAGGCGGGCATCATCGAGTTCGACCCCGACGCCGTCACCTGTTGCGTGGAAGGAGAATCGGAATGACCATCACGCTCGATTCCAAGATCCCCGAGGGACCACTCGCGGACAAGTGGCAGAACTTCATCGCCAACGAGAAGCTGGTCAACCCGGCGAACAAGCGCAAGTTCAAGATCATCGTCGTCGGCACCGGCCTGGCCGGCGCGTCCGCAGCGGCGACGCTGGGTGAACTCGGCTACCAGGTCGAGGCGTTCACGTTCCACGACTCGCCGCGTCGTGCCCACTCGATCGCGGCGCAGGGCGGCATCAACGCGGCGAAGAACTACCAGGGCGACGGCGACAGCGTCCACCGCCTGTTCTACGACACGATCAAGGGCGGCGACTTCCGAGCACGCGAGGCCAACGTCCACCGCCTCGCCGAGGTGTCGGTCGACATCATCGACCAGATGGTCGCCCAGGGCGTGCCGTTCGCTCGCGAGTACGGCGGTCTGCTCGACAACCGCAGCTTCGGCGGCGCGCAGGTGAGCCGCACGTTCTACGCCCGTGGCCAGACCGGCCAGCAGCTCCTGATCGGCGCCTACCAGCAGCTCGCTCGCCAGATCGGCCTCGGCAACGTGAAGTTGTGGAACCGCATGGAGATGGTCGACGTCGTCAACATCGACGGTCGATGCGCAGGCATCGTGACGCGTGACCTGATGACCGGCGAGTTCTCGTCGCACTCGGCGCATGCCGTCGTGCTCGCCACCGGCGGTTACGGCAACGTCTTCTACCTGTCGACCAACGCCATGGCCTGCAACGTGACCGGCGCATGGCGAGCGCACCGCCGAGGTGCGGCGTTCGCCAACCCCTGCTACACGCAGATCCACCCCACCTGCATCCCGCAGGCCGACGACTTCCAGTCGAAGCTCACGCTCATGTCGGAGTCGCTGCGCAACGACGGCCGGATCTGGGTCCCGAAGAATCCCGACGAGACCCGGTCGGCCGACCAGGTCCCCGAAGACGAGCGGGACTACTACCTCGAGCGCATCTACCCGAGCTTCGGCAACCTGGCACCCCGCGACGTCTCGTCGCGTGCAGCCAAGCGCATGGTCGATGCCGGCCAGGGCGTGGGCCCGTTGAAGAACGGCGTGTACCTCGACTTCGCCGAAGCGATCGGCCGGCTCGGCGAGAGCACGATCCGGGAGCGCTACGGGAACCTGTTCGACATGTACGAACGGATCACCGGAGAGAATCCGTACCACGTCCCGATGCGCATCTATCCGGCCAGCCACTACACGATGGGTGGGCTCTGGGTCGACTACGAGTTGATGACCACCATTCCCGGTCTCTACTGCGCTGGGGAGGCGAACTTCTCCGACCACGGCGCCAACCGCCTCGGTGCGTCGGCCCTCATGCAGGGGCTGTCCGACGGCTACTTCGTGCTGCCGTACACCATCTCGCAGTACCTGTCGGAATGGCTCAACAAGCCGATTCCCGACGCCTCGCACGAGGAGTTCGTCAAGGTGCAGCAGGAGGCGAGCGATCGCTTCAAGGGGTACATGGCGATCGGCGGCACCCGCGGCCCCGACCACTTCCATCGTGAACTCGGCAAGATCATCTGGGACTACTGCGGCATGGACCGCAACGCCAACGGACTCGAGAAGGCGCTGTCGGAGATCCCTGCACTGCACGAGGAGTTCAAGAAGGACCTGAAGGTCACCGGCAGCGACACCAACGTCAACCAGACCCTGGAGAAGGCGGGCCGCGTCGACGACTTCTTCGAACTCGGCATGTTGATGTGCAAGGACGCGCTCAACCGTGAGGAGAGCTGCGGTGGTCACTTCCGCTCCGAGCACCAGACCGACGAGAACGAGGCCCTCCGCAACGACGACGACTTCGCCTACGTCAGTGCCTGGGAATGGAGCGGCGACATGGCCAACCCCATCGAGCACAAGGAACAACTCGAATACGAAGTCGTCCACTTCCAGACACGGAGTTACAAGTGAGCAGCCTCACCAATCTCACCCTCAAGATCTGGCGTCAGGACGGCCCGACAGGACAGGGCCGTTTCGAGAGCCATCAGATCCCCGAGATCAGCGACGAGGCGTCGTTCCTCGAGATGCTCGACATCCTCAACGAGCGGCTCATCGAGGAAGGCAAGGAGGCGATCGTCTTCGACCACGACTGTCGTGAGGGCATCTGCGGCACCTGCTCGTTGATGATCGATGGTCAGGCTCACGGCCCGTCGCGAGGTGCGGCCACCTGCCAGATCCACATGCGGACGTTCACGAGCGGCGACGAGATCGTCGTCGAGCCGTGGCGTGCCGCCGCGTTCCCGATCATCAAGGATCTGATGGTCGACCGTTCGGCGTTCGACCGCATCATCGAGTCCGGCGGGTACATCACGGCGCCGACCGGTGGTGCACCCGACGCCAACCTGATCCCGATCCCCAAGCCGGTGGCCGACGCCTCGATGGACGCAGCGGCCTGCATCGGTTGTGGCGCCTGCGTGGCGGCGTGCCCGAACGGGGCAGCGAGCCTGTTCACCTCGGCGAAGCTTGCGCACCTGAACCTGCTCCCGCAGGGCCAGGCCGAGCGTTACAAGCGCGCCGAGGCGATGGTCGAGAAGATGGACGAGTACTTCGGTTCGTGCACGAACCATGGCGAATGTCAGGCGGCGTGCCCGAAGGAGATCTCGATCGACAACATCGCCACGATGAACGTCGACTACCTGAAGTCGAAGTTCAAGAACCGCAAGGCCCTCGCCCGCTGAACCTCGTGTTGTGAGCGATGCACGCACAGGTTGCGTGCATCGCTCACAGCGTTGGTGGGGAGGCGGGGTCAGGTGACGGTGGTGGCGTAGTGGTTGGTCCCGGTGATCTCCCCGGCGGTCATCGTGAGGTCGATCGTCAGGAGGCCCGTGGTGTCGGGGACGTCGAGGCGGATCCGGCCGACCTTGACCACGTCGTCGGCGGCCACCGATCCACCGAATCGCCACCGTTGCTCGCCTGACTGTCCCATGACCAGGTCGCCACGGCATCGACCACCGCGAAGTCGATCGGCACGCGCAGGTCGCTGATCAGGTGCACGTCGAGGTCGAGCTGATCGCCCGGCGCCACGAGGTCGGGGAGCGGATCGATCACCACGAGCACCGGTGCGCACGCAGCCTGTACGGCGTCGCACGCGAACTTCGGGACTCGATCGGCATCGAGGATGCTGGTCGAGATCGAGGGCGCCGAGTCGTTGAGCGACGAGAAACAGAACCCACCGGTCGGGCGGTACTTCAGACGGCGCAGCGCTTCGATCTGGACCTTGAGGACGTGGGACTGGTAGTGCTGGGTGGTGTCGCGCCACTCCTCGTACGTGTCGAAATCGTTCGGTGGAAACAGCCGCTCGAAGGTCGAACGCTCGTAGCCGTGCTCGGCCGCGAGGCGATCCCAGTCCAGATCCGGCCACTCGTTGACGAGCAACTCCTCGTCGATGAACGGCGCCGAGCGAGGTGGTGAGCCGGAGCCGAACTCGCTGACGAAACGGACCATCCGCGGCAACCGACGGGCGAACTCGGCGAGGTCTTCGGCCTCACCGTGGCGCCACCCGAACCAGAGGTGGCTGTCGGTTCCGTCGAGTTGGGGAAGGTGGGGGAGGACGCCCGAATGAGCCACGACGTGACGCGTGCTGTCGGCCTTCTCGAACGCCCGCTTGACCCAACGGTCGAGCACGCTGCGATTCCAGCTCGGGAGCTGAGCGGTGGCGATCGTGCGCACCTGACGGCCCCAGCCGGGCGGGCCGTCGTCGGCGTCGGTCCCGCCGGGATCATCGTGCGCGTTCCACATCGCGATCGACGGATGGTGTCCGAGCGAGTCGACCGCCGCACGCGCCTGTTCGACCGCCTGCGCGCGCACGGACCGGGCGTGGCCCCACTGGAGCGGGAAGTCCTGGAGGAGCAGGAGGCCGAGCTCGTCGGCGGCTGCGTACACCTCACGATCGGCGATGTGGCCGTGGATGCGAAGCGCGTCGAGCCCGAGATCGACGGCCGCCTGGAGATCGCCGCGGATCCGCTCGGAGGTGGCGTCGGCCGGTAGCTCGGTCACCGGCAGGTAGTTGGCCCCCTTGAGGAAGAGTCGTTCTCCGTTGACGGTGCACTGCCAGTTGTCCCACGTGATCTGGCGGAGCCCTGTTCGACGCTCGCGTCGGTCGCTCATCGCGCCGTCGATCATCACGTCGACGGTGACGTCGACGAGTGGCTGCTCACCGAGTGCCCGCGGCCACCACAACGCCGGATCGGTGATGTCGACATTCCACTCGATCTCGTTCTGGCCGGCCGCGACGACGAGCTGCGACTCGTCACTGACATCACCGCCGATCGACGTCCGGATGGTCACGGCCGCTTCGCGGTCACTGTCGAATCTGGCGGCGATGCGCAGGTGGGCGCGGCGTTCGTCGGCATCGCGGCACAGGACCCTGAGACGGTCGACTCTGACCGGCCCCGTGTCGAAGCACCGCACGGGCCTCCACAACCCGCCGGGATTGGCCGTCGACGTCGGTGACTGGAAGACACCGGTGATGTTGCGTCGGCCGGTCGTCGACGTCTGCGGCGAGCAGGTCACCTCGACTGCCAGGACGTGATCGTCGGCGAATCTCGACAGCGTGGTCACATCGAACGTGTGGGGGAAGAAGTAGCCCTCGGGGTCGCCGAGGTAGGCGCCGTCGAGCCAGACATCAGCCTGGTAGAACACGCCATCGAGGGTGATCCAGCGTCGCCGACCGTCGGGTGGCGGCGTGGCGGTGAACGCATGCCGGTACATCACCGGGCCGTCGGTGTCGCCGAATTCCGCAGTGTTGCGCCAGTGGCCGGGGACCGGGACCGGCGTCCAGGTGCTGTCGTCGGTGTCGAGGCCGATCCCGGTGCGTCGAACGTCGTCGTCGGCGACGGCTGCCACCCAGACGCCCGACAGTTCCATCGATCGGATGGTACTCAGCAACGTCGTGCAGCACCTCGCCGCTCCGCAGAGCGTGCGCAGGGTCGGGGCGCTAGGTTCGGGCCATGGCTGACACGGATCGACCGACTGATCACGCAGCAACGCTCGGTGAGTTGCGGGCGTCGGGGTGGGTGTCGCGGCCTGTCAAGCAGGAGGTTCGTGAGCACGCCATCGAGAAGGTCGCAGCGGGCGAGCCGTTGTTCGCCGGCGTGGCGGGCTACGAGGACACGGTGATGCCGCAGCTGGAGAACGCGCTGCTGGCGGGCCACGACGTGATCTTCCTCGGCGAGCGGGGCCAGGCCAAGACGCGCATGATCCGGTCGCTGACGGGGCTGCTCGACGAGTGGATGCCGATCGTTGCCGGGAGCGAGATCAACGACGATCCGTACGCGCCGGTGTCGAAGCACGCTCGCGACCTCGTGGCCGAACTGGGCGACGACACGCCGATCCACTGGGTGCACCGCAGCGACCGCTTCGGCGAGAAACTGGCGACGCCCGACACCTCGATCGCCGACCTCATCGGTGAAGTCGACCCGATCAAGGTGGCCGAGGGCCGCTACCTCTCCGACGAGTTGACACTGCACTACGGGCTCGTTCCACGAACCAACCGAGGCATCTTCGCCATCAACGAACTGCCCGACCTCGCCGAACGGATCCAGGTCGGGATGCTCAACGTGCTCGAGGAACGTGACATCCAGATCCGTGGGTACAAGATTCGCCTGCCACTCGACGTGATGTTGCTGGCATCGGCCAACCCGGAGGACTACACGAACCGGGGCCGGATCATCACGCCGTTGAAGGACCGTTTCGGCAGCCAGATCCGCACCCACTATCCGCTCGAGGTGCACACCGAGGTCGAGATCATGCGACAAGAAGCGGTACCGCTGAACATCACCACGGCGGCCGGCGACATCCAGGTCGATGTCCCCGACTACCTGGCCGACGTGGTGGCCACCTTCAGTCATCTTGCTCGCGCCAGCAATCACGTCAACCAACGCTCCGGCGTGAGCGTTCGTCTCAGCGTCGCCAACTTCGAGGCGCTGGCGGCGAACGCGCTGCGTCGCGGGCTGCGGGCGGGGGAGCGCCATGTGGTGGCACGTGTCGACGACCTCGACGCGCTGGCCGCGAGCTCGATGGGCAAGATCGAGATCGAGTCGCTCGATGACGGTCGCGAGGGGGCGATCATGGAGAACCTCATCAAGGGTGCCGTGCTCAGCGTCTTCAAGGACATCGTGCCGCCCGAGCAGACGCGTGCAGTCATCGGTGCCTTCGAGGACGGCGCCATTGCCCACACGGGCGCAGGTGTTTCCACCGAGGACCTGGCTCGGCTGGTCGAGGAGGTCGATGCGCTTCGCACGCCGGTGGCGATCCTGACCGGTGGCGACGAATCACCGGCCGCCGTGGCCGCCGCAGTGGAGTTCGTCCTCGAGGGCCTCCATCTCAGCAAGCGACTGAACAAGGACGCCAGCGGCGCCAGCGCCACCTACCGCGGCCGCACCTGAATGAGACGCGGGGTCTGACCCCGCGTCTCAATTGGTTGGGGGTTCGAAGAAGCACACCTCGACGTGCACGCCGTCGGCGATTGCGTCATCGAGTGACGTGATCAGCTGCTCGGTGATCAGGGCAGCGGCGTCGACGTCGTCGTGGCCCGGACGGAACCCGGTGATCACGACCGGCCCGTCGAAGTCGTCGGAGCCATCGCGAACCGCGTGTCCCCACAGGGTCGAGGCGGTCTCGAGCTGTCGGTCACCGATCGCCTCGTCGGGCTCCCACGGGGTCGCGAGCACGATCCCGAGATGCGACGCGCGTCCGACGTACTCCTCGACCGAGGTCGTCTCCGCTGCCACCGAGGCAACCACGGGGCAGGTTCCCTCGAGAATGCTCCAGGTGTCGCGCCAAGGCTGCGTCGGAGCACCACGCGGGATCTCGGCGAAGGGCACCCATCCGCCGACGCTGTCGCCGAACCGGTCGGCGATGCGCTCGACCCAGCGCGGCCACCACGTGGTGAACGTCTCGTCGTCGTCGAAGCCACCGTCGTTGTCGAACCAACGGGGGATCGACCCGTCGTGGAGCGTCGCCCACACCCGCAGGTCGATCGCCTCGGCACCTGCCAGCATCTGCTCGTAACGCTCGGCCCAGTCGTCGTCGAGGACGGTCGGGCGAGGTTGGAGTCGCGCCCAGTCGAGCGTGAGGCGCACGTCGGTGACGCCGGTTTCGTGCAGTTCTGCGAGGTCATCGGGCCACCGGTGGATGAACCCGTTGCCGGGCGTGGAACCGATGTCGGAGGTGTCGGCAAACCCGAGCGTGCTCGCCGTGGTGAGTGCAGCGCCGCGCCGGAATGGCATGAGTCGAGTGCGGCTGGTCAGATGTACGGACTGCGAGTCCACAGATCGGACGTGTCGACGTTGGCCGGTGCCGGCGTCCCGACGAGTTCGACGACGTCGATCGGGCCCGGGAATCCTCGGAGTTCGACCTCACCGAACGGCTCGGCGTGGACGCCCTCGGGGAGTCGCTCGAGCTGCATCGTCGGAATCAGCACCTCGACGCCCTTGGCGCGGTCGCACAACCTTGCGGCCATGTTGACGGCCGAACCGATGTAGTCGTCGCCCTCGAACAACAACGCATGCCCGGTCGCCAGGCCGGCGCGGACGGTCAGTGGAGCACACACGTCGGTTGCCTGCTGCTCGAGATCGAGCACGAACTCGATGGCATCGCGTTGATCGACCGCCACGATCATGCAGCCGTCACCGAGCCACTTGGCGATGCGCACACCGCGATCGGAGGCGACGGTGCGCACGATGCCGCGGAACGTGCTGAGCACGCGACCCGCCGCATCGTCGCCGAACGCAGCGGTGTAGTTCGTGAATCCGGACAAGTCGACGAACACGAACGTGCGGGGGACACGCATCACATCGATGATATTGGCTCCGAACTGCGAAGGGGCGGACGACCCGTTAAGTTCCAGTCATGGCACAGCGGTTCATGTACTCGCGGTGGGATGGAACACAGACCGGCTTCGAGTTCGACGCCGACGCCGCCTTCGACGAGTTGACCGACGAACTCCTGTACCACGGTGACGTCAACGCTGCGCTGCGTCGCATGATGCAAGAGGGCATGCGCGACCGCAACGGCGAGGAGTTGCAGGGGATCCGCGAGCTGCTCGAACGCCTCCGCCAGGAGCGCCAGCAGCGTCTGGAGAACTCCGACCTCGGCGGTGTCTACGACGAGATCAAGGCACAGCTCGACGACATCATCGACGAGGAACGCCACGCCATCGACAACGCTCGCAACGAGGCGCTCAACTCCGGCGACGAACGTCGAGCGCAGAACGCCCAGGCAGCCGCCGACGAGCGGAACATGCGCCTCGACCTCATGCCCGACGATCTCGCCGGCAAGGTCCGTGAACTCGACTCGTACAACTTCGAGTCGAAGGAGGCCAAGCAGCGCTTCGAGCAGCTGATGGACAAGCTGCGCGAGCAGCTGATGCAGCAGATGGTCGACCAGATGTCGGGCGCGATGTCGAACATGACACCCGAGGACATGGCGCGCATGAAGGACATGATGGCCGCCCTCAACGAGATGCTCGAGAAGCACCAGCGCGGCGAGGACCCGGGCTTCGAACAGTTCATGCAGGAGTACGGCGACTTCTTCCCGGAGAACCCCGAGACGGTCGAGGAACTGCTCGAACAGATGGCCAAGCGCATGGCCGCGATGCAGGCGATGATGAACTCGATGACGCCCGAGCAGCGGGCGCAGCTCCAACAGCTGTCCGACCAGCTGATGGAAGACATGGATCTGCAGTGGCAGATGCAGCAGCTGTCGGGCAACCTCCAGCAGATGTTCCCCCAGCTCAACTGGAACCAGAGCTACGACTTCGAGGGCCAGGACCCAATGGGGTTCCAGCAGGCGATGCAGGCAATGCAGGACATGGGCGACCTCGACCAGCTCGAGAACCTGTTGCGCAATGCGTCGAGTCCCGCCGCGCTCGCCGAGGCCGACATGGATCGGGTGCGTGACCTGATGGGCGACGATGCCGCCCGTTCACTCGAACGGCTGGCCGAACTCACCAAGATGCTCGAGGAGGCGGGACTCATCGAGCAGAAGGAAGGCCGGCTGGAGCTGACGCCGAAGGGGTTGCGCAAGATCGGATCGAACGCGTTGCGCGACCTCTTCTCGAAGCTGGCCAAGGACACCGTGGGCCAGCATCAGACCTCGAACCTCGGCCAGGGCCACGAGCGCACCTACGACACCAAGGCCTACGAGTACGGCGACCCGTTCCAGCTCGACCTCAACCGGACCATCCGCAATGCGCTGCGGCGCTCGGGTGGGGGCACGCCGATCCAGCTCGACCCGTCCGACTTCGAGATCGAGCGGACCGAACATCTCACCCGTTCGTCGACGGTGCTCATGCTCGACCTGTCGCTGTCGATGCCGATGCGCGACAACTTCCTGCCGGCCAAGAAGGTCGCGATGGCATTGCACAGCCTGATCACCTCGCAGTTCCCGCGCGACTATCTCGGCATCGTCGGGTTCTCCGAGACCGCGCGGATCCTCACCGCCGAGCAACTGCCGGAAGTGTCGTGGGACTTCGTGTACGGCACGAACATGCAGCACGGCTTCATCCTGGCCCGCAAGCTGCTCGCCCGTGAGTCGGGCACCAAGCAGATCATCATGATCACCGACGGCGAGCCGACGGCGCACATCATGGACAACGGGATGCCGTTCTTCAATTATCCACCGGTCCGTGAGACCGTCGAGGCCACGCTGCGTGAGGTCGTTCGCTGCACCAAGGAGCAGATCCGGATCAACACCTTCGGCCTCGGTGCCGACGGTTCGCTGCGAGCCTTCATCGAGCAGATGACGCAGATCAACCGGGGTCGAGCGTTCTTCACGACACCCGAACACCTCGGCGACTACGTGCTCGTCGACTTCATGGAGGGCAAACGCGCCCTCGCCGCCCGCGGGCGCCGCGCCGGTTGATTCGCGCGTTGCGCGCGAATTCCTGAAATCCCCCCTTGCGAAATCTGCGTGTGCTATGGCAGAATGACGACACTGTAATTACATCGCTGTCGATCATTCGTTTGGGGGCGGGTGATTGCGCCCAACTCGTCGCCCACGGGCCTGCAGGAGGTCCTCACATGCAGTTCATCACCACATCCAGCATCACGGTCAGCGCCACTCCGGTCGAACCCGATCCCGATTGGCACGATTACGCCAACTGCCTGGGTGTCGACCCCGATCTCTTCTTTCCCGAACGTGGTGCATCGACCCGTGAGGCCAAGGAGGTCTGTCGAGGTTGCGAGGTGCGTCACGACTGCTTGGAGTTCGCACTCCAGAACGGTGAGAAGTTCGGGATCTGGGGAGGATTGTCCGAGCGGGAACGTCGGCGCATCCGTCGCCAGCGTGCCCAGGTTGCCCGCAGCACCATCGGCGCCTGACGAATTCGCCGGGTGATCCCTGGCAACGGACTTCGTGGGGTAGCGTGGCGGCATGCCTGGTGGCCCCGAGTTGATCATCATCCTGGTCGTCGTCCTGGTGCTCTTCGGCGGCTCGCAGCTGCCCAAGCTCGCCAAGAACCTCGGCAAGGCGCAAAAGGAATTCAAGGAGGGCGTGGGCGAAGGCGCAGCTGCCCCGACCGACCAGCCTGCGGCCGCAGCCGTCGTCGGTGACACCTCCTCCGCCACCCCCGCCACCACCTGCCGCACCGCAGCAGTAGCGACGGCGTCAGCGTCGGTCGCGTCGAGTGACCGGCGACGAGAAAGTCAGGCGTTCGCTTCGACGCGACGACGCTTGAGAATTCGCCGGCGCTCGCGCTCGCTGCAGCCACCCCACACGCCGTGGTCGATCCGCTCCTCGAGGGCGAACTCCAAGCACGTGTTGGCGACCGGACAGTCGCGACAGATCTTGCGGGCCCGATCGACACCGACACCGTCGCTCGGGAAGAAGGTCGCCGGCGGATGCAACCGGCAGTTGCCCTCGGCCATCCACGCGGTCATCGAATCGGGGTCGTGCGGCGCGTTGCCGAGTTCGGCCGGCCGTTCGACGGTGACGTCGATGGTCGAGGTGCCGGTCGGGTTGACGGTGGAGCTGCGCTTGCGGTTGATCATCGGGAAACCTTTCTCCGACCAGTGGACGGGGGGTCCTGGTCGTCGTGTTGGCTGTGGTGGGCGTTGTCTCTTGGACGTTGCGACGGCACGAACGGTTCCCGCACGTCCGGGAATTTTCGTGCCGCGACGCAATGTTGCGATGTTGGAGTCAAATCGTAACGCATCCGTAATGCAAATGCCAGCACCGTTCGGGTCAGACCTTCGTGTCAAACCTCGGTCCGGTAGCATCGTCGTCCATGACCGACCTCGCCGAGACCCAGGCCCCGCGTGCACACGCCCGCATCGTCTACCACGGGCCGGTGGCGCCGCACTGGGAGGTCTACGGCGACTGGGGCGATCGTCAGGTGCTCGACGAGTTCCGGGCCCGCGTGCTGGCCCGACTGGTGCTCCTGCCGCGCGACGATCCGCAGTTCCGCCGCAACCGTGAGCGCATCGTCCGCGACGCCGAGCGCGAGCTCATCACCATCGAATGGGATCTCGGCTACGCCGAGGACATGGTCTGAGCGGCCGCGAGCAGCTCGGCGGTTCCGTGATGACCGACGAACGCTTCCTCAATCGTGAACTCAGCTGGCTGGCGTTCAACGACCGTGTCCTGCAACTCGCAGCCGAGCCGGGCATTGCCGTGCTGGAACGGGCGAAGTTCTGCGCGATCACGGCGACCAACCTCGACGAGTTCTTCCAGGTTCGTGTCGCCGCGCTGAAGGATCAGATCGAGGCGGGCATCGACCGGACGTCGCCCGACGGACGCACGCCGGCCCAGACGCTCGCCGAGGTCGGCCACGCCGTCCTCGAGCTCATCGACCGCATCGATTCGGTGTTCGTCGATCAACTCGTCCCCGAGCTGCGAGCGTCCGGTGTCGAAATCATCTCGTGGGCCGATGTGACCGCCGAAGAACTCGAGGTGCTCGACCTGTGGTTCGACGAGCGCGTGTTCCCCGTTCTCACACCGCTGGCGGTCGATCCGGGGCACCCGTTCCCGTACATCTCCGACCTCGCGTTGTCGCTCGCGGTGAACGTGGCCGATCCCGAGACCGGCGATCGTCGCTTCGCCCGTCTCAAGGTGCCCCAGCTCTTCGCGCGACTCGTCGAGCCGTCGCCCGGTCGCTTCCTGCCCGTCGAACAGCTCATCGCCGCGAAGCTCGACCGGCTCTTCGTCGGCATGATCGTGGAGGACTGGGCGCCCTTCCGTGTCAGTCGCAATGCCGACCTCACGCTCGAGGAGGAGGAGGCCGACGATCTCCTCGAAGCCGTCGAGATGGAACTTCGGCGCCGCCGGTTCAACAAGGCCGTTCGCCTCGAGGTGTCGCACGACATCGGCGCCGAGGTGCTCGAACTGCTGGTGCGCGAGCTCGACCTGACGATGGACGACGTCACATTCCATCGATCGCCGCTCGATCTCAGCTGTCTGTGGCAGCTGCTCGAACTCGACCGGCCGGATCTCAAGGACGAGCCCTGGCCGCCGGTCACGGCAGGACGAATCCTCGCCGCCGAGGAGACGGACCGTCCGATCTTCGACGTCATGCGACATCGAGCCCTGATGGTCCACCATCCCTACGAGAGCTTCAGCAGCAGTGTCGAGGCGTTCATCTCGCAGGCAGCCGACGACCCGAAGGTCCAGTCGATCAAGATGACCCTGTACCGCGCCGGCGGCGACAGCGGAATCATCCGCAGCCTCATGCGAGCGGCGGAACGGGGTGTGCAGGTGGCGGTGCTCGTCGAGTTGAAGGCGCGATTCGACGAAGCGAACAACGTCCAGTGGGCGCGCCAGCTCGAACGATCGGGCGCGCACGTGGTGTACGGCATGGTCGGGTTGAAGACGCACAGCAAGGTGGCGCTGGTGGTTCGCGACGACGGCGACCGGCTTCGGCGCTACGTGCACATCGGCACCGGGAACTACAACGCCAAGACCGCACGGGTGTACGAGGACATCGGTGTGCTGACCTGTGCTCCCGACATCGGCGACGACGCGGCCCAGCTCTTCAACCACCTCACCGGGTACAGCCGATCCGATGACTACCAGAACCTCCTCGTCGCCCCTCGAGATCTTCGCCGTCAGCTCGTCGATCTGATCGAGCACGAAGCGTCGTTCGGGCCCGATGGCCACATCACCCTGAAGTGCAACTCGATCGCCGACGACGAACTGATCGAGACGCTCTACGCCGCCAGCGCTGCGGGCACCCGCATCGACCTGATCGTGCGCGGCATCAGTTGTCTTCGCGCCGGAGTCGCGGGGATGTCGGAGAACATCCGGGTACGCAGCATTCTTGGTCGCTACCTCGAACACAGCCGCATCTACCGGTTCGGCCACGGCAACGTCGTGCACGGCGAACGGCTCGCCGACGCCACATCCGACGCGGTCTACCTCATCGGATCGGCCGATCTGATGCCGCGCAACCTCAATCGACGCGTCGAGGTCATGGTGCCGATCCAGCACGCGCGGCACACGGCGTCACTCGATCAGGCCCTCGAGTTCGCTCTCGCCGACGACGTCGTTCGCTGGGAACTGCAGCCCGACGACACGTGGACGCGCATGGGCGCCACCAACTCGTTCCAGCCGCACTCTCAGGAGCGCATGTACCGCTGGACGGTCGAGCAACAGCTCGCCGGTCGCACCTGAGCGGCCCTGGAGTCGTCGATCTCGAGGAGTTCGACGGACAGTTCGCCTCCTCGACGGCTGCTGTTCACCTCTCGTTCACCTGATCACAGGTTCGAGTTCACCTTGCGGTCGTAGCTTGCCCGCCGGAACCACAGCAGCGTCGCACGACGTTGCCCGTCCATGAACAGAACATGTCCAATCAGAACCCCCCACAACCCACGAACGGAGTTGGAAGCGTGAACTCTCCCAAGCGCCGCATTCTTGCCGGAGCATTTGCATTGACCCTCATCGCCGCTGCCTGCGGTAGCGACGAGGACACCTCATCGGATACCGCAGCTCCTGCGGCCACCGAGGCCGAGTCGGAAACGACCGAGGCGATGACCGAGGGCACCGAGGCCGCCTCCGAGGGCGGCGACACCGAACTCGCCGGTGGCAGCGTGTTCGTCACCGGCTCGTCGACGGTCGAGCCGATCTCCATCCGCGTCGGCGAACTCGCCGGCGAACTGTCCGGTGGCGACCTCGCGGTCACCGTCGAAGGCCCGGGTACCGGCGACGGCTTCGCCAAGTTCTGCGCCGGCGAGGGCGACGTCACCGGCGCCTCCCGAGCGATCAAGGACGAAGAAGCAGCGATCTGTGCCGACGCCGGCATCGAGTACACCGAACTCGAGGTCGCCATCGACGGCCTGTCGGTGATCACCAACCCTGGCAACGACGCGATCACCTGCCTCGATGTCCCCGGCCTCTACTCGCTGCTCGGCCCGGAGTCCGAAGGCACCGCGTCGTGGGCGGACAACAACGACCTCGCCACCGAGGTCGGTGCCGTCCAGAACACGCCGTTCCCCGACGCCGATCTCGTGATCTACGGACCTGGTGAGGAGAGCGGCACCTACGACTCGTTCGTCGAGTTCGCGATCGCCGACCTTGCCGAAGAGCGCGGAGCTGCCGAGGAAGTGCGTGCCGACTACTCCTCGAGCGCCAACGACAACCTGATCGTCGAAGGCATCGAGTCGGCCGACACCTCGCTCGGCTGGGTGGGCTTCGCCTACTACCAGGCCGAGGGTGAGCGTCTCAAGGGCGTCGAGGTCGACGCCGGAGACGGTTGTGTCGCACCGACGCCCGAGACCATCGCCGACGGCTCGTACCCGTTCTCGCGGAGCCTGTTCATCTACGTGAACAATGCGAACGCCGAGGAGAACCCGGCAGTGGCCTCCTACGTCGACCTGTACCTCTCGGACGAGGGCATCGCAAAGGTGAGCGAAGCCGGCTACGTGGACCTGCCGGCCGAGCGGCTCGAAGCCGCTCGCTCGGCCTGGGGTAGCTGAACAAGGTGTGCACCGCTGATCGGCCGCCGGCACTACTGGCGGCCGATCAGCCATGCTCCTACACTGCTGATCCGACCCGAGGGACTCCGCACGAATGCTGACCATTCAAGAACTGCAGGGCAACCGCAAGCAGGCGAACCGAGAACGTCTCATGCGCAAGCTGTTCGGGCTTGCTGCGATCCTGTCCATTGCGATCAGCCTGTTGATCCTCTACGTCCTCATCGACGGGGCCATCGACTTCATGGTCGGGATCAACTGGGATTGGTCGCTGCTCACCGATACCGGCTGGTTCCCGCGCCGTGAACGGTTCGACCTTCGCACCATCATCACGGGGTCGATCATCATGGGGACGGTGGCGATGTTCGTTGCAGTCCCGTTCGGCCTCGGCACGGCGATCTATCTGTCGGAGTACGCCTCACGGCGTGTGCGCTCCGTCGTCAAGCCGATCATCGAGGTGCTTGCCGGCATTCCGTCGGTGATCGTGGGCTTCTTCGCCCTGAAGGTCATCGCTCCCGACTTCGTCGATCCGATCTTCAACCCGACCACGTCACGCAACATGTTGGTCGCCGGTCTCGGCATCGGCATCCTGGTCATCCCGATCATGGCGTCGCTGAGCGAGGATGCGTTGAGCGCGGTACCGGGCTCGCTGCGAGAAGCGAGCTACGGGGTCGGCGCCAAGCGGGTGACCACGGTCGTCAAAGTCGTCATTCCTGCCGCCGTCTCGGGGCTCGTGGCGGCGTTCATCATCTCGGTGTCGCGGGCCATCGGCGAGACCATGGTCGCAACGATGGCGGGAGGCTTCGACGGATCCGGTCCCTACACCGGTTGGAATGTGCTCGCGCCGGGTCTCACGATGACCGCAGCGATGACCAACGCTGCGGGCGGCACCGATGCGGTCAAAGCGGGCCCGGCGTTCGATGTGCTGTTCTTCGTCGGCCTGCTGCTGTTCTTGATCACGCTGGCGCTCAACAGCGTCGGGGCAAAGTTCGTCAACCGCGTGCGCCAGAAGTACTGATGGGATCACTGACATGGCACTCATGACACCCGGCAAGGCGGGCCAGACCGCGGGCGAGATCACTGCTGCACAGCTGACCTCGTCGAAGCGGGACGTTGCCGGCATGGTCATGCTGGTCGCGCTGCTCTTCACCCTCATCTCGACACTGCTCATCCTGTTCGTGTTGATCGGCCGCGTCGTTCGTGACGCGATGCCGGTGGTGACGGGCGAGGGAAGCGCCTTTCTCACCACCACGATCGGTTCCAACCCCGCGACCACCGGCATCTGGCCGGGGCTCTACGGTTCGTTCATCATCGGCGTCGGCGTCGTCGTGCTGACCATCCCGGTCGGTGTCGGGGCGGCGATCTACCTCGAGGAATACGCACGACCGAACGCGTTCACCAACGCCCTGCTCGTGAACATCCGCAACCTTGCCGGCGTGCCGTCGGTCATCTACGGGGTGTTGGGCCTGATCATCTTCGTCGGCTGGCTCAAGCCGATCACCGGCGGATCGTCGGTGGTCTCGGCGGCGCTGACCATGGCAGTGCTCGTGCTCCCGATCGTCATCATCACCTCGATGGAAGCGATCCGTGCGGTGCCCGACGGTCTCCGCGACGCAGGTTTCGGCGTCGGTTCGTCGCGGTGGGAGGTCACGAGGGACCACGTACTGCCCTACGCGGCGCCCGGCATTCTCACCGGAATCGTGCTGTCCCTCGCCCGGGCCCTCGGTGAAGCGGCGCCGCTGATCATGCTCGGCGCCGTCACCGGCCTCCTGCCGGAAACCTCCCTCACCGGTCGGTTCACGGCGATCCCCATGCTGATCTACAACTGGTCGGGGCGACCGGACGTTCCCGGCGAGGAGATCGGCTGGACGAATGCCGCAGCGGCCGCTGGTCTCGTGCTGTTGTTCCTCGTGCTGACCTTCAACGCACTTGCCATCTACCTGCGCAACCGGTTCGAGAAGAGCCGAGTCGGCCAGTGACTGACCCGACCTCAGCATCCGAACAATCAGAACCGCCATACCCTCAGGAGCCGACCATGGAACCGACCACAACGAGCGACGGCGGCGGCGACGTTGCCACCAAACCCGTGGAGTCGCTGACGACCCGTCCGGTCGCCAAGGTCGACGACTCCGTCGATCTCGATGCTGAGGTCGTGTTCGACATGAACGACGTCAGCGTGCTGTACGGCGATTTCCGGGCGGTCCGCGGCGCCACGCTGAAGATCCGCAAGCACCAGATCACGGCCTTCATCGGCCCGTCCGGGTGCGGCAAGACGACGATCCTGCGATGCCTCAACCGGATGAACGACTTCATCCCCACGGCCAAGGTCGAGGGTTCCATCAAGTACCACGGCGTCGACCTGTACGACCCCGCCGTCAACTCGACCGAGGTGCGTCGGCGTATCGGCATGGTGTTCCAGAAGCCCAACCCGTTCCCGAAGTCGATCTACGACAACGTTGCGTACGGCCCGCGGCTGGCCGGGATGCGCAAGCGAGCCGAACTCGACGACGATCGTGGAACGCTCGCTGCGCGGCGCCGCACTGTGGGACGAGGTCAAGGACCGCCTCAAGTCGTCCGGCGCTCAGCCTGTCCGGCGGTCAGCAACAGCGGCTCTGCATCGCACGGGCCGTGGCGGTCGGCCCTGACGTGATCCTGATGGACGAGCCGTGCTCGGCGCTGGACCCGATCGCGACGGCTCGCATCGAAGACCTCATCGCGCGAGATCAAGGCGCAGTACACGATCGTCATCGTCACGCACAACATGCAGCAGGCGGCCCGCGTGAGCGACCGCACGGCGTTCTTCACGACCGAGGTCAACCCCGAGAGCGACCGACGTACCGGCGTGCTCGTGGAGTACAACCCGACGGAGAAGATCTTCTCCCAGCCCGACGACGATCGGACCGAGCAGTACGTGACAGGGAGGTTCGGCTGATGACCGAGGAACTGCGTTCCGAGTTCCACGTCAAGCTCAACGAGATCAACGAGGGCATCGCCCGCCTGTCGGCCGGTGTGACCGAGTTGATCCCGCGTGCCACCGAGATCCTGCTCACGGGCGACCTCGAGGGCGCCGAGTACCTCCTCCTCGGTGACGAGGAGTACGACCGCCGCTCACGCGAACTCGAGGAGTTCTGCTTCCGCGAGATCGCGCTGCAGCAACCGGTCGCCAGCGATCTCCGCCGGCTCGTCGGCGGGATCAAGATCATCGCCGACGTCGAGCGCTCGGCCGATCTCTGCGCGAACATCGCCAAGGCCGCGCGTCGCATCTACAGCCACGAACTCGACAGCCACCTCCGTGGCCTGATCCAGAAGATGGGCAATCAGGCGCAGTTGCTGTTCAAGGAGAGCACCGAGGCCTACCTGCACAGCGACGAGACGCGTGCGGCTGCGCTGTGGGACATGGACACCTACCTCGACGACCTCCACCGTCAATTCATCCAGACGATCTTCGAGAGCCACTCGACCAGCCGGATCGATCTGCAGGTCGGTGTGCAACTCGGCCTCGTCGCCCGCTTCTACGAGCGCATCGGCGACCACGCCGTGAACGTCGGCGAGCACACGCGGTACATCGTGAGTGGCTGGCTTCCCACCAACCCCTACCCGGAGAGCGGCAACGAGGTTCCTGCGGTCGGGTCGCCACCGGTGGACGCGTCCGAATAGCCCATGCTCAGCGTGGTCCTCGCGCTTGCGATCGGTGTTGCCGTCGGCATCCTGATCGCCAGAACCATCGCGTCACGGCCTCACGGGTCGGCCGCCGCCGATATCTGCGGTCGGCGACACCGACGCCGACAACGACGTGGCGCTCCTGCTCGGCGAGGCGGTGGACCATCTGGAGATCGGCGTCGTGATCGCCGCGCCATCGGGAAGCATCCTGTACCGCAACACCACCGCGCAGGTGTTCGCAGGGACGCACATCGGCCTCCTGCTGGACGAGCACCTGTCGGCACTCCTCGCGCAGACCCGTGCGGGCGGGCGCGCTCAGCGTCTCGTCGACCTGCACGGTCCGCCGCGGTCGTGGTTGGAGATCACCGCCGATCCGATGCCCAACGGTGGCGCGGTGACCACCATTCGCGACGTGAGCGAACGGATGCGGACCGATGCGATGCGCACCGACTTCGTCACCAACATCTCCCACGAGTTGAAGACGCCGGTCGGTGCCGTGGCCGTCCTCGCCGAGGCGCTGATGGACGAAACCGATCCGGAGATCGTTCGTCGTCTCGCCGATCACCTCGTGGAGGAGTCGCACCGAGCGGTGAGGACCATCGACGACCTGCTCAAGCTGTCGCAGATCGAGTCCACTCGTCCCGGTGACGCGGCGGTCGATCTGATCAGCGTCGTGATGAGCGCGATCGGACGGGGCAACGTGGTCGACGGCGGCCAAGGCGTACAGATCACCACGCTCGACATGCCAGAGTCGCTCTGGATCCGCGGTGACGAGCGCCAACTCGTGTCTGCTGTCGGCAACCTGGTCGAGAATGCCGTGAAGTACAGCCACCCCGGCGACGTGGTCCAGGTGCGCACCCGGGTCGACGACAAGGCGGTCGAGGTGATGGTGGCCGATCAGGGCGTCGGCATCCCGAGCCGTGATCTCGATCGGGTCTTCGAGCGCTTCTATCGCGTCGACAAGGCGCGCAGTCGTGACACCGGTGGAACCGGACTCGGACTGTCGATCGTGCGTCATGTGGCGACCAATCACGGCGGTGAGGTGTTGGTCTCGTCGACCGAAGGCGAGGGTTCGACCTTCGTCCTGCGTCTGCCTGCGACCCTCGTCATCCAAGAGCCCGTCGTGACCGCGGAGATGACGCCGGGCGCCCCCGAGAGCCAGGAGACACAGTCCGATGAGTGAAGCGGTCGTCCTCGTCGTCGAGGACGAGGCGAGTTTCGTCGAGGCCCTGACCATCGGGCTGCGACGGGAGGGATTCGAGGTCGTCGTTGCCGTGGATGGCGCCGAGGCGCTCGAGATGTTCGACAGCGTGTCGCCCGATCTCGTTCTCCTCGACGTGATGTTGCCGAAGATCAGCGGCATCGACGTCTGCCGCCAGCTGCGCAAGCGGACACAGGTGCCGATCATCATGGTGACCGCCAAGGGCGCCGAGATCGACACCGTTGTCGGCCTGGAGGTCGGCGCCGACGACTACGTCACCAAGCCGTACCGGCTACGAGAACTCGTTGCTCGGATGCGAGCGGTGTTGCGCCGTTCCGACACCAACACCGGCACCGTGGTGTTGGCCCCCGGGATGATCGAGGTCGGCGATGTCCTCCTCGATCCCGAGGAGCACCGGGTGAAGGTTGCCGGTGACGACGTCAGCATGCCGCTCAAGGAGTTCGAACTGCTGCACCTGTTGCTGGCGAACGCCGGCCGGGTGCTGCCCCGGGAAACACTGATCGACCGGGTGTGGGGCAACGACTACGTCGGTGACACCAAGACCCTCGACGTGCACGTGAAAAGGCTGCGATCGAAGATCGAACCCGACCCGGCCGTGCCGACGCGCATCGTGACGATCCGAGGTCTCGGCTACAAGTACGAGCGATCCTGACCGGCGTAGGATCGCGCCGGTGGAACCGGCGAGCTCTCCTCGGCGCCCATCGAAGTTCCGTCGCTTGGCGGTCACCCATGCGCTGATGATGGGCGGCGACGCGGCGATGGTCGTCGCGCTCGCCGATTCGCTGTTCTTCGACATCGACCTCGACGCGGCGCGATCGCGAGTCCTGCTGTTCCTGGTGCTCGGGTTCGCGCCGTTCCTGATCGTGGCGCCGTTGATCGGGCCGTTGATCGACCGGGTGGCGGGCGGGCGCCGATTCGTCATCCAGCTCGTTGCCGTCGCCCGTGTCGTGTTGACGCTGTTGATGGCCCGGTATCTCGACGCCCTGGCGCTGTTCCCGTTGGTGTTCGGGTCGTTGGTGCTGCAGAAGACGTACACGATTTCGAAGTCGGCGATCGTGCCGTCGACGGTTCGTTCGGACGACCGAACTCGTCGAGGCGAACTCGAAGCTCGGCCTGATTGCCGGGCTGACCGGTGCCGTCGCCGTGATCCCGGCAGCGATCCTGCTCAAGGTCATCGGTGCGCCCGCCACGCTCGTGTACGGCGCGCTGCTCTTCGTCGGAGCGTTCGTTGCCGCCACCCGACTGCCCTCGGAGGTGGTCGCACCTGACGCCGCCGACGCCGAGGAGACTCGCGAGTTGCACACCTCCAACATCGAGATGGCCGCGATTGCGATGACGGTGTTGCGGGCACTCGTGGGCTTCACGTTCTTCCACCTCGCGTTCTGGCTGCGATCGCAGGATCAGGGCACGGTCTGGTTCGCGGCGGTGGTCGGCCTGTCGGCGCTCGCGGCGATGGTCGGCAACGCGGTGGCCTCGTCGGTGCGTACACATGTCCGTGAAGAGACCATGCTCAGCATCTCCTTGCTCGTGTGTGCGGCCGCCGGCCTCGGTGTGGCGGTGTTGGGCGGACCCGTCGGAGCGGTGGTGCTCGCCGGTGTGTTGAACCTGATGGCCTCGCTGGGACGCTTGAGTTTCGAGAGCATCGTGCAGCGCGATGCACCCGGCGCCAACCAAGGACGGGCGTTCGCCGTGTTCGAGACCCGGTTCCAGCTGGCGTGGGCGCTCGGTGCGTTCACGGCCGTCGCCATCCGGGCTCCGGGCCCGATCGGCTTTCTCGTGGTCGGGCTCGCCGCCGCAGGCGCGAGCGTCTACCTCTGGGGGCGCCGAACCGGCGGCGAGGTCACTCGCCGGTCACGCGGGCGAGCCAGAGGCCGGGCGCCTCGATCTCGTTCGGGGTCGGCACGGCCGCCGGATCGGTGAAGAACGGCTCGAGTCCGTTCTCGCCGGCCCGATCGACCACACCCTGCACGAATGCCTTGCCGCGGGCGGTCTGCTCCGCGCCCAAGCGGATGCCGAGCAGTCGCTCGACGAAGATGTCGTCCGGTGACGTCTCGGCGCGACGTCGCCTGACCGCCTCGGCGATCTGCAATGCGTTGCCGCCGATGATGCGCACCGACACGGCATCGACGACCCAGTCGATGGCGCCGATCGTGACGGCGACGGCCGCGTCGAGTTCGGGTTCGAGTGCCGCCTGTTCGGGTGAGCGAACCGCACCGAGGAGGACTTCGGGGTCGCCGAACGCCTGCTGCATCGCGGCCATCGGATCGCTCTGGTCCATCTCGAGTGAGGTCAACTTGTCGCTGATCGCCGACGGGTCGGGACGGAACGCACCGACGTGACGCTGCACCAGCGAGCGCAGGTGGTCGGCAATGTGGTCGATCGAGAACAGCGTCAACCCGGCGAGTTCGTGGGCGAGCACCCACAGCCTCATCTCGTCGAGTTGAATCGACCACTCCTCGGCGAACGTGTCGATGTTCGCCGGAACGAGCACGAGGGCCGGCGTCGCACGCGGGATCGGCAGGTCGTACACCCCGAACGCACGCCGGGCGAGGTTGCCGACCATCGAACCGACGCTCATGCCCATCATCGCCGGCGCCATCATCTTGCCGAGCCCGGCCATCATCTGTGCCATGGGATCGCCAGTGAGGTCGGCCGGCAGATCGTCGGTCGAACCGAGCGACGTTGCCAGTTCGGTGAACAACGGGCGGTACGCCTCGAGCGTCTGCTGCGCCCACTGCTCGGCAGTGGCGACGGAGGGTTCGGTGGCGGGAACCTCCAGCTGCATCACGTCGGCCACGTGGAGTCGGGCGATCTTGGCGAGTTCGTCGTACTTGATGCGCACGGCGGGATCGACGTTGGCCGGTGTGGTGGTACCGGTACCTGCGAGCAGCCCACCGCCGCTGGCCGCGATCACGGCGAATTGCCGTGCGGCGTCCCAATTGAGCGGGCCCTGTCCGGACAGTGCCCGAGACAGGTCACCGAACAGCGGCATCCCGGCGAACGGATCGATCGACTCGCCGGGTTCGTCTTCATCGGCCATGGTGCGATGCTACGGGTTTCTGGGTGCGCCGGACTCGTCGTGTCGTGCCGCTGATCGGCCGGGTGCCGAGTGGCCGTCGTGGTCTCGGTATCGTGCGGACGATGATCGTCGTGCTGACCGGCGCCGCGGGCGCGCTGGGCGACCGGGTGATCGACGGATTGCGCGCCCACTCGGGCCCGCGTTCACACCCCACCGGCGGCCGACGCACTCCTGCCGACGGGAGCGTCATCGATGTCGTGGTGCAACAGCCAGGGGTACCGGTCGACGGCTCGATCGGCGACTGCGACATCGTCGTCGATCTCGGCAGCAGCGACTACGACCGGCGTGCCGCGCGGCGCGAGAGCGTCACCGAGTTCGCTGCCGAAACGCTCGCCACGGCCGATCGTCTTCGTGCGTCGCAGGTGGTGTTCGTGTCGTCGGCGATGGTGTACGGAGCGCTCTCCAACAATCCCGTCCCGTTGACCGAGGCGGCCACGCTGCGCCCCGACGTCGAGTTCGTGTTCGCGAGGCAGCTGGCGTCGGCGGAAGAACTCGTCGAGCAGTGGCGTCTCTCCGGGCCGCGACCGGGCGAGTTGTGTCCTGCGACCGGCCGTCTCGTTGGCAGCCGGTGGCGACTCCCGACTGGCGACTGCCATCGTGTCGGGGTTCGGCAGGCGCCTTGCCGAAGCCGATCCGCCCTCGCAGTATCTTCATCTCGACGATCTCGCCGCCGCGGTCGTGCTGGCGGTGGTCGATCGGCTCGACGGTGTGTACAACGTTGCGCCCGACGGCTGGGTGGCCGGCGAGCGCGTACGTGCGCTGTCGGGTGAACGCCCTCGCCTCCCACTGCCCGAGCGCCTGTCCGAGTTCGTGGCAGGTTTGAGGTGGCGATTCCAGCGCGGACCGATCCCTCCCGGGCTGCTGTCGTACACGCTGGAGCCGTGGGTGGTGTCGAACGGCCGGTTACGCGCCGCGGGTTGGGCGCCGACGGTCACGAACGAACAGACCTACGTCGAGAGCACCGAGGCCCCCTGGTGGACCACGGTCTCACCGAAGCGCCGCCAGGAGCTGGCGCTCGGCGCTGGGGTCGTGGGAGCTTCGTTCGTCGCCTTGATCGTCGCCGTCGTCGTGAGGCGTCGGATCAGTCGCCGACGAGTGTGACGAGTTCGCCACCGGCGACATGTGCGACCAGTGCGCCGGCACCGTCGAAGACCACCGAACCGTCCGGCATCCCGAGGAAGGGCACTTCGCCCCACGGAAGCTCATAGGTGACCGCTTCGGTGTGCACCAGCACGATGTCGTGGTCGTCGGGAAGTCGGATCGCGACGCCGGTGCCGTCGAGCGTGAGCTGCGGCCCCGACGTGACCGCGTGAGGAAACGCCGAGAACGACGTCAGGAGCGCGCCGATCGGAATCCGCGGAAGGCCGGACGCGGCCGCAGTCGCCACTCGTACCGAGGCGGTTGCGGCTGACGTGCCGATGCCAGGCGGCGCGGTGGTCGGCTCTCGCAGCGCGGCGACCGGTGTGGTCGTTGCGCTGAGCGCGACGGGGCTCGACGACGTTCGTGGTGTCATGGCGACGACGAGCCCGGCGACAGCGATGACAGCGAGCGTGCCGACGGCGAGCGCCGCAAGATGACTCGACGATCCGGGTTCGATGTCGGCTCTGGTGGGGCCGAGTTCGGACGGGTGTCGCCACGTTCGTTCGTGAGGAGGCAGCGGCCCGGGTTCCACGAAAGCGAGATCGTACAACTCGTTGGAGACGCTGTGACCGCGGGACGGCCGATGGTGGCTACGCTGCCAACGTGCAGGGCCCCTCCGATGTCGACGAGTGGTTCGCCCTCGTCGAGTCGGAACTGCCGATCGGTGAAGCGTACGAGTGGGCGGTACGAGCTGACTGCGGCGCCGTGGTGCTGTTCAGCGGCACCATTCGTGACCATGCCGAGGGACGAAGTGGCGTCGAACATCTCACCTACGAGGCGTACGACGAGCAGGTCGTGGCCAGGTTCGCCGAGATCGGTACGGAGCTGCGGCGCCGTTGGCCCGACACGGGACGCATCGCGCTCTTGCACCGCAGTGGACGGCTGCACGTGACCGAATCGTCGGTCGTCGCCGTGGTGTCGGCGCCGCACCGTGCCGAGGCGTTCGAGGCGGCCCGCTTCGCGATCGACGCCCTGAAGGAAGCGGCGCCGATCTGGAAGCACGAGGTGTGGGCCGACGGCGCCGGCTGGGGAACGGGGGCACACGAACTGCGTGACCCGCGGTCGGTCGGCCGATGACACCGCTCGTGGTCATCGTGGTGGTGGCGGTTGTCGCCCTGCTGATGTTTCTCGTCACCGCCGCCAAACGCAATCGTCGCCAACCGGACGACATCGATTCGTTCCGACGTCAGATCGATGCGCTGTCGCCCGAAGCTCGCCGCCAGACGTCCGATCGGATGAAACCGTCCGATGGACGCTCGACCGGCGATGATGGTGGCAATGGCACCTGACGCAACGAGGAGGTCCAGTGGCGCGTGACCTTGCCATCGATCTCGGGACGGCAAACACGCTCGTCTACATGAAGGGCCGCGGCATCGTGCTGAACGAGCCGTCCGTCATCGCGCTCAACCGTCAGACCGGCGAGGTGCTCGCAACCGGTCGCGAGGCGTGGCAGATGATCGGGCGCACGCCCGGCTACATCGTCGCCGTGCGTCCGCTTCGTGGTGGTGCCATCACCGACTTCGAGATCACCGAGCGGATGATCCGTCTGCTGCTCCAACGTGTCGGGGTGAGTCGTTTCACACGCCCCAAGGTGGTCATCTGCGTGCCGTCGGCGATCACCGAGGTCGAGCGCCGGGCAGTCACCGACGCCGCCCGCCGGGCCGGAGCGGCCGACGCCAACCTGATCGAGCAGCCGATGGCCGCAGCCATCGGCGCCGACCTGCCGATCGACGAACCGGTCGGCAACATGGTGATCGACATCGGCGGCGGAACCAGTGAGACGGCGGTCATCAGCCTGGGTGGCATCGTGGCGCTCGAGGCGGTTCGCGTCGGGTCGTTCGACATCGATGCGGCGATCCAGAACTACGTACGTCGCGAACATGGCATCGCCATCGGGGAACGGACGGCTGAGGAGATCAAGGTCGCCATCGGCTCGGCGGATCCGACGCCCGACGAGAATCAAGCGGAGGTGCGTGGTCGTGACCTGATGACGGGTCTGCCGAAGACCGTCATCCTCACGCCCGAGGAAGTTCGCTACGCGATCGAGGATGTCGTGTCGTCGATCGTGGCGTCGGTCATCCGGTGTCTGTCGAAGGCGCCGCCGGAACTGTCGCAGGACTTCCTGGTCCGTGGCATGTACCTCGTCGGCGGCGGCGGTCTGCTGCGCGGCCTCGCCGAGCGCATCGAGCGCGAGACCGAGGTGCCGGTGAAGATGTCGAACGTTCCGCTCGAAGCGGTGGTGCTCGGCGCCGGTCACGTCATCGAGCACTACGAGGCGCTGAAGGGGATGTTCATGGGGGCGCGTCGCTAGGTTTCCAGCGTGGACGGCACCGACACTCCCCGCGGCAACCATCTCGACGCCAGCGACATCGATCGTGTGATCGAGGAATTCCGCTCGATGTCGTCGGCCGAGATCGCCGAACGGGGCTTCACGGTCGAGGGGACCTTCGACGAGATCGACGATCCGGTGTTGCTCGGGCCCGATGGCCTTCCCGTGATGACGTGGCAGGAGCACTACCCGTACGCCGAACGGATGAGCCGCCACGAGTACGAAGAACACAAGCGGGGTCTGCAGATCGAGTTGCTGAAGGCCCAGGACTGGATCAAGGAAACCGGCTACAAGCTGGTGCTCGTGTTCGAGGGGCGTGATGCGGCCGGCAAGGGTGGCACGATCAAGCGGTTCCGCGAGCATCTCGACCCTCGTGGCGCCGACGTGGTTGCGCTCGGTGTGCCGTCGCCGCGCGAGCAGGGTGAGTGGTTCTTCCAGCGGTACGTGCGTCACCTGCCGACGCGTGGCGAGATCCGATTCTTCGACCGCTCGTGGTACAACCGGGCGGTGGTCGAGCCGGTGATGGGCTACTGCAGCCCCGCCGACTACGAGGAGTTCCTGCGCGCGGTCCCCGAGTTCGAGCGGATGCTCGTCAATTCGGAGACCAAGCTCGTCAAGTTGTGGTTCTCGGTGTCGCGACGCGAGCAGATCGCACGGTTCACGATCCGACGGATCGACCCGATGAGGCAGTGGAAGTTGAGCCCGACCGACATCGCATCGCTCGACCGGTGGGACGACTACACCAAGGCGAAGCTGACGATGTTCGAGCGGACCTCCACCGACTACGCCCCGTGGACGATCGTGCGCAGCAACGACAAGAAGCGAGGGAGGGTCAACGCCATGCGTCACGTCCTCGCCGCCGTGCCGTACGAGGGCAAGGATGTCGACATCGTCGGCACCCCTGATCCGCTCATCGTGGGAACCCCCGAGGAACTCCCCGACCACGGCGAGTCCTGGTAGGCGCCGCGCCCGCCACACGCTGCCGGGACCGTCGAAACCCGGTGGACGACGGTGTCGCACTGGCGTATGGTGAGTTGTCCGTCGATCGAAGGGAGGTTGCTCACATGACTGCATCTGTGTTCATCCCTTCCGGTCGCGCCCTCGCCTGCTGAGCAGGTTCGAGCCGAGCACCGCGCCGACCGGTGATCCGTTCGTTCCCACACACACGAGGTTGTTCCACCATGTCAGATCACCCGCAGTGGCTCGTCGACGAGCCGTATCACGATGTCGATCACGGCGTCATCAAGAGTGGCAAGGAGGCCCAGGTCAATCTCGTCGAGCGCATCGCCGACGGTGACGGCGACCACCGGAGCTGTCTCATCGCCCGTAAGCGCTATCTTCCCCGTCAGGTCACGCACAAGGGCCAGCTCGAAGCGCTCGGCGTGCAGCGAGCGTCGACGTTCCGTCACGACGTGCAGTATCGAGAGGGCCGACAGTTCCGCAAGTCCCGCGATCGTCGAGCGATCGAGCGGATGTCGACCTACGGCAAGCGCCTCTTGCAGGACCGATGGACCGGGACCGAACACGAGGTGATGCTGCGCCTGTGGCGACGTGGAGTGTCGGTGCCGTATCCGGTCGGCTACGCCGACGATGTGTTCGATCTCGAATACGTCGGGAGTTGGGAGGCAGCCGCCCCGCAGCTGTCGACGCGCCCGTCTGTCACGCGACGAACTCGACGATGCCTTCCAGCAACTGATCGAGGGTCTCCGAGGGATCACTGCGGCGGGCATCGCCCACGGTGACCTGTCGGCGTACAACCTGCTGTGGTGGGAGGGCCGGCTGTGGTTCATCGACTTCCCGCAGTCGATCGACATCGCCGCCAACATGCAGGGCCTCGATTTCCTGCACCGCGACGTGCTGAACGTCTGCGGGTGGTTCCAGCATCGGGGGCTCGACGTCGACGCCGAGGAAACCTTCGCCGACCTCCTCAGCTTCCTGTGACTCGTCTCATCCCCGCCTCATCATCCCGAACTCGTGAACACGTGCGCGAATAGTTCGCGCACGTGTTCACGAGAACGGGGATCAGGGGGCGGTGAGGCGGGCGACGGTGCCACCGTTCGACACGGCGTAGAGATCGCCGTCGGGACCTGGTGCTGACGGCGGCGAGGCCGTCGAGGCGGGCGATCTCGATGACTCGGGGTTGGCTGGCGGGCACGGTCGGGTCGAGGGCCCAGATCTGGCCGGTGCAGTAGTCGCCGAACACGTACCAGCCTGCCAGGTCGGGGACGGATTCGCTGCGGGCGACCGCTCCACCACTCACCGAGCACCGACCGTCGTTGTGGTCGTAGACGAACAACGGGTCGAGTGCGCCGTCACTCGGTTGGTCGTTGTTGAACGGTTCGAAACCCTCGATGGCGCTCCAACCGAAGTTGGCGCCGCGACCGGCATCCAGCCGGTCGGGCGTCGCTCGGGCTCGGTTCACTTCTTCCCAGTCGCCCTGGCCGACATCGGCGATCCACAGATCGCCGGTCGGCGCATCGAACGAGAAGCGCCACGGATTGCGCAATCCGTACGCCCAGATCGTCGGGTCGGCGCCCGGGGTGTCGACGAACGGGTTGTCGGCCGGCACGGTGAACGGCTGATCGCCGCTGGCGACGGGGTCGATGCGCAGGATCTTGCCGAGCCGCGAACCGAGATCGAGCGCGTTGCGTTGGGGGTCACCGCCGGAACCGCCGTCGCCGAGGCCGATGTAGAGCAGTTGGTCGGGCCCGAACGCCAGCTGGCCGCCGTTGTGATTCGAGTACGGCTGCTCGACGGTGAGGACCTCGCGACGCGACGCCGGATCGAACACGCCGGTTGTCGGATCGACGGCGAACTCCGCGACGACCGTGTTCCCGGATGTCGACGTGTAGTCGACGTAGGCGAGGTCGGCGGTCGGGTGGAACGCGAGACCGAGCAGGCCCTGCTCTCCCTTGGCATTGGTGAGGTCGCTGATGTCGAGCACGACATCGCTCGACAGATCGGTGACGGCCACGACACGACCCGGTTGCTCGACCACGTACACCACCGAGTCGCCCGGACGGTTCGTCACCTGCACCGGCTGGTCGAAGCCCCCGATCTCGAAGAGCGAGACGGCCGGTACCGGCAGCGGCACTGGAGCTCCGGTGGTCGGCGAGACGGTGGACGACGGGCCGTCAGCCGGCGCAGGAACAGCGGTGGTGTCGGCCCCGAGCGTCGTGGCGACGTCGGCGGACGGTCCGACCCCGAACGAACTGTCGGTCACCGGTGCGCTGTCGGAGCCACAACCCGCTGCCACGCCACCCAGTGACAGGGCAGCGACGACAACGAGTGATCGGGGGGATGGCGATCGGACGTTCACCACTCCATCTCTACCGCGCCGAGCGCCGGGGCGCACGTCGTGCGCGTCATCCGGTGAAGCGGGCAAGCCCTTCCTGCACGACGCTGACCACCAGGCGACCGTCGCGGGTGAACAGCGCCCCCTGTGCCATCCCACGCGCCGAGCCGGTCGACACTGCGGACTGGTCGTACAGCAGCCAGTCGTCGGCCCGGAACGGGCGGTGGAACCACATTGCGTGGTCGACGCTGGCCATCTGCAACCCGGGCGTGTCCCATCCCAGGCCGAACGGCAGGATCGTGGTGTCGAGCAGTGTCATGTCGCTGGCATAGGTGACCACGCAGGCGTGCAGTACCGGATCGTCGGGCAGCGTGCCGTCGGCGCGCAGCCACACCTGTTGGCGGGTCGCCGGTTGGCCCTGACGGCTGATCGGATCACCGCTGACGTAGCGCAGGTCGATCGGTCGCGGGCGGTCGTACCAGTCGCCGATCTGTTCCGCATACGGCGCCATGCGGGTGCGGAAGTCGGCCAGTTGCTCGGGGTCACCCACATCCTCGGGCATCGCGAGTTGGTGGTCCGGACCCGTTTCCTGGTCGTGGAAGCTGGCCTGGAGGTTGAAGATGGCCCGCCCGTGCTGGATCGCAACGACGCGCCGGGTCGAGAAGCTGCGGCCGTCGCGGATCCGGTCGACCTCGTAGAGGATCGGCACGGTCGGATCACCGGGACGCAGGAAGTAGGCGTGCAGCGAGTGCACGAGCCGGCCGCGCTCGTCGATGGTGCGCGCTGCGGCAACGAGCGCCTGACCCGCCACTTGGCCGCCGAACACGCGCTGGCGGTTCTCATCGGGGGAGTTCCCGCGAAAGATGTTCACCTCGATCGCCTCGAGGTCGAGGAGCGCGACGAGGTCGTCCAGCGCTGCTTGGCTCTCAGGTGTGGACGCGGCGGGATCGGTCGGTGTGCTCTCCATGGCAGTGGTCATGTTGGCACGTCGTACAGTCGGCGAATGACCTTGCTCGACCTCTCCGCAGATGACGTCCTCAACACGACCCGCGCTGTTCGCAAACGCCTCGACTTCTCCCGGCCGGTGGAGGACGACGTGATCCGCGAGTGCGTCGCCACCGCCATGCAGGCTCCGTCGGGGTCGAACCTGATGACGATGCAGTTCGTGGTCGTCAAGGACGCCGAGAAGCGTCGAGCGATCGGCGAGATCTACAAACAGTGCTGGGCGATCTACAGCTCGATGCCGTTCTACGCCGGCGCCATCAAGAAGGATGGTGCCGACGAGCAGGCCCAGCAGGACCGCGTGGTCGATTCGGCGACCTACCTGTCCGAACACATGGCCGACGCACCTGCGCTGGTCATCGGATGCACCGCCGGCCGCGTCGACGGTGCGCCGGCGATGATGTCGGCGTCGTCGATGGGCAACATCCTGCCCGGCATGTGGAGCTTCATGTTGGCCGCGCGGGCTCGCGGGCTCGGCACCGCATGGACGACGATCGCGTTGATGATGGAGAAGGAAGTCGCCGACGTGGTCGGGATTCCCTTCGACGGGATGCAGCAGGCGTGTCTCACGCCGCTCGCGTACACGATCGGTACCGACTTCAAGCGGGCGCTGCGGCCCGATCCCGACACGATCATCCACTGGGACACCTGGTGACGCCGGAGCGTCGCGACCTGGCGCTCGCCACGAAAGGATTCATGCCCGCCGACGAAGGCGACGCCCTCTGGGACGCGGCGGTCGATGCGGGCCGGGCAGTGCCCGGTGCGCCGATGCTCGAGGTCGGCTCGTACTGCGGCCGCTCGACGGTGTGGCTGGGCGATGCCGCCGAATCGGCGGGCGTGGTGCTGTTCGCCGTCGATCACCATCGTGGGTCGGAGGAGAACCAGGCCGGATGGGAGCACCACGACACCGACGTGGTCGATCCGCGCACCGGCAAGATGGACACGCTGCCGTTCTTCCGTGACACGATCCACGACGCCGGGCTCGAGGACTCGGTCGTCGCCGTCGTCGGCAGATCGCCCATTGTCGCGGCGACCTGGACCACGCCGTTGTCGTTGCTCTTCATCGACGGCGGACACGGCGACGAACCGGCCCGACTCGACTACGAGGGGTGGACGCCGCACGTCGCCGTCGGCGGAACGCTCGCCATCCATGACGTCTTCCCCGACCCCGCTGACGGTGGCCGTCCGCCCTACGAACAGATCTTCCGACCGGCACTCGAATCGGGTCGCTTCGCCCTCGTGTCGGCGACCGGGTCGCTACGCGTGCTGCGTCGTGTCGACTGACGAACGATCCCAGCTCCCGAACTGGCGCATCACCACGAAACGCTGACGGTCGACGTAGAGCAGCAGGCCGGACCCGACCGCCATCACCGCGGCCGCCGCGATGCCGAGCGTGGTCGTCGAGCCGGCGGCGTAGAGCGCACCGCCCAGGAGAGGACCGAAGACGCGGCCGAGCGCCATGACCGCTTGTGCGTCGCCGGCGCGTTCCTCGGGGAAGTTCGATCGGGCTGCAAGGAGGGTGAACGCGGCGGGAACACCCATGAAGAACACGAACCCCCACCCGATCATCGCCGCCCCGAACAGCAGCCCACTGCGCGACAGGGCAATCGTCAGGGCGCACAACGCCGTCATCAGGAACCAGATGCCGGCCGGCCCTCGACGGCCGGTCCATCGCGCCGACGGGATCGATGCCAGCGCGTTGGCGCTGAAGAGCAGCGACACCGTGAACGGCGAGAGCCCGTCGAGTTCCTCGCCGATCGCTGCCGCATAGACGAACACCGACGATCCACCGAGCGTGAGCAGCGTGAGCGCGAACAGGATCGCCTTCGCCGCACGTGTCGCAACGTGGCGGGTGTGGTGCGGACGGAGGTGGTCGAGGCGGGGAACCTGACGGGTGAAGATCAAGGGCAGCGCAGTGATGAACCCCAGGACCACGAACAGCCAGTTCAGTCCCGCCGACTGCAGGACGATCGCGATGAGCGGGGAGGCGACGACGCCGACCAAGGGGCCGACGACGGCGACTTCGCCGGACCGACCGGGGTGGCCGAATGCTGCCTGCCAGGCGATCCATGCCGCGAAACCGAGCGAGAGCCCGCTGACGAAGCGGAGCACGACGAGCAGTTCGAACGCGGGCGCAACGGCCGACCCGAGGTTCGAGACGACGCCGAGCAACGTGCCGATCACGAAGATGCCGCGAACGGGATGGAGGAACCGGCCGCCAACCCACGAAGCCACGACGAAGCCCCCGAGCTGTGCAGTCGACGTGAGGCCGGCGGTGCCGATCGCGACGTCGTACTGCTCGGCAACCGACGAGAGGAAGAACGGAGTTGCGGTGAACACTGCCGTGCTCGTGGCGATGGCGACCAGGAGCGCAGAAGGCACCGTTGGCTTGGCCGCTGCGAGGAGCCGGACCGGGACGGACACGGTGTTGCTCAGTCGCCGAACTCGCGCCGGAGCTCATCGCGTCCGGCGACGATCACGCTGCGCACCCGCTCGCTGAGGTCCGCGACGTCATCCATCGTGAGGCCCTCGGTGCTGATCGGGTCGAGCACGCGGACCTCGGCCTCTGCATATCCGAGGCGCCAGTCGTGCTTGCGCAGGGCGTCGCGAGTTCCGTAGACGGCGAGCGGCAGCACGGGAACCTGCGCTTCGATCGCCAGCCGGAAGGCGCCGGTCTTGAACGGCCGGAGTTCGCCGGTCTTCGAGCGGGTGCCCTCCGGGAAGATCATGACCGACACCTTCGAGTTCAGTCGCTCACGGGACGCTTCGAGCGCCTTGGCGATCGAGGTGGCATCACCACGCTCGAGCGGGATGTCACGAGCCAGACGCATCATCCATCCGACGAGCGGAATGCGCAGGATCTCGATCTTCGACATCCACTTCATCTCGGTGGGCAGGTGTGAGATCAGCAGGATGTCGACGAAACTCTCGTGGTTCGACACCACCACGTAGGGGTTGCGCATGTCGTCGGGCAGGGTGCCCGAGGTGCGGAACTTCCAGAGCGGCGTCAACCGTTCGTGGACCACGGTGAGCTTGCGGAACAGATACCCGGCGGCATAGGCGCCCTTGTCGAAGGGCATCGTGACGAGGCGGGTGATGGCCACCATTGGCGTCCACACGAGGATCACCACGCCGAGCACGAACCAGCTCCAGATCGAGAAGATGGTCCGGGCGAACGTCGACTTCATGCGCTGGAACGTAACAGCCCGATACCCACCTCCGGCTGGTCCGACCTCCTGCCCCGGGGATCGTCCGGCACCGCGCCGACAATCGTCATGCCGAATGACCCTGGTCGTGCCGTCGGCCAGGGGATCACGATGAAATCGGGCGGAGGGTCACACACCCCGTGGGGAGAGGAGGACTCCAGTGAGCGAGCATTCCGCCGAGATGGTCGCCTACGTGGTGGCGTTCACCGTCCTGGTCGTGGCGGGGATGTTCCTGCGCACGATCATCCTGAACTTCTTCGTCGGACCGTTGATCGTGGTGGGCTCCGTCGCACTCGTGACGCCGTTGCTCTCGCGGAGGCGGCCGCCATGAGCTGGGCGGCGCACGAGCTCGAGTCCGTCATCCTCCACCGCCACATGGATCGCACCGGCCGTGCGTGGCGGATCAGCTATCTGGCGATCCTCATCGGTGCACTCATGCCGGACTTCACGAAGTTGCCCGTCTATGGCCTGCACATCGGCCACTGGGAACTGATCAAGGCTCCGGAGCCGTGGATGTACCACAGGGGTTGGCCGGGATCCGGCCCCACGCACTCGCTCGTCGCCGGGATCCTCGCTGCGTCGGCCGTGTACCTCATCACCCGGAGCAAGCCGTGGGGCATCGGCATTCTCATCGGCTACTGGTCGCACGTCCTGACCGATACGGCCGATTCCGTCGGCGCCATGATGTTCTTCCCGTTCACGACCCAGCACTACAGCATCGGCATGTGGCAGTACTCGTCGCAACAGGGCCGCTACGGCGATGCTGCCGCGTACTACTCCAGTCTCGGCTGGGCATGGGACGTGGTCTGGCTCGTGCTGATGTTGCTCCTGGCTCGCAACGTCCTCACGGCGGAGTACTTCCACACCAACGTCGAGCCGGCCGATCCGTTCTGGGCGACCCTCCAGCACAGGTTCCGGATGCCCGATCATGTGCGACGGGCGGTCTTTCGTGCCTACGTCGTGTACGGGGCGGCGAGGCTCGTCGGCTGGTTCCTCTGGGCGCGACTGCTCAACCCGAAGCGGGGCACCGAGACGATGGACCTGTCCTGGACGGGACCGGGCTGGGTGCAGGCCCCACCCCGATTCCAGGTTGCGTCGACCTGGGGCGGCTTCGCCGTTGCGACGATCGTCGGTCTCGTGGGCACGGCACTGACCGCCTACGTGGCGTGGCGGGTCATGAGCAGGCTCCCGGAGCGTCACCGCAGTGTCGTTCCTGCGGGCCGTTCTGCCGAGTGTGTCCGACCTGCCGATGGCGATGGTCGGAACGGGACAACGATGGCGCCGGCCGGGGTGGAGCGGGTGATCGCGTCGACCGCCGGCACGACGCGATGAGTTCTCAAGTGTTGGTCGAGCCGTGCCGATTCATCGGATGTCACCGGGGTCCGTCGCTGTTTCGGCGGAGCCCAACGTCCAGACAGGCAGGTTCCGCTCATGACCGATCCGACGACCGCGACACCCGATTCGCCCCCAATCGATTCGGAGCTCGCGGCGCAGTTCCGCATGACGCCGTTGCCGCCGCCACCGCCCTCCTCGTCGGCGATCTCGCCGGATGCAGCGGCGCATGTGTCCGCAGGTGACGCAACCAGCGTCAGCATCACCGATCTCGCCCTGGCGGCTGCCGCTGCCGATCTCGCGTCGACGTCACCGGTTGCTCCACTCCCCGGCACGGCTCCGACTCCGATGGTGCTCGCCCCGGCTCCGACTCCGACAGTGGCTGCGGCTCCGGTCGTTGCCGCCCCGGCGCCGACCGATTCCGGCCCCGCGCCGACCGATTTCGCCCCCGCGCCGAGCACCCCGGCGCGCTCGCGCAGGCCGCTGCTCACCGTGCTCGCTGCCGTGGTCGCCATTGTGGGGATCGTCGGTGTCCTCGCCGTCGTCATGGGCGGCAGCGACGACGCTGGATCGGTCGCCGTCGTGCCCGAGGCCACGTTGTCCACGATCACCACTGCTCCTGCGACCACCGCTCCTGCGACCACTGCGCCAGCGACTACTGCGCCGGCCACGACGGCTGCGCCGACGACGACTGCCGCGCCGGCCACGACGGCTGCGCTCGCCGCGGTGCCGGTTGGCCCGAGCTATCCGACGCTGCCGGATGGATCACCCGAACCGATCGTCGCGGTGTTCGACGGTCCCACCATCAATGTGACGGGTTGGGTGTCCAGCCAGGAGAAGCTGGAGCTGCTCACCACGCTGGCGCTGGCCAACAGCACCGATCCGAACGCCATCGTGAACGCGAATATCCAGATCGACCCCGCCGTGCCGTCGAGTATCGGTACACGCGTGATCGAGATGAATTCTCCCCGTTTCAACGCGGGCAGCGCCGATGTCACCCTCGAGCACGGCGCACAGCTCGACCGGGTGGCAACCGTGATGGCGGCACTGCCGAACGTGACGGTCACCGTCGTCGGCCACGCCGACCAGGTCGGCGACGAGGCGGCGAACTATGCGATCTCGGAGGCTCGCGCTGTGTCGGTCGTGCGGTATCTGGTCGGCAAAGGCATCGACCCCTCCCGGCTGGCCGCTCGCGCCGTTGGCGAACAGGACCTGCTCTCCGATGATGCGTCGGAGGCGGCACTCGCGCTGAACCGTCGTACCGAGTTCATCTTCTACGGCCTGCTCGCCGACTGACACGATCGTGTTCGGTGCGCAGGCGCTCGCGCTCAGAACGGGACGAAGACGTCGCTGGCGGGAGTGGAGCGGGTGATCGCATCAACGGCCAACACGACGGCCGCGGCGGTGTACGAGGTGTGCTCGTCGAACGGGAAGAGCACGGGTTCGGGATAGACGATGCCGGTCCAGTACGACCCGTCGTCGCGGCGGTGCGTGCGCGTCCACTTCAAGAGGTCGGTCGCCGTGGTGGTGTCGCCGATTGCTGCGTACGCGAGCGCGCACTCGGCGGTCTCCGATGCCGTGACCCAGGGTTCGTCGCTCACACACCGGATGCCGAGGCCCTCCATCGCGAACGTGTCCCAACCATCGGCCATGCGAACCTTGGCGGCCTCACCGGTGAGCACGCCGGTCAGCACGGGGTAGTACCAGTCCATCGCCCAGCGGGTCTTCGGTTCGAAGGCGTCGGGACGGTATCGCACCGCATCGGCCATCACGTCGGCGGCACCGATCCAATCGGGTCGGGGCTCGCCGACGCTCTCGCCCAACCGGGCACCACAGCGCAGCGCGTGTTGGATGCTGGACGTCCCGGTGAGCAGGGCGTAGTCCCACGGACGGGCCTCGGGCTCGATCGCCCACAATGGCAATCCGTCGTGGCGGCGCAGCGACAGAACGAACTCGAGTGCGCGTTCGACGGTGGGCCACATGTTCTCGGCGAACCCACGGTCCCAGGTGTTTCGCATGTGGTGGCAGACGCCGGTCGCGATGTAGGCGCACACGTTCGTGTCGAGCTTGTCGTCCTCGACCGAACCGTCGCTGTGGTAGTAGGCGTGCCACGAACCGTCGGGCCGCTGGGTGTCGACGAGCCACTCGTAGGCCCGCTCGGCCTCGGTGTGCAAGCCGGCGACATCGAGCGCCATGGCGGTCTCGACGTGATTCCACGGATCGCAATGACCGCCGGGAAACCACGGGATCATCCCGGAGTCGAGCTGCAGCGAGGCCAGATGCAGGCCGGTGCGGTGCAGTTCGTCGGCGCTGAGCACGCCGGGGAGATCGGGGAGGTGGCTCATCGAGAACGCTCGACCTGCTTCACCCCGTAGAACACGATGCTCTTTCCGAGCACCGGCGACAGCACCCGGTCGGCGACCTTGGTCGACGTTGGCTGCTCCATGATGTCCCACTCGAGGAACTCGCGGTACTTCTTCACGGCGGGGTGGTCGTCGTTGCGTGGACCGACGGCGCACTTGAGCCACCAGTACGGCGAGTGCAGCGCGTGGGCTCGATGGCTGCCATGCAGCTCGAGACCGGCGGTGCGGAGCTTGGCCGACAATTCGGTCGAGCTGTAGATCCGGACGTGGCCGCCCTCGCTCTTCGGGGCGTGGTACTCGTCGGAGAGCATCCAGTTGATCTTCTCGGGGAACCATGCCGGCACGGTGGCGGCGAAGTGGCCGCCGGGCTTCAGGACCCGAACCATCTCGGCGATCGCCGACACGTCGTCCTGGATGTGTTCGAGCACCTCGGACGTGATGACGACGTCGAAGGAGTTGTCGGCGAACGGGAGCTTCGTGGCGTCGCCGCGCAGCACGCCCTTGAATCGCTCGAGGTCGATCTCGCCGGCGTCGACCATGCCGCCGAGTGTCGCTCGTGTCTGGACGACCTCGTCCTCGGCGTAGTCGAGTGCCACGACATCGGCGCCTCGCCGTGCGCACTCGAACACGTGGCGGCCGAACCCGGCGCCGACGTCGAGGACGCGGTCGCCGGGAGCGAGGCCGAGCTGGTCGAAGCGGATCGTCAACATGTCACAGCCGCCCGTTGGCGCGCAGCTTGGCGACGTTCTGCGGCATCGCGAGGACCTCGCGGTACTGCTCGACGGTCTGTTCGGCGCACTTCTTCCACGTCCAGCGGTCGAGGACGCGCTGTCGGCCCGCAGCGCCGACCTTGGCGCGCAGCTCCGGGCTGTCGAGGCCACGCGTGATCGCAGCAGCGAGCGAATCCACGTCGCCGGCCTTGCAGCCGATCACGGTCTCGCCGTCGATGCCGGTGACCTCGGGCAACGCTCCGCCATCGGTGGCGACGAGCGGCGTCCCCGAGCACATCGCCTCGATGGCGGGGAGGCTGAAGCCCTCGTACAGGCTCGGCACCACTGCCATCTCGGCCTCGGCATAGAGCTCGGCGATGCGCTCGTCGCTGACACCGGAGACGAACTCGATGTGGGGCGCCAACCCGTAGGAGTCGATGAGGTCCATCGAATGGCCCGGGCGCGGCTTGCCGATGATCGTGAGCGTGACATCGCGCTCGGTGCGCAGCTTGGCCATGGCTTCGAGAAGGTACGACAGGCCCTTGAGGGCGACGTCGGCCGATGCGGTGGTGATCAGACGCCCGGGCCTGCGCTCGACCTCGGGGAGCGGCTTGAAGAGGTCGGGGTCGACGCCGACCGGAACGAGGCGCATGCGATCGATCTGCACACCCATGTCGGTGTGGATGTCGTCGATCGAGTTCTGGCTGACGACGACGATGCGCGGCATCTTCGACGCGACCTTGCCCTGCATCTTCACGAAGGAATACCAGCGGCCCACGGAGTACCGCCTCATTCGGGTCTTGGCATGGCTCATCTCGAGCTGGCGATCCTTCGTGATCGGGTGGTGCAGCGTGACGATCGTGGGGATCACCTCCTCGATCTTCAAGATGCCGTAGCCGAGGCACTGATTGTCGTGCACGAGGTCGAACTCGCGGGCGCGGGGCTTGAGCGCGCGGGCGGCGCGGGCGCTGAACGCAAGGGGCTCGGGGAACACGCCGGTCACGAACTGGGCCATCTCGAGGGCGTCTTCGCGGGTCTTCAGCTCCCAGAAGCCGGGGAAGCGACCCGGGAAGTACTCGTTGAACGTGTCGAGGCTCGGCAGCTTCGTGAGCGTGATCCGCTCGTCGAGGATCGGGTACGGCTGACCACCGAACACCTCGACCGTGTGGCCGAGGTCGGCGAGCGCCTTGGTGAGATGGCGGGTGTACACACCCTGGCCGCCCACGTGGGGCTTGCCGCGGTACGTGAGGTACGCGATCTTGAGCGGTGCGTCAGGATCGAGTCCGGCCGTCGACATCCGATCGAGGCTATCGGCGCACCATTACCCGAGAATCGCCGGTCCTTCGGGGTCGGGTCCGGAAAGACAGTGTCACCAGGAGATGGTCATGGTGCGGCGCAGCGGTGTGTTCGGATCGACGACGTGAGGTTCCAGGTTGAAGGCATTCGGCGGGCCCGACTGTGGTTCGACGCAGGTCGAGTGGGCGGGCATGTCGTAGACGACCCAGTGATCGCAGTCGGAGTCGACACGTACTGATCGCGCCACCGCCCGGTCGTAGTGGAGGACCACGGGTTCGGCGTTGAGGAAGCAGTCGTCCCACGGACCCTCGGTGGGATCGACCAGCGCACCCGTCGGGATACCGAACTCATCGCGTTCGTACATGGCCGTCGGTGAGAACTCCAACCGATCAGGCTTGCGGAACCACGGGTGCCAGCCGAGTTCTGCCGGGAACGTCCGGCCGGTCGAGTCGATCGTGAGGGTGGTCGTGGCCCGATCGGGGTGCAGCTCGATCGTCTGCGTCACCCGTCCCCCGAACCCCCAGTCGAACTCACGGGATGACGTACACGATGTGTCAGACACATCGTGTACGTCATCGAGTACCCAGGGGCGGTCGAACACGAGGCCGTGGATGGCGTGGGCGCGGCGGGGCCCGTCACCGTCGTGATGGTTGATGTCGAGCTGATGCTCGATGCCCTGGAACGAGAAGTGACCGTGAGCGATTCGGCCGGCCCACGGCGCCATCGGGAACGAACCCCAGGTCATCGCATGGCTCACGTCGGCGACATCGACCAGGAGCGGCTGGCCGGCGACGGAGATCTGGCCGATCCGACAACCGGCGTCGGGATGCACCGTCAGGGTGACGTCACGGGCGGTCAGCGTGAGGATGGCATCGGCGGTCGGCATCGGGTGATACTGCTCGGATGCGAGCGCTCGTGCAACGTGTGATCCACGCCGAGGTGACCACCCGGTCGTCCATCGACGCCGAATGGGAGACCGCCGGAGCGATCGGCAACGGCCTGTGCGTGCTCGTCGGCGTCACACATGCGGACGACGTGGGTGTGGCCGACAAGCTGGCCGACAAGCTCTGGGGTCTGAGAATCTTCGACGACGACGACGGCGTGATGAACCGGTCGCTGGCCGACGTCGCTGGATCGGTGCTCGTCGTCAGTCAGTTCACGCTCTACGGCGACACCGCGAAGGGCCGGCGCCCGAGCTGGATGGCCGCCGCCCGACCGGAGTACGCCGAACCGCTCGTCGATCGTGTGGTCGACACGCTGCGCTCGCTCGGTGCCACGGTCGAGACCGGTCGGTTCCGCACCGACATGCGCGTCGAGCTGGTCAACGACGGCCCCGTCACCCTCATGCTCGAGGTCGACTGAGCCTCGGGATTGTCGCTCACACCGAACTCGGGGTGACGCGAGGTGGGTGCGAGGCGCGGCGGGCGCGCCACAGCGAGGCGCCGAGGACGACCAGGAGCGCGACGATGAAGCCGGCGTCACCGAGTTGGGTGTACCAGGTGCGCCCCTCGCGCAACTCGATGGTGTCGTACAGCACGTTGCGTTCGCTCACTGCGGTGCGTTGGAGGACGTTGCCGTCGGAATCGACGATCGCAGTGAATCCGGTCGGCGCGGCCTGTACCACCCATCGCCCGTTCTCGATCGCTCGCAGCCGGCTCGACGCCACCTGCTGGGTCTGCACGATGGTGCCCGTGTAACTGGCGCCGTTGGTCGGGTTGACGATCGCCTCGGCACCGAGCTTCACGCCCTCGCGTGCTCGTCCGGCGAAGAACACCTCCCACGAGATCACCACGCCGATCCTGGTGCCGTCGGGGAGATCGAGCACCGCCGGGCCGGTGCCGGCAACGGCGTCACGACCCACCTGGCCGACGGGGGCGCCGATCGCTTCGAGTATCCCGCGCAGGGGCACGTACTCGCCGTACGGCACCCGACGGACCTTCACGTACCGCCCGAGGATCTCACCGTCGGGAGCCACGAGGGTCTGGGAGTTGACCCGCGGTTCCTCGGTCACGCCGACGGCGATCGGTGCGTCGAGCCTCGCGGCCTCCGCGACGATCGCGTCGTAGATCTCCGAGCCCTCGAAGACGTCGACGTCGATCGTGTTCTCGGGCCACAGCACGAGATCGAGGTCGGCATCGTCGGGGATCGATCGGGTTGCCTCGAGGTGTCGTTCGGTCACCAGCCGCGGCGGAACCTCGAGGGCGCTCGTGCCTTGCTCGCCGCCACCCTGAACCGCTGCGACGCGAAGTGTCTCGCCGGTGGCCGACCCCCGTGGAGCAACCGCGGCGAGGACCGCGACGACAGCGATCACGCCGAGGGCGATCACAGCCTGTGGATTCGCCCTCACCCCGGGCCCGTTACCGCGTCGTCGATCGCGTCGTTGGCGGGCGATGTCGACCAGTGACATGCCGAGCTGGAACACCACCCAGGTGAGCAGGATCACGCCGCCGACGCGCACGACACCGACGAGCGGACCACCGACCTGCGACATTCCCATCGTCGCCAGCGGAACGCCACCGAACGGGAACGAGAACCGCACCGCCTCGGCCAGTGTGTGCGCAGCAGGGCGCCCGATCACACGCCATGGCCCAACGGGCGTCACCAGCTCGGCCAGCAGGTGGAAGGCGGCGAACACGGCCGCGGCAACCAGATACCCGGGCATGGTCAGCTGCACCATCCACGCCATTCCGACGTACATCCAACCGGCACCGAAGAGGAAGCCGAGCAGCATCCGTCGACGCCGGGACAACCCGTCGCCGAGTGCCACCTCGAAAAGCATCACGCCGACGATTGCCAGCGGCCAGAACCCCCACGGTGGCATCGACAGTGCCACGAGCGTGCCGGCTCCCAGTGCGAGCGCCGGACGCGCGAGACGTTCGTGGACGGAGCGCCGCTCGGTGGGCAGCGACCCGTCGTCGGGGTCGAGGTTGCTCAACTCGAAAGGGCGAGGCTCACGACGATCCGTTTCGCCGTCGAGCCGAGTGGGTGGCAGGCGAACAGGGTGGCTGTCGGTGTGGCGGTGGGATTCGTGATCCACACCGCGTCGGGCGTGACGATCTGTGTGCCGGTCACCCGGTACGTGTGCGTTCCCGAGGCCGTCGAGAAGATGACCTCATCGCCCGGGACCAGCTTGTCGAGGTGGCGGAACTCCGCCCCGTGGCTCGTGCGATGGCCGGCGACCACGACATTGCCGATGTCGCCGGGCATCGCCGATCCGGGCCAGTGTCCCGGCCCCCGATCGAGGGTGGTGAGGCGAATCCCCTCCTCGAGTTCGGAGTCGAGGCCGACCTTGGGAATCATGATCCGCCCGAGCGGCGCGTTGTTCTCGGCGCCCCGAGCGTCCTGGGGCGGAGCGACCGGCTTGCTGACCGGGAGCGTCGTCGTGGTCGTGGTGGTCGTGGTGGTGGTGGACGTCGTCGTGCTCGTGGTGGTCGTCGTGGTCGTGGTCGTGGGCGGCTGCGTCGTGGGCGGCGCGGCCGTCGTGGTCGCAGAATCGGCATCGAACGTCGCCACCGTGTTGGGCTCGGACCGGCCGTCCATCGCGAAGAACCCGACGCCGATGACGAGCGCGACGACGACGGCCACCAGCGGCACCGCCGGGCGCCGGATGAAGGCGGGACGCTCGCCGTTCGACTGGACGGTCACGGCGATGATTCTTCCAGATTTGCAAGGTGTGTGCTCGTCCGCACGGCGATTGCCCCGCCTGATCGAACGCATGCCGGAATGCCGATGCCGCGAAAGCCGGCACCGGTGAGGAAGACCCCGGTCGGGAGGGTTGCCTCGATGGAATCGACCCAACTCGCGTGGTGCGGTCGGTACTGGGCGAATGCCCCCGGCCACCGGGTGATGCGGACCTCGAGCGGGTCGAAGGCCACGCCGAGGTGGAGCGAAAGATCGGCGAGCACGGCGTCGAGCACCTCGTCGTCGCTCAGATGGAGCACCTCCACGCCGTCGCGACCGAGCGAGACCCGCAGGATCTCGCCGCCGCCGGGTGGGCGCCAGTGCGCCCACTTCTGCGAGCCGAACGATGCTGCGGTGACCGACCGTTGGGCCGGCTTCGGGACGAGGTAGCCACTCAGGGCGCGCAGGCGCTCGGGCCACTGGTCGGCGGCGACGTGGAGTGTGACCATGATGACGTCGGCGGTCTCCGCCTGCGCGAGCAGCCGCGACGCCTCGGGCGCGGACGCGGCGAGGAGTGCGCCCGTCACGCGCGCGGGCGTGGCGAAGATCACGGCGTCGAACGCGTCGTCGCCGGCCGCTCGTGTCGCCGGCCAGCGTGTCGCCGGTCACCGTGTCGCCGGTCAGGCGCCAGCGGCCGTCGGCAATTCGTGCGCACGACTGAACCGTCGCGCCGGTCACGACGGTGCCGGCCCCAGCGCGAACCGCGTCGGCGGTCGCTCGGGTGAGCGCCGACATGCCGCAGCGGGGTGCAGCGAAGATCGGGCTCGTGGTCGCCGTGGCCGTGCCCTGGGCGCTGCGTTGGCGTCGTGCGGCCAACAGCAGACTGCGGTTGTTCTGGGCCAGGGACGCGAGCTGCGGCATCTCGGCCAGGCTGAATCGATCGGTGTCGGTGGCGTAGATGCTGCCGACGAGTGAGTCGACCAGACGTTCGTGCACCTCGTTGCCGAACCGGGCCCGCACGTACTCGCCGATCGAATCGCTGTCGGTCGAGGTGCGCGGCAGCAGTGGTTCGAGTGCGGCGCGGGCCTTGCCTCTCCACGACAGCAGGCGGGTGGTCGCAAGCGGGCGGAGTCGTCCGGGCACACCGAGCAGCAGCCCGTCCGGGATCGCGTGCAGCCCGTCGAGCCAGACCGCCGCTCCGACAGCTTCGGGTGACACGAGGTCGTCGCCGAGACCGACGCGCCGTGCGAGTGCCACGGCCTCCGGCACCCGGGCAAGAAAGGCGTCGGCGCCTTCATCGACGTGGGCGACGCCGGCGAACGGGCTCGTGTCGATGCGACCGCCCACGCGCTCGGCGGCGTCGAACACCACGACGTCGGCACCGGTGTCGGCGTCGATCACGCCGAGCGCGGCCGAGAGGCCACTGATCCCTCCGCCCACGACCGCCACGCGTCGAGACATGGTGCTCAACCCTCGGCGGCGGCCATCACCCGCGCTGCGAGTGCTGCCATGATCGTCGGGTCGTCGTTGACGCATGCCGTGCGGTCGAAGGCCAAGCCCCGCGTCTCGGCGCGTCGGGCTGCTTCGATGTCGAGGTCGTAGAGCACTTCGAGGTGGTCGGCCACGAACCCACAGGCGCACACGATCACGCCCGCGACGTCGGCGTCCTCACCCAGTTCGTCGATGACGGCGAGGATGTCGGGGCCGATCCATGGCTCGGGAGTGCGGCCGGCGGACTGCCACGCGATCTGCCAGTCGTCGCCCTCCGTGATGCCGACCGATGCGGCGACCGCTTCTGCCGTCGACCGCAGTTCGTCCGGATACGGATCACCTGCGGCGATGATCCTCTCCGGCAGTGAGTGCGCGGTGAAGAGCACCCGCACCCGGCCACCGGTTCGTTCGCGCATCGCGCTGATGCGGGCGGCGAGATCGTCGGCCAGGAACGAGATGAACGCCGGCTCGACCGCCCAACTGTCGATGCCGACCACCCGCGCCGACCCACCGACGTCGACCACACCCTGGCGGGTGCGATCGAGGTACTGGCCGACTGAGTACGACGAGTAGTGAGGTGCGAGCACCAGGCCGACGATGGTGTCGAACCCGTCGTCGGCGAGTCGACCCGCGGCGACTTCCACCTTCGGATCGGCGTGCTTGAGGCCGAGCGCCACGTGGAATCGGCCGGGAACGGCGGCGTCGAGCGCTGCCTGGAGCCCGACGCGCTGCGCCTCGGTGAGCTGCGCGAGCGGCGACACGCCCCCGATGGCTGCGTAGCGCGCGGTCAGGTCGGCCAGGGCCTCGGGCGTCGGCGGGCGCCCACGACGGATGTCGGTGTAGTAGGGCTCGATCTCGTCGACGTGGCGCGGCGTCCCGTAGGCCATCAGGAGCACAGCGACGTCGGGTCCGGCGGCGCTCATGGCGTGACGGTCGTGCGCTCGTGGACCAGATCGACGACGGCCTGCAGCACACCCGGATCGGTCTCGGGATTGACGCCGTGGCCGAGGTTGAAGATGTGGCCCGGATGCTGGGTGCCATCGGCGAGTTCGTTGTCACGCAGGACCTGATCGGTGCCATCGAGCGCGGGCTGCACGCCGGCGAGTACGAGGGCCGGGTCGAGGTTGCCCTGGACGACCACTTGGTCGCCGAGGCGCCCGCGGGCATCACGGATGCGGGTTCGCCAGTCGAGGCCCATCACCGTCGGGCCGGCCTCGTGCATCGATTCGAGGAGGTGGTCGCAGCCGATGCCGAAGTGGATCCCGGGCGTCCCGGGGTGGCGGCGCTCGAGCTCACGGAACACGTGGCGTGAGTGGGGGAGCACGTAACGGTCGTAGTCGCGACGGCTGAGCGATCCGGCCCACGAATCGAACAGCTGGAACGCCGCGGCGCCGTGCGAGAGCTGGGCATCGATGAACGTGATCGCCGATTCGGCGAGACGTTCCATCACGTCGTGCCAGAGCACTTCGTCGGTGTGGATCAAGGCCTTGGTGTGACGGTAGTCCTTGCTCGGTCGTCCCTCGATGAGGTAACTGGCGACCGTGAACGGCGCCCCGGCGAACGCGAGGAGCGGCACGTCGAGCTCGGCGACGAGGCGTTCGACGGTGGCGATGACGTAGTCGATGTCGTCGAACTCGAGTGGGCGGAGTCGCTCGACGTCGTTGCTCGAACGCAGCGGATGCTCGGCGACCGGGCCGGTACCCGGCGCAACGTCGATGCCGAATCCGACTGCGTGGGGGGCCACGACGATGTCGCTGTAGAGCACCGCCGCATCGACGCCGTATCGACGCACGGGCTGCATCGTGATCTCGGCGGCCAACTCGGGCTGCTTGATGGCATCGAGGATCGAGCCCTCGCCACGAATGGCGCGGTACTCGGGAAGCGATCGTCCGGCCTGGCGCATGAACCACACCGGCGTGTGCGGGCCGCGCACACCGTGCGCCGCCGCCATGAATGCGCCGGCGCCGCTCGTGGCGGGTGCGTCGTGCTGCTCCAGGGCCGTGTTCATCGGCGTCACGCTACCGCCGGGTCCGTGAGGTCGTATGCCGCATGATCACCCCGCTCGACCCTCCTTTGCGTGACAGTTCGGTTGGGGCGGGCCAACAGATGTGTCACGCAAACGGTTGGGGGGAGGTGTCGTGAGTCGAGCTGGCGCCGCGGCGTGTGTCGAGCTGGCGCCGATAGCATTTCGTGACCCGTTATGACCCAGCAGCACCCCGATCTCGCTGACGAACAGGCCTACATCGACCACGCGTACGAGTGTCTGCGCGTCAGCCGCGAGCACGCCTGGCGGCTCCGTGACCTCAACGAGGCCGATCTCGGCGGCACCTTCCAGGCTCGTTTCGAGCGCAATGCGTTCGACGAGGCGTTGCTCAAGCGTCTGGCCGACCTCGATCTCGGTGGCTCGTCACTGGTGTTCGGACGGATCGATCGGTTGACGGAATCCCCCGACGCGGTCGAGAGCTTCCACATCGGCCGTCTGGCCGTCGCCGACGTGGACCGCGAGCCGGTGGTGGTCGACTGGCGGGCGCCGGTCGCCGAGCCGTTCTACCGTGCGACCGGCCGCAACGCGATGGGGCTCGTCCGACGACGCCACTTCGCCGTCGAAGGGCAGCGCTTGCTCGGCGTCGAGGACGAACTGTTCGGTGACGGCCATCTCGGACTCGGCCACGACGAGGGCCTCGACGGTACCTCGACGTCCGGCCCCGAGGGGCTGCGGGGCTATTCGACCCTGCTGGCGGCACTCGAACGAGGCCGAACCGGCACGCTCGGCGACATCGTCGCGACGATCCAGGGCGAACAGGACGAGATCATTCGGTCGCCGCAACACGGCGTGCTCGTGGTCCAGGGCGGACCCGGCACCGGCAAGACCGTCGTTGCGCTCCACCGAGCTGCCTACCTGCTCTACACCCACCGCTTCCCGTTGGAAGACCAGGGCGTGTTGGTGATCGGCCCGAACCGGGTGTTCCTGCGCTACATCGAGCGGGTGCTGCCGTCGCTCGGCGAGGCCGGTGTCGAGCAGGTGGTGTTGTCCGACCTCGTTCCGGGCGTGCAGTTCCTGCGACCCGACGACCGGGCGAGCGCCGACAGCCCGACCGCGGCTCGTCTCAAAGGTGACGTGCGGATGTCCGACGTCATCGATCAGGCGATCGACGACCGTGAACGACCGCTGCGCGACGACCTCGTCATCCCGTTCCGCACCGGGTACGTCCGGTTGCGATCCGAGGAGTCGGCGCGGATCGTCAAGGCTGCTCGTCGTCGCTTCCGCCGCCACAACAGCGGACGCAAGTTCGTCGAGAACGAGCTGTGGTCGGCGCTCGCCGCGAGCTTCCACGACCCGGAGATCGGTCCGCTGTCGGTGAAGGACACCCTCCGGGGAACTCCGGAGATCCGCGAGGCACTCGACCGGATGTGGCCGCTGCTCACGCCGGCGCAACTCCTGCACGACCTGTTCGGGTCGAAGGCGTTGCTCAAGCTCGCCGCTCGCGGGGTGCTCGACGAATCCGAGGCGTTGGCGCTGTTTCGTCCTCGTTCGGAGTCGGTCGACGACGTGCGGTGGACTCCGGCCGATGTCGCCCTGCTCGACGACGCCCGCGACGTGCTCGGCCCCAAGCCCGGTCGTAACGGCAAGATCGACGAGGCCGACGAGATTCGCACGTACGGTCACATCGTCATCGACGAGGTCCAGGACCTCACACCGATGCAGCTCAAGATGGCCACTCGCCGATCTCTCAACGGAGCCATGACGATCGTCGGCGACCTCGCGCAGGCAACCGGGCCGCTCGCTCCGACCGACTGGGACGACGTGCTCGACCACCTTCCCGATCGCAAGCCGTCACGGATCATCGGGCTGTCGGTCGGCTACCGCATCCCCGGCCAGATCATGGAACTCGCAAACAGGGTGATGGCGGTCGCCACACCGACGTTGCGTTCGCCGGTGTCAGTTCGTGTCGGCGATGCGCAGCCGGTGATCGTGCGTGCGGACTCGCCAGATCAGCTGGCGCGGGCGGTCGCCGACGAGGTCCGCTCGATCACGGCGACCATTCCGGACGGAAGCCTCGGTGTCATCGCTCCCGATTCGATGATCGACGATCTCTCCGAACACCTCACCGCGGTCGGTGTCAACCACGGTACGGCCACCCGCACCGGGCTCGACGAGGGCGTCACACTCGTCCCCGTGAGTGTCGTGAAGGGTCTCGAACTCGATGCGGTCGTCGTCGTCGAGCCGGCCCGAATCGTTGCCGATCACGAGCACGGCATGCGATCGTTGTACGTGGCGCTCACCCGTCCCACGCAACGCCTGAGCATCGTGCACGCCGACGAGCTCCCCGAACCGCTCCGCTGACCTTGCAACAGGGGTCAGACCCCGGTTGCAAGGTTCCCTTCGTGCAGGATCGTCAGCCGTCGCCGGTGTAGCGGTCGACGAGGTCGGTGAGGATCTTGAACGCCTTGTCGGCGTCGGCCGGACGAATCCTGACCACGGCGTTGCGGGCCATGTCGACGGTCGTCTGGATGCCGCCCGAGATGTCACGGCGGGTGGATTCGACATCCGGTCGTGCCGCCAACCAGATCGCCTCGATCCGGCGCAGGGTCGCCTGTTCGTCGCCCTCGGCGGCGATCTGCGCGCTCAGTCGGCTCATCTCGGTGGCCAACTCTGCGAGCAGTTCAGCCGTGGTGCCGACGATCGGCAACGTCGTGGTCGTCACGGTCTCGACCGACCCGTTGGCGTCGGTGCCGTCGGACGGCGTGTCGGAATCGACCTCCACGACGGTGTCGGCGCAGGCCGACATCACCAACGCCGAGACCACGGCGGCAGCGAGCAACCCGCGGCGCGCCGGCTTCACGAAGTGACCAGGATGCGTTCACTGGCGAACGAGCCCACCCCGACATGACGGCCGTCGATCTCGACGGTGAGCGTGCCATCGGGAGATGCCGCCGTGACGATGCCGCGGTTCCCGGGCTGGATCGCGGACGCCTCGAGGAACTCGAGCAGACCCGGTTCGAACTCCAGCTCCTCGGTGATCCGCCGGACGGTGAACGCGTTGCCGACCGCTACATCGGACAGGGGTGCAGAGTCGGGCGCCTCGTAGTCGGAGCCGGGGATCGGATTGCCGTGCGGACACGTGGTCGGTTCGCCCAGCAGGTCGTTGAGCGCCCGCTCGACGGAGTCGCTCATGATGTGCTCCCACTTGCCCGCCTCGTGGTGCGCCTCGGCCCACGACAACTTGAGCACCTCGGTCAGGAACACTTCGGCGAGACGGTGACGGCGCACGACGCGCTCACCGAGACGACGACCGTCGTCGGTGAGTCGGATGCCGTCGTCGGACGTGATCAGACCCTCGGCCTCGAGGCGTTTCATCATCTCGCTCACCGCGGGGCGCGACACGTGGAGCCGCTCGGCGATTCGGGCCTGGATGACGTCGACATCGTCCTCGTGCAGCTCGAAGATGCACTCGCAGTACTCCTCGAAGGCGGGATGGTGCTCACCGCTCGCAGGCATGCGACGAGCCTATCGGCGCCGCCGGTCGCCCCGCCCGCCCCGTCGCGCTGGGCCGGTCACCGTGGTGCGGACACCATCGGGAACAGTCAGCGCTGGAGCTTGCGCAGCCAGCTCTCGGAGTAGCGCAGACGTCGTTCGAGCTGCTCGGTCGTGGCGGTGGCCACGCGCGTGACGCCGGCGAGCCGGTTCATCTCGCCCTGCACCTTGGCGTGCCCCCAACCGGTGATGTCGACAAGGCGTTTGGCCACGTGGGCGTTGCGGGTACGCAGATCGTCCTTGCGTTCGGCGACGCTGAGCGAGCCGCTCGGCACGAGCCCGGCCGCGGTTGGCACCTCGGGGAGGTCGAGGCTGAGACTCGGGTCTGCCACGAAGCTGGGTTCGGGGATCTCGATGTCGTCGTCGTAGCGGGCCACCGTGAGATCGAAGAGCGGCTCGTAGCGCACACCGTCCTCGGTGACCGTGTGCACCGTGATGTCGGTTGCCGTCGAGGAAACGACGGAGAACAGCGTCAGCTGTTCGGCTGCGTCATCGGGGTGGACCTGGTCGTCGAGGCCACCGTCGACGGCGAAATCGTCGCCGTCGTCGTCGCTGCCGGGTGGGCGCAGGATGTGGCGGCGGGCCTCGGCGATCTCGAACGCATGCGTGCGCAGCCTCGGATCGTCGGGGATGTAGACGTAGGCCTTCTGGCTGGGACGGCCCGATTGCCAGCGCACGAAACGGCCGACGGCCTGACGGAAGAACAGCTCGGTCGAGGTGGTCGTGGCGAACACGCCGACACGGAGGCGGGGAATGTCGACGCCCTCCGACACCATCCGTACGGCGACGAGCCACGGCCGATCGTTGTGGCTGAACTCGGCGATCTTCTTCGATGCCGTCGGGTCGTCGCTGATCACGACGTCGGCCGGCACGCCGAAGCGGTCACGCAGCAGGCGGGCGATTCCCTGTGCGTGATCCTGATCGATCGCAATGACGAGTCCGCCGGCCTCACGATGCTCGTGTCGGATTGCCCGGAGTTGTTCGTTGGCGCGCGCCATCACGCTCGGCATCCACTCGCCTTCGAGGCTGAGCGCGGTCCGCAGGCGCATCGACATCTGGTCCTTGGTCAACTCGTCCTGGAAGTTGGCGTTGATCACGTCGCCCGATGCGGTCGTCCACTCCATGTCGCCGTCGACCCGAGGGAAGTAGACGGGACGCACCACCCCGCCGTCGCGCAACGCGTCGGCATAGCCGTAGGTGAAGTCGGCGTGGGCCTGGTCGCCTTCACCGGTGGCGTCGTAGCGAACGAAGGGGATCTGGATGGCGTCGCTGCGAAATGGCGTGCCCGACAGCGAGAGCCGTCGCGCTGCATGGCCGAACGCGACTCGGATGCTGTCGCCCCACGCCTTGTCGTGGCCGGCGTGGTGGATCTCGTCGAGGATCACGAAACCGTTGGCCGACAGCCCTGCGAGTTTGGCCGCGGTGTTGCCGGTGGCAATCTGCTGGTAGGTGGTCACGAGCCCGTGCACGTCACGGGCCAGGCCGTCAGCGGGGCTCCAGTCGGGGTCGAGTTGGAGGCCGAGCCGGTGGGCCGCGAGCGACCACTGCACCTTGAGGTGGCTGGTCGGGGCGACGACGACGAGTGTGCGCGGTTCGTCGGCGAGGACGGCTCGGGCACAGGCCAACGCGAAGGTCGTCTTCCCGGCGCCCGGCGTGGCCACGGCGAGGAAATCGGGGTGGGTGCTCGCCCGGAACTGCTCGTAGGCGGCGCGTTGCCAGGGGCGCAGGGTCACGGTCGGCATCGGCCCCCCGAGTCTGGCGCCGAGACCCCCCACCCCCAACCAACTCCGACCTCCGACCCCCGAAAAATGCGCTGAGGTGTGCGCCAGGTGCACATCTCGGCGCACATTTCGCAGTGGCTGGGGCCTGCGTTCCGAAATGTGCGCTCGTTTGTGCACTGGGCGGGCATCCTCCCGCATTTTTCGGGAAGGAATTCGGGAAGGGGTTGACGTGGGGGAGGGGGTACCGTGAGGGGCGATGACCGACCAGTGAGCCGTCCCACCGTCCGTTCTCGTTTGGAGGTGCCGTCATGGCCGCGTCGCTCATTGCCCGTCAACTCACTGTCGTCAGAGGTCCCCTCGTCGTGCTCGACGCAGTCGATCTCGTTCTCGCACCCGGCCACCGCGTCGGTCTGATCGGCCCCAACGGGGTTGGCAAGTCGACGCTGCTCGGTGCGCTCTGTGGATCGGTCGCCCTCGACAGCGGGTCGGTCGAGGCGAGCCCCCAGGCCGCCACCGTCGGCCTGCTGCCCCAGGAGCCGGAGCGTTCCATCACGGAAACGGTGCTGGGATTCCTCGGGCGCCGAACCGGGGTGCTCGCCGCACAGATCGAACTCGACACTGCATTGGAGGCGCTCGCGGCCGGGGACGCGGGCTCCGACGACCGTTACTCGGATGCACTCGAGCGCTGGCTGGCGCTCGGGGCCGCCGACTTCGAGGCGCGTGTCGGCGAGACATGGGCAGAACTCGGGCTCGACCCGGTGTTGCTCGATCAGCCGACCGCCACGCTGTCGGGTGGCGAAGCGGCCCGCAGTTCGCTCGCGTCGCTGCTGCTGTCGCGGTACGACGTCTTCCTGCTCGATGAGCCCACCAACGACCTCGACCTCGACGGACTCGAACGGCTGGAGCGGTGGATTCTCGGCCTCGACGCGCCCGTGTTGCTCGTGAGTCACGACCGCACCTTCCTCGAGCGGGCCATCACCGACGTGGTCGAGATCGACCACCACACCCACCGCGCCGAGTGGTATTCCGGCGGTTGGTCGGCATACCTGGCCGAACGTGAACTGGCGCGTCTCCACGCCCAGCAGCGGTTCGACGAGTACGACACCAAGCGTTCGGCACTGCAGCAACGGGCCCAGCGCGAGCGGGAGTGGGCCACGCAGGGGCAGTCGAAGGTCAAGAAGTCGGGCGAGAACGACAAGCACATCCGCCACTTCAAGATCAACCAGACCGAACAGCTCGCCGGTCGGGCAGCACGTACCAAGAAGGCGGCGGAGCGACTCGAGGAGGTCGACGAGCCGAGGGAGCCCTGGGAGCTGCGCCTCACGATCCCGATCGCGGGCCGCAGCGGCGACGTCGTGGCGACCCTGCGCGGCGCCGAAGTCGATCGTGGCGGCTTCCGCCTCGGGCCTGTCGATCTCGACCTTCGATCCGGCGATCGCGTTGCCTTGGTCGGAGCGAACGGCAGCGGCAAGACCACGCTCATCGCCGTGCTGCTCGGCAGGATCGAGCCGACCACCGGCACCGCCTCGCTCGGTGCGAGCGTGGTCGTCGGTGAGATCGAACAGGCGCGCTCCGAACTGCTCGGCGACGACTCGCTGGTCGACGCGTTCACGGCCGGGACCGGGCTGTCGATCGCCGACGCTCGGACGCTGTTGGCCAAGTTCGGTCTCGGCGCCGAACATGTTCATCGCGCGGCAGCGACGCTCTCGCCCGGTGAGCGGACGCGGGCGTCGCTTGCGTTGTTGATGGCGAACGGGGCGAACCTGTTGGTGCTCGACGAACCGACGAACCATCTCGACATGCCCGCGATCGAGCAGCTGGAAGCGGCCCTCGACACCTTCACCGGCACCGTGATCCTCGTCACCCACGACCGGGCGTTGCTCGATCGGGTTCGTCTCACCCGCACGTTCGACGTGGTCGACGGTGCGGTGGCGGAACGTCACGACTGACCCGGCGCGGTGTGACGGGCGCGTTGTGACGAAGGTCCCATCCTCGCGTCGGCGGGAACTGGACCGTCGTGTCAGCCGACCAGTGGTACGTGAACCAACGAACCAAAGCCCTTGTCGCCCCCGTTGCCGCGATCGCGCTGGCCTTGTCGCTTGCCGCGTGCGGCAGCGACGACGACGCGTCGAGTGAGGCCACGACGGCACCGCAAGCCACGACCGAGACCACCACTCCGATGGAGACCACCACTCCGGTGGAGACCACCACGCCGATGGAGACCACTCCGATGGAGGGGACCACGGACATGGACGGCACGATGCCGGGTGGTGAGGCGACGGTCGGCGACATCACGGTGACCGGGGTCTGGATGCGCGAGCCTGCCGAAGGCCAGACCAGGACGGCCACCTACGGCACGATCACGAACAACGGTGATGTCGACGTGACGCTCGTCGCGGCGTCGGTTCCCGCTCGACGTGACGGTCGAGATCCACGAGACGATCACGGCCGACGACGGAACGATGCAGATGCAGGAAGTCCCCGAGGGCTTCGTGGTCCCGGCGGGTGGCAGCTTCACCCTCGAGCCGGGCGGCCCGCACATCATGCTGATCGACATCGATCCCGCCGACATCGTCGGAACGATCGACGTCACCATGATCTTCGATGACGGCACCGAGGTCACCGTCGGCGCACCGGTCAAGCCGCTCGACATGAGCAGCGCAATGACCGGCACCACGATGGCCGGCTGAGCGGCCCCGGTCGTTCGGGTCGGGTCCGGAAAGACCGGGCCGGTCTGTTGGGGTCGGGTCCGGAAAGACCGGGGGTCGATAGGTTGGGCGGATCGCTGACCACTCGGTGCTCGAGGCGTTCTCGCCCGCCGTCCGGGAGTGGTTCGCGGCATCGTTTCCCGAGCCGACGCCGCCGCAGGTGCGTGGCTGGCCGCACATCGCCGCGGGCGAACACACGCTGATCTGCGCGCCGACGGGTTCGGGCAAGACGCTCACGGCGTTCCTCGCGTCGATCGATCGGCTGACCACCACAGCGCGGCCGGAGGAACGCTCGCACCGCACACGGGTGCTCTACATCTCGCCACTGCGGGCGCTGGCGTTCGACATCGAGAAGAACCTGCGCGCCCCGTTGAAGGGCATCGAGCTCGCAGCCGAACGGCTCGGTGAGCCGTTCGTCGCCCCCGAGGTCGGGATGCGCACGGGCGACACGGCGGCCAACGACCGTCAGAAGCTGATCCGCCGCCCGCCCGACCTGTTGATCACCACGCCCGAGTCGTTGTACCTGATGCTCACCTCGTCGGCGCGCGAAACGCTCGCGGGGGTGGAGACCGTCATCATCGACGAGATCCATGCGATGGCGACCACGAAGCGCGGGGCGCACCTGATGCTGACGCTGGAGCGCCTGGAGCAGATCACCGATCGGCCGCCGCAACGCATCGGGTTGTCCGCCACCCAACGGCCCCTGGAGGAGGTTGCCGAGTTCCTGGGTGGGTGGGCCGAGCCAGGGGTGAAGCGGCCGGTGAGCATCGTCGATGCCGGAATCCGCAAGGCGCTCGAGATCGAGGTCGTCATCCCGATCGAGGACATGTCGACCATCGGACAGGTGACAGGTCGAACTCACGCCGGGCCCCGCGACCGCTGCGCTCACGGAACGCCGTACCTCGATCTGGCCGAGCATCTATCCCGAGATCCTCCAACGGATCCTGGCGAACCGAACCACGATCATCTTCTGCAATGCCCGCCGCTCGGCGGAGCGCCTCGCCGCCAAGCTCAACGAACTCTACGAAGAGGAGGGCGGGCGCTACACAGATCGGTATCCGCGGCGAGGGAAGCGCCGGCGACGAGCCGCACGCGGCGCGAGGAGGAAGCGCAGCGGACGACGAACCCGCAATCGGGATCGACGAACTCGTCCGCGCTCACCACGGGTCATTGGCGCGAGAGCAGCGGGTCGTGATCGAGGACCGGTTGAAGCGCGGGGAACTCCGGGCGATCGTTGCGACATCGTCGCTCGAGCTGGGTATCGACATGGGTGCGGTCGACCTCGTGATCCAGGTCGAGTCGCCGGGCGCCGTCAGCCGCGGGCTCCAGCGCATCGGGCGTGCCGGCCACCAGGTGGGCGAACCGTCACGCGGCTCGATCTTCCCGAAACATCGCGGCGACCTGCTCGAAGCAGCGATCGTCACCCGTCGGATGATCGACGGTGAGATCGAGTCGACCCGCTACCTCCGCAACCCGCTCGACGTGCTCGCCCAGCAGATCGTCGCGCACGTGGCAATCGTCGAGGAGTGTTCGGTCGACGAGGTGGCCACGATGGTGCGGCGTTGCGCCAGCTTCGCCGACATCTCCGACGACCTGCTCACCAACGTGCTCGACCTGCTGTCGGGCCGCTACCCGAGCGAGGAGTTCTCCGAGCTGCGCCCCCGCATCGTGTGGGACCGCATCAACGACCGCCTGCGCGCTCGCGAGGGATCGAAACGACTGGCGGTCACCTCCGGAGGCACGATTCCCGACCGCGGCCTGTTCGGGGTGTTCCTGCCCGACGGCACGCGCGTCGGCGAACTCGACGAGGAGATGGTGTACGAGAGCCGGCCGGGCGAGACGTTCGTGCTCGGCGCATCGACCTGGCGGATCGAGGACATCACGTTCGAACGAGTGACCGTGAGCCCGGCGCCCGGACAACCGGGCAAGATGCCGTTCTGGCACGGCGACCGGCCGGGTCGGCCGCTCGAGCTCGGTCGGGCGCTCGGCGCGTTCGTCCGCGAGATCCGTGACCTCGACGACGGTGCGGCGATCGAGCGGCTGATGACGCACTACTCGCTCGACGCCTTCGCCGCCGGCAACCTCCAGCAGTACCTCGCGGAGCAGGTCGAGGCGACCGGTGCGGTGCCCGACGATCGCACCGTGGTGGTCGAACGCTTCCAGGACGAGATCGGCGACTGGCGCATCTGCATTCTCAGCCCGTTCGGCACGCCGGTGCACGCGCCGTGGGCGATGGCCATCGAGCGACGGCTGATGGATCGGTTCGACATGCCGGTCGAGTCGATGTGGGGTGACGACGGCATCGTCATCCGGCTTCCCGAGTCGGCGACGGAACTGCCACTCGACGCGCTCATGATCGACCCGGAGGACATCGACGAACTCGTCGTCGAAACGCTGCCCCAGACGGCCCTCTTCGCCGCGCGATTTCGCGAGTGTGCCGGCCGGGCGCTCCTGCTGCCCCGTCGGCGTCCCGACCGTCGGACCCCGCTGTGGCAGCAGCGTCAGCGGGCAGCCGACCTGCTCGCGGTGGCCTCGAAGTACCCGACGTTCCCGATCCTGTTGGAGACATCGAGGGAGTGTCTGCAGGACGTGTTCGACGTGCCTGCGCTCCGTGAGGTCCTGGGGCTGTTGCGCTCACGCGTGATCCGGGTGGTCACGGTCGACACCGGCAAGGCGAGCCCGATGGCGTCGAGCCTGCTGTTCAACTGGATCGCTGCCTACATGTACGAGGGTGATGCCCCGCTCGCCGAGCGCCGAGCCGCTGCGCTGGCGCTCGACCGTGACCTCCTGCGCGATCTGCTCGGTGCCGAGGAGCTGCGTGATCTGCTCGACCCCGATGTGCTCGCCGACGTCGAGCTCGAACTGCAGTGTCTTGCGGACGGTCGGCGTGCCCGTTCGAGCGATGAGCTCCACGACGTGTTCCGCAAGGTCGGCGATCTGACGGCCGACGAGGTCGAGTTGCGATGCGAGACGTCCGGCGGCTGGCTCGCGCAGCTCGTCGACGAGCGACGGGTCATCGAGATCGCACTCGGGGGCGAGACCCGTTGGGCGGCCGCCGAGGATGCTGCTCGGTATCGCGACGCGTTCGGCTGTTCGCTGCCGCTCGGGCTGCCGATGGCGTTCACCGACCCCGTGGCGCGTCCGCTCGAGGAGATCGTCGGTCGCTACGCCCGCACCCACGGCCCGTTCCTCGCCGCCGAGGTGGCCGCTCGGTTCGGTGCGTCGCCCGAGCGGATCGCCGGCGCGTTGGCCGCGCTCGAGGGTGACGAACGCGTGGTCATCGGCGAGTTCCGCCCGCTCGGGGTGTCACGCGAGTTCTGTGACGTCGACGTGCTGCGTCAGTTGCGTCGACGGTCGCTCGCCGCGCTGCGCAAGGAGGTCGAGCCCGTCGAGCAGGAGGCCTTCGCCCGGTTCCTCACGGCGTGGCACGGCATTCCGGCGCAACGGCGGGGGATCGAGGCGCTCGTCGAGACGCTCGGCGTGTTGTCGGGTACGGCGCTGGTTGCGTCGACGATCGAACGTGACGTCCTCCCGGTGCGGGTGTCGGCGTTCAGGCCACCGATGCTCGACGAGCTGTGCACCGCCGGCGAGGTCGTGTGGATCGGCGCCGGTGCACTCGGCGCCCGAGACGGCCGTGTGCGGCTCTGCTTCGCCGACCAGCTCCCGCTCCTCGCTCCCGGCTGGGAAGCACGCGAGCCGGCCGAGGGCGCTCTCCAGGAGGCGATCCGAACTCAGCTCACCGAACACGGTGCGAGCTTCTGGGGGCAGATCCGGAGTGCCGCGCCCGGTGCCCAGGACCAGGAACTGCTCGCCGCGCTCTGGGATCTCGTGTGGACGGGTGAGGTCACCAACGACTCGCTTGCGCCACTGCGATCGGTGATCGGCGGGGCCAAGGTCAAGACCGCTGCGCGGGCCGCCTACGGACGCAGCCGGCCTCGCCCGGGTCGGCTCACCCGTATCGGCCCACCGGCGGGTCAGGGACGCTGGAGCCTCGTTGCACCGCTGTTGCGACCGGTTCCGACCGCCACGGAGGCCGCCCACGCCCAGGCACTGCAACTGGTGGAGCGGTACGGAGTGGTGACCCGCGAGGCCGTGATGTCGGAGGGGCTCGTCGGCGGTTTCAGTGCGGTGTACGGCGTGCTCAAGGTGTTGGAGGAGCGCGGCCAGATCCGTCGCGGCTACTTCGTCGACGGCCTCGGTGCTGCCCAGTTCGCCGTTCCCGGCGCCGTCGATCGGCTGCGTTCTGCACGCGAGACGCCTGATCCGCTGATCCGCCCCGACGACGTGCCCGAGCCCATCGTGCTCGCGTCCACCGATCCTGCCCAACCGTATGGTGCGGCTCTCGACTGGCCCGACACTGCGGGACGCCCGGCGCGCAGCGCATCGTCGCTCGTGGTGCTGCGCGCCGGTCGTCCGCTCGTGTGGTTCGATCGGAGGGGACACCATCTCGTCACGTTCCCGAGCGCGTTCGACGACACGTCGTGGTGCAGGGCGCTGATCTCCCTGGTGAACGACGGGCGCCTGAAGTCCGTCGAGATCCGCAAGGTGAACGGCGACGGCCTCACGGGTGAGGCAGTGCCGGGAGGCCTGTTGGAGTTGCTCCGCTCTGCCGGGTTTGCCGACGGGTACCGGGGCCTGATCGCCCGAGGCTGACGAGCCGTCGACCGACGCGCCTGCTGACGCGTCGAACTTTCCGGTCCGCGCCCGCGAACCCTGTGACACCCCTTCTCTAGGGTTGGTTGTACCGACTCCCCCTTCCATTCCAACTACTCAATGGGAGGTGACAACATGCACGACACAGCGACTGCCCCGCCGGGATCTTCGAGGTCTCGGCCCGGTGCACCGGTGGGTCCGATCGATGTTCGAGCGGTGCTCGATTCGTTGGTCGGCGCCGATCCGCTCGTGGTCGACAACGACGAGCTGCGTGCGCTGGTCGCGTCGGCGTCGCAGGTGCGGGGCTGGCTCGATGCGTTCGAGATCCAGTGCGTTCGGCGATCACGACAACTCGCCGACGACGGTCGAGGCGACGCACCAGCGTCGATGCTGAAAGGCCCGGGCAACCGCTCGGACCGCGAGGCCGCCAGAGTCGAATCGGGGGCCGACGTCCTCGACGAACTTGGCGGGACCGGGGCCGGGGCTGGAGCCGACTCGACCGGCAACGGGTCGCCCGGCGAAGGGTCGGACTCGACCGGCGACGCCGACTCGTTCGAGCGGGCGTTCCAGCGAGGGTCGCATCACCGTGGTCATCTCAGCGCCATGGCCGACGCCATGCAACGACTCGACGCCGACACCCGCGCCGAGTTCGCCGCCCAAGCATCCACTCTGCTCGCCGCGGCGTTGTCGCAGCGTGTCGACGTGTTCGCCCGGATGTGTCGCGAGCTCGCCCGGCGGCTCGTTGCCGATCGGGCAGCGTCCGATGCCGACGAACTCGACCGCCAGCGTGCCAACTCCGTCGTCAAGCGATGGGTCGACAAGATCACCGGGATGTGCATCACACGTCTCGAACTCGACCCCGTACGTGACGCTGCACTGTGGAGTGCCGTCGACTCGGCGCTCGCGACGATGCGCCAGAACGACGGCAACGCCAACACACCCTGGAGCCAGATGCAGGTGAACGCCATCATCGCCGCGGTGACATGCGGTTTCACGGGCGGCACGGGCAATGACGAACCCGACACGACCGGCGAGGCCGGCGACCTTGCCCATGCACGGCGCGTGCCGGAGATCACGATCCTGACGGATCTGCAGACGCTGGTCAGCGGCTTGCACGGTCGCGGCATCTGCGAAACCGACAACGGTGTGCCGCTGCCGGTGTCGACGGTGCGACGGCTGTGTTGCGACGCCGAGATCATCCCGATGGTGCTCGGCACCGACGGGGTGCCGCTCGACGTCGGCCGATCCGCTCGCAGCGTGACCCCGCACCAGCGCCGGGCGTTGCGAGCCATGTACCGCACCTGCGCCCACCCCGACTGCACGATGCCGTTCTCGGCATGCAAGGCGCACCACATCCGCTGGTGGTGGCGAGACCTCGGCCCGACCGATCTCGACAATCTGATCCCGCTTTGCGAACGGCATCATCACCTCGTCCACGAAGGCGGCTGGACCCTCACCATGACCCCCGACCGGATCACCACCTGGACCCGCCCCGACGGCGTCGTCGCCCACCACGGACCGCACCACCGACCGGACACCCGCACCGGACAATCCGCTGTGACCAACTGACCTGCCGTCACACGAACGCTCACCAACCGGCCGCCGCGAATCGACCGTCGTCGGGTCGGCGATGTCTAGTGTTCCGCTGATGTTCGACACCCTGGCGCGCCGATGACCGACGTCGAGAACCCGGTCGATCCGCTCTCGATCGTCCGGTCGCGGGAATACCTGCAGGCACTCGTGCTGGCTGCGCTGATCGCCATACCGGTCGCCATCGTGGTGTACGGGTTCCTGGTACTGGTCGACTGGCTCCAGGAGGCCCTGTTCGACGACCTCCCGGGCGGGTTGGGATTCGACACGACACCGGTCTGGTGGCCGGTGCCGCTGTTGGCGTTGTCGGGACTGCTCGTGGCATGGTGCATCCAGTCCCTGCCCGGGAACTCCGGCCATTCACCATCGGGAGGATTCCAGCAGGGAGGGCCAACGCCCCCGATCGAACTCCCCGGTGTGTTCCTGGCGGCGTTGGCGACGCTGTCGCTCGGGGCGGTGCTCGGGCCCGAAGCACCGTTGATCGCCATCGGCGGCGGCCTCGCTGCACTCGCGATCCGAACGGTGAAGCGTGACGCCCCGCCGGGCGCCGTCGCCATCATCGCCACCGCGGGCAGCTTCGCCGCGATCAGCACGTTGCTCGGATCGCCGATCGTTGCCGCGTTCCTGATGCTCGAGGTCGCCGGGCTCGGTGGCACGATGCTCGCGGTTGCTCTGCTCCCCGGCCTGCTCGCCGCCGGGATCGGATTCCTCGTGTTCGTCGGACTCGACGAGTTGACCGGTCGCGGCACCTTCTCACTCGCCATTCCCGACCTTCCGGCGTTCACCACGCCGACGGTGGCGATGTTCGGCTGGGCCATCGTGATCGGTGTCGGGTGTCCCCTGATCGGCTGGCTCGTCTACACCATCGCGCTGTCGCTGCGGACACTCGTCCACGCTCGCCGGTTCGTGGTGACTCCGTTGCTCGGCGTGACCATTGCCGTGCTGGCCATCGTCTTTGCCGAGATCACCGGCCAAGCGCAGGCGAACGTGTTGTTCTCCGGACAGGCTCAGCTCCCGGTGTTGATCGAGCAGTCCGCCGACGTGGTCGACCGGTGCATTGCTCGTCTTGATCGTGTGCAAGGGGCTGGCGTACGGGCTGTCCCTCAGCGCCTTTCGTGGTGGTCCGATCTTTCCGAGCCTGTTCATCGGCGGCGCGATCGGGTTGGTCGTAGCCGACCTCCCCGGAATGTCGATCGTGCCGGGATTGGCGATCGGGATCGGCGCGATGTGTGTGTCGATGCTGAAGCTGCCGTTCACCTCGGTCCTGCTCGCAACGGTGCTGCTGTCGAGCGATGCGTACGCGGTGATGCCGCTCGCGATCGTCGCCGTCGTGGTCGCCTACGTGGTGACCATGCGGCTCTCCGCACCCCGATCGTGGCTGGGAGCGGAGCCGGCGGCCGTCACCTGACCGGCGCGATCAGGCGGGTGGCACGGAGCTGTCGGAAACCCAGTTGCCGTGGAATCCGTAGGGCACGCGCTGGGGGAGCTGAATTCGGGCGACCTCCGGCGCGCTGATGTCGGCGGCATCGAGCACGCACAACTCGCTCGTCTCGGTCGTGGCGTCGTACACCACGGTGAGGATCCAGCAGTCGTCCTCAGCCGTTCCGTCGGCCTTCGGGACCACGACGGGTTCTGCGCCGCCGCGGCCGTGGCCGAACTCGTGGGCCTCGGTCGTGCCCTGTTCGACGTCGATCTTGATGATTGCGCCGTGCAGATTCGCAGCGCCCGGCGACACCTCGGACGTGTAGCCGTAGCGATGCTGCTGCAGGCCGACCTTCGGATTGTGACGTGGGAACTCCTGCGGGCGATCGTCGATGCGGGTCTCGGTGACGCGCCGGGCGACCGGGTCGATGACCCATCGATCGAAGGTCGGCAGTGCGTCGCCGAACGGGCCGTTGAAATCGGAGACCATCATCGTGTCGTATCGGCACACGTCGACGACCACCGTGCCGTTCGAGGCGTCGTAGGCGTTGAGGGGGTGGAACACGTAGCAGGGGGCGACATCGCACCAGATGATGTCGTCGGCGGTGCCGCTGCGGGGGAGGAGACCGACGCGGGCAGGCACGATCGGGGTTCCACGCGAACGGGAACGGGTACCCCTTGCCCATCACGTCGAAGTTGACCGTGACGGGCAGGTCGTACACGATCGCGTAGGTGGGTGTGAGCGACATGTCGTGCACCATCGGCATGTCGGCGACGGGGATGTCGAGCGTCTTGGAGACCCGGCCGTCACTGCCGACGACGACGTACTGGATGTGGTCGATCAGGTCGGGCCAGTGGTAGCCCATGGCGTGGAGTTCGCCGGTGGCGGGGTCGTACTTCGGGTGGGCACTGAAGGGGCCGGTGAGCGTGTCGTGGAAGCGGTTGACGCCCAGCGGGTTCAGCTCGTAGTCGAGCTCGACGGGCGGTTGGCCGGCTTCGACCATCGCCCAGGTGGTGCCGGCGAACCCGCCGACGTTGGTGTTGGGCCCGAACGCATCGGCGCCGGCGACGTACCGATTGCGATACCACTCGGCCCGACCACCGCGTAGTCGAACGCCGTGGACCATGCCATCGCCGAGGAACCAGTGGTGGGTCGCCGGATCGACCACGGAACGCGGGTTGGGTCCGTTGCGGAGCCAGCGGCCCTCGAGATCGACGGGAATCGTGCCGGTCACGGGCAGATCGAACGCGGTGACTTCACGCTCGACCGGCGCCATGTTGTCGAGGAGATAGAAGTTGCTCCGCGTGGGCGGGAGGGTGTCGGTCATCCCGAGAGTCTGATCATGCAGCGAACAGTTGTCAACGACGCACAGTGCCGGGTCGATCTTGACGATCGGCGCGGATCAATCCTTTGGTTGGACGGCGCGCAGCCCGGCCCAGGCGAGGTCGGCGACGACTTGTGCGATCTCGTCGGGGTCGAACTCGTCACCCCGTTCGACGAGCAGTCGGCTGGCGCCCTCGGCGAGCCCCACGAGGGCGTGGGCCAAGGTGGTGCGGTGGCGCTCGTCGATGTCGACGGCGATCAGTGGAGCGACCGCTTTGGCGGCCTCGGCGGTGATGCGCTGCACCGCAGCGTTGAACTCGTCGTCGCGTCGCGTCCCTGAACCGAACAGGAATCGAAAGCCGTCGTGATCGTCCGACACCCAACGGAAGTAGGCACGGAAACCCAATTCGGTCTGGCTCTTGCCATCGGTCGCTTCGGCGGCGGCCTTGGTGATGTTGGCGAGCAACCGATCGCCGACCTCGTCGATGAGCGCCTGATAGAGGTCACGTTTGGAGTCGAAGTGCTGGTACAGGACCGGCTTGGTGACCCCGACGGCGTCGGCAACATCGTTCATCGAGGCGCCGTGGAAACCGTTGGTTGCGAACACGACGAGCGCGACGTCGAGGATCTGTTCGCGTCGAGCGTTGGCAGGAAGTCGAGGAGACATGAGTTACCGAATGGTAACCGGCCACGGCCCGGTCTCAGAAGCCCCGTTCGCGGTCGTCTCGTTCGGCGGCCTTGACGGCATAGCCGACGATGATCGACGGCGCCAGCAGAACGCAGCCGATGACGAACGAGATGATCACCAGCGTCGCCATCGTGGAGGAGAAGCCAACCGCGAAGGCGATGACGAACAGCGCGATCGACAGCGCGACGAACAGGTAGCCGACCCGGTTGGCGAGCAGCGTCCACTTGGCGACCTGTGCTCGGCGGACACGCACCGGGTCGACGGCATCGGAGGCTGGGGGAACGTTCGACATACAGTCGGATCATGCTACGAGCCGATTGCCGCCGCTCATGACCGTCGATCTGCAACACGACGGCCTCGTGGCGATCGTCACGCTCGACCGCCCCGAACGCCGCAATGCGGTCGATCACGCGACACTCCTCGAACTGCTCGACATCCAGGCAGCGATCGGAGCGCGGACGCCGGGAGCGATCCGGGCGGTGGTGCTCACGGGCAAGCCGCCGGCGTTCAGCGCCGGCGCCGATCTCACCGGCGTGGAGGAGGGCCAGTTCGCCACGGATCTCGGTTCGGTGCTGCGTGGGTTCGGAACGCTGCCGGTTCCGGTGATCGCCGCGATTGCGGGGCCGGCCCTCGGTGCAGGTGCGCAGCTCGCCATCGCCACCGATCTCCGTGTGGCGACTCCTGACAGCGTGCTCGGGATCCCGGCGGCCAAGCTCGGCCTCGTCGTCGACCAGTGGACGATCCGGCGTCTGGCGTCGGAGTTCTCGCCGCCGATCGCTCGGGCGATGCTGCTGGCAGCGCAGACCTACACCGCCGAGCAACTCCACGTCACCGGCGGCATCCACCGGCTCGGTGGACTCGAGGAGGCGATCACCTGGGCGCACCAGCTCTCCGGATTGGCGCCGTTGACGATCACCGGCCACAAGATCGGCCTGGAACGGTCGATGCCCGAACCGCCCGTCGACGACCTGTTCGAGGCTGCCCGGTCGGCCGCCTGGGCGAGCGCCGACGCCGAGGAGGGCCGCACCGCGTTCCTCGACAAGCGTCCCCCGAACTTCACCGGCCGCTGAGCACGACGGGCCGGACCCTTGCGGGACAAGGGTCAGAGGTTGGGAGGCAGGAGGCGGTTGACGTTCTGGAAGAAGAAGTACAACACGATCACGAACGGCACGATCCCGACCGTGAGGCCCACCCAGTCACGCTTGGCCTTCTTGCTCACGAGATACGACACGACTCCGACCGCCGCCAGCAGGAGGCCCCACAGTGCGACCTGTCCGTTGGCGTTCGGGTCGCTGAACCAGCCATCGTCGAACGCGTCGGCGATCCCGGCGTTGACCGCGTCGGAGCCCACCTGGGCGACCGTTGACGGGTCGTCGTCGGTGCCCACTGCGGTGGGTTCCGACGTGGGTGTCGAGTCGGCCGGTGCCGAGTCGGTCGGCACCGAATCGACGACCGTCTGGTCGGCCGCTTCGCCGGTCTCGTCGATCGGGCGGCCGTAGTTGAGGACTGCGGCGCCGACCAGCCCGGTCGAAGCCGCCGTATCGAGTTCGCTCGTGATGATGATCCGTTCACGAGCGGTGTACTTGGGATGGCACGACGTGAGGGTGAGCGTGGCCTTCGTGGGGTCGACGGTGGAGACCACCTCGTAGTCGCTCGGCGACACGATCTGCTGGCCCGTGACCCGGTACACGTAGCGTCCGTCGACGGTCGTGACGATGATCTCGTCGCCGATGCGGAGCTTGTCGACGTCGAAGAACGGTTGACCGTAGGTCGTTCGATGTCCAGCGATCGCAGCGTTGCCGAGCTGGCCCGGCATCGGGGTCTCCGGGTAGTGCCCCGGGCCCTTCTTCAGGTCGGACTTCTCCACGCCGGCGACCACGATGTTGTCGACGCCGATCGTCGGCATCTCGATGCGGGCGATGGGATCACCCTCTTGGACCATCGGTTGGGTGGTCGGCGGCTCGGCGGGCACGGAGACATCCGGCGTGCTGTCGGGCACCGTGTCGGGCGTCGTGTCCGGCGTGCTGTCGGGCACGGTGTCGACGATCACCGGGGCATCGGTCGTCGTCGTGCCGGCGAGCAGGTCCTCGAATTCGCTCTCCAATGCGTTCTGTGCCCGTGCGGTCTCGATCCCGGTGCCCCACAGCTGGTACGCCACGAATCCGAACATGAGCAGGCCCGACCGCGATCAGCGTCTTGCCGAGCCCACCGATCCACCACCGCCAGTCGTGTGGGTGCGGTGGACGGTCGAACTTGCGGACGCGGCCAGGTCTGGCAGTTGGCTCCGCGACGTCCGACACGCCCATCGAAGCTAGCTGGCGCTCGACGCGACGCGATCGCGGTTGGCGAACTGTTTCTCCCTAGCGTGGCGGCATGTCCGTGGTCGAACTCACCGAGGCTGTGGCGGTACTCGGTTCGTTCCCGGCGCTGGCCGGCGCGTCGATCACCATCGACGAAGGCGACATCGTGCTGCTGCGTGGGCCGAACGGCGCCGGCAAGACCACCCTGTTGCGGCTCTGCGCCGGATTGGTGCCGATCGTGCGTGGCACCGGCCACATTCTCGGTTTCGATCTCGCGACGCAACGCGAGGCGATCCGACAGCACGTCGGCGTGTTGGGCCACCAGAACGGGCTCTATCTCGACCTGACGGTCGGCGAGAACATCCGCTTCTGGGGCGCCACGGTCGGGGCGAGCCACGCCGAGACACATGCCGCGATGGAACGGTTGGGCGTGGCCGATCGGCTCGTCGACGTGCCCGTTCGCAAACTGTCGGCGGGCCAGAAGCGCCGCACCGCACTCGCCTGTCTCGTCGCCACGGCGGGCGCAGTTGTGGCTGCTCGACGAACCGCATGCCGGCCTCGATGCTGCCGCCCGCGACGAACTCGACGCCACCCTTCGTCAGGCGGCGGCTGCGGGGGCCACGATCGTGGTCGCGAGCCACGAACTCGAGCGCGCCGGGTCGTTGGCCACCCGTGCTGTCGACGTCATCGCCGGTCGCGTCCACGAGTCTCGTCCATCCTCGGAGGGGGCCTCGTGAGCGTGTGGCGCATCGCTCGGCTGGTCGCCCTCAAGGATCTGCGCATCGAGTGGCACAGCCGCGTCCTCACCAACCAGGTACTGCCGTTCGCGGGTGTGACGATGGTGATCTTCGCGTTCGCGCTCGACTCCGATGCCGTCCTCGAACGGGTCGCGCCGGGCCTCGTGTGGCTGGCAACGCTGTTCAGCATGCTCGTGCTCGTTCAGCGCAGCTTCGCCATCGAAACCGACGACGGTGCCCTCGACGCGTTGCGCGTCGCCGGTGTCGACCCCCGAGCGATCTTCCTGGGCAAGGCGAGTGGGCTGGCCGTGCAACTGCTCGTGCTGGAAGTGGTGCTCGTCTTCGCTGCGGTCGTCCTCTACCGCCAGACGGTGCCACTCGGTGGGCTTGTGCTTCTCGTCACCACCTTGATCTCCGCGACGTGCGGCCTCGCCGCGGTCGGTACTCTGTACGGAGGCCTTGCCGCAGGGTTCAGGGGCCGCGAGACGTTGCTCCCGCTGCTCACGCTCCCGGCGGTGGCGCCCGTCCTGATCGGAGCAACACGAGCGGTCGAAGCAGCGCTCGGCACCGCAGGCGCAGTGGTTTCGGACGGTTGGCCCTGGGTGGGTCTGCTGGCCGTGTTCGCTGTTGCCTTCGGGGTCGGCGGTTCGCTGGCGTTCGGTCCGTTGATCGACGAATGACCCGAGACCCAGATCGAAGATGACCAGATCGAGAATGACAGGGATCGACGAATGACGGAACAGACATGACGGAACGAACATGACGACGACCGAATCCAAGCCGACCAGCGCCGGCGTCTCCACGGCTGCGGGCACCGGCAGCCGTGGCACCCGGATCCTGGGGATCGCCACCATCATCGCCATGGGTTGGCTCATCGCGTTCGGCTTGGGCTTCTCGCCCGAGGATCGTGACCAGCGCGAAGCGGTCCGCCTGCTGTACGTCCACGTACCCACCATCTGGATCGCGTATCTCGCCTTCTCCGTGACGGCCCTCGGATCGGCCATGTACCTCTTCAAGAAGTCGCTCGGCTGGGACCGCCTCGCTGGTGCCAGCGCCGAGATCGGGACGGTGTTCGTCGCCGTCACGCTCGTCGTCGGTGCGCTCTGGGGTCGCCTCACCTGGGGTGTCTTCTGGCAATGGGATGCCCGCCTCACGACCACGGCACTGTTGTTCGTCACCTACATCGGCTATCTGGCCGTGCGTCGCCTCGGTGGCACCCACGAACAACGGGCCCGCCGCAGTGCGGTGATCGGTCTGCTGGCCGTGCTCGAGATCCCACTCGTGCACTGGAGCGTGCGCCTGTGGCGCAGCCTTCATCAGGAGGCGACGGTGCTCGGTACCGATGTCGACGTGAGCATGGATGGCCTCATGCTGTTCAGTCTGTTCGTCGGCGTGATCGCCTTCAGCCTGCTGTACGCCTGGCTCGTGATGCACCGCACGCGGGCGATGGCGATGGAGGACTACCTCGACGACCGTGGCCTCGACGAGGCACTCGCAGCCCGCCGCGCCGAGAGCGACGCCGGCACAACTCGACACGAGGACGACCTGATGGAAGACGCCGGGTTCATCATCGGCAGCTACGTGCTGACCTTCGCGTCGGTCGGTTTGCTGGCGTGGCGCTACGTGCGCTCGGGTCGCAAGCTCGCGCAGCGTGTACCGGACGAGGAGAAATACTGGCTCTGAGCGAGCAGAATGACACCTGACATGACCGACATGGACCTCTCCCCCCGGGCCCCGGTCGATCCCACCGGATCGAAGCCGAAGGCCAAACGCAAGTGGTTCCCGATGGTGGTGCTGGCACTCGTGGTCGTCGCCGGCGGGGTCATCCTCACCCAGTTCCTCACCTCGGCCGTCGACTACTACTGCAACGTCGACGAGGTCGGCAACCGCGGTGGCTGCGACGAGGGCCGGCGGATCCGGCTCCAGGGAACCGTCGATGAGGGCACGGTCGAGAAGGTGGCGAACACCACGGTGTTCACCATCTCGTTCAACGGTGAGACGATGCCCGTCGTGTACGACGGGGAACCGGGCGGCATCTTCAAGGAGTGCATTCCGGTCGTGGTGCACGGCGTGATCGAGAACGGTGAGCTGTTGGGCGATCGCGTCGAGGTGAAGCATTCCGACGAATACGTCGCCGTGAACGACGAGCGCGTGCTCGAAGCCGAACAGGCCGGCTGCGCCGATTCCACCACCGCACCGTGATGCTGGTTGCCGCGAGCGTGAACTCGGCGCTGGGCCGAGCGGGTCTGCTGCTGATGCTCGCGTCGTGCGTTTTCGGCGCACTGGCGGTGTTCTCCGGCATCCGCCGCAACGACAAGCGCCTCCGTCAACAGGGTCCGATGTACGCCTTCTTCGCCCTCGGCGGGATCGTGCTCGCCGTGGTGATGATGCAGCGGGCGCTGATCACCCGCGACTTCTCGATGGCCTACATCCAGCAGGTCGGATCAGCCGACACGCCACTGCTGTACAACATCGCCGCGATGTGGTCGGCCCTCGAAGGATCGATCCTGCTGTGGGCGCTGATGCTCGGGATCTTCACCGCAGCGGTCGCCTGGCGGTTCCGCGACCGGGCCGATGACGTCCTCGTCGGCTGGGCGCTCATCGTGATGTTCGTGATCTCGGCGTTCTTCGCCATGTTGAGCTTCGGTCCCGCCGACCCGTTCGCCGCCGGAGCAGCAGGGATCACCAGCGGTCCTGGCCCCAATCCGCTCCTGCAGAACCACATCCTCGTGCTGTTCCACCCGCCGATCCTGTACCTCGGCTACGTGGGGTTCAGCGTGCCGTTCGCATTCGCGATGGCCGCCCTGATCACCGGCCGCTTGGGTGAGGGCTGGTTGATGGAGACGCGTCGCTGGGCATTGTTCGCGTGGTCGTTCCTCACCATCGGCATCCTGCTCGGCGGATGGTGGAGCTACGAGGTGCTCGGCTGGTCGGGCGTCTGGGCATGGGATCCCGTCGAGAATGCGTCGTTCCTGCCCTGGCTCACCGGCACGGCCTACATCCACTCGGTGCTCGTCCAGGAGCGCCGCGGCATGCTGCGAGTCTGGAACCTGAGCCTGCTCGTCGCCACGTTCGCGCTCACGATTCTCGGCACCTTCCTCACCCGTTCGGGCGTGCTCAACTCCGTGCACGCGTTCGGCGACGGACCCGTTGGCACCTGGCTGCTCGCGTTCTTCGGCCTCATCGTGGTCGTCTCGCTCGGGCTGATCGCGTGGCGCGGCGATCGGCTGCGTTCGCCTGGCACCATCGACTCGCCGCTGTCTCGTGAGGGGGCGTTCCTCGCCAACAACGTGCTCTTCACGGTCTGGGCGTTCATCATCCTGCTCGGCACCCTGTTTCCGCTGTTGGTCGAGGCACTGCAGGACCGCCAGACGCTCGTCGGCGCCCCGTACTTCGACCGGCTGTCGCAGCCGATCGGTCTGATGCTGCTGTTCCTGATGGGTGTGGCGCCGGTGCTGCCGTGGCGCAAGGCGTCGACCGAACTGCTGCGCACACGACTCTTCTGGCCGGCGTGGTGCGGTGCCGGAGCACTGGTGATCGCCGTCGTCGTCGGCGCCGACGGCTGGGCGCCGCTCGTGGCCTTCGGTCTCGCCGGCTTCGCCGCCGGGTCGGCGGGCCGGCAGCTCGCACTCGCCACGCGGCGTCAGGGCTGGCGGGGGCTCGTCGGTCGGGCCAACGGCGGCATGGTCGTGCACATCGGCGTCATCGTGATCGCCGTTGCGCTCGCTGCGTCGAACAGCTTCACGCACTCGGCGACGCTGGAGTTGACTCAGGGCGACGTGGTCGAGTGGGGCGGTCACACATTCGAGCTCGTGTCGGTCGACGAGCGCTCCAACGACCGCGAGAGCAGGATCGCGGCGAACGTCATCCTCGACGGCGCCACCACCTACCGGCCGGCCGTCACGACCTATCTCAACATGGGTGCCGACATCGGCACGCCGTCGGTGCGCACCGGGTTCACCGAGGACATCTATCTCACGCTCGGCCAGGGCGCCGAGCCCGGTGACACGTCGGCCACGATCAGGGTGTTCGTCAAGCCGATGATCCTCTGGTTGTGGATCGGCGGTGCGATCATGGCCGTCGGCACGATGCTCGCGGCGTTCCCCGGATCTCGTCGGCGTCTCGCCATCGACCCGGTCTCGGCCCCGATCGTCATCGACGGGCCACCCGACGACGACGCCCCTGCGGATGTCTCTGACGACGCCACCGAGGACGATGTCGACACGCGAACCGGGGCGCCGGCGTGAGCGAGGTCGTCGACGAGATGGCGCCTGCCGGAAATCAGGCGGCTGACGGTGAACCGTCGGGCCGGCGCCGGCGTGTCGCTCCGCTCATCGTGGGCGTGATCGCGCTCGTGATGGTCGGGCTGTTCGTCGTGCTGGCCGGTGCCGACGCCAGTCGCAAGGAGTCGGCCGACTCGCCGCTGATCGGGCGACCCGCGCCCGAGGCAACGGGCACGCTCGACGACGGAACGTCGTTCGACCTGTCGCGTCGCAAGGGGAGTTGGGTGGTGCTCAACTTCTTCGATCCGACCTGCATCCCGTGTGTCCAGGAGCATCCCGAACTCGTCGAGTTCGCCGACGATCAAGCGACGCTCGGTGCCGACGGGGCCGAGTTGTACTCGGTGATCACACGGGGTGAGCAGGAAGAGATCGACGAGTTCTTCGCCGAGAACGGCGGCGACTGGCCGGCGATCTACTCCGAGGCCGACGAGTTCCCCGTGGCGTTCGGGGTCTCGCAGGTTCCCGAGACCTGGGTCGTCGATCCGAGCGGAGTGGTGCAGTTGCGTCTCATCTCGAAGGTGACGGCCGATCAGCTCAACGCCATCCTCCAGCAGTTCCGCGAGCAGTACTGATGGCGAGCGAACTGAACTCCAAGCTCAAGCGCTGGCCCGGGTGGGTGCTGCTGGTCCTGGTGATCGCCGGGTTCCTCGCCGTGGGTGCGACGCGCTCGACCGGGCCCGAGAGCCAGGAGGATCGCGTCGATGCGATCGCTCGTCGAGTGGCGTGCCCGATCTGCGATGGTGAGAGCGTCTTCGAGTCGCAGAACAACGCATCGCTGGCGATCCGCAATCAGGTGCAGCAGCTCGTTGCCGACAACGATCTGAGCGATGCCGAGATCGTCGCGTTCATCGAGACGCGCTACGGCGCCCAGGTCCTGCTGGTTCCCAAGGCGAGTGGTTTCGACGCGCTGGTCTGGGTGCTCCCGGCGGTTGCATTCGTGTGCGGGCTCGCTGCGCTCGTGGTGGTGTTCCGGCGATGGAAACGCGAAGCGGGCGACATGCGTGAACCAACCGACGACGACCGAGCGCTCGTCGAAGCCGCATTGCTCGCCGACTTCGACGACCAGGACACCGGCAAGTGACGGCCAGCGGCCGCCAGCTCGACCGGCTCGCGGAGCTGGAGGAGGAGCGTCGATACCTCCTGCGCTCGCTGACCGATCTGGAGAAGGAGCACGCCGCCGGCGACGTCGATGATCTCGACTACCAGACGCTGAAGGACGGCTACACCGTGCGTACCGCCGACGTGCTGCGTCAGATCGATCAGGGTCGCGGGGAACTCCCGCAACGGCCTCCTCGCCGTTGGAGCCGGATCGTCGCCGTGACCGCCGCGGTGGTCGTGGGGTCGGTGGCCGTCGGGTTCATCCTCGCCGGAGCGTGGGGCGAACGGTCGGCGGGCCAGGAGATCACCGGTCTGACTCCGGGCGACGAATCGCGGATCCTGCTCACCAACGCCCGCGACGCGATGAGCCAGGGTGATTTCCAACTCGCCAACTCGCTGTTCGGACGCGTGATCGAGATGGAACGCGACCGGGGACGTGACAACGCCGAGGCGTTGGCGTACTTCGGTTGGACGCTCGCCCTCCTGACCCGGCAGAACCCCGACCAGCCCGACGTGGAGGAACGCCTCGACGCTGCCCGGCTGGCGTTGGGCCAGGCAACCGAGATCGAGCCCGACTACGCCGATCCGCAGTGCTTCCTGGCGATCATCGAGTTCCAGTTCCGCGACGACGCCGAGGCTGCGTTGCCGTACATCGAGAAGTGTGAGGCGAGCAACCCCCCAGCCGAGGTCGGCTCGCTCGTGTCGGACTTCGCCGACCAGATCCGCGCCGCCGCCAACTGACCCGGTCTTTCCGGACCCGACCCCAACAGACCGACAGGTTCAGGAGGGAGGGGGCCAGACCTTGCCCTTGGTGATCCGGTCGCCCTTGCGCCGGAGCACCCAGACGGTGGCCTTGCGCCAGTCGACACCCGACTGCACCTCCATCCCTCGGCGCACCAGTGCATCGATGGTGGCGGGGATGACGTCGCCGTGGCTGCACAGCACCGCCGCGCTCTCGACGCCGGCGAGAAGGTCGAGCACCGGTTCGAACGGTGAGTCCTCGGCGAGTCGATCGTCGATGATGATCTCCGTGCCGGTGAGTTCCGCGAGCGGCTCCACGGTCTGGATACAGCGGACGTACGGGCTGGAATGGATCGTCGAGATGCCCTTTCCGGCGAGCCGTTCGGAGACAGCGTGCGCCTGCCTCCAGCCCTTTCTGCTCAGCGGCCTCGCATCGTCGTCGCCGGTCCACACGCGCCGTTCGCCGGCCTTGGCGTGGCGGACCAGGTAGATGACGTCCGACGTGCTCATCGCTACGACGATTCGTTCGTCAGCGCAACGTGTCGTCGGGTCAACTGGCGAACGAAGCTGATCCAGAAGACGGCAGCGCCGACGACGGACACGGCCGACAGGAAGGTGAGAGCGCTGACCTGGTCGAGCGACTCGGCAACGGTCTCGATGTCGCCGGTTCCGAGTCCGGCGCTCGCGACCGAACCGATCTGCGCAACGAACAGCACCAAGGGAAGCAGGCCGTAGAACACGAACCAGCCCCACAGCGTGCGATTGTCGTCGTTGGCCTTCCAACCATCGGTCTCGTCGACGGTGGGGTCGGACCCCTTCCACTGCTCACGCAGGACGAGGAACGGGATCACGTAGAGGAAGAACGGCGGCAGGAACCACCCGAAGATCGAGAACAGCGGACTCCATGTCGTGCGGCGACCGAACGCCCGGATGTTGCCGGCGATCCGGTACATCCAGATCATGGTGACGACGCCGGTGGCGAGCGTGGCGACGCCGGCGATGCTCTGGACCGCGCTCAGCGGTGCGAGCGCATCGCGGAACTCGTCGTCGGTGAGATCGCCGGCGACGAAGTCGGAAGCGTCGCCGGCGACACCGATGCTCAACAGCGTGGTGATCACGGTCGCCGCGGCGACGATCGCAGTGAGCACGACGATCGCCTTGGAGAGCCCACCGACGCGCTTCAGGGCGCCGTATGGCGTCGGGTTCGAGGAGTACGCCACGTAGCCGGCCGGTGCGCTGAGGTTCGGCGGAGGTGGTGGAGGAGGCGTGAGCGCTGTCGGAGGGGGAGGCATCGATGACGGTTGCGCGGCACCAGGAGGCGGAGGGATGTCGCTCACCTCTGCAAACCTAGCGTCGAGGGAGAGGTGCGATCGGCCCAGCCCTTCGATCTCACTTTGCGTCGGACCAGCGGGTGACCACGCTGGTGTCGGCCACGAAGCGGACCGCGGACGACGTCGCACCGCCCGACCAGCGTTGACTCGCCTCCTGTACGCCGTCGGCCACGATCCGGGTGGCCACCTCGGCTCGGTCGGCCCGACAGTGCACGAGCAACTCGTCGTGGAGACACAGCACGATGCGGGCATCGATCGGAGTGCAACGTGCCCGCACGATGGCCGCCCAGGTCTTGAAGAACTCCGCTGCTGCGCCTTGGACCATTGCATTGCGTCCGTAACGTCCACGTGCGGCAGCACGCGATCGGGCTGCCCGGTGCGCTGCGTCGCCCGGTTCGGTGTCGGGCTCGTTCGACGACATGCGAACGAGGCGACCTCCGCGTGTGCGCAGGTCGTTGCCTCCCTCGGCTGAGCGGGCGGCCGTGGCGAGGTAGGTCATGGCGATCGGGTACGCGGACTCGAGTCCGCGCAGCGCCACGGCGCCGTGCCCCGTCGTCTGGCCGTACATCGCTCCGAGCACGGCGACCTTGGCGACGTCACGGGTGACGCCGAGCCGGGCTGCGACGGGGGCGTACATGTCGTCGTCCCAGGTGGCTGCGGCCAGCGCTTCGTCGTTCGACACTGCCGCGAGGATCCGAGGTTCGATCTGGCCCAGGTCGGCACGCACGAACACGTGGTCGGGCTCGGCGACGATCGCCGGGCGGAGCTCTGCCGGCATGTTGTGCAGCCCCGCGGTAGCGGTCATCCGGCCGGCCGCCCCGTCCGATGGCGACCAGTGCCCTCGGAGACGTCCGTCGGGCCCGACGTGCTGGTCGAGCCAGCGGTACCCGAACGTGGTGGCGATCCGCTCGGCCTTGCGCCAGGTGAGGAGCGCATCGACGATCTCGTGCTCGTCGCGCAGACGTTCCAGACGCCAGGCGCGCGTGTCGGGCACCTCGATGCCGACCCGTCGCAGGAGCGACTTCACGCCGGCAGGGTTACGCAGGTCGAGGTCGCCGAGCGAACCCGCGAGATGGCGCAGCACGAGCTGGTCGCGTTCGGCCGCACGTCGTGCCTCGTCCGCCGCGTCGATCGGTCGCGGGCCGATGAACGATGAGATGATCCGTTCGGCCTCGGCGATGTCGATGGGGAGGCCGTCGGCCTCGAGCTCGGCACACAGCAGCGCTGCTGCCGATTCCGACCGTGCGGTGCTCGGTGCTGCCGGGGTGGGGAGCCGCTCCAGTTCGTCGACCTGCCGGCGGTGGACGTCGAGCGCGAGCGACGCCCAGGTTCGAAGGTGATCGAGGTCGGCCTTCCACAACTCCGTCGATCCATGCCGGGTCGAGGTGCCCGTCCGGGCGAACCGCCGCATGATCGTCATCGACCGGCTGCGAGAACAGGTCGGGTGCGGCCACCTGTGGGAGCCCGGCGGTGTCGAGGCCTCGCTGGTGGGCCCAGATCCGCCCGGCGCCGCTGCGCCAGCCGCCGACGAGGAGACGATGGACTGCGTCGAGATCCCAGCAGCGCGCCGGGCGGAGGCCAACGGCGACGAGAGCTCGGGCGGTGTCGGCCGACCACCAGACCCATCGGGGCGAGATCGTCTGCTCGATCCCGACCAGGGCAGCGACCATCGTGGTCTCGTCGAGTTCCGCGGTGACGCCGGCGTCGGACACCAACACGGCACCGACGCCGTCGGCGATCGCGATCGCGATCGTGTCGCCGTGGGCGAACGCCTCGGTCATCCCCAGCCGAGTTCGTGGAGTCGCTCGTCGTCGATGCCCGCGGCGTGCGCGATCTCGTGGATGACGGTCACGTAGACCTCGTCGGCCAGCTCGTCGATGTCGGCGCACGCCTCGCAGAGGGCGAAGCGGTAGATCGACACGATGTCCGGGCCGTCGGTGCCGTTGCGTTCGGTGTGCGGAACGCCTTCGTAGAGCCCGAGCAGCGTCGAGTCGTCGGGGTTGCGGTCGACCACCTGCACCACCACGTTGTCGAGCACGTGCAGCAGCTCGTCGGGCAGATCGTCGAGCGCGTCGGCCACCATCGCCTCGAACTTGTACCGCGCCACGACCTCCATCCGATCAGTGTTACATCCGGGGTCAGACCCCAGATGTAACAGCCGGTCAGATGACCTTGAGTTTGTCGGAGAAGATCTTCTTGGGCTTCATGTCGACGGCGATCGACGCGGCGATGCGCTGGAAGATCTGGGCGGCCTCCGACTCGGGGTCGACGGCGGTGATCGGCCTGCCGTCGTCGCCGCCCTCGCGCAGCGCGGGAACGAGCGGGAGCTGGCCGAGCAGCGGCACGTCGAGTTCGTCGGCGAGCACCTGGCCGCCGCCCGAGCCGAAGATCTCGTAGCGCTTGCCGTCGTCGCCCATGAACCACGACATGTTCTCGATCACACCGCGCACCGGCAGGTTGACCTTGGCGGCCATCGCTGCCGACAGTGACGCCACCTTCTGCGCCGCGGGTTGCGGGGTGGTCACGACGAACACCTCACCGCGAGGCAGGTACTGGGCGAGCGAGAGGGCGATGTCGCCGGTGCCGGGCGGCATGTCGATCAGGAGGAAGTCGGGGTCGTCCCAGAACACGTCGGTGAGGAATTGTTCGAGCGCCTTGTGCAGCATCGGGCCTCGCCAGATGACGGCCTGGCCCTCCGGGACGAAGTAGCCGATCGAGATGCAGCGCACGCCCCACATCTCGGGCGGGACGAGCATCTCGTCGATGACGACGGGGTCACGGTCGGTGCCGAGCATGCGCGGAATCGAGTAGCCGTAGATGTCGGCGTCGACCACACCGACCTTGTAGCCCTGCGACGCGAGCGCAACGGCGAGGTTGGTGGTGACGCTCGACTTGCCGACGCCACCCTTGCCCGAGGAGATCAGCAACGGGCGGGTCTTCGACGTGTTCTTCGAGAACGGGATCTCGCGCCCTTCGGCGTGGCCGTGGGCCTGGCTCGAGCCAGCGGTGGCTCCCGCGTCACCGTGCAGCGTGCGGCGCAGGTTCTCGCGATCCTCGTCGCTCATCACGGTGAACTCGAGGTCGATCGACTCGACGCCGTCGAGCTGTGTGGCGGCCTCGGACACGCGCCGCTGGATCTCGCTCTTGAGCGGACAGCCGGGCACGGTGAGGGCGATGAGCACGCCGACGACGCCGTGGTCACGAATCGTCACCCCGCGCAACATGCCGAGGTCGACGATCGAGCGGTGCAGCTCGGGGTCCTCGACCGGACGGAGGGCGTCGATGATCTGTTCTTCGGTCACGGTGGCGGCCATGAATCCATTGTGGCGACGGGCGGTCGGATTTGCACCGAATTTGCACTACGCGGATAGGTACAATTGCGCAGCATGAGTACGAGCCCGTCGTTCACCGCCACTGTGTCGGCCATCACCGACGCATTCGGCGACCCGACGCGCCGCTCCATCTACCTGTTCGCGAAGGAACATTCGGGCGCCGACGCCACCGGGGTGACCGCCTCGATGGTCGCCGGCGAGGTCGGCGTGCACGCCAATGTCGCCCGCCATCACCTCGACAAGCTGGCCGCCGGCGGCTACCTCGAAGTGGTGTCGGGCAAGGTCGCCGGCGCAGGCGCAGGCCGCCCGTCGAAGCGCTATGTCGTGGTGGGTGACTCGCTGCGGATGAGCGACGTCGACTTCCCGGTGCGCTCCGACGACCTGCTGCTGTCGCTGCTCGGACGCGCGCTCGACCGGTTGCCCAACGACGAGGCCGAGATGATCGCCGAGGAGGTCGGCCAGGAGTACGGCCGGGCGATGGCCGAAGGGCTCACCGGCGATGCGCTCGCCACCGGACGGCGTTCCCTTCGCTCTGCGATGCAGGCCGTGGCCGACGCGCTCACCGCCCATGGATTCGCGGCCCACGCCGAGGGTCGCAACGACCAGCTCCGCATCATCAACAACCACTGCCCGTTCGGTGATGTCGCCACCGACCATCCGGTCATCTGCGCGGTCGATCGCGGCATGGTCAAGGGCATGCTCGCGGCGCTCGTCGACGAGTCGTCGCCGATGGCCGACGTCGTGACCGAGTCGAGCTTCGCCCAGGGCGACACCTTCTGTTCCACCGCCGTCTGACCAACGATTACAACACGGGTCAGACCCCTGATGTAATTCTCGCAAACGGGGTCTGATGCAAGGGTTACTGGCGGTGGGCGGCGTACTCGATGACTCGTTGGACGACGGCGTCGCTGGCCTTGGCGGTCGAGCCGCTGTCGAACGGGGGTTGCGGGTCGTACTCGATCATCAGCTGGGATGCTTCGGCTGCGGTGCGATCGACGAGGATCTCGACGAGGCGCAGGGCCATGTCGATCCCGCTCGACACCCCTGCGGCGGTGATGATTCGCCGATCGAGGTGTTCGACCACACGATCGCCGGTCGGGATGGCACCGTGCTCGGCGAGGACATCGAGCGCACCCCAGTGCGTGGTCGCCGTGAGACCGTCGAGGATCCCGGCCGCTGCCAGCACCAGCGAACCGGTGCACACCGAGGTCGTGTAGGCGGTGGTCGAGTGCGCGGTTCGCACCCAGTCGAGGACCCGCTCGTCGGTCATCAGCGCCCGGGTGCCGAACCCACCCGGGAACACGACGATGTCGGGATTCGCGAGCTCCTCGAACGTTGCGTCGATCTCGATGCCGAGCATGCCGTTGTCGGAGCGCACCACGCCACGCTGGTGGCCGATGAACGTGATGTCGAAGTCGGGAATCCGTTGCAGCACCTCGTAGGGCCCGATGCCGTCGAGCGCCGTGAAGTGGGGGAACAGGGGAATCGCGATGCTGGTCACGTCGTCACCGTACTGACCCGCCGACGCCCGGCCATCCGGAGTTCTCGTGAACTCGTTGCGCAATAGTTCGCGCACTTGTTCACGAGAACCGGGGAGGGGTGCGGGCGGGTAGCGTGCACGGCGTGGACGTACGCATCGGAGTGACCCAGGCCCCCCGCGAGATCAACATCGAACTCGCCGAAGACGCCGATCGTGACGAACTGAAGTCGCGTGTCGAGGCCGCCCTCGCCGGCGCCACCGATGTCCTGTGGATCACCGACAAGCGCGGCAAGGACGTGGCAATCCCGTCGGCCAAGATCGCCTACATCGAGCTCGGCTCCGCCGACGGCGACCGCAAGATCGGCTTCGGAGGCTGAACCTGGGCCCCACGGGTCGGCCAGGGCTCCTGGACCTCGACCTGCTCTGGGTCACCGGGAAGGGAGGCGTCGGCAAGACGACGATCGCCGCCTCGATCGCGGAGGTCGCTGCCCGCCACGGCCGTCGCACCCTCGTGTGCGAGATGGACGCCAAGGGGGCCCTCGCCAACGCGTTCGACGTCGGTGAGTTGAGGTTCGAGCCCACCGAGGTGTCGCCTCGGCTCCATGCCATGGCGATGAACACCGAGGACTCGCTACGCGAATACCTGCGACTGTTCGTGCGGATTCCGCTGCTCGGACGCATCGGGCCGCTCGCCTCGACGTTCGACTTCGTCGCCGACGCCGCACCGGGCGTCAAGGAGATCCTCGGCGTCGGCAAGCTCTGCTACGAGGTGCGCGAGCGTCACTACGACCTCATCGTCGTCGATGCCGAAGCGAGCGGGCACATCGTCAGCCAGATCGGGGCACCGAAGGTCATTGCCGATCTCGTGCAGGTCGGCCTGGTCCGCGACCAGACCCAGTGGATGCTCGACATCCTCGACGATCCGATGCGCACGGGAGTAGCCGTCGTGACCACGCCCGAGGAGATGCCGGTGACCGAGACGATCGATCTGCTCGGTCGGCTGCGCGCCGAGACCGGCGCCCACGCGTCCGCAGTGATCGCCAACCGGGTGCTGCCCGCGATGTTCAACCGACGTGAACAGGCGATCGTCGACCGGCTCGACGATGCACTGCCGCTGCTCGTCGACGCCGCCGGCCCGGCGGTGACCACCGTCGTCGACGCTGCCCGCCTCACCGAGATGCGTCGCAGCACCGGAGCCGAGCATCTCGACCGCCTGCGGCACTGGTTGCGCACGAGCGGCGAGGTCGCCGACGGGCTCCCCATCATCACCGTTCCCGAACTGTTCTCGCGTGGGTCCGGACCGCGAGTGGTGTCCCTCGTTGCCGAGGCGCTCACCGATGAACTCGATCCGGAGCCGACGGGTGACCGTCATGGCTGAACTCGACAATCTGCTCGCCAGCCGCGAGATGATCCTCGTCGCCGGGTCCGGCGGTGTCGGCAAGACGACGATCGCCGCAGCCCTGGGCATCGCCGCAGCGCAGCGTCAGAAGTCACGGGTGCTGGTGATGACGGTCGATCCCGCACGGCGCCTGGCCACAGCGCTCGGGCTCGACGAATTCGGCAACACGCCGGTGCGGATCGACCCGAAGGCGTTCCTGGCCGCGGGCACGAAGGTGCGTGGCGAAGTGTGGGTCGCGATGCTCGACACCAAAGCCGGCTGGGACGAGTTGATCACCCGCCATGCTCCCGACGAAGCGACCCGTGAGGCAGTACTCGCCAATCCGCTGTACGAGAACATCACCAGTCGCTTCGTGCACAGCCACGAGTACCTGGCGATGGAGCAACTCCACGACCTGCACGCCCGCGGCGAGTTCGATCTCGTGATCGTCGACACGCCGCCGTCGCGTAACGCATTGTCGATCCTCGACGCCCCGAACCGCATGATCGAGTTCTTCGGGAGCCGCTTGCTGCGATGGCTCACCGTGCCGTACCGGTCGCGTCTGTTCACGGTGGCCTCGAAGCCGTTCTACCAAGTGGCCGACCGGGTGCTCGGGTCACGATTCCTCCAGGACATCGCCGACTTCTTCGTGCTGTTCCAGGCGATGGAGAGCGGTTTCGTGCGCCGGGCGAAGGAGGTCGAGTCGCTCCTGCGCGACCCCCGCACGGCCTTCGTCGTGGTGACGACGCTCGAAACCGCACCCAGCTACGAGGCCCGCTTTCTCGCGCGCTCACTCGTCGAGCGGGGAATGTCACTCGGCGCCATCGTCGCCAACCGCGTCCTCCCGCCGGCGCTCGCAAGCGCGGCTGCGGCCGAGAGCGCAGCAGCGCTCCTCGAACGCGCGGACGGTGAGCTCGCCGACGCGGTGGCGGCCGAACTCGACGCCCCGCGCAAGCAGATCAGTGCCGTCCTCACGCAGATTGCCACGCGGTTCGACGATGTCGCCCTCGTCGCCGCCCGCGAATCGGATCGACGCTCCGAACTGGCCGATCTGGCGCCCGTGCTCCTGACGGTGCCGTGGCTCGAGGGGGACATCCACGACCTCGCCGGGCTCGACTCGCTGGCGGGTCACCTGCGCGCCGGCGAATGATCAGGCAGAATCAAGGGTGATGACCTCTCTCGCCGAACTGGCCCGCGAGCACACGACGCTCGACCGCGACGACATCGATCACCTGCATCGACTGACCGCGGAATGGGCGTTCCTCGCCGATCTGTGCTTTGCCGACCTGCTGCTCTACGTCCGATCGAGTGGCGGCAAGTGGCTGATCGTCGACCAGGTACGCCCGGCCACGAACCAGACGATGTACGCCACCGACTACGTGGGCGCGTGGGCCGACGGTGACGAGGCAGAACTGATCGAACGGGCGGCCTCGACGGGTCAGCGGGTGGAGGGTGCCATCGAGATCGATGGCGGCGGTGAAGAGATCAACCATGCCCGCATGCTGGCGATGACCGTGCGGCGCGACGGCGAGATCATCGCCGTGCTCTCGAAGGAGTGGAAGGTCAGAGCGGGTCGCCCCCTCGGCGAACTCGAACGCAACTACTCCTTCATCTTCGAGGAGTTCGCCCAGATGATCGAGGTCGGCACGTTCCCGTTCCCGGGTCGGGTCGCCGACTCGAGCGCCGCGCCGCGTGTCGGTGACGGCGTCTTGACGCTCGATGCCACCGGCACGGTGACGTACGTGTCGCCCAACGCGAACTCGGCGCTGCACCGCGTGGGCATCCAGGCGAACCCTGTCGGGATGCGTCTGGCCGAACTCGGCTTCCACGACGGTCCGGTCCGCCAGGCGTTCGAGCGACGTGAGCCGATCGTCGAGGAGTTCGAGCAAGGCGCTGACGTCACGCTGCTGTGTCGCTGCGTCCCGGTGATCGCAACGACGGAGTCGGGCACCGAGATCGCCGGCGGTCTGCTGCTCGTCCGCGACGTGACCGAGCTTCGCAAGCGTGACCGTCTGCTGCTCAGCAAGGACGCCACGATTCGCGAGATCCATCACCGGGTCAAGAACAACCTGCAGACGATCTCGTCGCTGTTGCGTCTCCAGTCACGGCGTCTCACGAATCCGGAGGCGAAGGCGGCGGTCCAGGAGTCGGTGCGTCGGATCAGAACCATCGCGCTCGTCCACGAGTCGTTGTCGCGCGAGCCGGGCGAGGACATCGCCTTCATCGAGATCGTCAGGCCGTTGCTGCGCCTCGCCGAGGAGAGCCTGCAGTCACCCGACCGGCCGGTGCGGTTCACCGTGGCCGGCGATGGTGGACGAATTCCGGCCAACACGGCCACACCGCTGTCGGTCGTGCTCACCGAGTTGTTGCAGAATGCCGTCGACCACGGGTTCCCCGAGGGCAGTGGCGGTGGCGACGTCAACGTGGCGCTGAGCCACCTCGATGGGCGTCTGACGGTGCGGGTGGTCGACAACGGTCGTGGTGTCGACCCCTCGTTCGAGCTCGATCAGGCGACGGGGCTCGGACTCTCGATCGTGCGGACCCTCGTGACGACCGAACTCAACGGCACGATCGAGATCCGGCCCGTGACTGCGGTCGAACTCGATCTCGCCGGGATCGGCGACGGATCGAGCCGCCAACACGGCACGATCATCGAGTTGACGGTACCGACCGACGATTGAGCGTCAGCTGGCGCGAGCGGCGCGTGCTGCGGCGACCCGGCGACGCCGGATGACCCGACGTTCCTCTTCGGTGAGCCCACCCCAGATGCCCGAATCCTGATTGGTGTCGAGGGCGAAGTCGAGACACTGCCCGGCCACGGTGCATTCGTTGCACACCTCCTTGGCCCGGTCGATCTGGTACAGCGCATTCCCTGTGGTTCCCACCGGGAAGAACAACTCCGGATCGGTGTCACGGCAGATGGCGTCGTCGCGCCATTCGTAGTCCGCGGCTCCCAGGGTCAGGCTGGACGCAAGGATCGACACGTTGGTGCTCCTCGAAGGTGTTGGGGGCGAGCGGATCGCCGGGGGGTTTTGGTGGGTTTTCGTCGCTCTGGACGACGTCACAGGCCCTCAGGCCGGGTCGAACTGTACGCGTGATGCGGGGGTCTCGCAAGGGGCGTTTGGTCCCAATGTTCATCAAATGATCAGATCGAGTTCATCTGCTGTTCGGATGGCATCGGCCGCCTGCACCATGATGGTCTCATGCTGATTCTGGGTCACCGCGGCGCTTCGGTCGCCGCCACGGAGAACACACCGGAGGCGTTCCGTCTGGCCGACGAGATGGGCGCCGACGGGATCGAACTCGACGTGCGCCGCGTCGCCGATGGCCGCCTGCTCGTCGCTCATGATCCGTTGCCCGACTCGCTCACCGAGGTCGACCAGCTGCATCTGGCGACGCTCGACGAGGTACTCGATGCGTGCGGCGACCGGATGCTGGTCAACGTCGAGATCAAGAACTGGCCGGCCGACGCGGGCTTCGATCCGACGATGGCGATGGTCGCCCCCATCGTCGAGCTCCTGCGTCGTCGAGGCACGGCGGCTGTGTCGCGGTGGCTCATCTCGTCGTTCTCGTGGGACACGCTCGCAGCGTGTCGAGCCGCTGCACCGGAGATCGCCACGGCGTGGTTGGTCTCGACCGTGAGCGCTGATCGGATCGTCGCCATCGCCGAGGCCGGACACACTGCGGTGAACCCGTGGGAGCCCAACGTGACCGAGGAGTTCGTCACGAGATGCCATGACGCCGGCCTCGCCGTGAACACCTGGACCTGCAACGACCCGGTCCGGCTCGTCGAGCTCGCCGCCCTCGGTGTCGACGGTGTCTGCACCGACGTGCCGGACATCGCCCTGGCGGCGCTCGGTCGCGCGGGCGATCCGGCGGCGCTCAGCCCGTCGTGGGGGCGGTGGCCGTCAGCGGCTCCCTGAGCGGGACGACGAGCTTCACGGCATCGGGCACGTGGACGAACTCGAGGCGGTTCGTCGACCCGAGTGCGTCGCCGTCGACCTGATACGGGAACGGCGTGTCGTGTTGCACCACCAGATGCGAGACGTCCTCGCGAACGTCGAGGTGCGCTGCCGGCTTGACACCTCCGCCGCGAAGGGCGCCCGCCAGTGACGACAGGATCGCCACGGAACTCATCGTCGTGAACGTGATCGCCACGAGGCCTCGATCAAGCGTGGCTGCCGGTGACAGGTCGAGCGGTCGGTTCCCGAGGTAGGTGTACGGGCTGGTGTTCAGCACGATCGTGAAGTAGCCGTCGATCGGGTCGTTGGCGCCATCGCCGCTCACCTGGAAGTGGGGTGCGCTGCGGTCGTAGCCGGTCAGCCACGTGGTGATCCCGGCCCAGATGAACAGCGGATGACCGAGCCATCGCTTCCACGATCCGCGTCTCTCGACGCGTTCGACGACTGCGGCATCGAATCCGACGCCCGTGTGGAAGCAGAAGTACCGGCCGTTCACCTGGCCGAGCCCGATCGGACGGAAGTCGTCGGCGTCGATGCCGTTGGCGAGATACTCGACAGCCTCGACCGGGTCGTTCGGCATGCCGAGCGTGCGAGCGAACACGTTGGTCGACCCGCCGGGGAGGACTCCGAGGGCGGTGTCGGAACCGGCGATGCCCGTCGCGACTTCGTTGAGGGTGCCGTCGCCGCCGAATCCGATGACGACGTCGAGCCCCCGTCGAGCGGCATCGTGGGCGAATCGGGTGGCGTGACCGCGACGGTTCGTCTCGACCATCTCGACGTCGTGATCACGGCTCAGGCGTCGATGCACGATCACGGTGTTGCGCGCCGTGACCGAGGAGGCGAACGAATTGACGACGAGCAGAACCTTCAAGGTGTGTGACGGTAACGCAGTGCCGGGTGGCTCGCGGTTTGGGCAGGGGCACGAGTTTGGGTCGAAGTTGACGCACCGGTAACTTGGTGGTCCTTATGAACGTGATCGTCTGCGTCAAGCAGATCCCGGACCCGGCGCTGCCGGGCGAGCTGGATCCCTCCACCAATACTCTCAAGCGTGATGGCAAACTCATCCTCGACGAGTCCGACAGCTACGGCGTCGAGATGGCATTGCAGCTCGTCACCGCTGCGGGCGGGGGAGAGGTCAGCCTCGTCTCGATGGCCCCGAACGACGAGACCTCGGGTCTGCGCACGGCCCTCGCGATGGGAGCGGCCAAGGCCGTGCTCGTGAGCGACGCGACGCTCGCCGGCGCTGATGCGCTGACCACCGCCAAGGTGCTCGCTGCCGCCACGAAGAAGCTGGGCGACGTCGATCTGATCATCGCCGGGACCGAGTCGTCCGATGGCTACACCGGCACCGTGCCCGAGCAGCTCGCCGAGGTACTCGGCCTGCCGTCGATCACCTTCGCCAAGACCGTGGAGATCGCCGACGGCACCCTCAAGGTCAATCGTCAGACCGAGGCCGGATACGACGAGGTCACCTGCTCGCTTCCCGCCGTGGTCTCGGTGACCGCCGGCGTGGTCGAGCCTCGCTACCCGAGCTTCAAGGGCATCATGGCCGCGAAGTCCAAGCCGGTCGAGACCGTCACGGCCGCCGACCTCGGTGTCGAGTCCGTCTCGTGGGCCCAGCAGATCACCTCCGTCGAAGACGCCCCGACCCGTGAGGCCGGCGAGGTCATCGAAGACGACGGTGAATCGTTCAACAAGATCGTCGAGTTCCTCGACAACCTGAAAGTCATCTGAGGAGACCGATCATGGGAATCGACAACATCTGGGTGTTCGCACAGGCCGCCGATGGCGCGCCGACCACGGGCACACTCGAACTCCTCACCAAGGCGCGCAGCCTCGCCGGCACCGTGTCGGCGTTCATCGCCGGTGACGGCGCCGACGTTGCCGGCGCACTCGGCGACCACGGCGCCGCCAAGGTGTACGCAACTGGCGATCTCGGCGGGGCCCTTCCCGGCGTGGCCGTGTCGGCGGCGATGCAGGCCGTGATTGCCGGTGGCGACATGCCCGACCTGATCATGTTCCCCCAGAGCTACGAGGGTCGCGACGTGATGGCGCGGCTGTCGGTCAAGCTCGACCGCACGGTGCTGACCAACTCGACGAGCGTCACGGTCGACGGCGACGCCGTCACGGTGCAGACGCCGGTGTTCGGTGGCTCCAAGCTCGTGAACTCCACGTTCACGGGTGAGCGTCCGTTCCTCGCCGCGTTCCGTCCGAAGAGCTTCGTCGCCGAAGCCGGTGCGGGCGCTGCGGGCGCAGTCGTGTCGGCTCCCGTTCCCGATCTGGGTTCGACCGCCGGTGCGACCGTGACGGCAGTCCACGTCGAAGAGACATCGGGCCCGAAGCTCGACGAGGCGGCCGTGGTGGTTGCCGGTGGTCGTGGCCTCGGTGAGGCCGACAAGTACGCGATGATCGAGTCGTTGGCCAAGGCGCTCAATGGCGCTCCCGGTGCCTCGCGAGCGATCGTCGATGCCGGTTGGGTGCCCTACAGCTACCAGGTCGGCCAGACCGGCAAGGTCGTCAAGCCGACCGTCTACATCGCTGCGGGCATCTCCGGTGCCACCCAGCACATGGTGGGCATGAAGGGCTCGAAGAACATCATCGCGATCAACAAGGACAAGGAGGCGCCGATCTTCGGTGTCGCCGACCTCGGCATCGTCGGTGACGTTCACAAGGTCCTCCCGCAGCTCCTCGCTGCCCTCGCCGCCCGCGCCTAGATCCGAACCTCCCCATCCCGAAAAATGCGCTGGATTGTGCGCTGAGTGCACAATCCAGCGCACATTTCGGGGTTTTCAGGTGGCGTCGCGAGCGAGGATCGCCCAGGCGACCGACTCCTCGGGGTCGACGACCGCGAGTTGGAGCTGCCAACCCATGACCGGCTCGTGGGCGTCCCAGCGGTACCAGCGCAATTCGGCCGCGAGCGCGCCGAGTGCGTCCGGATCGACCGGCCACTCGTCGGCAAGATCACCGAGCGCGGCGAGGGTCCACCAGGCGCCGAAGCGTCCCGCTGCGGCTCCACGGCGGCGTCCATGGGCGCCACCGCTCGCGCCGGCCCACGCCAACCAGGCGATTGCCGTCGCCGGGTCGAGTTCGGCCACCCTGGCCCGACGGAGCCCCAACGCGCCGAGCGCTCCGGCGATGTCACCGTCGACGCAGACCACGTCGACTCGGCCGTTCGAGCTCGTCGTCCATGGCTCCACGAGCTGTCGAACGGCGTACTCCACGTCGTCGTCGAGCACCTCCGCGGGTGTCGGATCGATGTCGTGCCACTCGGCGGGGAGGTCCGGCATCGGGAACTCGGCACCGGCCTCCGTGTAGGTGGCGAGCGCGTAGTCGGGCTCCCATGCCTGCAGCGCGAGCGGAAGGTCGAGCACTGCGGGAAGGTCGCGGTCCTCGACAACGTCGCCGCGCATGACTCGCTCGTGCGCCACGAACGCGGCGCGAGGGCCGCGATCCAAGACGGGCGACAGGTCGTGCCACGTGTGGTGTTGCGCGGCGACCTCCGTGAGTGGGCCGATGGTGAACCGCCCGGACAGCCCGTCGGTCTCGTCGAGCACGGCGCCGACGTGCTCGGGTTCGGCGAGCAGTGCGAGCCGGTACTCGGCCAGGGTTGCCGCAGGCCAGAGTTGGCGGCCGGTGGCGACGGCGTGGCGTGAACGATCCCGAACCCGCAGGAGACCGTCCCAGTCACGGTCACTGCACCGATCGTCGATCATGCGGACGAGGCCGTCGAGGTCGGCGCGATGGATCAGTTCATCGAGGGCAGCATCGGCTCGGTCGTCGAGGTCGTCCATGTGGTTGGTCAGACCAGCGGCCATGGATAGCGCCGGCCGCTCGGATCGGTCGGGAAACGACGGTGTTTGACGCACCAGGCGGCGCGGCCCGCAAGCGCCTCGACTTCGTCGTCGGCGAGCAGCGTGGCGATCTCGAGCGGTACCCGCTCACACAGTTGGCCGACGCGTTCGAGCAGATCGTCGTCGATCGGCTCGTCGCCGAACTCCCAGATCACGGTGCGCAGCTTGTAGTCCGCTGCGAAGCACAAGCCGTTGTCGATGCCCCACACGGAGGCCGGCCGGCCAGCGCTGGCGGGGATCAACAGGACGTGTCCGCTCTTGCGGTCGGTGTTGTTGGCGAGGATGTCGAGCAGCGCCATCGCCCGTAACTGGTCGTGGACCTCGGGGTGGGCCTCGTGGATCGTGAAGTAGTGCTGGCTGTGGTCGGCGGTGACGAACCATTGCACCGACCCTTCGCCGAGCGGTCCATCTCGCAACACCGTCGGCGGCACGACGTGCAATCCGAGGTGTTCGCTCAGGAGATAGGTGGCCACTTCACGGCGGTGGAGACCGGGCTCGAAGTCCCACAGCGGGCGCTCGCCCCGCATCGGTTTGTAGATGGCCGGATGACTCGCCCCGTCGTGGGTGACGTGCACGAGGAAGGTGGCGTTGCTGCTGTAGGGCATGCGGCCCTCGACCTCGATCTCGCCCTGCAGCAGGTGTCGAATCGGATCGGCGACGTCGTCGACGCGCAGCTCGACACCCCGCTGCTGCTCCTCGTCGTCGTCCGGGTCGTCGTCGAACTCGTCGTCGAACTCGTCGGCGGGCTCGGTCGTGGCCATCAGTTCATCCGTGGGCAGGCGTGGCCGTCGGGATCCATCGGGAAGCTGCACCACTGGCACGGAGGCCGACCGGCTTCGACGACGCTGTCGGCATGGTCGCAGAACGCAGCGGCCTGGCCTCGGCTGAGGTAGAGCCGCACATGACCACGATCCTCGTCGAGCGGTTCGCCCTCGTCGTCGACCTCGCCGATCTCCTCGAGTTGGATCAGCACGCGATCGTTCGAGCGGTCGTAGCCGAGGCCGATCGGTCCGAGGACGAACGCGGCATCCAGCGGATCGCGAAGTTCGAGCGCACCGGGCATCGGGCGATCCTCCGGCGGTGGGAGATCGGCGAGCACCTTGCGCAGGTACTGCACGATGGCAGCCGTCTGCTGTTTCTCGCACTTGACGGTGACGCGCTGGTCGTCGGCGCGCGCCTGGAGCAGGAACGTGCGCTCGCCGGGTCGACCGACCGTACCCACCGTGAACGCCGCCACGTCGTCGAACTCGAAGAAGACGCTCATGCTCAGGAGGGTTGCAGGTCGGTCAGTGGTCGTCCGGTCGAGTTGACGGCCAGCACGGCCGGGCCGCCGGGCCCCCAGGTGATGGCGGTGACGGAGGCCGGACTGATGACGATGCGTTGGAACAGGTCGATGTGGGTTCCGAGCGCATGGGCAACGGCGGCCTTGATCGTGTCGGCATGCGACACACACACGATCGTGCCGCCCGGGTGCGCGGCTCGCAGACGGTCGAGTGTCGACACCATCCGGGTCTGCATCTCGGTGAAGCTCTCACCGTTCGGGAATCGGAACACCGACGGTGCCCGCTGCACGGTCTGCCATTCGGGAAGCTTCATCAGCTTCTTCAACTCGGCCCCGGTCCAGTCGCCGAAATCGCACTCGAACAGTCCGCGATCGACCTGCGTCCGTAAGCCCCTGGCGGCGGCGATGGGTGCGGCCGTCTCCTTCGCTCGTTCCAACGGCGAGCTGTAGATCGCGTCGACCCGTTTCAGCTCCGCGATGCGCGCCGCGGCGATGTCGGCCTGCCGTCGGCCCTCGTCGGCCAGGTGCAGACCCTTGGCCCGGCCCGGGAGCACCTTGCCGGTCGTCGGGGTCTGGCCGTGCCGAACGAGCAGGACCGTCGTGAACGCGGGGCCCGTGGACTTCTTGGTCGCAGGACGCGGGGGAGAGGGTCGCTTCGTGATGGCCATGGAGGCTTTCCAACCTACTGTCGAGGGCCGTGACTCCGCTCGCCAGACTCGAAAGCGAGGTCGTCGGCTGCAGGTTGTGCCCGCGGCTCGTCGAGTGGCGCGAAGCGGTCGCCATCGACAAGCGTGCCGCCTACCGCGACGAGACGTACTGGGGCCGACCGGTCGCGGGGTTCGGCGACCCGCAGGCCCGGATCGTCGTGCTCGGCCTGGCGCCGGCCGCCCACGGCGCGAACCGAACCGGGCGGGTCTTCACCGGCGACCGCAGTGGCGACTGGTTGTTCCGGGCCATGCATCGGGCCGGCCTGGCCAATCAGCCCGAGTCGGTGTCGGTCGACGATGGATTGCAGCTCAGCGATGCGTGGGTGACTGCGGCCGTCAAGTGTGCCCCGCCGGGCAACGCACCGCTGCCCGGCGAGCGTGACTCGTGTGCGCCGTTCCTGCGCCGTGAGTTTGCTGCACTCACGCAGATGCGTGTGGTGGTCTGCCTCGGTCAGTTCGGATATCAGGCAGCGTGCACGCACTTCGGTGTGCGTCCCCGACCGAAGTTCGGCCACGCCGTCGAAGTCGATGTGCCCGGTGGGCCAGTGCTGATCTGTTCGTTCCATCCGAGCCAGCAGAACACGTTCACCAAGCGTCTCACCGAACCGATGCTCGACGCCGTGTTCCATCGCGCCGTTGTGCTCAGTAGCCTTGAATCGCTGTGAAGACCTCTCGCCGTTCGCTCGTCATCGTCGCTGCTGTTGTCGGCGTGTTCACGTTGTCGGCGTGCGAGTCCGACCCGAGCCCGACCCGGGTTGCGGAGGACCTCGTGAAGACCGAGACCGAGGGTGCAACCGGAGATCCAGGAGTGCATGCTCGGGGTCATCGACGACTACGACCTCGATCAACTCGGCGAAGACTCCGCCGGTGACAACGCCGAGAAGGCCAAGGCCGCCGACGCCGAACTGGTCAAGTTCGAAGCCGATCTCGCCGCCTGCCGCTGACGCTCAGGGGGTCGGGGCCGGGGCGGCGGCTTTCTTCTTGGGTGGTGGGACGCCGACGGCGGGGGCACGGTCGGCGAATTCGGGCCAGCGGCGGCGGCTGACGATCGACAGCAGGCGGAGCAGGCGCATGGCGGTCTCGTCGCTCTGGGCGGGCTTGGCGATGATGGAGCCGTCGGCGATCATCCGCTCGATGACTTCTTCGCCGAGTTCGGTGCGCACGATGGTGAGGGTCCAGTCGTTGTCCTCGCCGATGCCGCCCGTCGACACGTCGGCGTGTTCGGCGGCGAAATCGGGGCAGCTGGTGCATCCCTTGCGGGTCCAGCCGTGGCATTCCTTGAGGTCGATCTCGTGGTACGAGCCGTCCTTCATCCAGATCTGGAACGCGCCCTTGATGTTCATCTTCACCATGTCCTGCTTCTTGAGGCCGTACTTGGCCTCGAACAGTTCGGTGAAGATGGCGTCGTCGAACGTCTTGGAACACAACAGCCCGATGTTGAACAGGAACGGCTTGGACACCTTGCCGGCCTTGCGATCCCACATCGTGGGCGGCGACGACGTCTGGCAGCCCATGCCCACCAGTGCCAGGCGCTCGTAGCCCTTCTCCTTCGCGTCGGGCAGGGCGAGCGGGTTCGCGCAGTACGTGTAGCGGCTGCCGGCGGTGGCGAGGATCTCGTCCTTGGTCGCGACGACGGCGGGCTTGGCCTTCCAGGCGTCGTCGTCCTCGACGCCACTGACGAGTGCGGCGTCGATGTAGTCGTGTTCGCGCAGCCAGATCAGCATCGCCGAGACGAGGCCGCCGTCCTGGCCCATCTTGTGGACCATGTCGTCGCTGGCGCGGGTGAGGTAGAGCTGGCGCCAGATGCCGGCCATCTCGTCGGGCTCTCGGACCCGGCCGAACAGGTGCATGTCGGCCGAGGGCTCCCACGCCCGGAAACGTGGACACGCCCGGGTGCAGGTGGTGCATCCCTTCTCGCCGTGGATGCAGTTGTCGAGGCCGAGCTCCTCCTCCAGATGGAACGGGATGTACTTGCCCTCTTCGTGCTCGTAGCCGATCACGTCGTGCGGGCAGGTGACCACGCAGCCCGCGCAACCCGTGCACAGCCCGGTCGTGATGACCTCGGCGTACAGCTCCTTCCACTGCGCCGTCCACCGCCCGGCCTGCGCGGGTGTGGCCGGTGCATCGGCTTCGGCGGGGGAGTCCACGGTCGTCATCTCGGTCACTGTACGCGAGCCGGTGCTGAGAGGGCGTGCCGACGCGCCGATCCCCGAGCCAACCCTCTGAGGACGCAAAGGAGGCTCGGGGATCGAGCAACGGGACGCAACGGTGCGTCCCGATCAGGGTCGGCTAGATCGCGTCGCTTCCTTCCTCACCGGTGCGGATGCGCACGAGCCGCTCCACCGGAGAGACCCAGATCTTGCCGTCGCCGATCTTGCCGGTCGCGGCCGAGGCCACGATCGTGTCGACGACGCCGTCCACTGCGTCGTCTTCGACGATGATGCTGAGGCTCACCTTGGGAACGAAGTCGATCTTGTACTCCGATCCACGGTAGGTCTCGGTGTGGCCGCCCTGGCGTCCGAAGCCGCGAACTTCCTCGACCGTGATGCCGGTGATCCCGGCGGCCTTGAGGGCGTCCTTGACGTCGTCCAACTTGAACGGCTTGATGATTGCTGTCACGAGTTTCATGATGTCTCCTGGTTCCTGGATCGTCCTGCTCAGGTCTTCACGAACGTCGGGTACGCCTCGACGCCCATCTCGGGGATGTCGAGGCCGGTGATCTGGTCCTCGTCCTTCGAGCGGATACCGCCCTTGCCACGTGACTTCGAGATCTTGTCCTGGATCTTGAAGAAGCCGAAGGCGATGCCGAAGATGACCGTCCAGATGACGACGGCGCCGAGAGCCTGGGCGCCGAGCTGGCCCCAGTCGCCCTTGATGATGCCTTCCACGCCCTCGCTGTCGCTCAGGTTCCAGCCGGCGCCGTAGCTGCCGTTGGAGAAGATGCCCACCGCGAGCACCCCGAAGGTGCCACACACACCGTGCACCGAGATGGCGCCCACCGGGTCGTCGATCTTCAGCTTGCGTTCGATGAAGAGCACCGACTCGATGACCAGCACGCCGGCGATCAGACCGATGACGGCCGCAGCCCACGGGGCCACGAAGGCACAGGCTGCGGTGATGGCGACGAGTCCGGCGAGCATGCCGTTGGCCATCATGCCCGGGTCGGGCTTGCCGGTCCGCTTCGTGATCCACGCCATGGCGGCGACGGCGCCGAAGGCACCGGCGATCGCAGTGTTCGTCGCGACGACGGCGAACTGCACGTCGGTGGCGGCGAACGTCGAGGCGGCGTTGAATCCGAACCAGCCGAACAGCAGGATGAACGTGCCGAGCATGGCCATCGGGATGTGGTGACCGGGGATGCCCCGCGGGGTGCCATCGGCGGAGAACTTGCCGACACGAGGACCCACGACGATGGCGCCTGCCAGAGCCGCAGCACCGCCGACTGCGTGAACGACACCGGATCCGGCGAAGTCGACGTAACCGGCGCCGAGGCTCATCGTGTCCCAGATCTGTGACAACCAGCCGCCGCCCCAGGTCCACGCTGCGAACAGCGGGTAGAACAGGGCGCCGCAGAAGAGGCCCCAGATCACGAAGCTGCCCCACTTCCACCGCTCTGCCATCGATCCGGTCGGGATCGTGGCGACGGTGTCCATGAACGCCACCATGTAGAGGAAGAAGCCGACGAGCGCCGGTGTGATCAGGTCACCGCTCAGTGCCCAGCCGCCTTCCCACAGGAACACCCAGCTCCCCGAGCCGAGCAGCGGTCCACCGACCGGTTCGGTCAGGCCGAACGCCGAGTAGCTGAAGCCGCCGAACGCCAGGGGGAATCCGATGAAGAAGAAGCCGATGAAGCCGAGGGCGAAGATGGCGAAGTTGGTGGTCACCACGTGGGCTGCGTGCTTCGCCTGGCAGAAGCCGGTTTCGACGAGCGCGAAGCCGGCCTGCATGAAGATGACCAGGATGGCGCCGATCACGACCCACAGCAGGTTGATGTTCTGTGCCAGCGTCGCGACGGGATCCACCTCCTCCTGCGCGAAGGCGATGGTCGGCAAGAGCGCGGCGCCGGCAAGGCCGATGCCGGCGGCGGTGATGATTCGTCGTGCACGTTTGGGCACAGTGTCCTCCAATGGAATAGGGAATGGGTTCACGCGTCCAGTGGCACCGTTGCCGCCCGGATTGCGAGCGCAACCTAAAGCGACTGGATTTCTCCTCTGTCGCCGCACTGTTTCCTGCGTGTGAATGGTGGCGACGAAGGCGGGGCGGGCGAAAACTTGACCCGCGGGTCAAGTCGGCTGGCAGAATGGGGGAATGGATCTCTCCTATCCCCCCGAAGCCGATGAATTCCGCACCGAGATCAAGGCGTGGTTGAACGACAACCTGCCCGATGGTTGGTTCGACGACGGGTTCGAGATGACCGACGACGAACGCAAGCAGTTCAACGAGGAGTGGCCCCAGAAGCTGTTCGAGGGTGGGTGGATCTGCGCCACCTGGCCCGCCGAATACGGCGGCAAGGGTCTCACCACGATGCAGGGTGTCGTGCTGTCCGAGGAGTTCGCGACCGCCAAAGCTCCGATGCGTGGCGACTTCTTCGGCGACACGCTCGTCGGCCCGACGATTCTGCAGTGGGGGACCGAGGAGCAGAAGAAGGAGTTCCTGCCCGGCATCCTCAACGGCACGACGCGGTGGTGCCAGGGCTTCTCGGAGCCGAACTCCGGCTCCGACCTCGCCAGCTTGAAGACCACCGCCGTGCTCGACGGCGACGAGTGGGTCATCAACGGCCAGAAGGTGTGGACCACCGGGGGCCACCACGCCGACTACTGCTTCCTGCTCACCCGCACCGATCCCGACGTCAAGAAGCACGGAGGCATCTCGTACATGCTCGTGCCGATGCGTCAGCCGGGCATCGAGGTGCGCGGCATCGTGCAGCCCGACGGCACGGCCGAGTTCTGCGAGGTGTTCTTCGACAACGCTCGCTGTCGCAAGGATGCAGTCGTCGGTGGTGTGAACAACGGGTGGAAGGTGGCCAACTCGACGTTGGCGTTCGAACGTGGGCAATCCGCAACGACGGGGTACCGGCGCTTCGCCGAGGAGTACCGCCTGTTGGTCGAAGCGGCCACCGACAAGGGCGTCATCGACGATCCGCTGATCCGTCAGCGCCTGATGGCCTACTACACGAAGATCCAGATCCTGCGGGTCAACGGGCTGCGCAACCTGTCGGCGACCCTGAGCGGGAACAGTGACATGGGCACGATCGCCCTCGGCGCGACGAACAAGATGTTCTGGTCCGAGATGCACCAGCGCGCCATGGAACTCGCGGTCGACATCTACGGCGCCGACGCGATGATGATCGACGCCGGACCCGAAGCAGGCGGTTGGCCGGGAGCGGCGCGCGACAAGCGCCGCGACGGCTATCCGGTCAGCCCGATGATGTCGTCGTTCTTCTTCTCGCGCTCGGAGACGATCTGGGGTGGCACGAGCCAGATCCAGCGCAACATCGTCGGCGAGCGCGTCCTCGGCCTCCCCAAGGAACCCAAAGGCCCCGACGAATCCTGACCCCCAGTCCGTTCTCGTGAACTCGTGCGCGAATAGTTCCGACACGAGTTCACGAGAACGACCCGACGACGTGGTCAGGCCGCTCGCACGGTTGCGAACTCGCGTTGCGAGTGGAGTCGACGAGGTCGTCGATCGTGCCGTCGAAGTCGTCGTCGAGTTCGTGATCGGTGACGCGGTCGACCTGCCAGTCGATGCGACGAGCGGCCCGATCGCGGGCCTTGTCCTGTTGCGCCTCCTGACGGCCACCGTGCCAGCTGACGTGGTCGACCTCGAGGCCCAGCGGATCGTCGGATCGGCGCCATCGGCATGGATCGTGAGCCGTTCGGGAGCCTGATCGGGTACTGGCGGACGAGTGGCGATTCCCGTTCCGTTCGAGAGCATTCAGCACGCGGAGTTCCAGTCCGGGAGTCCGGCGGGCTTCTGCCAGATCGCTCGGCTGGACATCACCCGGTTGCACTCGCGCAAGGCCGGGTCGACCCTTGCGTCCGGATCCGTCGTCGTCAATCGCCAGAGGGTCTGGAGTCGTGCATGGTGGTCGAGCACCCATTCGGTGAGCGCTCGAAGCGTTCGTCGTCGAGTCGCGGGCACAGTCGAACCAGGCTCGCGGCGGGCTCGCGACGACGGATGCCGTCGCTCGCGCCACGATCGTCGTCGTGGCGTCGATCCGTTGGAACGTCGCAAGACGACGCCGGTGGTGATCGGTGTGCGTCGTGATCGACCAGACATGATCGGCTCACGTCGGGGCGTAGACATGACGAAATCCCAGAGGCGAGCCGCCGCAACGACCGGTGACGAGCGTCGCGGATCAGCGAGGCACGCTGCAACACAGCGAGCTCTCGAACGTGTCCGGTGACGTGGCGAGGCGGTAGACGCCTCGTGAACGCGAACGAGGAGGCCCTCGGTCGACGGATCGCGGAGCATGTTGGTCGTGTATCCATCGGCGATCAGCTCGCCGTTGGTGACGATGCCGTGATGGGACGCGATGCGTCGCGGCGAGGTGACGAGCAGAGGTTCATGGCATCTCCTGGATCGTTGGTGCCTGAGCGGGCCGGCGGCCGATCGGGAAACCCGTGCGCTCGGACGATACCTACGCCAGACCCGAATGCCGCCGTCTTCGCCGCATCCGGGGTCGAATGCGTGAACAGTGTGCGGCGTGGCGCCGCACACGGTTCACGCGTTGGGAACCGGCAGGAAACGCAGCGGGGGTGCTCGGCGGGTCGGCGCAGGATACGGTCGGGCCGTGGACGAGCTGCTGGAGGTCGACGGGAGTCCGCGGCCGATCGCGCGTGACCTGATCGAGTTGCTCCATCGCATCGGGCTCGACGAGGTTCGCGAGCGTCAACGCGTGTCCGACCTCGAGATCCTCACCATGGGCATCTCGTTCACCGTCTACTCCGACGGCGAGAACATCGACCGCGCCTGGCCGTTCGACATCATTCCCCGGTTGATCGACGGCGACGAGTGGAGTGTCGTCGAGCGTGGGCTCGCCCAGCGCCTGCGAGCACTCAACCGCTTCATCGACGACATCTACAACGACCAGCAGATCATTCGCGACGGCGTGTTCCCTGCGGAGCTCCTTGCCGATTCGGCCAACTATCGCCCGGAGTGCCGGGGCGTCCATCCCAAGTTCGGCGTGTGGGCGCACATCTCGGGCTCCGATCTCGTGCGGGCCGGCGACGGCCGGCTCTACGTGCTCGAGGACAACCTGCGGGTGCCGTCCGGGGTCAGCTACGTGCTCGAGAACCGGGCCATCGCGAAGCGGGCGTTCCCCGAGCTGTTCCAGCGGTACCGGATCCGCCCGGTCGACGCCTACACCGACGAACTCAACAAACTCCTCAGCTCGCTCGCCCCCGCCGATCGCCACGACCCGACGATCGTCGTGCTCACCCCGGGCGTCTTCAACTCGGCGTACTTCGAGCACTCGTTCCTGGCCCAGCGGATGGGCGCCGAACTCGTCGAAGGCCAGGACCTCGTGGTCGGCGACGACGACTGCGTGTACATGAAGACGATCCAGGGACTCGAACGAGTCGACGTGATCTACCGGCGCATCGACGACCTGTTCATCGACCCGGAGGTGTTCCTGCCCGAGTCGACGCTCGGAGTGGAAGGTCTCATGCGAGCCTGGAAGGCCGGCAACGTCGGGATCGCCAACGCGCCCGGAGCGGGCGTCGCGGACGACAAGTGCGTCTACGCCTGGGTGCCCGACATGATTCGCTTCTACCTGGGGGAGGAGCCTCTGATCCCCAACGTGCCCACCTTCCGGTGCATGTACGACGACGAACGCGAGCACGTCCTCGCGAACATCGGCGACCTGGTGCTGAAGCCGGCCAACGAGAGCGGCGGCTATGGCATCGTGATCGGCAACCGGGCGTCGAGCGAGGAACTGGAGACTGCCGCGGCGGCCATTCTGGCCGACCCGCGCAACTGGGTGGCCCAGCCCATCCTCGACCTGTCGACGGCCCCGACGCTCGTCGACGACGGCATCGAGCCACGCCACCTCGACCTGCGTCCGTTCATCCTCACCGGCGAACACAGCTATGTGACCGCCGGCGGCCTCACGCGGGTGGCGCTGACCAAGGGATCGCTCGTCGTGAACTCATCGCAGGGAGGCGGCAGCAAGGACACCTGGATCGTCGACACCCATCCGGAATGGGGCGCCGGCGATGGCTCGGTGTCCGCGCAATCACAGCAGCAGTCACAACAGCAGGCGGATCACTGATGGCACTGCTGTCACGGGTCGCCGATCGCATGTACTGGGCCGCCCGGTACATCGAGCGTGCCGAGGATTCGGCGCGCGTGCTGCGAGCGTACGGTGACGTGCTCGCCGACCTCCCGACGGCGTCGTCGCGTTGGAGCCCGTTGGTGACGATCTCGGGGAGCAGCGTCCGGCTGCCGGCCGTCAGTGGCTCCGACGAGAACCAGGTGGCGCAGTTCCTCATCGCCGACCGTGAGCATCCCAACAGCATCGTCAACACCGTCGATCACAGTCGCGAGAACCTGCGGACGTGCCGGGAGGTGCTGCCGCGTGAGGCGTGGCAGACGCTGAACGATCTGTCGATCTACGTCCGCGGCGCCGCGGTCACGTCCGTCGAGCGGCGGCGTCGTGACCGATTCCTCGCCCGGGTGATCGACGAGAGTCGACGTCTCGACGGTGTCATGCAGTCGACGATGACGCGTGACGAGGTGTTCGAGATGTGGCGGCTCGGTCGCTACATCGAGCGCGCCGACATGACGACGCGCGTGCTCGGGGTCAGGGCGGCGACGTTGCTGTCGGTGCCGTTCGGTGAAGTCGACGAGTTCGCCGAGGTGCAGTGGATGGGCGTGCTGCGTTCCCTCTCGGCACTCCAGATGTACCAACGGGCGAGTCGGGGACCGATCAGTGGTCCGGCGGTGGTCAGGTTTCTCCTCTTCGATCATCGCTTTCCGCGCTCGGTCGCCGGATGCCTGGCCGAGATGCGCACGTCGATCCTGCGTCTCCCGGAGTATTCGACGGTGCTCGGTGCCGTCGAGGCGGCCGACCGTCAACTCCGTCGCAGCCACCCGACTGCCGACGACGGCGCAGCGCTCGACGCCGCGATGGAGGATGTCCAGATTGCGTTGGCGCGGCTCGACAGGGTCATGCACGAGCAGTACGTCGTGCACTGAGCGATGCCTGATCCCAACCGACACTGATGTCGTCGATCGCCGGGTTCGCCGATCTGGGGGCGAGGCAGGTCGACCACGATCGACTCCTCGCAGCCGAAGGCGCCGGCCACATCGTCCACGACCTTCCACTGCGCACCGATGGACGGATGGTGGGGATCGAGTCGCGTCCGTGGCGCCTCGACCCGGTGCCGCTGGTGATCGACGGCGACGAGTTCGTGGCACTCGCCGACGGCGCCATCGCCCGGATGCAGATGCTCGAAGCGATTCTCGGCGATCTCTACGGGGCGCGGACGGTGCTTCGGGACGCGGTGGTCGATCCGATCGCGTTGTGGGGGAGCCCGAAGTACCGGCTGGCGGCGTTCGGCACGCGGCCGCATCGTCGGTGGATGACCAACTACGCGGTCGACGTCATTCGTGATGCGTCGGGTCGCTGGCGTGTCGTGCGTGATCTCACCGACGCGCCCGCCGGCGTGGGCTATGCGTTGCTCGGGCGTTCGGTGTCGGGCCGTGTGCACCGTGACGTGATCTCGCGGCTCCCGGCCGGTCGTGCCCTGCGGTCGCTCGATCCGTTCGCCGATCGCCTGCGCGATGGCCTCGCCGACGTCGCCGCGACCCGTAACCCGCGCATCGTCGTGCTGTCGGGTGGCGTCGACCATCCGTCGTACGTCGAGCAGTCGTACCTCGCCACCAGGCTCGGTCTGAACCTGGCCGAGGGTGCGGATCTGGTCGTGCGTCAACGTCGCGTGTGGCTGCGGTCGTTGGCGGGTCTGGAACCCGTCGACGTCCTGTTCCGCCGACTCGAGGACGATCGTGCCGATCCCATGGAGGTCAACGCCGAAGGCAGTGTCGGTGTCCCCGGGCTGCTGCTGGCTGCGCGGTCACGCGGTGTGAGCCTCGCCAACGCCCACGGATGTGGCGTGCTGGAGGATCCGGCGCTCGGTGAGTACTGGGACTCCGCCGGTGCGTGGCTCACGGGCCGGAGTTCGGACTACCAGGGCACGTGGCCGCTGCCGTTCATGTCGGCCGAGGAGCGTGCCGATACGGCGTGGGCGACGTCTCCCAGCTTCGACGGGATCGGTACGGTCGATCGGGCGGTCACGTTGCGACTGCACCTCGTGGCGAGCGACAAGGGCATCGACGTGCTCCAGGGCGGAAGTGCCCGCGTGATGGCCGCCGGTGACGATCCGATGAGGCCCACGCTTGCCACCGCGAAGGACGTGTGGGTCGTCGGTGGAACGGTCGCGCCCCCCGAGATCCGCCGCCGGGAGCCGCTGCCGCAGGTCGACCTGATCGCATCGGTTCCGACCCGCGCCGCAGAGGCGCTGTTCTGGGCGGGCCGGGCAATGGAGCGTGCCGAGCTCATCGCTCGTGCAATGGAGGTGGTGCTCGATCGCACGAGCGGTCTCGTCGATTCCGAGGTGGCCGAACCGTGGGTCGTGCACGGACTCGACATGTTGGCGGCCGTGGCCGGTGTGACCAATCGCATCGACCCGCAGGCGACTGATCGGGCCGGGGCCACGTTCGCGTTGGCCGTCGAGGCGCTCGCGCATCAGCTGGGATCGTTCCTCGCCGAGGCATCGTCGGTGCGCGAATTCTTCTCGGTGACCGGGGGGCGCATGCTCGCTCGGCTCGCCGAGTCGCGCGCGCAGCTGCGATGGCTCTTGGGCACGGACGGTTCGTCGCCGTCGGTGGTCGACATCGCTCGGATCGACGGCCGTCACCTGGAATCGATACTCGTCGACCTCGCCTCGCTCGTGGGGTTGTGGAACGAGAGTGTCGTGCACGGCCCGGCGTGGCGGTTCGGTGAGGTCGGCCGGCGTCTCGAGCGGGCGTTCGGGGTGATCGACGGCGTGCGTGGAGCGTTCGGTCTCCACGAGGGCGGGGAGCGTGCGCTGGTGGTGTCACCGTTTCGCCCGCACGGCGGCGTGGACGATGCCGACGAGTACGCCGACCACCGACTCGACTTCCAACGACAGCGACTCGTCGAGATCGTGCTCGCCTCCAACGAGAGCCTCGTTGCGTATCGTCGGCGCCACCGCAGCGACGTCGAGCTCGAGACGGCACTGCATCTCCTCGTCGCCGAGGTCCACAATCCGCGGGCGGCAGCGGCGGCGATTCGGGGTGTGCGCCACCAGGCGAGTCGCCTCGGCTGGCAGTTCGGCGTCGACACTGCGTCGGCAGTGTTGGCGTCGCTCGAGGTGGCCTCGTTCGACTCGATCGAGGCCACGGTCACCACGCTCGCGGAGGTGTTCGCCGGATGTGATCTCCTCGCACGCGACGTCGTCGGTTCGTATCTGGCGGCCCCGGTCGACCCGCGGATGATGGGGCGCGGCTGACATGGCGGGCCAGCGATACCGGGTGGTCCATCTCACCGGCTACCTGTACGGCGCGACGATGCTCGACGGATACAGCGTCGCCTGCGTGCTCGCCCGGCCGACACCGTCGCAGAACGTGATCTCGTCGGTCGTGACCACGGATCCGGAACCCGACGAGTACGACGAGCGCATCGACATCTTCGGCAACCGGGTGGTCCAATTCGGTCTGCACCGGCCGCACGACGGCCTCACCGTGCAGGCGATCACCGAGGCGATCGTCTGGGCGCAGGAACTCCCGCGGGTCGACATGGCGTGGGAGCGGGCGGCGGCGACCGTGGCGGGCCTGCGAGGCCCGGTGGCACTCGACGTCGTCCCGTTCGCTGCGCCGTCGCGTTTCGTGACCGTCAACGCCAACCGGCTGGCGCTGTTCGAACTGGCGTCGAGCGCCTTCCGGCCGGGTCGACCGATCGTCGAGGCCACGGTTGCGTTCTGTACGCAGATCTTCGAGACGTTCGCGTTCGACCCGTCGTTCACCGAGGTCAGCACGCCGCTCGATTCGGTGCTCGCGGAACGGCGCGGCGTGTGCCAGGACTTCGCCCATCTCGCGGTCGGGTGCCTGCGCACGCTCGGCCTGGCCGCTCGGTACGTGAGCGGGTACATCGAAACCGAACCGCTGCCGGGTGAACCGAAGTTGATCGGCGTCGATGCCACGCATGCGTGGTGCTCGGTGTGGATTCCCGACCACGGCTGGCTCGATTTCGATCCGACGAATGGAATCGTGGCACCGTCGCGTCACGTCACGATCGGATGGGGGCGTGACTACGCCGACGTGGCGCCCGTGCGCGGCGTGGTCGTCGGCCCCGCCTCGGCGCAGTCGTTGGCGGTCTCCGTCGACGTCTCCCGCATCTGACCCCGCTCTCGACCCGAAAAATGTGCTGTGGTGTGCACGGGGTGGGCATATCGGCGCACATTTCGGGTTGGATGGGGGGATGTCGACGGTCACGAATGGTGGAACGGAGCGCGAGTCCTTGCTGACCCGCCCCTTCCTCATCGTGACCGGTGTCGCGTTCGTGTTCTTCGTCTACATCGGGATGCTCGTCCCGATCGTGCCGCTGTTCATCGAGGGGCCGCTGGGCGAAGGTGAGTTCAGCATCGGCGTGACCGTTGCCGTGTTCGCCCTGGCGGCAATCTGTGCTCGGCCGTTGCTCGGCCGACTCGCCGATCGATATGGACGACGCGTGCTCATGGTCGGCGGAGCGGCCATCGCCGGCCTCAGCGGGATCGCGTCGAGTCAGATCAGCGAGTTCTGGCAACTCCTGGCCTTACGCGGCCTGACGGGGATCGGCGAGGCCGCAGTGTTCGTCGGCGCGGCCACGCTGATCGCCGACATGTCGCCCCGCGATCGACGCGCCGAGGGAGCGAGCTACTTCTCGGTCGCGGTGTTCGGCGGTATCGGCATGGGGCCGATCATCGGCGAGGCGCTGCTCGATGACACGAACTTCGAGCGGGCGTTCGTCGTGGCCGGTCTCTTCGCATTCCTGGCCGCGGGCTCGCACTGTTCGCGCCCGCGCGTGTCGAGCCCGACGACGTGATCGACGACACGATCGCGTCGGCAGTCACCGCCACCGGGCGTCGCCGGCTGATCCATCCGGCCGCGATCATGCCCGGCCTGGTCCTCGCCTGTGGCGTCGCCGCATTCTCGGCGTTCGGGGCGTTCGTGCCCGACTACTCGCGATCGGTCGGCATGGCCAGTTCAGGCGCCCTCTTCGCCGTCTATGCGCTCGTGTCGGTGCTCGTGCGCCTGTTCGGAGCGACCCTGCCCGAACGGCTCGGCCCTCGTCGAGCGGTCACGATCGCGCTCAGCAACGTGTTGATCGGTCTCGCGATGCTTGCAGCCTTCCCGACGATTCCTGCGCTGTGGATCGCGGCGGTCTTCGTCGGGTTCGGGATGGCATTCAACTATCCGTCGCTGCTTCGCGCTCACCGTCAATCGGGCCAGCGACAGCGACCGGGCGTGGGCCGTCAGTTCGTTCACGATGTTCTTCGAGGTCGGTTCGGTCGCCGGAGGCCTGTTGATCGGCGCGTTCGCCCAGGTCGTCGGCAAACAGCTCGGGTTCCTCGGGGGTGTCGTGTTCTGCCTGCTCGGGCTCTACCTGTTGCGATTCCGGCTCGTTCCCGCCGGCTCGCCGGAAGCCGGCCCGTCCCACGTGGACCACTCCGTCTCGTACACCCCGTCGCCGGCGACTGACGGGTACGTCCGGCTCTCGGAGACGTCCGATCGAGGCGTCGATCGAGATGTCCGATTTCCGCTCGTCGAACGTCGGTCGGTCGGGCATGATGGGTGCGTGCCTCCGCTCGATCCCGACCATTGCTACGTCGCCGTCCAGAGCCGCGACCAGCGCTTCGATGGATGGTTCGTGACGGCGGTGCGCACGACCGGCATCTACTGCCGGCCGAGTTGTCCGGCGATCACTCCGAAGCGGACCAACGTCGACTTCTTCGCCACCGCAGCGACGGCCCAGCAGCACGGGTTCCGGGCCTGCAAGCGGTGCCGACCGGATGCCTCGCCGGGATCGCCCGAGTGGAACGTGCGCCAGGACGTCGTCGGCGCGGGCGATGCGTCTCATCGCCGACGGTTTCGTCGAACGAGAGGGCGTCCCGGGCCTCGCCCGCCGGCTCGGCTACAGCGAACGCCACCTCAACCGTGTGCTCACCGACGAACTCGGCGCAGGCCCGCTCGCCATTGCGCGGGCCCAACGAGCGCACACGGCGCGTCTCCTCGTCGAGACGACGACGATGCCGCTCACCGATGTCGCGTTCGCCGCCGGCTTCGGCAGCGTCCGACAGTTCAACGACACCATCCGCAGCGTGTTCGCCACGTCGCCGACGGCACTACGAACCTCCCGACACCCCAACATTCGGAGTGACCGTGGCGCTCAGCGCAACAACGACTCCGAATCTCCGGCAGGGGTGGGTGGCGGGACGCGTGGCGGATGGTCGGCGATCGCCGTGAGGTTGCCGGTGCGCCAACCATTCGCCGCCGAGGCGGTGATGGCGTTCATCGGCGAACGGGCGATCGGCGCGACGGAGTCGTGGGATGGTGTGACCTACCGTCGAAGCCTCGACCTGCCGGGCGGGCCGGGTGTGGTCGGTCTCGTCGCCCACGACGACCACGTCGCCGCCCGGCTGGCGTTGACGTCGTGGGGCGACCTCGCCGCCGCCGTTCAACGGATACGACGACTGCTCGACCTCGATGCCGACCCGACGGCCGTCGACGAGGCGCTCGGCCGTGATCCGGTGATGCGGACCCTCGTGACTGCCGTCCCCGGTCGTCGTTCACCGGCCAGCGTCGATGCATTCGAGACCGCCGTGCGAGCCGTGATCGGCCAGCAGGTGTCGGTTGCCGGAGCCAGAACCGTGGCGAGCCGGATCGTCGAGGCGGTCGGTACCCCGATCGATGCCGTCGACGTGTCCTTCGATGCGGTCAACCGACTGTTCCCGCGGCCCGAGCAACTCGTCGCCGCACCGGACGAGGCGTTCTCGATGCCGCAGGCTCGGCGAGACACGATCCGGCGTCTCGCCGCCGCAGTGCTCGCCGGCGATGTGGAGCTGCACGTCGGCGCCGATCCGGCCGTCGCCCGCGAGCAGCTCCTGAGGCTGCGCGGGGTCGGGCCGTGGACGGCCGACTACGTCGTGATGCGCGGCCTCGCCCACCCCGACATGTTCCTCGACGCCGATCTCGGCGTCCGCCATGCGCTCGACGCGATCGGCGTCGAGGCCGAACGGGCCCACGGCTGGGCCCCGTGGCGCTCGTACGCAGTGCACCACCTCTGGGCGAGTCTGTCGCCCGTCGATCCAACTGGAAGGACCACAGCATGAACAGCTCCTCGACCACCGCCTCCTCGATCACCGCATCCTCGACCACCGGGGCCGAACTCGTCTCCACGGTCATGGACACGCCGGTCGGACCGATCACGATCGTTGCCTCAGCGCGTGGCGTGCGGGCGATCCTCTGGCCTGACGACGATCGGCCGGGTCCCGATCTCGGCGGCCGCTCCCGATCCCGACCATCCGGTGATCGTCGCGACCGTGGCACAGCTCGACGAGTACTTCGCCGGTGAACGCGAGGAGTTCGACCTTCCGCTCGATCCGGTCGGCACCGACTTCCAACAGTCAGCGTGGATGGCGCTGAGGACCATTCCGTACGGCACCACCGTCAGCTACGGCGAACAGGCCGCGCGGATGGGCGACCGCCGCAAGGCTCGTGCCGTCGGGGCTGCGAACGGTCGGAACCCGATCTCGATCGTGGTGCCGTGTCATCGCGTGGTCGCCTCGAACGGAGCGCTCACCGGATTCGCCGGCGGCATCGACACCAAGGCCTGGCTGCTCGACCACGAGCAACGCTGTTACGATCTGGTGTCTGACACCAGACGTAACGCGGTCAGGCGCGGTTGCGGGCGGCGGCCGACTGGGCCTTGCGGGCGCGCTCGGCTTCCTTCTTGGCGGCCTTCGCCTCGGCGCGCTTGGCCTTGACGGCGGCCTGCTCGTCGTCGGAGCGCTTCTGAGTGTCGATCAGCGGGGCGATGGTGACCTCGTCGGCCTTCGGCAGCTTGACGAGTTCGTCGTTCTTCAACAGGTCGCGGATGATCGCCGAGGCCGGCGCTTCACCGGCCACGGTGGAGGCGAGCATGATGCGGGCCACTGGCGACGCCGTGGCGCTCGACGACACCGGGCAGCACCTCGTTCAGCTGCGCGGTCGACGGGTTGTCGGCGTTGTCGCCGAGCTCCTTGATGCAGTCGGCCAGGCACAGATCGGTCAGCACGGCAGCGATTGCCTCCATGCCGCCGTCGATGCGCCCGGACTTGACGCCGGCGCGGACGCCGTCGGGCGTGAGCGCGTCGACGAACGACTCGAGCCCCTCACGATGGTCGTCGTCGAGCGCTTCGATCGCCGTGGCGAGCTCCTCGTCGGTGGCGGCCTTGAACGAGCGATCGAGCAGGCCGAGCGCCTGCATCCGGTTCTTCATCTGATTCACGTCGCTCGACGCTATCTGCGCGCCGACGAAGTCAGCAGCTGAGCATGTCCATCCAGGCCGAGAGCACGCCTCCTCGTCGCGCTGCACCGATCGGCTAACTTCGGGAGCACGCGTTCGTGGGGACGAGTCGATCGCGACGACAACAAGGGAGACAACGCATGGCGACGGTCCAACTCGACAACATCAACAAGGTGTACGAGAACGGCTACCACGCGATCCACGACCTGAGTCTCGAGATCGCCGACAAGGAGTTCCTCGTGCTCGTGGGCCCGTCGGGGTGTGGAAAGTCCACGGCACTGCGGATGATCGCCGGCCTCGAGACCATCTCGGGCGGCACGATGAAGATCGGCGAACGGGTGGTGAACGAGGTCGAGCCGAAGGACCGCGACATCGCCATGGTGTTCCAGAACTACGCGCTGTATCCCCACATGTCCGTGTACGACAACATCGGATTCGCACTCAAGTTGGCGAAGGTCCCGAAGGACGAGATCGACACACGCGTCCGCAAGGCGGCCGCGATCCTCGAACTCGAGGACAACCTGAACCGCAAGCCGGGACAGTTGTCGGGCGGCCAACGCCAACGTGTCGCCATGGGCCGCGCGATCGTGCGCCAACCGGCGGCGTTCCTCATGGACGAGCCGCTCTCCAACCTCGATGCCAAGCTCCGCGTGCAGATGCGGGCGGAGATCGCCGCACTGCAGCGCGAGTTGGCCGTCACCACCGTCTACGTCACCCACGACCAGATCGAGGCGATGACGATGGGCGACCGCGTCGCCGTGTTGAAGGACGGGTACCTCCAGCAGGTCGACACGCCGCAGAACCTCTACGACCATCCGGTCAACGTGTTCGTCGCAGCCTTCATCGGCTCGCCCTCGATGAACCTCTTCGAGGCCGACCTCCACCTGTCCGGCGACGTCGGCACGGTCACGCTCGGCTCGCACGTGATCGGGCTCTCGTCGGAATGCCTCGTCAAGCATCCGCGACTGCGTGACTACGACAATCGCCGGGTGATCATCGGTATCCGTCCCGAGGACTACGAAGACGCCGCGTTCGCGCCGCAGACGTCCCGAGTCGCAGCGGATCTCGTCAACGGTGGCGCTGATCGAGGCGCTCGGCTCGGAGATCATGGTGCACTTCAACGTCGACGCACCCACCGTGGACTCCGGCGACCCCGACGCCGTCGAGGAGAAGGCCGGTACCACGCAGGCGAACGCAGTCGGCCGGTTCAGCCCGCGGTCGAAGGCCCGCATCGGTGAACAGATCGAGATCGCGATCTCGACCGAGAACATGCACTTCTTCGACATGGAGACCCGCCAGGCCATCGAGGGCTGAGACAACGCTGCGACGTCGGCGTGGAGATCAGGGGAGCGGAACTCCCTCGGATGCCTGGATGATCGCGTACACGTCCTCGCGTGACAGGATCGACGTCGAGCGCGGCCGTGCTCGACGCAATGCGCTCGGGGTTCTGCGAGCCGACGATCGCCACGGGCGCAGCGGGGTGGGCCAGCACGAACGCGATCGCAAGCGTGGCGCGGCTGACGCCTTCGCGCTCGGCGAGGCGGTCGATGACGGCGATCAGCTCGGGTCGCACGCCTTCACCGTCGGCGAGCCGTCCACCACCGAGCGGGCTCCACGCCAACGCCACGATGTCGGCACGCATGCAGTCGTCGAAGGTTCCGTCGCGCAGCGGGTCGAGATGCACCGCGGAGTACTCGACCTGGTTGACCGCGAGCCGAAACGGAAGGTGTGCTGCGAGTGCGGCCGTCTGTGCCGTGGTGTGATTCGAGACCCCGACCTCGCGGATCTTGCCCTCGTCGCGCAGCGACGTCAGCGTGGCAGCGACGTCAGCGGGATGGCTCAGGAGATCCGGTCGGTGGATCTGGTACAGGTCGATGACGTCGACGTTCATTCGGCGCAGTGATGCCTCGCACGCCGAGCGGAGGTACGCCGGCGAGGAGTCGTACGGCGTCGGTGGTGCGATCCCGCCCTTGGTGGCGAGCACCATGCGGTCGCGCAGTGCCGGGGCGGCGGTGAGCACGCTCCCGAGGATGTCCTCGACCTGGCCGAAGCCGGTGCCGCCCCAGTCGAAGCCGTACACGTCGGCGTTGTCGATGAGATTCATCCCGGCGTCGAGTGCTGCTTCGAGTACCGCCTGCGCCGTTCGAACGTCCGGGTTGGTGTAGCGCCAGAGTCCGAACGACAGCGGCCCCACGGGTGGCAATGACCCGATCGTTCGTGGTTGGACGTTGACGAGGCTCATGCGGACAACCTACTTCCGGGTCCGGCAACGGCTCGTGGCGTGACCCGCCCCGACTGGTTGCCGACTGCTTCTGATTGACGAATCCGCTGGCGCACGTGATTCGATGATGACCATGAGTTCCACCGCCGCACCGATCCGATATGCCGTCATCGGCACCGGCATGATGGGCATCGAGCACATCGAGAACATCCTCACCATCGACGGTGCGACCCTGACGGCAGTCAGCGATCCCAACGAGAGTTCGCGCAGCGACGGCGCGCAGGCAGCGGGTCACGACGTCGCCGTCTTCGCCGACCATCGTGACCTCCTGGCGAGCGGCCTCTGCGACGCCGTGGTCGTGGCGTCGCCGAACCACACCCACATCGATGTCGTCGGCGACGTCTTGCGCACCGGCATCCATGCGCTGGTCGAGAAGCCCCTGTGCACGACCGTGGCCGACTGTGAGCGGTTGCTCGCGCTCGAGGCGACCCGGCCCGAAGGTGCGATCACCTGGATGGCGATGGAGTATCGGTACATGGCCGCCGCGGCGGAGCTCATCCGGCTCGTCCACGACGGTGTTGTCGGTACACCGCGCATGGTTGCGGTGCGCGAACACCGCTTCCCGTTCCTCGTCAAGGTCGACAACTGGAATCGCTTCAACGCCAACACCGGCGGCACCCTGGTCGAGAAGACGTGTCACTTCTTCGATCTGATGAACCTCATCCTGCAGGAGCGGCCGTGGCGGGTCATGGCATCGGGCGCCCAGGACGTCAATCACCTCGACGAGCGGTACGACGATCGCACCCCCGACATCTTGGACAACGCGTTCGTCATCGTCGACTATCCGAGCGGTGCTCGTGCACTGCTCGACCTCTGCATGTTCGCCGAGGCGACCCACGACCAGGAACAACTGTCCGTCGTCGGGCGACGTCGGCAAGGTCGAGGCACTGATCCCGTCGAACGTCGTGCGGGTCGGCCGCAGGGGTGAACACTGGATCGGTGGCGTCGAGGAGTACGTCGCGATCGATGCAGCGCGTCCGCCACGAGGGGTTGCACCACGGCTCGAGCTACATCGAACACCTCCTGTTCGCCGAAGCGATCCGGACCGCCGGCCGGCCGCACGTTACGCTCGAGGACGGGTACTGGGCCGTGGCGATGGGGGCGGCGGCCCAGCGAAGTATCGAGATCGGACAACCGGTCGAACTGGGTGACCTGATGCAGACGAACGTGAGAAGGGGGCGATGGCGTGACCGTCGAAATGTCGTGGTTCAGCGCGCTGTGCGACGACGACTACGAGTTCCTGGGCGTGCCGGATCCGCAGCTGGCGAGTTCGTGGGAGCACTGTCGCAACATCGTGCTCACCGCCGACCGCTACGGATTCGACAACGTGCTGCTCCCGTCCGGCTACGCACTCGGCATCGACAACACGACGTTCGCCGCCGGCATGGCACCGATCACGATCGCTGCGCATGCTGCTGGCCATTCGCTGTGGCGAGATGGTGGTGCCGCAACTCGCCCGGCAGCTCGCGTCGCTCGATCAGATGATGGGTGGGCGGCTCGCGATCAACATCATCTCGTCGGACGTTCCCGGCGAGGTGCTCGACAGCGAGCCGCGCTACCGGCGCTCGACCGAGATCATGTTCTGCCTGCGCGAGCTCCTCGACGGCAGGTCGGTCGACTTCCACGGTGAGTTCGTCGACCTGCAGGTCGATCCGCCGAGGGCTCGGACCGTCAGCGGTCGCAGCCCGCTGTTCTACTTCGGGGGCCTGTCGCCGGCCGCACGCGACTGTGCCGCAGCGGGCGCCGACGTGTTCCTGATGTGGCCCGATGTCACCGAGAAGGTCCTGGAGGTCAAAGACGACATGGACCGCCGGGCGAGTGCCGTGGGCCGATCGCTCCGGTACGGGTGGCGTTCGCACGTGATCGTGCGCGAAACCGAGGATGAGGCGCGCGACGCGGCGCGCCGGTTGCTGTCGAAGCTCGACGACGAGACGGGCGCGGCCATCCGGACGAAGTCGCTCGACTCGTCGTCCGCTGGGGTCGCCCGCCAGGCAGCACTTCGTGAAGGCGCCGACGACGAGGGATACGCCGAGCGGCATCTGTGGACCGGCGTCGGCCGTGCCCGCTCGGGCGCCGGCGCGGCGATCGTCGGCGACCCCGACCAGGTCCTGGCGAAGCTGAACGAACTGACCGCTGCCGGGATCGAGGCCTTCATCCTGTCCGGCTACCCGCACGCGGCCGAGTGTGACCTGTTCGCCCGATACGTGCTTCCCGGCATCGACCACGGCCGCCTCGAGTTCGAGCCGCACCCGGTCCACGTCGCCTGACCCGAAGGACGCTGATCGACGAAGTGATCGACGACGACACGCAGGCCGAGGGCGCCACCACGGCGCTCGCCGCAGTGGGGCAAGCCGTGCGATCGGTCGCTGCCGGGCCTGGCCGTCGTCGGCGTGCTGTCCGGCGTGGCGTTCGTGCTCGCGGAATGGTCGTCGTTCTCACCGTTGGTCGTCGGCATCACACTCGGCGCCATCGTCGGCAACGTCTGGGGTGTGCCGGACGTGCTCGCCGCCGGCGTGCGCTTCTGTGCGCGCACGCTGTTGCGCATCGGCATCGTCGTGCTCGGCCTGAGACTGTCGATGGGTGACGTGGCCGGACTCGGCGCCGATGGGCTGATCGTCGTCGCCATGGTCGTGACGATCACCTTCTTCGGTACGCAGTGGATCGCGCGTCGGCTCGGCGTCAGTCGTGATCTCGGCCTGCTGGTTGCGACCGGCTACTCGATCTGCGGCGCGTCGGCGATCGCCGCGGTCAACGGCGTCGTGCACGCCGACGAGGAGGAGACGGCGTACGCCATCACGCTCGTCACGATCTGCGGCACGCTGTCGATCTTCGTCCTGCCATTCGTGGCCGACCGCATCGGGCTCGTCGGGGCGGAGTTCGGCACGTGGGTGGGAGCGTCGGTGCACGATGTCGGCCAGGTCGTCGCCACCGCATCGACGGGTGACGCCGCCGCGGTCGAGGCGGCGACGGTGGTCAAGCTCACGCGCGTCGTGCTCCTCGCCCCGCTCGTCGCGCTGGTGTCGCTGTCGGCACGTCGTCGACGTCCGGCGAGCCTCTCCGCGGCGTCGAACGACGCTGCCGTCGAACAGCACCCGCCGCTCCTGCCACTGTTCGTCGTCGGGTTCCTGGCAGCGATGCTCGTTCGTTCGAGCGGTGTGCTGGGCGACGACGTGCTCGATGTCGCCGCGACCCTCGAGAAGGTGCTGCTGACCTTCGCGCTGGTCGCGATGGGCATGGGGGTCCGATTCGTGCAGATGCGTCGCCTCGGTGCCCGCCCGCTCGTGCTCGGGCTGCTGTCGTGGGTACTGGTCGCCGTGACGGCCTACGTCGGCACGCTGGTGGTCTGAGCGTCAGCCCTTGACGGAGCCCGCGAGCAGTCCGCGCACGAAGTAGCGCTGGAGAGCGAAGAAGACGACCAGCGGGATGAACGCCTGGATGAACGCGGCCGCCGGCAGGATGTGCTCGTTGCGGCCGAAGTCGCCTGCCAGGTTGGCGATCAGGATGGTCGTCGGATGCGCTGACGGATTGGATCCGACCATCGTGTTCGCGATCAGGTAGTCGTTCCACGTCCAGAGGAACTGGAAGATGGCGAACGCGGCGAGCACCGGCACCGACAGGGGCAACACGAGGCGCCAGAAGATGGTGAAGTGGTTCGCTCCGTCGATCCGCGCCGCTTCGAAGAGATCCTTCGGCAACGAGCTGATGTAGTTGTGCAGCAGGAAGATCGCGAACGGCATGGCGAAACCGGTGTGTGTCAGCCACACCGCGGTGGTGTTGCCGGCGAGGTCGAAGTCCGGAATCAACGTGATCGTCTTGTCGAGCAACGGCAAGGTGAACTTCGCGCCGCCGACGTACAGCTGGAGGAGCGGAATGAGCGCAACCTGCAGCGGAATCGCGAGCAGCGAGACGGTGGCGATGAACAGCGCCTTGCGGCCCCTGAAATCGATCCACGCGAATCCGTACGCGGCGAACGCGGCGAACGCGATGGGGATGATCGTCGCCGGTAGAGCGATCGCGAAGGAGTTCGCGAGCGAGTCCCAGATGCTGTTGCGTGCGCCGAAGATCGTGTCGTAGTTGGCGGTGGTCAGTTCGTCGACCCGGGTCTTCCACCATCCGGTCGTGATCTGTGCCTCGCGGGTTCGCCAGGAGTTGATGAACAACCCGAGGCTCGGAATGCTCCAGATGATCACCAGGAACCACACGGCCCACGTGGGGATGCTCCTGATGAGTGCGTACCAGCGGCCGGTGAACCCACGGGCGGCTTGCGGTGCGTCGGAAGCGATTCCCGAACTCGAGGATGTCGCGATGTCTGTCATCTCAGGCCTCTCGCTGCATTCTGCGGATGTTGTAGTACATCACGGGAAGTACCGACAGGAAGATGAGCATCGCCAGCGCGGCGCCACGGCCGATGTTGATGTTGTTGAACGCCTGTTGGTACATGTCGTTCGCCAGCACCTGGGTGTCGAACTGGCCGTTCGTCACCACCTTGACGATGTCGAAGACCTTCATGACGAGCACGATGAGGGTCGTCACCACGACGCCGATGGTGGTCGCGATCTGCGGCAGCGTGACCCGCCAGAACACCTGGGAATCGGTGGCGCCGTCGATCTTCGCGGCCTCGATCAGTTCGGTCGGCACCGCCTTGATGGCAGACGACAGGATGACCATGGCGAATCCGACCTGGATCCAGATCAGGATGACCATCAGCCAGAAGTTGTTGTACGGGCTCTCCTGCACGAAGACGATCGTCTCGGGTTTGACCGTCCCGTCGGGGAGGTAGGTGAAGCCTCCGATCCCGCCACCGACGATCTGGGTGTATCGGAGGAAGACCCATCCGACGAAGATCAGCAGGACGCCGGGCACGACCGCCCGGCCGTAGGCGCGCCGGGTGAGCGACCGGGCCAGGAACGTCGCGACCACCCCGAGCAGGACCGCGAGCAGGATCGTTCCGATCAGCGTCGGGAGGCCCGACCCGGTGCTGACTCGTCCCAGTCCGACCCAGATGGCGTTCATCACGCCGGTCTGCTCCTTGGAGACGTCGCGCGTCTGGTAGACGAAGCGCCAGATGATCGATGCGCCGACGAGTGACAGCGCCATCGGCATGAAGATGATCGACTTGGCGATCTTCTCGCCGCCGCGCTGGTCGGCGAGAACCGCGACGGCGAGCCCGAGTGCCGTCGAGAAGAACGTGACCGT
>CAVURC010000010.1:0-373391 GCA_963743825.1 Ilumatobacteraceae bacterium | reverse complement strand
CCCCACCAGGTCGGAGCTGGTCACGTCGATTCGTTGTGGACGTGGGCGCGTTGGCCGTCGCGGTCGAAGATCATGACCAATTCGGCCGGCGTATCGATGGCCGCGACGGCATGAGGTGTCATCGTGGCGAACTCGGCGGCCTCGCCGGTTTCGACGATCAGTTCGCGGTCGCCGAGCAGCAAACGTACGCGACCTTCGATGACGACGAACCAGTCGTGACCGGGATGCACCTGCTGCGGCGGAGTTCGCTCGGTGGGTTCGAGTCGCATCTTCATCGCGATCGTCGTTCCCGTCGCTCGGCTCAGCATCCACGTCGTGATTCCGTCGGACATCGCGCTCGGCGATGGACGGATCACGACGTCGTCATCGTTCTTCACGTCGAGGAGCGAGTCGAGGTCGACGTGGAGTGCGCGAGCGAGCGGCACGAGCACATCGAGGCTGATCGTCCGATTGCCGGTCTCGACTCGGCTGATCGTCGACGCGCTCAGGTTCGTTCGGGCGGCCACCTCATCGAGTGACAGTCCGAGTGTGTTGCGCAGGCTGCGCAGCCGTGTTCGCACCACCTTCTCGATCTCGAGCATCTCACTCTCCACCGACTACCCCTCTCTGGTCTTGCGAATACTGCAAGACCTGTTGCGCAATCCGCCGAACACCATAGCGTCGAGCGGCATGAGTGACCACGAACCACGTACCGTCGAGCGACATTGCGATGTCGCCGTGATCGGGGGGTCGGCGGCCGGCCTCGCCGCAGCGCTCCAACTCGCACGGCAACGACGATCGGTGATCGTCATCGATGCGGGCGAGCCACGCAACGCTCCCGCCGCGCACATGCACAGCTACCTCGGCCACGACGGTGTTGCACCATCCGACTTCAGCTCGATCGCGCGCGAGGAGGTCCGCGGCTACGGCGTCGAAGTGCTCGACGGCCGAGCCGCCGAGGTCACTCGCGCCGGTGACGACCGCTTCCGGGTCACGCTCGTCGGCGGCCACACCGTGGTCGCTCGTCGGGTACTCGCCGCGACGGGCCTGATCGACGAACTCCCCGACATCGACGGGCTCGCCGAACACTGGGGGCGCGGCGTGATCCACTGCCCGTTCTGCCACGGCTACGAGGTTCGCGACCAGCGCATCGTTCAGATCGTCAGCCACCCGATGGGTCTCCACACGGCCGGACTGTTCCGCCAACTCAGCGAGCGATTGACGATGGTCCTTCACAGCGGCGTCAGCGCCGAACATCCTGAGCTCGGGGCGCTCCGGGCGGCTGGAGTGCGAATCGTCGACGAACGGGCCGTGCGCGTGATCGCGGGCGATGACGGCCGGATCGTCGCGGTCGAGCTGGCCGGCGGCGAGCGCGTCGAGGCCGATGCGGTCGTGATCGGTACTCGATTCCGCCCACGCATCGACGCCCTTGCGTCGCTCGGTGTTGCTCCGGTGGAGCATCCGACCGGTCTCGGTGACGTCGTCGACACCGAGCCAACGGGCGAAACGTCGGTCCCGGGGCTGTATGCAGCCGGGAATGTCACCGATCCGAGCCAACAGGTCCTCCAGGCAGCGGCCAACGGCAGCTGGGTCGGCAGCATGATGAGCTTCAGCCTCGCTCGCGACGACATGGACGCGACGTCGTGGCCGACGGCCAACCAAGCCGACTGGGATCACCGCTACAGCGGTCCCCTGATGTGGAGCGGCAATCCGAACGGCACGCTCGTCCACGAAGTCACCGGCCTCGAACCCGGCAGGGCGCTCGACGTCGGTGCCGGCGAAGGCGGCGACGCACTGTGGCTTGCCGACCACGGCTGGCACGTCACGGCCACCGACATCTCACAGCGCGCCGTCGACCGGATCGCCGCGATCTCCGCCGAGCGAGACCGCTCGGTCGTCAGTGTCCAGGCCGACGCGAACGGCTGGCAACCATTCGGCGCCGACGAGTACGACCTCGTGACCGCACACTACGCATCGATTCCCCGAACCCCGGACAATCGCGGCATCGACAACATGCTCGCAGCGGTCGCTCCCGGCGGCACGTTGCTCGTCGTCGGCCACGACCTCGAGCCGATGCGACATCCGATCGACACGAACCAGCAGAGCCGAGCATTCGACCCCGACGCCTACGTTCGTGTCGACGATGTCGTGGCCTCGCTCACCCAATCCGCTGACTGGCACATCGAGGTCCACGAAAGGCGACGTCGTCCGCCCGGGCACGCGTCGTCGTCGCACCACGTCGACGACATCGTGCTGCGAGCGCGCCGTCTGAGGTGAAGGTGTCGGCTCGGTGCTCGGCCCGAACCCACCGCCGGTGGTCAGGCGGCGAGCACCATGACCCAGTAGGTCACACCGTTGGAACCGGCCGCCGCAGCGATGCCGATGTCGATCATGCTGCCATTGAGGATGTTCGCTCGGTGGCCGGCGCTGTTCATCCAGGAATCCATGACCTGGGCAGGGGTCTGCTGCCCTGCAGCGGCGTTCTCGGCCCAGGTCGTCCAGCCGTAGCCGTACGCATTGATCCGCTGTCCCGCATTCGTGCCGTCGGAGCCGGTGTGGGTCAGCACCTGTCGTTGGGCGATGTCGTTCGCGTGGGCTTGCGCGGCGCTGGTCAGCCGCTCGTCGATCTTGACCGGCGGGAGACCGGCGTTCGCCCGCTGCTCATTGACCGAGGCGGCCACCGAGGCCTGCACATTCGAGACCTGGGCAACTGCAGCAGGCGGCGACGCACCGTGTCGCCACCTCGGTCATCCCGAACAGCCCGAGTACTGCAGTCATGCCGAATGCGCCGAGGTGATTGTGGATCCGTCGCGTGCGGCGGAGGGGGGAGGGGTTCATCGATGTTTCCAATCGCGCCCGCAATTGGTGGATGTGTCGGATTGATGATGTTTCGTCACCGATTCGACATGAAACCGTAATACTAGCGTGGAGCGCGATGGAGTGTTGCGATGGTGAATCGAGAACAAGCAGCGGACAACGCGAGGACGGCCGGCGCACCGCGGAGGCAATCGGCTGAGGAGTGGTCGGCGTCGCGTCAGGCGTCGCGTCTGGTGACGAGGACCGTGCCCGTGGCCACCACCACGGTGGCGAAGGCGGCAAAGAGCACGCCGCCCCACAGTGCTCCGAGGCCAGGTTCGATCGGTTCGATCGAGGAGAGCTGGGAGCCGGCCTGGAACGGGGCGTACTGCCCGACCTTGGGTACGACGGCGTAGACGATGCCCTCGATCAGCATCACCCACACGACATAGAGCGTGATGGCGGCGGCCGGGCTGCGCAGCACGGCGCCGAGTCCGAGTCCGATCAGGCCGTAGATGGCCGTGATCACGACCGCGCCGATGGCGGCCCGCCAGAATCCGGGACCGCCGAACTCGAACGGGAAGTCGCGAGCCTCGAGCAGCGACCCGCCGATGAGGAGGCCGGTTGGCACGGCGATCGCGCCGATGGTCAGCCCGACGACGGTGATCGTGATGGCCTTGGCCGCCATCACCCGCTGACGCCTCGGCTCAGCGGAGAACGTGGGGCGCAGGGTGAAGCGGAACTCCTGCGTGATCAGCTGCACGCCGATCACCCCGACGAGCGCTTGGGCGATGCTGAGGCCGGAGAGGGCGAGGCTGAAGAGGTCGTTGCGTGTGACATCGCCCAGTTGGTCCTTGCGGAGGATCAGCGGGATGAGGATGCTGAACCCGATCGGTAGCGCCACGGACAGAGCCAGCAGCACGATGTTGCCGACCACGGTGCGCAGCTTGAGCCACTCGGCGCGGACGAGCGTGATCACGGCGCCGTTCCCGTGAATTCCTGGTCGCCTTTGGTGATTTCGATGAAGGCGTCTTCGAGTGAGGCGGTGATGGTCGTGAGCTCGTGGAGCTCGATACCGTCTCGCCAGGCGACGGCTCCGATGGCGGGGGGCTCGAGTCCGGTGACGTGCAGCGTCGTGCCGTGCTCGTCGACGACTGCTCCAGCGCGGCGTAGCGCATCGGCCAGTGCGTTCGCAGCGGGTGACTGCACCCGTACGGAGGGCTCGGTGAAGCGGCCGACGAAGCTGGCGACGTCGCCGCTGTGGATCAGTCGGCCCCGCCCGATGACGATGAGTGCGTCCGCCATGAGCGACATCTCACCGAGCAGGTGGCTCGACACGAAGACTGTCCGGCCCTGCGAGGCCAGGTACTCGAGGAAGGTGCGCATCCAGCGGATGCCCTCGGGGTCGAGGCCGTTGGCCGGCTCGTCGAGCATGAGCACGGCGGGATCGCCCAGAAGTGCTGCAGCCAGACCGAGCCGCTGGCGCATGCCGAGTGAGAAGCCCCCCACCTTGCGGTCGGCGACCTCGGTCAGGCCGAGCATGGCGAGCACCTCGTCGACGCGGGTCGGGGGCAGCCGGGCCATGAGCGCCAGCCAGCGGAGGTGATTGCGCGCCGACCTGCTGGGGTGCGCATGCGAGGCGTCGAGCAGGCCACCCACCTCGCACAGTGGGTTCGGCAGGGATCGGTACGAGCGGCCGCCGAACGTGCCCGTGCCGGCATCGGGCCGGTCGAGCCCGAGTAACAGGCGCATCGTCGTGCTCTTGCCCGATCCATTCGGACCCAGGAAGCCGGTGACGACACCGGGCCGCACCTCGAACGACAGATCGTCAACGGCGACCGTACGACCGAACCGCTTCGTGAGGCCATGTGCCTCGATCACCACGAGCTCCACGTACCTCGACGACGTCGCACCCGCCGACCATACCGTTCGCGCGGAGTGCGCCTCTTGCAGCCCCCGTCGACGATCTTGTGTCTCGTGAAGGACCCGTGAATGGTCACGCGGCGGCCGTGAAGAAGTCGCTAAGGCGATCGACAACGCAACGCCGCCTCGCTACAACGGTGTCGTGCACTCACCTCGTTCGGCGCCAACGATCGACGCCACATCGAGGAGCACCCGTCATGGCTGACCTCATCTTCGTCTCCATCATCGTCGCGTTCTTTGCGCTGTGCGTCGTGTACCTCAGATGGTGCGACCGGATCATCGGACCCGACGAGTTCGGTGCCGATCGTGACGACGCCGATTCCCCGTACGTCGTCACGGACGCGACGCCGGTCGACTCCTCGGCCAACGCAGAGGTGACGGCATGATCGCTGCCGCAGCATCGATCGACAACTGGATCGCCCTCGGCATCGCCGTTGCCGGAGTCCTGTACCTGTTCGCCGTGCTCATCCACCCGGAGCGCTTCTGATGAGTTGGCAGGCGATCGTCCAAGCGCTCGTGCTCGTCGGGCTGCTCGCTGACCACCGTGCCGTTCCTCGGTCGGTACATGGCCGACGTGTACGGAGCCCGAGAGGACGGGTCTGCGCCCGGCGACCGGTTCTTCGGGCCGATCGAGCGAACGATCTACCGGATCTGCGGCATCGACTCCAAGCGCGAGCAGCGCTGGAACGTCTACGCCACCTCGCTCCTCGCGTTCAGCCTCGTGTCGGTGCTGCTGCTGTACGCGATGCTTCCGGCTGCAGGGTGTGCTGCCGTTCAACCCGACCGACCGGCCGGGCGTGAGCGCCATGGGTTCGTTCAACTCGGCGATCAGTTTCGTCACCAACACGAACTGGCAGTGGTACTCGGGCGAGATCACGCATCAGCCACCTGACCAACATGATCGGCAACACGGTCCAGAACTTCGTGTCCGGGCCGCGGCGGGCATGGTGGTCGTGATCGCGCTGATCCGGGGCATCACCCGCACCGGCACCCGCAACCTCGGCAACTTCTGGGTCGACCTCGTGCGCACCCTGCTGCGCATCCTGCTGCCGCTGAGCCTCGTGTTCGCGGTGGTCCTGATGTCGCAGGGCGTGGTCCAGAACCTCAGCGGCTACACCGCCGCCGTCACGATCGACCAGACCCCCGTCGACGCCGAGCGACGCGTCGACGGCGATCACCGAGCAGCTCATCCCCGGCGGTCCCGTTGCGTCGCAGGAGGCGATCAAGGAACTCGGCACGAACGGCGGTGGCTTCTACAACGCGAACTCGGCGCATCCGTTCACCAACCCGAACGGCCTCACCAACATCCTGCAGATCTGGGCGCTGCTGTTGATCCCGTTCTCGTTCGTCGTGGCATTCGGCCGCCTCGTCCGCGACCGGAACCAGGGTCGGGTGCTGATGGCGGTGATGGCGACGATCCTCGTCCTGTTCAGCGGATTCGCGATGCTCGCCGAGCAGCACGGCAACCCCGGGCTCACCACGCGTCGGCGCCGACCAGTCGCTGTCGGTCTCGCAGTCCGGCGGCAACATGGAGGGCAAGGAGACCCGCTTCGGTCCGGCCGCGAGCGGCCTGTTCGCCGCGAGCGACCACCGGCACCTCGACCGGTGCCGTGAACAGCATGCACGACTCCTACACGCCCATCGGCGGCCTCTCGCCGATGCTGCACATGATGCTCGGCGAGGTGTCGCCGGGCGGCGTCGGCGTCGGCCTCGGCGGCATGCTGGTCATGGCGCTGCTGGCAGTGTTCATCGCCGGGCTGATGGTCGGGCGAACGCCCGAGTACCTGGGCAAGAAGATCCAGGCCCCGGAGATGAAGCTCGTCGTGCTCTACATCTTCGCCATGCCGTTCGCGCTGCTGCCTTCGCCGCGGCGTCGGTGCTGCTCGACAGCGCAGCGACGTTCCAGCCCGGCGCCCACGGCCTGTCGGAGGTGCTCTACAACTTCGCCTCGACCGCCAACAACAACGGCTCGGCGTTCGCCTACCAGGGCACCGGCACCCAGTGGTACACCACGACGCAGGGCATCTCGATGCTGATGGCACGGTTCTTCACGATCATCCCGGTGCTGGCGATCGGCGGCTCGCTGGCCGCCAAGCCGAAGGTGCCGGCGACCTCGGGCACCATGCCGACCAACACCCCGCTCTTCGGCTTCCTCGTGGTCGGCGTCATCGCCATCGTCGCCGGACTCACCTTCTTCCCGGCCCTGTCGCTGGGCCCCATCCTCGAACACCTCTCACTGTGAGGATCGTGTGACCGCAACCATCATCTCCGACACTCCCCGCCCACCGAAGGTGCGCACCAAGGAGTGCCTCCTCGATCTTCGACCGATCGATCGTCGGCCCCGCCATGGTCGACTCGCTGCGCAAGCTCGACCCGCGCACGATGTACCGCAACCCGGTCATGTTCATCGTCGAGATCGGATCGATCCTCACGACGGTGATCTTCATCCGCGACTTCGGCGACAGCACGAACCAGGAGAACGTGTTCGCCGGCCTCGTGTCGCTCTGGCTCTGGTTCACGGTGCTGTTCGCCAACTTCGCCGAGGCCATGGCCGAGGGGCGGGGCAAGGCGCAAGCGGCAACGCTGCGCAAGACCCGCGCCGAGACGTCGGCCAACGTCCGCCTTCCCGACGGTTCCACGAGCGAGAAGGCGTCGTCGGCGCTGCAGGTCGGCGACCTCTGCGTCGTGAGCGCAGGCGAGGTGATCCCGGGTGACGGTGACATCGTCGAGGGCATCGCCACGGTCGACGAGTCGGCGATCACCGGCGAGTCGGCACCCGTCGATCCGCGAGTCCGGCGGCGACCGATCGGCGGTCACCGGTGGCACCCGGGTGCTGAGCGACGAGATCGTCGTGCGGATCACGGCCAAGCCGGGTGAGACGTTCCTCGACCGCATGATCGCCCTCGTCGAGGGCGCCGACCGCCAGAAGACACCGAACGAGATCGCCCTCACGATCCTGCTCGCCGGCCTGACGGTCATCTTCCTGCTCGCCGTGGTCACCCTGCAACCGTTCGCGATCTACTCGGGCGCCGAACAGAGCGTCATCGTGCTCATCGCCCTGCTGGTGTGCCTCATCCCGACCACCATCGGCGGGTTGCTCTCCTCGATCGGCATCGCCGGGATGGACCGGCTGGTCCAGCGCAACGTGCTGGCGATGTCGGGCCGCGCCGTCGAGGCCGCCGGCGACGTGACGACCCTGCTGCTCGACAAGACCGGCACCATCACCTACGGGTCGCGTCAGGCCGCCGAGTTCATCACCGTCCACGACGTCGAGCACCGACGAGCTCGCCGAGGCGGCGATGGTGTCGTCGCTCGCCGACGAGACACCGGAGGGTCGCTCGATCGTGGAGCTGGCCATCGAGCAGTTCTCCCCGGCGCCGGTCGACGACCGGGGAGCGACACTCGTGCCGTTCACCGCGCAGACCCGGATGTCCGGCATGGATCTCTCGAACGGTCGCCAGGTCCGCAAGGGTGCCGCCGACTCGGTGCGCCGATTCGTCGAGGTCTCCGAACGAGGGTGACGACGCCGACGTCCCACTCGAGATGCTCCCGATCGTCGAACAGGTGTCGCGTGACGGCGCCACGCCGCTCGTCGTGATCGACAAGGCGGGCCCCGACCAGCCGTGGCGGGTCCTCGGCGTCGTGCGCCTGAAGGACACGGTGAAGCCCGGCATGACGCGAGCGGTTCGACCAGCTGCGGTCGATGGGCATCCGCACGATCATGATCACCGGCGACAACCCGCTGACCGCGGCCGCGATCGCCGACGAGGCCGGCGTCGACGGGTTCCTGGCCGAAGCCACGCCCGAGGACAAGATGGCCCTGATCAAGCGCGAGCAGGCCAGCGGCAACCTCGTGGCGATGACCGGCGACGGCACCAACGACGCCCCGGCGCTCGCGCAGGCCGACGTCGGCGTGGCGATGAACACCGGGACCCAGGCCGCCAAGGAAGCCGGCAACATGGTCGACCTCGACAGCAACCCCACCAAGCTGATCGAGATCGTCGAGGTCGGCAAGCAGCTGCTGATGACCCGTGGCTCGCTGACGACGTTCTCGATCGCCAACGACGTCGCGAAGTACTTCGCCATCATCCCCGCCATGTTCGCCGCGGTGCTGCCCGAACTCGACCGGCTCAACGTGATGAACCTGTCGAGCCCTCGGTCGGCGATCCTGTCGGCGGTCATCTTCAACGCCCTGATCATCGTGGCGCTGGTGCCGCTGGCACTGCGCGGCGTCAAGTTCCGCGCCGAGGCCGCAGCGCTCGTGCTGCGACGCAACCTGCTGATCTACGGCCTCGGTGGCCTCATCGCCCCGTTCATCGGCATCAAGCTCATCGACGTCATCGTCACCGCACTGGGAGCGAACTGACATGCGACTCTTCATCCGTCAACTCCGCCCGGCCCTCCTCGTGGTCGTCGTGGCCAGTGTGATCCTCGGGTTGGTGTACCCGCTCGTCGTCACCGCGATCGGCCAGGTGGCCTTCGGCGACAAGGCGGACGGCTCGCTGATCGAGGTCGACGGGGTGGTCGTCGGCAGCGAGCTGCTCGGCCAGACGTTCACGTCGCCCGAGTACTTCCAGTCCCGACCGTCGGCGGCCGGCGCCGGCTACGACGGCTCGGCGAGTTCGGGGTCGAACCTCGGGCCGACCAATCCCGACTTCCTCACGTCGATCGACGAGCGCGTCGCGGCGTACCGGGAGGCGAACGGGCTGTCGAGCGACACGATGGTTCCCGTCGACGCCGTGACCGCATCGGGCTCGGGTCTCGACCCGGCGATCTCGGTGGCGAACGCTCGACTGCAAGCCAACCGGGTCGCCGCCGAGCGCGACCTCGACATCGACGACGTCCTCGCCCTGATCGACGAGCACACCATCGACCGAACCCTGCTCGTCCTCGGCGAGCCCGCCGTCCAGGTCCTCCCGCTCAACCTCGCACTCGACGAGCTGTCGGGGTGACTCCCGACTCCGCCGGCACCTGACTCGTAGGCTCCTGACCGATGGCCAGAGGATCGCTGCGCATCTACCTCGGTGCGTCGCCCGGCGTCGGCAAGACCTACAAGATGCTCGGTGAGGGCGTCCGTCGCAAGGAGCGCGGGGCCGACGTCGTCGTCGGGCTCGTGGAGACGCACGGACGCAAACAGACCGCCGACCAGATCGACCACCTCGAGGTGATGCCCCGCCGGGAGATCGCCTATCGCGACACGGTCCTGCACGAGATGGACGTCGATGCGATCCTTGCCCGCCGGCCGGAGGTCGTGCTCGTCGACGAGTACGCCCACACCAACGCCCCGGGATCACCGAACGAGAAGCGGTGGCAGGACGTCGAGCAGCTGCTCGACGCCGGCATCGACGTGATCTCGACGCTCAACATCCAGCACCTCGAGTCGCTCAACGACGTCATCTCCCGCATCACCGGCACGCCAACAGCGCGAGACCGTGCCCGACGAACGGGTGCGCAGGGCCGACCAGCTCGAGCTGGTCGACATGGCGCCCGAAGCGATCCGGCGACGCATGGCGCACGGCAACATCTATCCCGGCTGAACGCGTCGATGCGGCCCTCGCCAACTACTTCCGACCGGGCAACCTCGGTGCGCTGCGCGAACTGGCCCTGCTGTGGCTGGCCGACCGGGTCGAGGAGTCGCTGACCGCGCTACCTCGACGCGCACGGCATCACCGACGCCTGGGAGACCCGCGAACGTGTCGTCGTCGGGCTCACCGGATTCCCGAGCGGCGAGGCGGCGATCCGCCGCGCTGCCCGCATGGCGGGACGCGTCGGCGGCGATCTGATCGGTGTCCACGTCTCGGTCAGCGACGGGCTCTCGAGCCAGAACGACGACGCGCTGGCTGCGCAACGCAAGCTGGTCGCTGGAACTCGGTGGCACCGTGCACGACGTCGTTGCGCACAACACCGCTGAGGGGATGGCGACCTTCGCCCGCCAGGAGAAGGCCACCCAGATCGTGCTGGGCGCGAGCCGGCGAAGCCGCTTGCACGAGCTCGTCTACGGGTCGTTCGTGGCCCGGTTGACACGGCTCGTGCCCGGAGATCGACGTGCATGTCATCGCCCGGACGCGGCGGTGAGCAACCCGACGACGTCGGATCACCCGAGCCGTCAACCGGTCCGGCGGCGAACGGCCCTCGCGTGGCTGCTCACGGTCGTTCGCGATCCCGCTGCTGATCGCCGTGACGCGTCCCGTTCCGCGACACGTTGGAACTCTCGACCGAACTCCTGCTCGCACTCGCCGTGGTGCTCGTGATCGCCGGCGCTCGGCGGCGTCGTCGTGGGCACCGTGGCGGCCGTCCTGGCGTCGCTGCTCGTCAACTGGTTCTTCGTCGAGCCGTACTCGACGTTGACCATCGATGAGACGGAGAACCTGATTGCCCTCGTCGTGTTCGTCGCTGTCGCCGTCACGACGGGTGCGCTGGTCGACACCGCGTCGCGGCGGTCGCTCGAAGCGCGACGCGCCCGGCGCGAAGCAGAGGCACTCGTGCGATCGACGACCAGTCTGGCGCTCGATCCGGAACCCGTGCAGCGGTTGATGGAGGAGATCCAGACGACGTTCGCGCTCACCGGCGTGCGCCTCGACTCGTTCGACGACGGCGAGTGGATCACCGTCGCGATGGTCGGGCGATGTGACGCCACCGGCGACGGCCACGCTCTCGCTGTCGTCCGGACACCAGGAGGAACGCAACGGACGAGCGGACGCTCGAGCTCTACGGGCGCCCGCTCTCACCGGATGATCAACGCCTCATGCGGGCGCTGGCGGACCAGTTGGCGTTGGCGATCGACAACCAGCACCTCGGCTGCGGAAGCCGCCGAGGCCGTCCGCCCTCGCCGACGTCGACGTCGTACGAACTGCGCTGCTGCGCGCCGTGTCGCACGACCTTCGAACACCGTTGGCGTCGATCAAGGCGATGGTGTCGGGTCTGCGCGACCCGTCCGTGGCCTGGACGCCGGAGCGAGACGGCCGAGGCGCTCCTCACCGTCGATGAGGAAACCGACCGACTGAACCAACTGGTCGGCAACCTGCTCGACGCCAGCCGGCTGCAGATCGGCGAACTGGCGATCGACGTCCGGCCCGCCCATGTCGCCGAGATCGTCGCTGCTGCCATTCACAGCGTCAGCGCTCCGAGCGGCGCCGTTCGCGTCGAGATCCCCGTCGACCTTCCGACGCGTGCGTGTGCGATTCGACGCTGCTCGAACGCAGCCTCGCCAACATCATCGCGAACGCGCTGCGCTTCAGCCCACCCGACACACCCGTGACGGTCGAGGCGGCAGAGATCGGCCGGACCGTCCACATCCGCATCATCGACCGCGGCATCGGCATCAAGCCGCAGCGATCGGGCCAAGGTGACCCTGCCGTTCCAGCGCTTCGGTGACACACCGGACGGCCAGGGTGTCGGGCTGGGGTTGTCGATCGCCCAAGGCTTCGTCGACGCCATGGACGGCTCGTTGACGCTCGACGACACGCCGGGCGGTGGGCTCACGGTGACGATCATCCTGCCGCAGGATCGCGCCGCAGGACTCGGAGAGCGATCCGTCATGACCAGCGTGCTCGTGGTCGATGACGAACGTCAGATCCGGCGCGCGCTCAGCCTCAACTTCCGCGCCCGTGGATACATCGTGACCGAAGCGGCGAGCGGCGAGGCGGCGCTCACCCAGATCGCCGACGATCGGCCCGACATCGTGCTGCTCGACCTCGGGCTGCCCGGGCATGGACGGCATCGCCGTCATCGAGGCCCTGCGCGGGTGGACGAACGTGCCCATCATCGTCCTGACCGCACGCGAGGACGAGCGGTCCAAGGTGCTCGCGCTCGAGGCAGGTGCCGACGACTACGTCACCAAGCCGTTCGGGATGGCTGAGCTCGTCGCCCGCGTCCGTGCCGCCCTGCGCCGCTCGCCCGAGGTCGGCACCGAGTTCGCGCTGGTGACGACACCGGACTTCGTGCTCGATCTGGCCGCACATCGCGCATTCGTCGGTCCGGAGTCGGCTGAGGAGCGAGCCGAGAACGCCGAGGTGCGCCTCACGCCGACGGAGTGGGGAATCGTCAGTCATCTGGTGCGCCACCCTCACCGGCTCGTCACCTACACCCAGCTGATCCTGGCGGTGTGGGGCCCGGACTACGAGCCGGACCAGAACCTGCTCCGAGTGCACATGGGGCACATCCGCCGCAAACTCGAACCCGACCACACCCGCCCGAAGTACTTCATCACCGACGCCGGAGTGGGGTACCGCTTCCAGCCCGACACGTCCGACGTTCACGATGTGTCAGACACATCGTGAACGTCGGTTACTGCCGGTGGAGCCAGTCGCGCAGCTCCGGTGACACGAGTTCGGCGATCCGCTGCCGGTAGACGCCGTCCTGTTCGGGCGTGACGAATGATCGCCAGTCTCCGCCTTCACCGGACCGGAAGAATCGCGTGGGATCCGAGAAGATCTGCTTGGTGTTCGGGGCGAGGTCGTCTGCCCGGGCCCGCATCCGATCGATCGACGCCGACTCGGCGAGCTCGTCGATCCGCTCGGCTGTCAGGTCGAGTTCGAATGCCCGTGCAAGACGGGTCATGGCTGCGGGGCGGTCGGCGCGCAGCTCCTCGAAGTGGAACAGCTCGACGTTGGGACGGTTGCGTCGATCCCACGACACCTGGATGTGACCGGCCACGATTGCCAGCGACATGCGCCCGGTCGGGCTGTCGTCGACGAGCCAGAGGTCGAAGCGTTCCTCGAGGGTCTCGGGTGTCTCACCGACGAACGGAAGGACCGTGTCGATCCCGACTGCTCCGTCGACTGCGGCGATGACGTGCTCGATGTCCATGTTCTCGATGTGGTGCTCCCACGACACGAACACGTCGCGAGGATCGCGACCGACGGCGACGTAGGTCACGTCGGGCCACTCGGGGACACCGTCGAGCGGTGTATGCGTCTTGATGAAGCGGCGATGGGTCTGAGCGTCGAGGTGCGCCAACACCTCCTCGTCGCTTCTGGTCCGCATGTCGAGCCAGGGCGACAGGTCGTCCATCCGTCCCGGGAAGTCGGCTCCATCGAAGAGGATGAGCGCGCACAGCATCTGCATGAGCGTGGTGCCGCACTTCGGTGGCGTCGAGATGACGATGTCGCCCGGCCGAGGTTCGAACTTCAACCAGCGGGCACTGTCGGAGATGAAGTTCTGGTAGCGCCTCGGCGCGGTCCCCATCGCGGCAACCTACCGCGCTCGTCGTTCGGCGGAATCAGTCGTCGGGTTGTTCGATTGCGTCGAGGAAGGCGTTGACGTCGGCTTCTTCGCCACCGACCAGCCAGATCGTCATCTCGCCGTCGGATTCTTCGTCGTCCTCGTCGTCTTCCCAGGGCAGCACGCCATCGACGAAGTAGCGATCGACGGTGATGTCGTCCGAGCCGTCCTCGACCGGAGCGATGACGGCGAGTTCCACCTCGGCGTCGGCCGGCTGGTCGCTCAGGATGTCGATCAATTCGTGGACTCGCATGGTTCTCCCGATCGGTGCGTCGTGACGGAATTCAGTACTCGTCGAGCCAGGTGGGTGCCCGCTCGAGCAAGTACAGACTGACATGTTTGCAGCGGTCGAGCGCGGCTTCGATCGCGTCATCGACGTTCATGTACACGTCGGCGAGGTCGATGGTCATCTTGGCGACGATCGAGAGGCTGCGTTCGGGCGCGTCCGTGACGCTCGGGAAGGAATCGATCGCCGACACCTCGAGTGGCAGATCGATGCCGCCGATCCCGGCGAGGTCCGTCGCCAGCACCAACAGGTCGGGTGGCTCGGGCAACGGCGGCAGTGTCCACGTGAAGATCAGCGGGAAGCTGAAGCCGGTGGGCGGCGGGTCGTCGATCTCGTCGAGCTTCATCACTTCGTCTTCGAAGCCGAGCATCGCTCGTGGGTCGACGTCGAGTGACAGGTGCAGGTCGATCGGGCCGGCGCACGCCTCTTCCGGGTGCAGATCGACCTCCCACAACTGGCGCAGCGAGTACGTCTCGACGAAGTGACGTTCGTCGTGGACGTGGAACCCATGGTCGATCGCCTGACTCTTCACGTCGGCCACGAAACCTGCAACGTCGATCACTGCCATGCAGATCGGACACTACCGTCTGTGAGCGTGACCGAGCCCAATGACATCGACGTGCTGGCCCTCTTTGCGTCGATCTGTGGCCGCACGGCCGAGGTGGTCGGAGCAACGACCGATTGGGGTGAGTCGGGCCGCCGCCCCGGTCAGTACCGGGTCGACCTCGATGTCGACGACGTGTGTGTCGGGCCGCTGCTCGCTGCGGGGTTGTCGGTGCTCTCGGAGGAGAGCGGCGTGCAGCACCCATCGGGCGGGCCGTCGACGCGGGGAATCGTCGTGGTCGATCCCCTCGATGGTTCGACCAATGCGTCGTTGGGTCTGCCGTGGTTCGCCACGTCGTTGTGCCTGGTCGTCGATGGTGAGCCGACCGTGTCGATGGTGAGCAACCTCGTGACCGGGGCGCAGTACACCGCGGTACGAGGTCGTGGCGCCCGATTGAACGGCGAGGCCATCAGGGTGTCGCCGGCGCGGTCGTTGGATGACGCAGTCGTCGCGATCAGTGGGCTGCCCGATCATCAGTACGGCTGGCGGCAGTTCCGGGCGATGGGGGCATCCGCGCTCGACATCTGTGCCGTTGCGAGCGGATCCTTCGACGGGTTCGTCGACATGAGCCGCGATGCCCACGGCGTCTGGGACTACCTCGGGGCGTTGTTGGTCGTGGAGGAGGCCGGGGGAGTGGTGGTCGATGCCCTGGGGCGTGATCTCGTCGTGCTCGATCACGAGGTCCGTCGCACACCGGTGGCGGCGACGAACGAACCACTCCTCGGCGATCTGCTCCGGCATCGTCAGCCGTAGGGTCGGGTCCCGTCGACGATGAGCTGGGCGCAGCTGATCGGGTCATCGCGCTCGACGTAGGCGTCTTCGTTCGGCATCCAGACGTCGACCCACGTGTCTCGCGAGCTCCTCGACCGTCACGTTCGACCCCGCGTGCGAGGCGGACGTCGTACGGCGCGTCGATCCAGATGCGTACGGCCAGATCGGCGCGGAACATCTGGTGCAGTGCGCAGACCCCTTCGATGACGACCACACCCGTCGGGACGACGCTGCGGCCGGGTCGAAGCTGCTTGTCGGCCCAGTCCCATTCATCGAAGTGGGCGACGTTGCCGGTGAGCAGCACGTCGACGACATCGGTTCGGAGTCGATCCAGCTCGAACTGCGTGCCGTTCCAGAAGGAGTCCGTTGCCACGATCTGGGTGTCGGCGATCTCCTCGGCGATGCGACGGGCGAGCGTGGACTTACCCGACGCACCGTGCCCCCCGATCCCGACCAGCACGAGCGACGATCGGTCTCGGGCGGACATGATGCGTTCGACGATGTCAACCACGGGCGTCACGGCGCACAGCATGCCCCGTAACCCGCCGTCTGCTTCAGCGCAGGGCGGCGGCGCGTGTTCTCGGCGTGTGGTGACGACCGCCGAACTCGGACGTCGTACCATCGGCCCGTGGGATCGCTCGCCCAACTGCCGACCGACGAGGTCATCGCGCGGGTTCTCGGAGGCGACCACGCCGGTTGGGCCGATGTCTCCGAACAACTGAGTGCTGCGAACGCGGCAGCATGGGCAGCCACCTCGCCCCGGCTGCTCGAACTGTGCCGGGTGCGCATCGCCATCCTGCTCGGATGCGAGGCGGAAGCCGAGGCGCGAGCGCCGGGAAGCGGCGTGGCCGACGAGGTGCTCGCTTCGATCAGATCGTGGCCGTCCGATCCCCGCTTCGATCCGCTCGATCGGGCGTGCCTCGGATTCGCCGAGCATTTCGTGATCGACGTCGCCTCGATCGACGACGACACCGTCGCCGCAGTGCGTGATCACCTGGGCGACGAAGGCCTGGCGAACTTCGTGAACGCACTGTTGGTGGTCGAGCAACGCATCCGGCTGCGCCTCGTCTGGGATCGACTGCTCGGAGGAGTCTGACGTGGAACGATCTGCTCGAGTCGCTCCTGGCACCGCTGCCGATCGGAACGTGCGCAGGGCACTGGGTGGCTTCGCCGCCGCAACGGTGCGCCTCCCGGCAATCGACCCGGTGACGACCGAGATCGTGCGTCTGCGCTGCGCCCACCACCACGACTGTGGCACTTGAATGTCGGTCCGCCTGGCAGTTGCCAGGGATGCAGGACTTGACGAGGACACGATCGGCGACGTGTTCACCGGTTCCACGGATGACCTGCAGGCCGACCATCGCGCGGCGCTGGCGCTGGCCGATGCACTGATGACCCAACCCTCGTCGCTCAGCGACGAGATGGTCGCCGAACTCCACCGCCTCTTCACCGCTGAGCAGATCATCGAGCTCACACTCGACGTCATGAAGTGGAACGCCCAGAAGGTGGCGGTGGCGCTCGGGATCGACGACTGGATCAGACCCGGCGAGTTGAGCGACCTGCGCTTCGACGAGCAGGGGAACTGGATCCGTCCAGAGATCGGCTGACGAGCCGGCCACTCACGCTCGCGAGACTCCCACCGAAAAATGCGCCGGAATGTGCGCTCGGTGCACGAATTGGCGCACATTTCGGACTTGGGGGTCAGGGTTCGAGGCGAAACAGGTGGACGGCGTCGGGGTCGAGCGCCACGTAGAGGCCGTCGTGCACCATCTGGCTGCCGTCGCGCTCGAACCGGGCGCCGGAGAGGAGATCGATGAGCGCGCACGCGCCGTCGAGGTCGGCCCAGGGAAGCCGGACCATGCCATCGGCGCGCGCGTCGGAGGGATTGACGACCACGAGATGACGTTGACCTGGCTTCTCCCAGGTCCACGCCAGCAGACGTTCGGCGCTCCGGTTGTCCGGCCAGCCCTCGATCGGCGCGAGCTTCCACGTTCCGCGTCGCAGGTCGCCGGACACTGCGGCGAGGAGCCGGTCGACGAACATTCGCAGCTCGCCGTCGGTTGCCTCGATGGCGCGTCGGCCGAGGGTCACGGGGGTGCGCAGCCGCCGTCCGTCCGCCTCGCCTTCGTGGAGCAGGGCAACACCGGGCAGCGTCAACACGCTCGTGAGCGCTGCCTGATGCGCCGCGCGATCGAACACCGAAGCCGCCCGGGGTTCGTCGTGGTTCTCGACGAAGCGCAGCATGTGGCGTTGGTAGTCGGCATCGGCTTCGAGATGCGCCCGGATCGACGATGCCGGCTCGTCGTGCACCATGCGGTCGTAGAGCCGCTTGTCGTAGCAGGCGTCGAAGCCCTGCTCGACGAGCACCGGTTCGAGATCCCAGTACGCCTCGGCCCAGAACACGAAGTCGGGATGCGTTGCTCGCACCGACTCGATCAGCGGGGGCCAGTAGCCCCGGTCGTCGACGGGGCCGGTGGTCCGGTCACCCCACGTGCGGGTGAAGACGTCGTCGAGCATGAGCATCGCCATGTCGCACCGCACGCCGTCGCAGCGATCGGCAATGCTCGACACCACCTCGGTGGCAGGCGCGGCGCACATCGGACCGCGACGCGTCCAACTGGACGACCTCGGGCCAGGCGGGGAAGTAGGGGTCGCGTCCGCAGGCGAGGACGTTGCCCTCGACGTCGATGAAGGAGGCGGGGTCGCGGGCGAGGTCGTCGGCGGTGCCCTGCACGAAGTACTCCGGATGGGTGTGGGTCCACTCGTGGTCGGGGGCGACGTGGTTGGGCACGAAGTCGAGGACCAGTCGCACGCCGCGCTCGGCGAGCCGGGAACGAGCGATGGCGAGCCCCTCGTCGCCGCCGAGGTGAGGGTCGACGGTGTAGCCGCGCACGCAGTACGCCGACCCGACGATGTCGGCGTCGACGAGGCCGGGCAGTGCCCGTTCGGCGTCGCCGCGCATCGCCGGGTTCATCGCCGCGATGCGGGCGCCTTCGGGGCTGCGCTGCCACACGCCCATCAGCCACACGGCGTCGATCCCCGGCCGGGCGACATCGTCCCAGACCGAGTCGGGGACATCGCCCAGTGTGACCGGCCGGCCGGCGAACGCGGCGAGGTCGGCCAGCCACACCCAGGTGAAGATCTCGTGGACGACGGGGTTGCTCGGCCACGGGCCATGTCATCCGGGCTCCGACGGCCGCGTTCACGGTCGCACGCCCCGTGTGCGACGGGCGGTCGTGGCGTCTCCGATCTTGTGGTCAGCGAGGCGCCGGAAGGGTCGGGCGAGCGGTCGGCCGCCGATGCGCAATGTCGCGTCCGCGTCGAGTTCGCCGAACAGTTGGATGAGGCGGGCGACGACCCCGGTCCAGCCGGTCTGGTGCGAGGCGCCGAGCCCGGCGCCGTTGTCGCCGTGGAAGTACTCGTAGAACAGCACCAGATCTCGCCAGTGTTCGTCCGTCTGGAACTTCTCGGTGCCGCCGTACACCGGCCGCCGTCCGGACTCGTCGGTGAGAAAGGTGCTCACGAGGCGATCGGAGATCTCCTTGGCCACCTCGAACAGGGTCATCTGGTTGCCCGACCCCGTGGGGCACTCGATCGTGAAGTCGTCGCCGTAGTACTGGTAGTGCTGGAGCAGGGCGCGGATGATGAGCACGTTGACCGGGAACCACACGGGGCCGCGCCAGTTGGAGTTGCCGCCGAACATCCCCGACGTCGACTCGGCGGGCTCGTACTGCACCCGATAGGCGGTGCCGTCGACGTCGAATTCGTACGGGTGCTCGAGATGCCACTTGGACAGCGAGCGGATGCCGTGCGGGCCGAGGAAGCGCTCCTCGTCGAGCATGCGGGTGAGGATGCGCCGGAGTTTGTCCTCGTTGACGAGCGACAGGAGGTGACGACCGTGCTTGCCCGGCTTGAGCGGGTCGGCGATGCGGGCGATGAGGTCGCCGTTGCGTCGGAGGTGGTCGTCGACCGCGGGCCGCAACGACGGGAACTTGCCGAGCACGTCGGGCTCGAAGACGGTGGTCGCGCAGAGGGGGAGCAGGCCGACGAGCGAGCGGACCTCCAGCCGTTGCCCGGTGCCGTCCGGCAGCCGCAGGACGTCGTAGAAGAAGCCGTCCTCCTCGTCCCACATCTCGTCGGGGTGGTCGCCGACGGGGTCCATCGCAGCGGCGATCCAGAAGAACCGCATGAGGAACTTCAGGATGAAGTCCTCGTAGGTGGGGTCGCGCTCGGCGAGGGCGAGCGCCAACTCCAGCATGTTCTGGCTGTAGAGCGCCATCCATGCGGTGCCGTCGGCCTGCTCGAGGCTGCCGCCGGTCGGCAGGGATGCGCTGCGGTCGAACACGCCGATGTTGTCGAGGCCGAGGAACCCGCCCTCGAACACACTGCGGCCGCTCGGGTCCTTGCGGTTGACCCACCACGTGAAGTTGAGCAGCAACTTGTGGAACGACTCTCGCAGGAAGGCCAGGTCGATGTCGTCGTCGCCGCTCGTTTCCTGGTCGAGGTGGTGGACGAGGATCGTGGCGAAGGCGTGCACCGGTGGATTGACGTCGCTGAAGTTCCACTCGTACGCGGGGATCTGCCCGTTCGGGTGCAGATACGCCGGCGACAGCATGAGGTCGAGCTGACCCTTGGCGAAGTCGGGGTCGACCATCATCAAGGGGATGGTGTGGAACGCGAGGTCCCAGGCCGCGTACCAGGGGTACTCCCACTTGTCGGGCATCGAGATGACGTCCTCGTTCTGCATGTGGAACCACGACTCGTTGCGCGTGCCGCGGTGATCGGGCGAGCGCAGCGGGTGCGACTTGCGTTCGCGTAGCCAGGTGTCGACGTCGAAGTTGTACGTCTGCTTCGACCACAGCATCCCGGCGAGGGCTTGGCGCATCACCGATCGTTCGTCGTCGCTCAGGGCCGCGGGACTGATCGAGTCGTAGAACTCGTCGGCCTCCGCCCGCCGGGTGTCGACCACGGCGTCGAAGTCGGCGAAGGGCGCCGCGAGGGCGTCGATCGGTGCGTCGGTGAGCCGGACCCGCACCACCGCCGAGCCGCCGGCGGGAACCATCACCCGTGTGTGGGCGGCGACCTTCGTGCCCGTCCCCGTCGGGTTCGTCGATCCCTCCGCTCGGTTGACGACGTGGTCGTTGATGCCGTCCTTCACGAACGGTGTGGCGTTGGTGTCGCTGCCGAAGCGAACGTGGTTGGTCTCGTTCTCGCAGAACAGCAAGGTGGCGCCCGGTTCGGCGTGCAGGTGGTAGCGGCCGAGTTCGTCGTGGTCTGCCTGCACCACCGGATGATCCGCCGGCACCGTCGAGAGCTGCGGCCGGGTCGTGGCGGTTGCCCCGTCGATCGTGTCCGACCAGGTGTTGCGGAACCAGAGCGTGGGCAAGCACGTGAAGTGGGGCGTCGATGCCGCCACGGTTGTGCACGGTGATGCGGCACAGGATGTCGTTCGGGCCGTCCTTCGCGTACTCGACCTCGACGTCGAAGTAGCGGTTGTCGTCGAAGATCCCGGTGTCGATCAGTTCGTACTCCGGCTCGAGCCGGCTGCGTGATCGGTTCGTGGTGACCAGGTCGTCGTACGGGTAGGCCTCGTGCGGGTACTTGTACAGCCACCGTTGGTACGAGTGTGTGGGGAGGTTGTCGAGGTAGAAGTAGTACTCCTTCACGTCCTCGCCGTGGTTGCCCTCGGTGTTCGTCAGCCCGAAGAGTCGTTCCTTCAGGATCGGGTCGTGTTCGTTCCACAGTGCCAAGGCGAAGCACAGCCGCTGATGCGTGTCGGAGATTCCGGCGAGGCCGTCCTCGCCCCATCGGTATGCCCGCGAGCGTGACTGGTCGTGGCTGAAGTAGGACCAGGCGTCACCGTTGTTGCTGTAGTCCTCGCGAACCGTTCCCCACTGGCGTTCGCTGAGGTACGGCCCCCACCGGCGCCAGCGCGCACCGGTTCGGGATTCGCGCAGTCGACGTTCCTCTGCACCCAGTTCCATCGCGATCAGGTCTCCTTCGGGGGTCGAGCCGATGGTACTCCTGCGGGATTCCGGTGTTACCCGTCACCGGAGCGCCGCCGCGTGACTACTGTGCGGCCATGTCGACGTTCATCACCCGTTTGGATGCCGCCGGGACCGGGCCCCGTTTGGCCGTCAAGGACCTCATCGATGTGGCCGGTACGCCGACCACGGCCGGCTGTCGAGCAGTCGCGGACACCGCAGAACCGGCTCTGGAGGATGCCGAATGCATGGCGGGGGCGCGGGCCGCCGGCGCCCGCATCGTGGGCAAGACCAACCTCACGGAGCTTGCGATGACCGGGGTCGGCACGAACCCATGGTTCGGCACACCTGTCAACCCGCTCGATCCTGCACTGCTCCCGGGTGGTTCGTCGAGCGGCTCGGCGGTCGCCGTCGGTGCCGGTGACGCCGATGTCGCCTACGGGTCCGACACCGGGGGATCGGTGCGCATCCCTGCCGCGTGCTGTGGCATCGTCGGGCTGAAGACGACATTCGGTCGGGTGCCGCTCGGCGGGGTGTGGCCGTTGGGCAAAACGCTCGACACGGTCGGCCCGATGGCCCGTGACATCGCCGGCGTCGAGTTGGGCATGCAGTTGCTCGAGCCCGGTTTCGCTCCGGTCGTCGACGTCGGCTGTCAAGGTGGGACGCATCGCCACGCTCGCCGACCCGGTGGTCAACGCTGCGATCGATGCGGCGCTGCTCGCCGCCGGTTTCGAGGTCGTGACCATCGAGCCCGCCGAGATCGAGGCGATCGGAAAGGCGTTCGTGACGATCTACTTCGCAGGGGCCTGGGACGCCGACCATCACCTGCTCGACACTCGGCCGCAGGGGTTGGGCGCCGAGGTCACCGAGATCCTCGGGCTCGGGCCGATGTTCACTCCGCTCGCGGCGTCGGCCAGGGCCGACGCCGACCGCCTCACGGTCTCGTTCTGTCGGCTCTTCGAACAGTTCGAGGTGCTGGCCATGCCGACCCTGCCGATTCTTCCGCCCCGCCTCGACGATCCCCTGGTCGGTTCCGCCGAACTGTCGATGCAGATGGCCGGTCTCACCCCGCTCGCCAACGTCACCGGCCTCCCGGCGCTCGCTCTTCCCGTACCGGTGGCCGGCGGACCGCTGCCCGCGAGCCTCCAGCTGATCGGACCCCACGGCGGCGAGGACCTCCTCGTGGCAACTGGTGCCGTGGTGGAGCAGGCAATCGCCTAGCAGCCACTGGCTGCGCGCCCGGGTAACATCGCAACCTTCGAGGGCGCATAGCTCAGTTGGCTAGAGCGCTTCCCTTACAAGGAAGATGTCGGGGGTTCGAGTCCCTCTGCGCCCACCGATCTGAACTCCGTCGCATGACGTGGGCCGGAAGCTTCATTGCGGAATGTGTCCCACCATCCGGGACGTATTCCGCAAAGAATCGTGGTGGAGTGCGAGACCGGCCGTGCGACAGGTATCGGGTGGCACCACCTGTGGCAGGATCGCCGGCATGGCTCATCCTCGCCCGTTCCGGTTCGGTGTCATGGCAGCAAAGGCCCGGTCGTCGACCGGATGGACCGAAACGGCTCGCACGGCCGAGGGTCTCGGCTACTCCACGCTCGTGATGCCGGATCACCTCGGTGATCAATTGTCGCCGACACCTGCGCTCGCCGCTGCAGCCGCCGTCACCGAGACGCTGCGGGTCGGAACACTGGTGTTCGCCAACGACTTCCGCCACCCGGCGGTGCTCGCCAAGGAAACCGCCACGCTCGACCTGCTCAGCGACGGTCGCCTCGAGGTCGGCGTCGGCGCCGGCTGGATGACCGAGGACTACACCTGGACCGGCGTCACCCACGACCGAGCCGGGGTGCGCATCGATCGCATGATCGAGGCGATCCAGGTGCTGCGCGGGCTGTGGGCCGACGAATCGTTCAGCTTCGACGGCGCCCACTACACGATCACCGACCTGAACGGTCTTCCCAAGCCGGTGCAAGCGGGTGGGCCACCGATCGTCGTCGGCGGCGGCGCCAAACGGGTGTTGTCGACCGCTGCTCGGATGGCCGACATCGTGGGAGTCAACCCCAACGTCGGGTCGGGCAAGTTCGGACCCGAAGCCACCGCGTCGATGTCGGCCGAGGCAACCGATGAAAAGCTCGGCTGGGTACGCGCGGCCGCCGGCGAACGGTTCGACGACATCGAGATCAGCATCCTCAAGTTCGTCACGATCGTCACCGACGACCGCGACGGCGTGGCCGCCAAGGTCGGCGGCGCGATGGGTATGGATGCGGCGACCCTGCTCGCCAGCCCGCACACGATCGTCGGGTCGGCAGCACAGATCGTCGACGAACTCGTCGAGCAGCGAGAACGCTGGCAGGGTTCCTACGTCACCGTGCAGTCGGATGCGCTCGAGGCGTTCGCCCCGGTCGTCGCTGCGTTGGCGGGTACGTGAGCTCGACCATGATGTTCGACTTCGCGGGCAAGCATGCCCTGGTGACCGGGGCCAGCCGGGGCATCGGTGAGGCGATTGTTCGCCAGCTCGATGCGGGCGGCGCACGGGTGGCGCTCGTGGCACGCAGCGCTGACCGGCTCGATGCCATCGCGGCCGACCTCCACAACGATCCGTTGGTGATCGCCGCCGATCTGTCGGAACACGACGCGATCGACCAGATCTCGTCGGCGGTCATGGACGCGTTCGGTGGGCTCGATGTGCTCGTCAACAACGCTGCGGTCGAACGAAATCAGCCGGCGTCGAAGGTGACCGGCGATGCGATCGACGAGACGCTCTTCGTCAATCTGCGCCAGGCCTTCATGCTCTGCTCGGTCTTCGCCAAGCCGTTGTTCGCGTCGCAGGGCTCGATCGTCAACATCACGTCGACGGCGGCGACCGGGGCGGGCGGCACCCAGGGCGCCTACGCCGCATCGAAGGGCGGGCTCAACACGCTGACGAAGAACCTGGCGAACGAGTGGGCGGCCAAGGGAGTCCGCGTGAACGCCGTTGCTCCGGGGCTCGTCGACACCGAGATGTGGGGGCCGACCTTCGAGCGCCTCGGCGAGGACGCCGTGCGCAAGAACTTCGTGAAGAGCGTGCCGCTCGGACGATGGGGCACCGCCGACGAGATTGCCGATGTCGCGTGCTTTCTTGCTTCGACCAAGGCGGCGTACGTCACCGGTCAGATCATCCGCGTCGACGGCGGTATGACCAATCTGTAGTGCCGACGATGGGGCCCGACGCCCCTCCGAGACCGGCTACGAGCCGTGCTGGTAGCGCCGATGCCGGATGCGCCAGCCGGCGTCGGTGCGTACGACGTCGTCGTCGTACTGTCCGTAGAACACGCTCGTCGGGTTGCGCGGATCCGACGGACCGACGGGATACACGCCGCGCGAGCGCAGGTGGACGAGGGGTCCGCCGTCGCGTGGGTCGTCGCGAGACATCCTCGATGTAGATGTTGGTCATCAGGTGGGCGCCGGGGTGCACATCAGGGCGTCCCATGAACGCCATGATCTCGTCGAGACCGACGAGGCGGACGCTGCCGCCGACCATCTCCCACACGGCGTCGGTGGTGAACACGTCGCTCAGGCGCTCGGGCTGGAGACGGTCGAGCGCGTCGGCGTAGCGCGCCGGGAGTTCTGCGATGTCGAGCCGGTCGTCGGCGGTCAGGATCATTCCCGCAAGGTAGCGGTCCGGCCGAGGGTGATCGACCGTCGGGCGAGTCAGGAACCGCTGGTGGTCCGGCCCGTCCCGAGCGACAGCGGCACATCCGCCTTGGTGAACCGCAGGTTCAGTTTCAGGGTGCCGAGCATGATCCCCGGCTGGTGCAGCCAGTCGTTGCCGTCGCCGTACTCGATCGACTCGAGCCGGTCCAGGAGCACGCCCCACGCGATCTGCTGCTCCACACGCGACAGGTTGGCCCCCGGACAGACCCGCGGACCGGTGGAGAACGCAACGTGACGGGTGAGTCCCTCGCGGTCGAGATCGAGATCGAACGGGCAGGCGAACTCCTCCTCGTCGACGTTCGCCGCGCCGAACCGCAGGTGCAGCAGCGAACCCGCCGGCACCTCGACACCCTGGAACACCTCGTCCTGGGAGGTGACCCGGGTCGACAGCCCGTGGGTGGGCGACCGCATCCGCAGCCCCTCCTCGGTGAACGCCCGCACCTTCGCCCGATCGTGGCGCAACTGCTCGAACATGCCGGGGTGCTCGCACAGCAGCTGGGCCTGCTCCTCCAGCGCGTACTGCGTCGTCTCGAGACCGCCGATGATCATCGCGTGGACGATCCCGGCGATCTCCAGGTCGGTGAGTTTGCGGTCGAGCGCCTCGTAGTGCACCTCGCACAGGAAGCTGACCATGTCGTCCTGCGGGTCCAGGCGCTTCGCTCGCACGTGTTCGTAGATGTAGTCCTGGAAGCCGTCGAGGCGAGCGAGCATCTCCGTCGGTCTGCTCCGGGGTGAGCTCGTGCTTGAGTCCGGTGCCGTGCACGAACGCCGTGACGACGGCATCGCCCCATTCGGCGAGCTGCGGGATGTCCTCGAGGGGGAACCCGAGCACGCTGGCCATCACGCGCTGGGGGAGTGGCCGGGCGAAGCGGCTGATGAACTCGACCTCGCCGTCGTCGATCCACTCGTCGAGCAGGTCGTTGGCGTGCTTGGTGATCATGTCGCGGTGGCGCAGCGCCCCCGGCCCGACCCACGGGTCGGTGAGCTCCTTGCGGTGGCGGATGTAGAGCTCCTGCGTCGGGCGCAGCGACACCATCGCCGCCTGCATCAAGTTGCGGTAGGTCGCGAAGTGCTCGCTCGGGTGACATGCCCTGGTCGGCGAGGTCGCCCAGACGCGCCTGGCCCATGCTCGGGAACCGCTCGGGATCCTTGACCACACGAGACGACGTCGGCGTGCTTGGTGAGCACGAACGCATCGGTCCCGGGCTGTCAGTCCGCCACCCTCGATCCGCAGGACCGGGGCGTCGCGGTGCAGGATCTCGTACGCCTCGTACCAGTGCTCCTGCGCGCCAACGCCGAACAGGTCGACGTCGTCGAGGCCGACGGGACACGCCATCGGGCTGAGCTCGTGATTGATGTGCTTCGGATACGACGCCATGCCCGTGTACTCACCCCCTCGAACGGCTCCCAGCTCGTCTCGCTCAGGTCTAGCAGGTCTGGTCGCGCATCGACCGAGTGCGCCGACGTCGGCGATCACGTAGCCGGAGCTCCGCTGACGTGCGCAGTATGTCGATTTCAACGGCTCGACGAGAGGAGTGCCCACGTGTCGAAGACGGAACATGATCTGGCTGGTAGTGGTGCTCGCCGTGGGCGTCCTCGTCTGGCTCGCCTTCGGCATCGTGGCCGGGCTGGTCGCGGCCGCGGTCGCGCTGACCGTCAGTGAGGTCGTCGAGCGTCGGGCGCGGAAGAAGCGGCGGGCGGCTCAACCCGGCCGTTGACGGCCGGTCGTCGACTGCTCGACGACCGGCGGTTGCGGTAGCAACACCGGCCGACCGGCTCGGAGGTGATCGTCACTCCAGCGTGTCGAGCACGGCGACCCCCGCCGCCAGCGCAGCTGCCACGAGGCGATCGTCGACCGACGCGATGGGCAGCCCACGCCGCAGCGCGAGGTCGAGGTATGCGGCGTCGTACGTCGACAAGTCGAACGAGCGAGCGAGCTGCAGCACGCGTCCGGTCGAGTCGTCGAGGGTGAGCCCGTCGTCGACGTCGATCGGCAGCGCGAGCAGCAGCGCAACGAGCGCAGGCGTCTCCGCTTCGCTGAGCCGACCGCGTCGCTGCGCTGATCGAATCGCGTTGGAGACCTCGAGCGTCCAGACCGAGGGGGCAACCGCTCGGTCATGCTCGAGACGCGCGAGCACGGCATCCGCGGATGGTGACGACTCGTCCTCGAAGCACCAACTCAACGTGATTGAGGCATCGACGACGAACGGCTCAGCGACGGCCATCGTCGATCAGTTCCCGGATGCTGACATCGCCGAGAGTTCTGCCCAGTCGGTTGCTGCGCAGGCGCGCGATCACCTCACCAGGGGGCAACTGCGGAGCGGATCTTGCTGCGGGAAGCAGCACGGCCACGGGGCGTCCGTGCTTGCTGATCATGAACGACTCGCCCTGTTCCACCTCGTCGAGGATGCGTGACAGATGCGTCTTGGCCTCGTATGCGCCCAACTGCTTCATCTCCGCCAGCGTACCGACTCGTCGACGACTAGTCGACTTCGTGGTGCCGGAGCTTGGCGAGGTGATCGGGGGTGTACACGTTCCGGTCGCACACCTATGGTTGGTGGACATGGACGCACGTACGGTGGCGTCGTTCGACGGCACCGAGATCTGGTTCTCCGATGCGGAAGGAAGCGGCCCGGTCGTCGTACTGGTGCACGGCGTGAGCATGACCTCGATCAGCAACTTCGACACACACTTTGCTGACGACGGCACCGGCCGCATCTCGCCACTGCCCGGGCCGACGATTTCGTCGCGGTTGCAGGGTGCGGGAGCTCGGGTCATCGGCGTCGATGCACGAGGTCATGGACGATCGGGTCGATCATCGGATCCTCGGTCGTACCGGGACGACGCCCATGCCCGAGATGTGGCGTGCGTCCTCGACGCTGTCGGCGCCGATGAGGTCGATGTCGTCGGCTACTCGATGGGTGGTCTGACGGCGGCCCGGCTCCTCGGGATCGATGATCGACTGCGATCGGTCGCCCTGTGCGGTGTGGGCCCTGGCATCTTCGGTGGAGGGAACGATGAGTGGATTCACGGGTGTGGGGAGTGCTTCCAATCCAACGACTTCGCCGCTCACCCCGAGTACAAATCGTTTCGGGCGTTCGCGCGCCTCGACCCCGTCCACGACTTCGACTCGATCGGTGCGGCGATGATCGGCGTCGACCCGATCACGGGCCCCTGGGAACGAGTCGCCGGCGTCTCGGTCCTGGTGCTCAACGGAGGCAACGACGACGGAGACGGCGATGCCGCTCGGCTGGCATCCCTCATCCCCGGCGCCGAATCGCGAGTGGTGGGCATCGGCGACCACGGCATGGCTCCCAGCGATCGGCTCTTCCAGGACGAACTGCTCGGCTTTCTCGCCGAGAGCTGGTCGAACTGATCCGCTGACCGCAGCTGAACCACACCATCCGACGACGAACAGCGTCGTCAGGGCAGCGCGCGCTGATCGGTGAAGTCAGCGACGAAGATCATCACGGCGGCAGCGACACAGGCGCCGGAGATGAGCCAGAAGCGGATGATCACGGTGGTCTCGGGCCAGCCGACCAGTTCGAAGTGGTGATGGATCGGCGAGATGCGAAAGAGTCGCCGCCGTCGTCCTGACGCCCGGAAGACCACCATCTGCAACCCGACCGAGCCCGCCTCGATCACGTTGATACCGCAGATGAGCAGCAGGAGGAGTTGGGTGTTCGTCGTCAAGGCCAGCAGTGCGAGTGCCGTGCCCAACGCGAGCGCGCCGACATCACCCATGAAGATCCGCGCCGGCGCGGCGTTCCACCACAGGAAGCCGCCGCACGCACCGGCGAACGCGGCTGCCAGCACGGCGAGGTCGTAGGGATTGACGACGTCGCCGTAGATCGACGGGTTGCGCAACGCCCAGAACGCGATGCCGGTGAAGGCAAGGAACCCGAGCAGCGCCGAGCCGGCGGCCAGGCCATCGAGACCATCGGTGACGTTCACTGCGTTGGTGGTGGCGAAGATGATCGTGCCGGCCCAGAACACCCAGAGCACGGGCCCGAGTTCCCAGCCGGGCAGATCGGCGCGGGTCAGCGACAGCCGGGTGTCGATGTCGGTCGTCGCCACGAGTACTGCTGCGATGCCGAGCGACATCAGGTAGGACACCAGGCCCTTGACCTTCCAGTACACGCCCCGGTTCTGTCGTGCTCGAATCTTCATCGTGTCGTCGACGAGGCCGAACCCGGCCATGACCAAGATCCCGGCGATCACCACCACCGTCTGGTCGGAGAACACCACCCCGGCGCGGATGTGACTGATCAGATACCCGGCGAGCGCAGCAGCCAGGATCGCCAGACCGCCCATCGTGGGCGTGCCTGCCTTGTGTTCATGTGGCGGTACCACAGCGTTCGCCGAGTTCTGCTGGAGGATCGGCTGGCTGACACCACGTTCGGCGAGCAAACCGATCAGCCCACGAGTTGCCAGCAGCGCCACGACCGCCGCGATCACGCTGGCGATCGCAAGTGCGATCACGACGAGCGGCGCGGTTGGTGGGTGGATCCGATGAGGAGAGGTCGCGATCGCGCCGCGCTGATCCCTTGCCAACAGAGTCCGACGAACGCGGCCGACCAGGCGATGAACGCGATGACGAGCGCGATCTCCGGGATCCGGTCGAGGTCGTCGAGGTCGATCACGGCGAGCATCTTGAAGGTGGCTGCGCCATACATGCCGAGGGGGAACACGAGCGACCAGTACGACGGGTGGTATCGGAGTGGGACCTTCGCGACGAGGTGTCGCCAGATGCCGATGGCGATCATGAGCGGGAACCAGAAGGTCGCAGTTCCCCAGGCGAGCATCACGAACGCCTCGATGGCCGGGGCCAGTCGTTCGATTCGCGGTGAGACCGAACGACCGGCGAGCAGATTGGAGCCGGCGAGCACGGTGATGGCGACGGCGCCGGCGGCAATCCATGCCGGTGGATCCGCAGTCGTCGCTTCCAATGGTTGGAAGGTCCAGCGGAGAAAGACCATCGTCATGACGATGAGGTACAGCACGATGCCCAGCAGGAACAAGGTGAGACTGACGAACGCGAGGAGATCGTTCGGTTCGCGTCCGAGCAGCAGCGCTCCCAGGACTGCGATGGACTGGGTGGAGACCGTGAGCAGGAACCAGGTGCCGTTGATGCCTGTGCCCAACGTGGGCTTGTCGCGCTTGAGGATCACGCCGATGAGGGCCGTGTAGAGCAGGACGACCCACAACACGATGCCGGCCCACCACATCCCTCGCGCAAGCCCCCACCAGCCGTGGATCAGCGCCGAGGCGCTGCCGAGCACGTTGGTGCCTGCGACGATGGTGAGGAACGCAAAGCCCTTGGCATGACTGGTCAGGTCGGCGACGAGAAGCAGGCGGTACAGGACGAGCCTGGCGATCACGAGGACAGTCAGTACGACATAGGCCGTCGCGGCCACGACGTACAGCCCGTCGGCGAGCCAGCGAATGTCCTGCTGGAGCGCACCGATCGCGATGATGCCCGTGGCCATGACGAGGGCGAAGTACCCGGGAAACAGGGTGGCGACCGGGCTCGCCGGGGAGGTACCGCCCGCCGTCTCGGCCGCGACCGTCATGGTCTGAAGAACTTCACGAATGCGACCGAACCCGCGGCGAGCGCGACGGAAACCGCAGCGGTTGCCCACGCGAGCGACTCGTTGTCGGTTTGGAACGCCTCGACCACGACAGTGATCAGGAACACCTGGAACGCGACGAGAATGATGACGTACAGCAACACCGCCGAGGAGGCTCGTCGGCCGGCGCGCTGATGTTCTCATTCCACCCTCCCGAGGGCCCAGATCTGTCCGTCGTCGCGGATCTCGACGGTGATACGGCCGAGCGGTCGTGTCGGCGGCCCCGAGATGACGGCCCCGGTGGCCTCGTCGAAGTTGCCTTCGTGGCACGGACAGTGCCAGCGCGCCTCATCGGGCTGGTAGTACACGACGCAGCCGAGATGGGTGCACTTCTGGCTGAACGCGACGACCTGGTCGTCGGTGAGTCGCAGCAGCACCGCGGGATCGCGGTCTTCGGGGTAGCGGAACAGGAAGGTGTCGCCGACCCCGACCTCGTCGAGCGCAACGATGGCGCGTGGTTCGCCGGTGTTGATTTCGCGCAGCTGCGTCCATGCGGCGAGTCCGACGTTGGCCGCCGCCATGGTGCCCGCGCCGAGCACGAGGTAGCGGGTGAACTCCCGGCGCGTCACCTCCTCCTCGGCAGCCGCCTCGTAGGGGAAGTCGCGCTTCCAGACCGGTCGGACGCCGTCGTCGGTTTCTTCCGTGGCACTCATCCAGAGCCCTTTGCTTCCTCGAGGCCGAACGGATCGTCGAGCCAGTTGCGTCGTTCACCGGCGATCACGTCGAGTGCGCCGAGATCGAGGTCGTCGACGACCGTGTACACCTTGGTGGTGACCTGTTGGCGCCCGAACAGGAAATCGCGCAGCAGGGAGCCGCGCCGGTTCTCGTTGAACTGTTCGACGGTGCCGTACCAGAGTGCTTCGCTCGGGCATACCGATGCGCACATCGGGGCATAGCCCTCCGAGGTGCGGTCGGTGCACATGTCGCACTTCATCATCTGGTCGAACTCGGCGACGTACTTGGGGACACCGAACGGGCACGCCAGCACGCAATTGGAGCAGCCGATGCAGCGGGGCTTGAGAGCGGACTGCACGATGCCTTCTTCGGTCTGTTTGATGGCGTCGGCAGGGCACACCTGGGCACAGGTCGGGTCCTCGCAGTGCATGCACACCATCGGCGCGGTCTGGGTGCTCCGGTGACGCGGTCGATCCGCTCGAGATGGATCAGCGACTGGCCCCGATGGGTGCCGCACTCCATGCAGGCCTGCACACATGCCTCGCATCCGATGCATCGGCTCTGGTCGATGACGAACACCGGTGAGTCGTCGATTCCGTACCTCACGCGTCGGCTCGTTCGATCCGCACCGCGGCGACCTTGAACTCGGGCATCTTCGAGATCGGGTCGACCGCTCGGTTGGTGAGCTGATTGGCGGCCTTCGCGCCCGGCCAGTGATATGGGATGAACACGGTGTCGGGGCGGATGGTGTTGACCACATGGGCCGGCAGCGTCATCGTGCCACGCCGTGAGGTGACGATCACGTGGTCGCCATCGGCGACAGCGAGTCGTTCGGCGAGCTGCGGGTGCATCTCGCACAGTGGTTCGGGGTACTGGTCGACGAGGCTGGCGATGCGCCGGGTCTGGGTGCCCGACAGGTATTGGCTGACCACTCGGCCGGTGGTGAGCCAGATCGGGTACTCGTCGTCGACGACTTCGGCCGACTCACGGAAGGGCACGGCATGGAAGCGGGCCTTGCCGTCGGGATGGTAGAACTTGCCGCCCTCGAACAGGCGCGGGGTGCCCGGGTGCCCGTCTTCGGGGATCGGCCAGAACAAGCCCATCTCGTCTTCGATGCGCTGCCACGTCGCACCCTTGTAGTCGGCGGTTCCGCCGGCCGACGCCAGGCGGAGCTCTTCGAAGATCTCCTCGGTGTTCGTGTACGGGAAGTACTCCGCTTTTCCGAGACGTTCGGCGATGTCGAGCAGGATCTGCCAGTCCAGGTGCGCTTCGCCGGGTGGTTCGACGGCCGCGTTGATCTTGATGATGCGCCCCTCGCCGCTGGTGGACGTGCCCTCGTCCTCCTCGTGGAGCGAGCCGGGCAGCACGACATCGGCGTGATGGGCGGATTCGGAGAGGAAGAAGTCGATGACGGCGTAGAACTCGAGCTTGTCGAGTGCTTCTCGCGTGAAGTTCGAATCGGGTGCCGACACGACGGGGTTGAAGCAGATCGACAGCAACCCCTTGATCTCGCCGGCGTGGATTGCCTCGATGATCTCCTCAGCCGGGATGCCCTTGCCGGGGATCTCCGACTCGTCACAGCCCCAGACCCGTGCGACGTGGGCACGGTGCTCGGGGTTGGTGATGTCGCGGTTGCCGGGGAGCTGGTCGCACTTGTGGCCGTGCTCGCGGCCACCTTGGCCGTTGCCCTGCCCCGTGATGGTCGACACGCCACATCCGGGCTTGCCGAACTTGCCGGTCGCCAAGCCGAGGTTGATCGCCGACACCACGTTGTCGACGCCCTTGGACTGTTGCTCGATCCCGCGGGCGTGCAGCAGCATCCCGGTTGCCGAGGTCCCCCAGAGCTCTGCTGCTTCCTCGATGCGGGCGGCAGGCACCCCGGTGATCCCGGCCGCCCACTGCGGAGTCATGTCGGCAACCGTTGCGGCGGCCTCGTCGAAGCCGACGGTGTGTGCGTCGATGAAGTCGTGGTCGACCCAGTCGCGACGGATCAGGGTGTGCAGTACCGCCCCGAACAACGCCGAGTCCGATCCTGGTCGGACGGGCAGGAACAGGTCGGCGGTTCTCGCCAGCGGTACGACCCGCGGGTCCTGCACGATGAGCTTCGCGCCACGGTCGCGGGCCCGCCAGATGTAGCTCGTGGTGATCGGGAACGTCTCGGCCACGTTCGAGCCGGCGATCCAGACCACATCGGCGAGCGGGATGTCGCTCCACGGGTTGGGTGCCCGGTCGACGCCGAGCGCTTTCTTGTTGCCGGCGCCCGCCGACACCATGCAGAACCGCCCGTTGTAGTCGAGGTTCGCGGTGTGCAAGGCGAGCCGGGCGAACTTGCCGATGAGGTAGCTCTTTTCATTGGTCAGCGAGACACCGGACAGCATCGCGAACGCGTCGTCGCCGTAGTCGGCCTGGATGCGGCGAATCTCGCCGACCACCTTGTCGAGTGCGTCGTCCCAGCTGATCCGCCGGAATCCGTCGGGCGACGCCGGATCGCGTTCCATCGGGTGCAACAGCCGGTCGGGGTGGCTGCCCTGCAGATAGCGCTTCACGCCCTTCGGGCAGAGCTTGCCCTCGTTGAACGGGAACTCGTACCACGGCTCGAAGCCGACGACTTCGTTGTCGTGCACCTTCAGCTTGATGCCGCACTGTTGGCCGCAGAAGCAGCAGTGCGTCTGCACGACACGGTCGACTTCGAGGCCGGCGTTCCAGCCTCCGGGCGGCGCCTCGTTGAGGTGCGGGCCGTATCTGGCGATGAGTTCGTCGTCGGTGATCGGTGGTCGTGCCATCAGCCGAAACCTCCCACCCGCGCCGACTGGGCGAGGGTCACCTGTGAGCGCCGGCACCGGGGGCAGGTGTCCTGATAGTTGCCGCCACCGGCGATGTCGTAGTCGAACCCGATCTGCGGCAGGACCTCTTGGAGGTCGGCGATCTGCTGTGCGCTGGCGAAGTCGTCACCGCATCGACGGCACACCGCCGGCTTGCCCTCGGCGTTGGCTCGTTTGTAGTAGGCGACGCCGAGATTGCCGGGCCGCTGGAAGATGTGGAACAGCTTCCCGAACGGCAGGTACATCAGCCCGAGGATCACCGTGAGTGCGTGGATCGTGTTCAGCGCCGAGTAGTACCGGCCTTCGAGCCACATGCTCGACACGGTCAGGAACAGCCCGGTGACCGACACGGCGAACAGCCCGGCCAGAGCCAGGAAGTCACCGGAGCGCTCGACTGCGAGTGCTCCCGGGTCGCGCAGGCGTCGGCGCAGGAAGATGAACACTCCGGCGAGCACGAGGACGGCGGCGATGTCGACCGCGTGGAAGATGAGCCAACCGAGAATGCTCTCGGCGTCGAAGTGCAGCGTTCCGACACGTGACACGAACACCTGGTAGCGATCGGCCTGCTGGTCGACGCTCTCGAAGTGCAACAGTCCCAGTGTCAACGGGAACGTGACGAGTCCGGCGAGGATGCAGCCCCAGAACACGAGTTGGTGTGCGAGCCAACGTGCCCTCGATCGGCGCCGGATGAAGCCCTGGGTCAACAGTTGCGTGGCGACCAGCGACGGCAGACGCGGCCGCGTTGTGAGCTTTGCGCTGACGGAACGCATCCCACCCTCGTCGGTTCAACATGGCCGTCGATGGCCGACGGAGCCACACCGAGTAGCGGTACACCACGCCGAACACGGCGAACACGATGCCGAACAGGTAGCCGACGAGTGCCGCATCGAACCACACCAGTCGATCGCTCCCGATGAACGACAGCGCGAGCACGATCGCGACCGCGACCACACCCCACACGACACCTCGGCGATCCAGCCGAGCGGCTTCGACAGCTGGGGTCACGACTCGACCATAATCCACATCTCGTTGGAGGCCCCGCTCACCTCGATGCGGCCAGCTCCGACTCGGCGCGCACGACATGCGGGAAGAGCAGGTTGTTCTCCTTGTGGATGTGCAGGTGCGTGTCGACCTCCAGCTCGGCGAGGCCCGCGTAGCAGGCCGCGTACGACGCGCATCCGTCGGCGGGCGGTTGATAGCCGTCCGTCAGCTGGCGGAGCCGTGCGAGCAGATCGCCGACTGCGTCGTGCTCGCGCAGCATCATCGAGATCGGGTTGCGCAGCGTGCCGCAATGGAACGACACGGGCTCGTTGGCGAGGTCGAGTTCGCGGATCATCGGGAACAGCACCCGCTCTTCCTTGATCAGATGCGGCTCGAGGTCGTGACGTACCTCCCAGAAGCATGCTTCCACCTGTGCCAGCTCGGGATGGCGATCTCCGTGGACCGACACGATCTTGGCGACGAGCTCCGACAGGCGTGGCATCTCCTCCCACAGGTAGCGGTGATGGGTCGCCTCGAGATGATCGACGAGGTCGGTGAGACCCATTGCCGACCAATCGGGCGCCGGGTCGTCGGTGACTGCATCGGCGAGCTCATCGGATGTCGACTTCACGTCCAGTCCACGAGCAGCGCACGCGTCGGTCAGTGACTGTCCTCCCCCGCAGCAGTAGTCGAGGCCCCGGAGTTCGAACTCCCGGGCGAGTTGCGGGTGCGCAGTGACCAGGTCTCCCAGCGTGGTCGTCGGATCGATGATGGTCATCGGTTGCTCTCTTCCTGTCGGCGTGTGCGGGCCTGGTGAATGTGTGTTCGTGTGCTGGCGTTCATGCGGCGAGGACTCCGATCGCTGTTGCGGCGACGAGGCCGAGGCCGAGCAGCATCTGGCGCACTCCCAGCACCTTTGCGGCAATCGGCGGGCGTCGTATCCAGGTGATCTGCAGCGCAGCGAGCACGACGAGGCCAACGAGGCCGGCCACCATCCGGTCGTCGACGACCACCGCCACGACGCCGATCAGCACGGCCACGCCCTGGGCGCCGTCGCTCACCCGTGTCGTGGTGGCCCCTCGCCGGAGTCTCATGATCTGCGCACGCACGAACGGAATCGCACCGACCGCCCTGGCGGCCAACACCAGCCACACTCCTGCAGCGAGCGAGGCGCCGTCACCAGATGCCACCACGATGACCGCCGAGACCGACGCAATCCCGATCGAGCCGCACAGCTCCGGCACCAGGCGGCGGCCGCGGCTGCGGATGTCGAACCACAACTCGATTGCCACCAGCGGGGCAGCGACCAGCGCCGGCACGATCCACGTCCAGCCTGCGGTCGACACCGCGACGGCGACCATCACGACCATCACGATCAACTCGACGAGAGCGATCCGTAACGCCAGCCTGGACCGGTCGAGCCATCGGTCGTGGCGGATGTCGACGGCCACCAGCTTCAGTGGCGTTCGCACGAGGAACGCCAGGAACGCAGCGACACCCAGCGCTGCGCCTGCAATCGACGGCGCGATCAGCAGGCCGAGCAGCACGGGCTCCAGCGTCAGTCCCCACCCACCGTGCTCGCTGGGGATGGCGACTGCCCGCCATGCGGGTCGGGTGTCGGGTGGTGCGTCACAGCCATCAGTTCCCTCGGCCACTACCTGGGCCGGGTCGGCACGGCGGTCGATCGCGAGTCGCACAGTCCCACACTCATCAATTCCGGATCGTACCGCTACGGCACAAAGTCACCTTCGACGCCGTCCTCGCAGTCCATGATCGCCTCGTCGTCGGTCGGGATGCCGGCGTCGGCGGGGAGCGCAGCGGGATCGCGAACCGGGATGACGTTGCGGATCGCAGCTTCACTGCGCACGAGTTCGGCCGCGACCGCCGCAAACGGAAACCACGGCGTGAGTTCTTCGATCGCACCGACGCGGGCAGCCCAGGCCTCGATCCAACCACCGAGGTGATCGCGAAGGAAGGTCCGTGTTGCGTGGGCAGCAATGTCGGCGAGTTCATCGTCGCCACGTTCGAGTGCCTCCGCCTCGGCGAGCAGGGTGAGCGCGAGGAACTCCAACTCGGCGACGACGTGATCGGGGCGGTCGCTGGCGACCGACGCGTTGAACGCTCGGTAGAAGCCGGCGACGTCGGCGAGTCGGGGAGTGACGCCCCCGGCGGTGGATGCCACGTTCGATCCCTCGTACGGGGCCACCCGGCCGAGATCGAACCATCGCACCCATCGGCCGGCGAGACTCGCAGGGTCGGGAAGCTCGCTGATGTCGAACGACTCCAACCGCCGCAGCGCGCCTCGGTCATCAGCGGCGTCGAGGGCAGCTCGGAGCGCGTCGACGGTGTCGGGATCGGTGAGCCACACGGTGTCGGGCCCCAAGATGCGCGCGACGAGTACGAAGGCGACCGACCTGGCTCGAAGCTTTTCGGGAGAGATGGTCGTGTGCATCTCAGGCCTTCAGATTCAGTGCATGGACGATCGTCGACGGTTGCTTGCGGCTGCCGGCATCGTTGTCGCTGCCGGACCAGACCGCGAAGGCACACGAGCACGTGGTGCCTGCACTGCACGCCAACTCCCCCTCGTCGGTGGCCGCGAGCGGCTTGGTGATCACCACCCGCCATCCTGTGTCGGTTCGTTCGCCACGGCCGTTCGCGTTCTGGTTCGCCGCCGTCGTCGTGGTGCTGAACCCGTTGGCGATGGCCTTCTCGACCGGGCTCGTGCGGGTTGCCGCAGACATCGGGTTGCCGACGTCCACGCCCGGCAGCCACTCGGTGGCATCGGCATCCTCGTACGACGAGATGTCGACGTCGGCAGCGGGCACCTCATGGACGATCGGGTAGACGTCGACGCTGCGATTCGGGTACACCGCGTCGAGACCCTGTCGTCCCTGGTCGACGTCGCGCTGCCAGTCGGCCTTCCAGTGCAGCAGTGTCGCCGCGGTGGTGGCCGAACCCATGGATCGCAAGCCGTCGTCCGGGGCGCCGGGGAGCAGCATGACGGCGCACGCATCGCGGAAGTCGTCGACGCGAACGGTCAGGTCATTGACGTTCGGATCGTCCCACTCCAGGAGGAAGCCGATCGTTTCGGCGTCGTAGATCGTGCTGACCCGCAGCTCGGCCACGAACGGCGTGAGCTTCATCGGGAGCACCAGATCCTGCGGTCCGAGCGCAATCTTGCTCGGCAGGGCGCTGTTCCACGCGTTGGAGTCAGGATCGTCGGCCGGGACCTTGCCGACCTTGACGGCAACGACTCCGGGGCCGTCGTAGTAGTCCGGTGCACACGCGGCGAGCGCGATCGCCCCGGCACCGGTGACCGCAGCGCCCTTCAGCATGCTGCGACGCGAGACGCGATTGTCCGTGATGGTCATCGTGACTCCTCAGGTGATGTTGTAACGGAAGACCTCGAGCTCGGGGTCGAAGGGGACCCGTTCGAGGGTGGGCACTTTCACGGGCATGTCGACGACCATGTCGTCGTTCTCGTCCCACGCCTTGACGCGGTCGCCCTCCAGCGCGAAGCGGTGGATGATCCGGTCGGTCGACACGGCGAGCAGCAGGGCCGCGAGCAGCTCGGGGTCCTCGCCGTTCATCGCTCGCTTGTAGGTGTTGATCGCCTCACGAGCGCCCGGGCCGAACAGCATCGTGAGGAAGTCGTCGCTGGCGACGTGGATCGGGGGGATGTAGTAGATGTTCGGCTCGAGGCCGAACTGGGGGTACAGGGGCATGCCGACCTTGCGGACGTGGACGAGGAAGTCGATCGGGTTGTCCTCGCGGGCCTCGTCGGGCGTGCTGAGGAACCCGAACGAGCGGATCTTGCCGATGCAGTTGCGCATGCACCGGGGCTGGTATGCCCTGTTCGACGGCGGGGAAGCAGAACACGCACTTCTCCGAGACGCGAGTGGTGTGGTTGTAGAAGATCTTCTTGTACGGACACGCCTCGAAGCACACGCGGTAGCCGCGGCAGCGTTCCTCGTCGACGAGCACGATGCCGTCCTCGGGACGCTTGTAGATCGACTGGCGCGGACAGGCCTGCAGGCAGGCCGGGTAGGTGCAGTGGTTGCACACCCGCGGCAGGTAGAAGAACCACATGTCGTGCGGCAGCTTCAGGTGATACCGCTTGACGGTGAGCGACACGTTGACCTCGTCCTCGCCCCGGTTGGGGTAGGCGTAGTCCATGCCGGTCGGGGTCCAACCGATGTTCTTCTCGCCGTCCGGCGCGGCTTCGAAGATCGTCTTGCCGGCGTAGGTGTCGCCGTCCCAGTTCTGGGGGCCGAGCAGCTCGAGCTCACGAACGTCCCACGCCAGGGGATAGGAACCCCACGGCTTGGTCTCGACGTTGTTCCAGAGCATGTACTCCTGGCCGCTGCCCGATGTCCAGCAGGTCTTGCACGCCATGGTGCAGGTCTGACAGCCGATGCACTTGTTGGTGTCGAACACTGCGGCGGCCTGACGCTGTGGACGTGACTCCGCATAGGGGTACTGCATCGTCCGGTTCAGTTGCCAGTTGTAGACCTCAGGCATCGCTGTCTCCTTCTGCTCAGATGTAGCCGCCGGCCATGTACTTCTTCATGGCGTCGTTCTCGCTGCCGGGCCGGAAGCCCTGCTCGGCGGGGTACCAGAGGCCGGTCCCGTCCTCGCCACCGTCCTCGGCCTTGGTGAACTTGACGAACGACTCCTTGGGGGCACCGTCGGCGCAGTACACGTCGAGTTCGAACCCCTTGCCGATCAACTGACCGGCGGCGTCCTTGCGGGTCATCGAGTCGGTCATCAGGGTGGGGCGCAGCCAGGCCCGCGTCACCGACTGGTGGCTGCCGTAGCGGTAGCCGGCCTGGTAGTTGGTGCGCGGGTTGCGGGCGAGGCCGTCGTCCCGGGTCTCGTGGCCCTCGACGCTGCCGTGGGTGGCGACGTGGAAGTGGAACCAGGCACGAGCGATACCCGACACGACGGAGGGGTTGACGCGTGCTCGAACCATCCAGCGGAAGACGTGGTAGTCGTCGGGGTTGTCCTGCCATCCCTTGAACGGTCGGTCCGACGGGTCGGCGTCGACCCACACGTAGTCGCCGTCGGCGACGCCCAGGTCCACGGCATCGGCCGGGTTGAGGTCGACGTACCCCTCGGAGATCCACGGCTTGCGCTTGTCGTGGCGGTAGAAGTCGCCGAACGGACCGAAGATCAACACGTCGGCGTCGGTCGACGCACCCATCGAGTGGCAGGCATGGCGGAACTTCGGGGTGACCAGCACATGGGTGAACCCGTCGCCCCAGAGCGGGTGGTGTGACCCGGCGATCTCGTCGGGTGTGCGCACGACGTGGCGGACCTGGCGCACCTCGACGCTCAGGTCGTCGATGTCGAGGCCGTACTGCTCCGGCTGGGCGGGGTCGATCAGGGGGTGCGGGGTGGCCATCAGCACGCCGGGTTCGTACTGGGTTCCGTCGACCGGCTCACGGTGCAGCGGCATGTTCTCGCCGTACTCGATGAACTCGTCCTCGTCACGGTAGAACTCGAGCCGTCCGGACTTCGTGTACCACGGCACGCTCTCGTTGGTCTGCTCCCAGCCGACGATCTTCGGCAGGGTGCGGTACATCATGTAGAAGGGGATGCCCTTCTTGCACGACTCGTGGAGGTCGTCGAACCGGTAGCCGCGAGTCGGGTTGCCACCGTTGAACACCCGCTGGATGTAGACGCCCGGGTTCTTCTCGGTGACGAAGCGCCAGTAGTCGGCGAACCGGCTGTCGCCGAGTTGCTCGCCCAGCGCGCCGGCAACGAGCGCGTTGACCTCCATGTCGTCGAGCGTGTCGAAGATGCGTTCCATGGGTGTGGCGCACCATGCCTGCAGGAACGGGTTGCTGACCGAGCCGTAGACGTCGGGGAGCTGGCGTTCCGGCCACGAGTCGACGCCGAACACCACGTCGGCGTACTCGCACGACGCCGTCCAGTACCACTCGTGGTGAACGATCATCTCGATCTTCGGCAGCGTGTTGACCATGACGTCGTGGGCGCCCTTGGCATTGCCGAGCAGCGAGTTCGAGTTGGCGAAGTGCATCGTCTTGGTCGGCGTCGGCATGTGGGTCGTCGCCGGTGAACATCTTGTTGCCGACCTTCAGGGGCCGGTCGCCGTAGTTGTAGTAGTGCGCCGATTCGGACTTCAGCCGCTTGTTGGTCGTGACCTGGACATCGGGATCGAGTGTGGGGTTGAAGGGATCCTCGTAGATCCACTGCGAGATGCCCGAGAACGTCGCCAGCCGGTAGTTGCCGGCATAGCTGCCGACCGTGCCGCCGTAGTGGCCGACGTTGTTGGTCAGCGCGGCGACCAGGATGATCGTGCGGTCCTTGTTGTCGTTGTTGAAGAAGTGGTTCGGACCCATCCCCTCGACGAACAGCGTCTGGGCCGGGTTGGCGGCGATGTCCTTGGCCAGCTCCTCGATCGCGTCGACGGGGACCCAGGTGACCTTCGAGATCTGCTCCGGGGTGCAGCAGTCGTCGAGGTGCTGCTTGACGGCGTCGAAGATCGATCGCACCTCGACCTCGGTGCCGTCGACGAGGGTCACGCTGAACGTTCCCTCGAGCGCCGGGTCGACACCGCTCGGGAAGTTGTCGCCGGTGTCGTCGTGGGTCACCACTGCGGGGCCGGCGGTGTTGGTGTCCCACACCATCTGGTCGCCCCACGACTCGCGCAGATCGGCGGGCGCGTACTGGATGGGCTGCTCGGCCGCCGGAGGCAGCTTGGCCCCCGGTTCCACGATCTCGATGGTGGTCAGCGTCGCGTTCTGGTAGCCCGGGATCACGTCGCTGGCCAGGAGCAGCTTCTTGGTGTCGCTGCGCACCAGCAGTGGCAGGTCGGTCTGTGTCTTCACGAAGCGCTCGTCGTAGAGCCCGTCGCGCACGATCACGTGGGCCAGACCGAGCGCCAGGGCGCCGTCGGATCCGGCACGGATGGTGATCGCCCGGTCGGCCTTGCAGCTCGACGACTGGTACTCGGGAGCGATCGTCACCACCTTCGCTCCGTGCAGGCGGGCCTCGGTGAGCCAGTGGGCGTCGGGCATCTTGGTGGCGATCCAGTTCATCCCCCACAACGTGATCAGCTTGGCGTTCTCGGCCGTGGCGAGATCGAAGTCGAGGGTCTGCTGCCCGGTCACCATCGGGTGACCCGGAGGCAGATCGGTGTGCCACGAGTAGCTGTCCCAGTGGCGACCGCCGTACGACTCGTCGGGCTCCACCCCGCGTACTGCGACGTCGAGCAGTGCCAGCATGTTCGTGAGGCGGTAGAAGCCCCCGACGCGGAACGGGGCGTTGTATGGCATTCCCCCACGGAACTTCAGCACCTGCGTGCCGGCTTCGTGCATCGCCTCGATCATCTCGGGCTCGTAGTAGCCCTGCGCCTCGAGGAGTGCAGCGCCCTCCTCGCCGCTGTAGGTGGTGGCGACGTCGATGTAGGTCTGTGCGACCAGCGCTGCTGCCTCCTCGTGGGTGACCTTGACGAAGTCCTCCTTGCCACGACCGGTGCGGTACTCGAGCGGCGGTTGACCGTCGGCCTCACGGGGCATGCCATCGTCGATCCAGCGCTTGAATCCGGCCCGCACGTAGCAGCCCTTGACCCGGCGGTCGCTGTAGGCCCGGCGGATGTACGCGAGCCCGGACACGCAGGCCCGGGGATCCCACCGATTCGACGCCTTGTTGCCGTAGATGTCGGTCGCCTCGTGGTAGCCGAACGACGCGTCGGCGTACACCGCAACGCCGTTCTTCACGCTCGCCCGCAGCAGACACCCATGGGTGTCGTTCGGCGCACACAGATAGTGATAGGTGCTGTCGGGTGTGTACAGATCGCGATACACGCGCTCCCAGTCGCGGTTCGGGTACGCCGCAAGTGGGTTGGGGATCGGCTCGATCGCGGACAGCATGCTGAGCTGACCGGCGAGTGCCTCCGAACCCGCTGTACCTGCCATCACGGCGAGCAGCACCCCGGGGCCGGCGGCGAGGAGCTGCCGGCGCGACAGGTGTTGCTGGCTCTCATCATGCTGTGCCGGCGACGCTGCGTGCAGTTGCATCATGGACCCCTGTCCTCTTCGAGTCTCTAAGTCTCACAGTCAAAGATTCGACGGGGATTCGCCAGGGCCCTAGGTCCCATGTGTGTCACTCGCCGGAGGTTCGGCTCCGAACCTCGTCGACGATTCGAGCTGCCACCGCACCGAGTTCATCGAATCCGTACTCGTTGTCGCTGCTCGGGGCATCCGTGATGGCCAGCCACGTTCGGCGCGGCCCGGCCGGTGCCTTCGACTCGACCCCCTCACGCGCGACGGTGACGAGCAATTCGTGAACAGGAGCGAAGCCCTCGGCCAACACCACATCGGTGCCGACGAAATGAGTGTCGATGAGCCGGCCGAGATGATCGATCACCGCTCCGTCACCCACTGTGTGGTGTGGTGATGTGGCGAGTGCCGCCTCCGGCGGATCGGCGAGGAAGACGACCGCGCCGCTGGCGCCGGCCAGCAACACCACCTCGGCGCCGGCGCGCCGGTGACGCCACGAATCCGAACCGATCCGATCGACCTCGTGGCCGTGCGAGGCGTGCTTCACCGTCCCGACTCGGAGCCCCGACGCGGCGACGAGCGGGATCAGCTGCTCGATCACGGTGGTCTTGCCGACTCCGGACGCACCGACGAAGGAGATCACGAGCGGCATCGACGGCACGGACGACCACGCTAATCAAGGGGCAGGGTCGGTCGAGTGAGCGCTGGTACGTTCTTGGGATGGCTGACCGGGCGGTGAACGGATTCCGCGGCGTGCAGCTGTCGATCTTCCACGAGGGAGCCTGACGTGCTGGCCGGATTCGATCACGTGGCGGTGTTGACCTGCGATCTTCAGGGCTTCGTTCGGTTCTACGAGGACGTCTTCGGCGCCGAGGTCGAGGGAGGGCTCAGCGAGGACGGCCTCGAGATGGTGGTGCTGCGCATCGGCCCCACGTCGGAGATCAACGTGTTCCAGATCGACGGAAACGTCGAGGCCCTCGACCAGACCCCGATCTTCGGACGTGGTCGGCTCGATCACTTCGCGTTCCGCGCGGTGTCGCTCACCCAGTTCGACGAGATCCGGGACGAACTGATGCGGCGCGGCTGCAGCGACGGGTTCGTCACCGACTTCGGCCACGTGCTCAGCGTCTTCTTCCGCGATCCGGAGGGCCTCGAACTCGAGATCTGTGTCGCGAATCCGGACGCGGTCCCGGGGCGAATCAATCCGCCGGGCACACCGTCGGCGCGCTACCACGGCGACTGAACGTCGGGACGAAATAGTGTGATCGCATGATCGAGGAGCGTCGTAACGAACTCAAGAGCACCGGGTACGAGATCTTCGTCGCGATCCTGTCGGTGCTGTCGATCGTGAACATCGTGCTCATGTACGCAGTTGACGACGACTCTCTCGACACGGTGATTCTCGCGATGAACGGCCTGCTCAGCCTCATCTTCCTCGCCGACTTCACCTACCGGCTGCTGACGGCGGACTCGAAGTCCGGGTATTTCGTCGGCCAGTTCGGTTGGGCGGATCTTCTGGCGAGCCTGCCCTTCCCGCAGGTCAAGGTGCTCCGTCTCTTCCGGCTGATCCGAGTGGTCCGCCTGCTTCGCATGAACGGTGTCACGCGGATCGTACGAACCCTGCTCGAGGACCGCGCCGGCAGCGCGCTGCTCACGCTGGTGATGATGGGCATCCTCGTCCTCGAGTTCGGGAGCCTCGGAATTCTCCAGATCGAGCAGAACGAGGACGGTGCCAACATCACGACCGCGTCCGACGCGCTGTGGTACGTGATGGTCACCATCTCGACCGTCGGCTACGGCGACCGCTTCCCGGTGACCAACGACGGTCGCCTCGTCGGGACGTTGATCATCGTGATCGGCGTCGGCATCTTCGGCACGTTCACGGGGTACCTGGCCAACCTCTTCCTCGCCCCGAAGAAGTCGAAGCGCGGATCCGCAGCCGACATCGACGTCGCTCAGACGCAGGTCGATCGTCTCCGCGAGCTCATGGCCGAGCAGCAGGCATCCCTCGACGACATCGAACGGCTTCTCCGAACCGACCGCTGACCGTGCACGACGGTCCGCATCATCCGGTGGTGATCGGCTGTCCGAACGCGATGGCCACACCGGCGATCAGGCCAGCGGCTGCCAGGGCGAGCAGGATCACCCGCATCCGGACGTACTCGAAGCGCTCGGAGATCGCGGCGAAGAACAACACGACCGCGAAGAGCAGCGTCGCGAGCGTGTACTCGTCGGAGTCGGTGTTGGCGATCTCGCCCTCCGCGAACAGGGCGTCGGCCCGCAGTTCGAGTGCAACGGCCTCCTCATCGGCTTGCAGCTGGTACTCCGGCAGTCCGAACGGGCTCGGCGGGGCGTCGGGGTTCTCGAAGGGGTCGAGTGCGATCCAGGCCACGTACGCCGGCTCGAACTCGGGCCGGAATCTGTCGCGGTAGAACGCGGCGAGTTCGTCGTCGCCGTCGATGAACGCGTCGATGTAGTTCTCGAACACACTGAGGTCGGCGAGTCGATACACGTTGGCCTCGGTGCGCAACTGGGCGGCCTCGGTGCGGGCGGCGGAGGCCTGCGTGTAGTTGCTCGACTGAACGCCGTCCCACAGCGACGCCTGGTAGCCCGTCCAAGCGGTCGCCAAGACGGCGAACGCGAGGAGCACGGTGGCGACGACCTCGAACTGCTTCTCTCGTCTCGAGACAGAGGGTGCGGGTTCGATGCTTGGTTCGTCGGGCGCGTCATGCTCGTTCGTCACGTGAGTAATCCAATCGCATTGCGACCGTGGGCGACTCATCCAATCCCGATCAGATCACCACCGAAGGGTCGAATGCGGCTCGTGAAGAGGTCGCGGTTCTCGACCCTTGCAGCTCACCGCTGTCACATCACGCCAGCAGGAGTCACTCAGCATCGTGCGACGGCCGGCGACGTCGTCACGAAGATGACACGTCGTTGTCGAGAGCGATCGAGACTGTCGTCGAAGGCCTCGAGCTGGCGGATCAGCCATGTGAGGAGTGTTCGTCTCATGAATCCGTCCGTCCCGTTCAGCTCGTCGGGTCAGCGACCCGATCAGCGACGCTCGACGTGGCGTGATCGACCGCATCGGTGACGCGGTTCGTCGCAGCATCGGCGATGTCGCCGATGCCCGCGCCGACGGTGCCGGCGACAGTCGCCGCACGGCCCGCACGTACACGTCGTGCCATGGAGCGGACTTTCGAACGCTGCTCCGTGCTGGTGTTGTCGGCAATCACGAATCCGAGGACCATCCCAGTGATGAGTATCCAGAACTTCATGGCTTCTCCTGTCGTTGGCGGGACCTCGAGAAGGCTCCCGGCGGATCAACCAATACCCCCGACGACGCCTCGTCAAACCGGGGTTGAGCGAGCAGCAAGGTGGGTAGAGCCGTCTTCATGACCCGTAGCGAGCCCACCGTGAACTCGCGCCAGGGAGGTGCGCGCTGAACAGCTACACCCTGACCGCAGTCGTCGTGGGCGTGGTCGTTCTCCTCGCCGCGTGGTTGCCGCAGTTCCTCCGCGACCGGCCGTTGTCGCTGCCGATGGTGCTCATCGTCGGCGGCGCCGGCGCGTTCAGCGTCGTGCCCGCGCTCGGTGACGTCGACTTCCGTCAGCATCTCGAAGTCACCGAGCACGTCACCGAACTCGCGGTGCTGGTCTCGCTCCTCGGTGCCGGTCTGGCCATCGACCGCAAGCCGGGCTGGCGCCGCTGGTCGAGCACATGGCGTCTGCTCGGCATCGCCATGCCGGTGACGATCGGCGCAGTCTTCGTCGCAGGTTGGGCGGCGGGGTTGGCGCCCGCCACCGCGCTCCTGTTCGGTGCCGTGGTGGCGCCGACCGACCCGGTGCTGGCGGCGGACGTCCATGTCGGGGAGCCGAGTGTGGAAGGTCAGCCGGTCGGCGACGAGGTCGTGGTCGAGGCAGAGGACGAGGATGAGGTTCGATTCGCCCTCACGAGTGAGGCGGGTCTCAACGACGGTCTGGCGTATCCGTTCGTCTTCGCCGCAGTGGCAATGGCCACAGCAGCCGGCACCGGAGAGCAATGGTTTGCGCACTGGTTGTGGTCGGACCTGCTGGTGCGGGCGCTCATGGGAGTCGCAGTCGGTTGGGCTCGCGGGCAGGGTCTTCGCGCGCATCATCTTCGACCCGCCCCGCCCGCTGCTCCCTCTGGCGGAGGGCACCCAGGGATTCGTCGCGGTGGGGGCGATCCTCGCCACCTACGGGGTCACCGAGATCGCGCACGGGTACGGCTTCCTCGCGGTGTTCGTCGCTGCGGTGACGCTGCGACACCGTCGGCGGGAGGACTCGTACCACGGTGTGATGCACAGCTTCACCGCCGAACTCGAGCAACTCCTCAGCGTGGCGTTGTTGGTGCTGCTCGGCGGGGCGATGGCAACGGGGCTGTTCGACCATCTGACCTGGCGTGGTGTCGTTGGCGGTCTGTTCGTCATCTTCGTGGCCCGACCCATCGCCGGGTGGCTCGCTCTGATCAGATCCGACGCATCGCGCAGCGAACGGCGAGCGATCGCCTTCTTCGGCATTCGGGGGATCGGTTCGATCTACTACCTCGCCGTTGCTGCACAGGCGGCCGTGTTCGTCGGCGAGGACGAGGTGTGGGCCGCCACGGCGTTCACGATCCTGGCGTCGGTGTTCGTCCACGGCGTGACGGCGACGCCGGTCATGCGAGCGCTCGATCGGCGTCATGCCCGACGCCTCAGGCTCCGGTCGTCCCCCCGGTCCGATGTCCCATCGCCTCGTCCCTCAGCTCGTCGACGCTCGACGGCATCGAATCGCGCGTGACGTCGGCGTCTCGACGATCTCGAGTTCGTCGACGAGTGACCGGACGACGAACAATCCACGGCCGGTCCGCTCCGATGTCGCCGGAAGCGTCGCGACGTCGGCGAGCACGAACTGGTCGGCCACATCGGCGGCCTCGATCACCCACCCCTCCGACGTCCGTGCGATGACGATCGAGATGCTGGGCGACGTCGTGTGATCGAGGACGTTGGTGGCGAGCTCGCTGACGACCAGTTCGAGATCGTCGGTAGTGGTCTCGTCGCCACCCGCCGACTCGACGTAGCTTCTGATCGCACGACGCAGACCCGCCAGTTCCTCGGAGCGCGCGGCGACCCGCACGTTCATGGGTGCGATTGCACCGGTCGGCTCTCGTGCATGATCCGTCATCCAGGTGCTCGTCCCGCCATCCAGGCGGGCCTAGCGGCGGTACTCCTGGGTCGACTCGACGCCGAAGGTGGACATGCTGTCGACAGTGCCCGTCGTGCACCGCTGCGAAACCTCCTGTCGACTCACGCGAGGCCACGCTGTGGTGCCGGTGAACTCAGGATTCGGGCACGTCATCGGTCAGGCCGAACATCTCACCGAGACCGGTGATCTGTGCGAGGCGCACCACGGCGGGAGACGGATGCTCGACGCGCAGGGTACGTCCTTCGTCACTGGCGCGACCTGCCAAACCGATGAGAACGCGAAGCCCGCTCGAATCGATGAACGAGACATCCCCGATGTCGACCAGAACCGCACCGGTGCCCGACGGCAGGGTGCCGACGGCTTCTTCGAGAAGCGGTGCAGTGTGGGCATCGATCTCACCGCTCAAGGTCCAACCGCTCGCAGTGGCGTTGATCGTCAACCGTTCGCGAATCACGTCCATCGTCGCATCATCTCACGTCGGGCGCCCTGCTCGTACGATGGCTGACCAGGTAGCGTCGGCCGCGGTGGCGTCGAATCGTTGGGTCGAGCTGATCGAGGAGAATCCGGAGCACTCGTCGTGGTACGTCGAGCGGTTCCGATCGATGGCTGCAGCGGGCCACGACCTCGATGGTGAGGCGCGCTTCGTGGATGCGATGCTGGCTCGTGGATCACGGGTGCTCGATGCCGGGTGTGGGCCGGGTCGGGTCGGAGGGCATCTCGCTCGGATGGGTCACGACGTCGTTGGTGTCGACTTCGATCCGGTGCTCATCTCCGCTGCCGAGGAGGATCATCCAGGCCCGACGTGGCTCGTCGCAGACCTCGCCGAACTCGACCTGCCCGCGATGGGAATCGACGACGGTTTCGACGTGGCGGTGTGTGCCGGCAACGTGATGACGTTCCTCGCTCCGCGACACCAGACGGCCCGCCCTGGAGCGTCTCGCAGCCCACCTGCGCCCCGCCGGCCGCCTCGTGATCGGGTTCGGCGCCGGGCGGGAGTATCCGTTCGACGAGTTCTTCGACGACCTCCACCAGATGGGTCTGGTCGCCGACGTGTTGTTGTCGTCGTGGGACCTTCGGCCGTTCAACCCCGAGGCCGACTTCCTGGTGGCGGTGATCTCGACGTCGGCCTGAGGTGCCGGCGGCGCTGATTTCACCGACCAACCGGCCTCAGTAGACCGTCTCAGCGGGCGGCGCGCTTCGAGGGTGTGTGCTGCTGGACGAATCGGAGAATCGAGATGTGCTTCTCGGTGTCGCGCAACATGATGTCGACGAGCAGTCCCCACAGGGTCGTGTCCTTCACGTCGTGGAGTTCCTTGCGGAGCCGTTCGAGTTCCTTGGCGTCAGCCTTCTCGTGTTCCAGCAGTCGTTCGGTCGTCTCGAGCAACTCCGTACGGTCGACTCGATCCAGATCGAGCCGAGGAACGATCGGGTCGTCTCCGGACAGTTCTGATTCGGACTTCAACGACAGCGCCAGCTCGTTGAAGTACCGGTGGTGGCGTCGTTCGTCTTCGAGCAGCAGATTGATGACGTAGCTCAACGCCTTCGACTCGGTGGTCGCTGCAATTGCCGCGTAGTCGTTGAGCATCGCGCCTTCTCGACGGGTGTGGTCGGTGAGATGCTCGAACATCTGTCGTTCCCAGACACTCGCTCCGAAGGGTGGGGCTGGTTCCTGCTGTTCCATGACCACACGATGTTGGACGCCCGACCAACGCGCCAGGGTCGTTCTACCCGAACAGGTTCGAACGGCCAACGACCGTCAGACCCGCACCACGAGGGTTGCGGCGTAGCCGTCGGTGGGGTTACCGGTCATCGCTGGGATCTGGTCGTCGGCGCCGTCGCTGAAGATGTTGTCGCTCGAGAGTGATGTGCCGGCGAAGTTGCGGGCGCTCGTCTCGTAGCCGGCGGTGGCGAATACCTCGTTGTTGGTGGCTTCGGGGAGGCCGAGCTGGCTCGTCTTGGTTGCCTGCCGGCCGTTGGTCGCGGCCTCGATGCTGTCGTACACCTCGAAGTGGGCGTGGGGCCAACGACCCGAGTAGCACCCTGGATAGATGCTCAGGAAATTGAGGCTGCCGCTCGCGTCGGTGGTCTGGACGCCTCGGAGGTAGTTCTCGCCGGTCTTGCCGCTGGAGTACATCGAGTAGTCGCCATCTCGGTCGCAGTGCCACAGGTACACCGCCGCACCCGGGAGTGCGGCGCCGGTCACTGCGTCGACGACGGTGAGTTGGTACCTCAACGGGATCCCCGTCGGCGGTGGTGGTCGAGGACCCGAAACTCGATCCGGATGTCGCTGCGTACGACGCCGCTCTCGGTCAGGGCGTTCGGTCCGTTGGTGCCGTCGCCCGGGAACGGCCCTGCCGTCTCGTCGGGAATCTCGGTGCCGGCAAGGGATCCAGCGGGAGTCGCGTCAGTTCCTGCGGCGCTCGTCGTGGGCGTCGTCGCTGCCGCAGTACTGCCGGTCGCAGCAACGGTGCCGGTGGTTGCCGTTGACGTACCCGACGTGGCGGACTTCGATCCACACGCGGCAAGCACAGCAAGTGCTCCGGCGCCTCCGAAGAGTGCCATGAGCTGTCGGCGGCGGATGCGCTGGACGGGTCGGGCCAGGCGCAGGAGGAGTGGCAGGTCGACGGCCAGTCCCTCGCGGTCATGATCCGGGTCGGTCGTCGAGGTGGTGTCGTCGTGTGTCATCGGCTCAGGGTGATCGATGGAACAGCGAACGCGCTGAGAACCAGCTGGGAGTTCACCGAGAACGACCGGCCCTGACCGACCCGACGGTCGACCCGTACGCCTGCGTGTTTGTGCGAACCTGAAACTGAATGCGATAGCGAAGGATTTCGTGGTCGACGTGGCAGTCCGTTCGGTCGCTGCCGATTCGCTCCGCCGAATCCGTTCAGCCTGATGCCCGGTGCGGCCGCCGCTGTCGGTTGGCGGAGTGGCGGTTGATGGAGGGTCCGTGGTGGGCGACGATGCCGTCGGGTCGGGTCCAGGTGGTGACCCGGTCGGGGGTCATGGTCAATGTCCATCCGCCTTCGTGCACCAGATGATGGTGTTTTTCGCAGAGCGGAATCATGTTCGCGATGTCGGTGCGGGCCGTGATGTTTCCACCACCATCTGACGTGATGTGATGTGCACGCCGAGAACGCCACCGTGCAATCCGGATGGGCACAGGTGCGGTACATCGTGCGCAGCGCCCGGCGTTGCGCCCGGTTGGCGGTGCGGATCGAGCGGCCCATGTCCAACGGCACCCCGTTGGTCCCCATGACGACGGGGATGATCTCGGCGTCACAGCACAACCGTCGCAGCGTCGACACCGGGATCGGGATGCCGTCTTCGGTCTCGCAGACACTGTGGTCGTGCAACCCCTCGACCAGGGTGCGGTAGTCCGTCATGACCGTGATCTCCGGGCACCCGCAGAGCGTGCACTGCGTCGTCGGCAGCGCCATCGGCCGGGTCCGCGCTTGTGTCCGGCGCACCCGCCGTGCGGCGTCGGGTGACGCCGTTGACGACGGCGGCGACGAACGCGTTGACCTTCAACTGGTTCCACGGGGTGCCGGCATTGCCGTCGGCGCGCCGCAGGCGGGCCAGTTCGGCATCGATGGCGCTGGCCAGTGCTGCGTCACGGATCGGGTCCAACTCGGCATGGGTGTGACACATCCCGGTGACCTTGTCGACCCACCGTTTCACGTTCGACGCGGCCCGTTGCCGGTCGAGTTCCTCCGCGTCCGACGTCGCCCGTGATGCCACGAGATGCCGGGACAACTCCCGGCAGTGCCGACTGAACGTGTCGACGCCCTCGCTGACCGCTGCGTCGAGCAGTTCGGGTGCCGCCGCAACGAACTCGTGCCGGGTGACATCATCGAGGTCGCGCATCGCGGCGGCGACGCCGTCGAGGTGTCCGGCCGAGATCCGTCCGTCGACCAGTGCGTCCTCGAACGCATCGAGTTGATCGCACACCATGTTGCGGTCGTCGACCCTGGCGGCGTCCCGACCCGACCGTTGCCCGGCCCGGACGAACATCGACCCGACAGGCTCTGATCGCCCGGTAGCGGCCAGTTCGCGAGTCCGACGGGCGCAACGAACCTCGTACGCGTCGAGCCAGGCTCGCAGCTTCGTGGCAGTCGACACCAACGCAGCGACCTCGTCACGATCGGCCACTGCAGGGTCGGTCCGCAGCAGCCGATCGAGTTCGGCCCGAACGTCACTACCAGGCGGAGCCAGGACTGCGTGATTCATGTTCACCTCCCATGTTCGACATCAACAAATGGAAGGGGGAGTCGGTACGAACAACTGTACCTGAGAGGTGTCGTATATCAAACGTGTGCGCGAAGAAATGAGGAGAAGACAGTCGGGCGGGCAACCTCGAACACCTGCGTCACGTCGGCCGTGCACGGACGCGCCGGAGCGAGGATCCGGACGCCGGTCGACGCCCGGATCCGCGCTCCGACCGGGGGACTCAGTGACCCTCTTGGATCTCGACGACGGCGAAGCTCTCGTCGAAGGTGACCGTGACGCGATTGCCGTCGGCGTCGGTCATGTGTGCCTCGTAGGCGGCACCGTCAGCATCGGTCTCGACACGCTCGACGGTTCCGCCGGGGACGGCCGTTTCGGCTGCGGCAGTGACCTGGGTGGCGACGTCGCCGGTGAGGGCTTCCTCGCCTTCGCCGCCGCCGTGGCCGCCACGGCCGCCCCCGTGGCCACCTCGGCCGCCTTCGTGGCCGCCGCCGGGTCCGCCCTCGTGGATCTCGACGACGGCGAAGCTCTCGTCGAAGGTGACCGTGACGTGGTTGCCGTCGGCGTCGGTCATGTGTGCCTCGTAGGCGGCGCCGTCATCGTCGGTCTCCACACGCTCGATGGTTCCACCCGGTACGGCCTCGAGTGCCGCTGCGGTCACCTTGTCGGCCACCTCGCCCGTGAGCACCTCCTCGGTGCTGGCGGGTCGGTCTGCCTCGTCGGGCGTGTCGGTGGTCGACTCGTCGGTGGTCGGCTCATCCGTGGTCGGCTCGTCCGTGTCGGTCTGTTCGACGAGCGCAGTCGCCGTTGCCGTTGATGATGCCGTGTCGATCGCAGCGGGTCCGAGTGCCGCATTGGCGACACCGGCACCGCCGGCGAGCACGGCCACGATGGCTGCCGCGGTGACGGCACGTCGGCGGAATCGGGAAGGGTTCGTGTTGGTCATGTTGTTGCCTCTCGTTGCGGCGACGAGACGTCGCCTGGTTGGGGTTGACATGAGCCTGACGGGTCAACCTGGCAACGAGCTGAGAGCCACCCGGGAGTTCGCGGAGTGTTCGCCTGCTTCGTTGCGGCGAGGTCCGGTCAGCGCGGGATCTGGAACGTGACGACGGTCCCTCGCCCGGGCGCACTCTCGACGTGCAGTGTTCCGCCGTGGGCGCTCACCGCTGCGTCGACGATTGCCAAGCCGAGCCCGCTGCCGCCCTGTTGACGCGAGCGCGACGGGTCGGCGCGGTAGAACCGCTCCGTCACCCGCTCGACCACCTCGGGTGGCATCCCGCTGCCGGCGTCCTCGACCTCGACCTTCGCCATGTGGTCATCTCCCAGGACGCGGATCGTGATCGAGGCACCGCGCTCGGTGTGGGCGATTGCGTTGCCGACCAGGTTCGCGAACACCTGGCGCAACCGGTCGTCATCCCCCGACACCACCGTCGGAGCTCCCGCTTCGACGATGATCGAGCGATCGGGAGCCACCACCCGGGCGTCCGCGCCCGCGTCGATCGCCAGCTGGGCCAGATCGACGGGGCGCCGATCGAGCGGGCGTTGTTCGTCGAGCTTCGCGAGCAGCAGCATGTCCTCCACGAGCCGCGACATCCGCAGCGATTCCTCCTCCGTGCGGCGCATCGCGTCGTCGAGCGCACCGGGTTCGGCGAGACCTCCGACCCTGTACAGCTCGGCGTATCCGCGGATCGTCGTCACCGGCGTACGGAGTTCGTGCGACGCGTCCGAGACGAATCTTCGTAGACGGTTCTCGGATTCGGTCTGCTCGTCGAGTGCTCCTTGGATCGTGCCGAGCATCGTGTTCAACGCGACCGCGAGCTCGTGCGACTCCGCCGCCGGCGACGATTCGTCGACCCGGGCCGACAGGTCGCCGGCGGCGATCTCGGTGGCCGTGGTGGTCATCTGCTTGATCGGTCTGATGCCGAGACGGATCATCCACCAGGTCACCAGCCCGAGCACGGCGAGGATCGATGCGACACCGAGCAGCTCGACCCAGATCAGACGGGTGACGGTGGACTCGACGTCGTTCAACGGCAGCGCCGTGATGAACACGCTGTCGCCTTGCGGATCGCGAACGGCGCGGACCCGGTACTCGACACTTCCCTCGGTGGCATCGGTGGTGAAGATGGCGTCACTGTCGATGGTCGACGCGAGCTCGGCGCTGACATCCGGCGGGGCGTACTCCTCGCCGCCGATGTTCGGGACGAAGAAGGTGACCAGCTCGCCATCGGCACCGATCGCTCCTTCGTAGAAATCGCTCTGCCGTTCCGGCGGCGCGCCGGGCACCGGTTCCGAGTGCCGGTCACCGTCGGATCGATCACCGCGGAACTCATCGCCGCGGTTGTCGGATGCGCCTGCGATCAGACGGTCGTCGATCTGTTCGATCAGCTGAGTTCGTGTCGCCGTTGTGATCGCGACCGCCACGACGATCAGCACCAACGCAACGAACGCCATCCCCGCGAGCAGACGGGTGCGTAACGACATCGTTCTCATCACTGCACCCGCAGCGTGTAGCCGACACCGCGAATGGTGTGCAGCAGCTTCGGCTCCGACACGTCGATCTTGCGCCGCAGGTAGCCGATGTAGGTCTCGACCACTCCGGCGTCACCACCGAAGTCGTACTTCCACACGTGGTCGAGAATCTGCGCCTTGGACAGCACTCGGCCGTTGTTCACGAGCAGGTACCGCAGCAGGTTGTACTCGGTCGGCGACAGCGAGACTTCCTCACCGCCTCGGATCACGCGGTGGGCGTCGTCATCCATCGACAGATCCGCCACCTCGAAGCGGACCGCAGCGGATCCATCCGACGTACGGCGAAGCACCGCTTCGACCCGCGCCACCAGCTCGTCGAGACTGAACGGCTTCTGGAGGTAGTCGTCGCCGCCGAGCGTCAAGCCTCTGACCTTGTCGTCGGTGTCGTCACGGGCCGTCAGGAACACCACCGGTGTGCGGTCACCGTCGGCACGCAGTCGACGGCACACCTCGAAGCCGTCGAGCTCGGGCATCATCACGTCGAGTACCACCAGATCCGGTCGTTCCTCGGCGATCATCCGCAGCGCTTCTCGGCCGTTGCCGGCCGCCGTGATCGTGAAACCGTGATGCCGCAGCGCCGCGGTGAGCATGGAGCGGAGGTTCTCCTCGTCGTCAACGATCAGGAGGTGTCGCGCAGTCACGGTTCACAGGTTGCCATGCCAACCTGTGAGTTCGCCGTGAACTCGCCGAGAGTGACCTGCGAGCCCAGAACCGTGGGCTTCCCGATCTGTCGACACTCTCCGTATTGACATATGCGCTCAGAGTGTTACTTTCGAGGTGCGGGCAGTGCAGGAGGTACCACGATGACCACCCACGATGAACGCCTCGAAGAGCTCCGCGCCTCGGGACGCACGATCGCCGAACTCGCGGACAAACCGGAACTGTTCGCCGCCGCCGCCGAGGCCTTCCGGGCCAACGATGCGGAGCGATTCCAGGACGCCCTCGGACGAGCTGGCCTGCTCGACCGTTGCCATTGGATCTGCCGGTGGTTCTGCAGCAAGCACTGTGTGTTCGTCTGTCGAAAGCTCGCCGGACCGATCGAGAGCGAGCTGGTCTTCGACGTCGATGAATGGCGCGAGTTCGCGGAGTTCACCGGCCGCCTCTCGAAGGATCCCGACACACTCCTCAAGCTGCTCGACATCGTCGAGGCCGAAGATGCCAAAGCCTTCCAACAGTTCATCAGCAGGAGCAAGATCCAACGGTTCGCACACCAGCTGTGTCACTGGTTGTGTGGCGTGCGTTGCCACGTTGCCTGCAAGCAGATGTGTCCGCCGATGCCCGAGCTGATCAAGGTCGGCTACATCCCGGTTGGCCACTTCGATGCCGACGGTTTCGCTCGGGGACCGAGCAGTCCGAGCGTGTTCACACCTCCGGACAACGTCGCCGCGGGCATCGGCGACCACCCTTTCGGAGGTAGCGTCCACATCAACGGGCTGTTCAACGTTGCGGGCGCTACCGAGTACAAGGTCGAGGTCGGCCCGTCAGCAGCCGGCCCGTGGACGGCGATCACCACCCCGCTCACCGATGCTCACGTGATCGGTTTCGTGTGGACCGAGTACACCCGCGTGGCGACGGCAGAGTGGTACTCGATTGCCGACATGGATCTGCTGTCGGAAGGCAGGACCTACCTCACCGATTGGGATTCGCCGCCGCTCGACGACGACGACCGCCACTACGTCCGCATGGTGGTCCGCAACGCTGCGCTCACGGAGTTCCCGAGCGGGCCGGTTCCCGTGCGAGTAGACAACGAGGGCCCCCAGGGCCCGGTGCTGCCCGACCACCGACCGTTGATCGAGTTCTCGCAGGGCGGCGACCCGCTCGGTTGTTGCGCCGAGGTGACCAAGGACAAAGGTCCGGTCGAGATCCACGTCGAGGGCACCGACGACAACTTCAGCAGTCTCGACGTGATCGCGTACGGCGGGTGCAGCGGTTCGGTGGCGATCTTCTCCAAGACCTACAACGGCGATCGAAACGACCACGGAGCCCCGGCGCCGGGGATCACGGTCAGCTGGGATCCCTGGGCCGATGGAGTCGAGCCGTGTTGCTACGTCGTGTTCGTGCGGCTCTACGACCGGGCGATCGTCAACAACGTCTGGAATGGCGGGCATACGTATCAGAACTGGCGATCGATCACGATCGGCTGACTCCGTACCGCGCGGTGAGTTGCGACAAGGCGGCAGTTCTCGGAGCGATCAGCGGCCGATCAGATCGGGAACGTCACGCCCGTGAGGGTCTCCGACGCGTCCCACAGCCCGCGTTGGAGTTGCCGGATCATGTGAGCGGTCACTCGACTCGACCAGGACCGGATGCCCCCGGAGTTCGGCGATTCCGTCCGGCCCGTAGTACTGGCCGCCGGTCGCCGTCGGGTCGGTCGCCGCCCGCAGGGTCGGGAGTGCGCCCATCGCCGCGCTCTGCATGAACGGCCGGAACAGGATTCCGGCGGCGCGCATGATGGTGGGAGCGTTCCGAGCCAGTTCCGTGTTCGATCCGCCCGGGTGGGCGGCGAGGGCGATCGTGGGGGCGTCGGCGGCAACCAGGCGTCGCTGCAGCTCGTAGGTGAACGCCAGGTTGGCAAGCTTGGATCGTCCGTACGCCGCGGTGCGGTTGTACTCGTCCGTGCCCGCGAGTTCCCCGAGGTCGATGGTGGATCTGATCTTGTGCGCCCCACTGCTCACCGTGACGATACGCGACCCGTCGACGGACAGCATCAGGTCGGCCAGGAGACCGGTGAACGCGAAGTGTCCGAGATGATTGACTCCCATCTGGAGTTCGAATCCGTCCTGAGTGGTCGACTTCGGCGTGAACATCACCCCGGCGTTGTTGATCAGTAGATCGATCGTCTCGAACCGTTCGTGGAGGTCGACCGACGCCGCTCGGACCGAATCGAGTGACGCAAGGTCGAGTGCCTGGATGCTGACGTCGGCGTCGGGGAGGCCCGCAGTGATGTCGGCCATGGCGGCCTCGCCCTTTTCGAGGTTCCGCACGGCCAACACGACCGTCGCTCCCTTCGCCGCGAGCGCACGGGCGGTTTCGAGGCCGAGACCGGTGTTCGCCCCGGTGACGACGGCGCTGCGTCCCGTCAGGTCGGCGATGTCGTCAGTGGTCCAGTTCGGACTGCCCATCGGTTCCAGATCTCCTCTCGGGAGTGACGTGATCCGCGCTAGAAGATCAGGACGGGCTTGATGACCGAGCCGCTCGCGCTGGCGGCTTCGGCGGCGTTGATGTCGGCGAGTGGGAACTCGACGATGAGTTCGTCGTAGGGGAACTTCCCATCGGCGTTGAGCTGCGCAAGCCGGGGAATGAACTCGCGAGGGGTCGAATCGCCCTCCATCACCCCGGTGATCGTGCGGCCGCCGATCATCGACAGGAAGTCGAGGGTGACCTCGCCGAATCCCACGCCGGCCATTCCCAAGGTGCCGATGTTGTTGAGTCCTTCGTAGAGACCGCGCACCACACTGGCGTTGCCGGTGGTGTCGAACGCGTAGTCCGCGCCGCCGCCGGTGGCCGCGTGGATCGCCGCGGCGAGTTGATCCGGTGATGGGGAGAGCGTCGCCGTCGCCCCGTACCGTTCCGCGAGCTCGAGCCGGTTCGCGTGACGATCGATGGCCACGATCGTGCCGGCTCCGGCGACCTTGGCGGCCATCACCGCACTCAGACCGAGGGCGCCGGCTCCGGCGATGACGACACTGGAGCCCGGCTCGACCTGCAGGGTGTTGAGGATCGCACCGGCGCCGGTCTGGATCCCGCAGCCCAACGGCCCGAGCTTGCGCAGGTCGTACGACGGATCGATCTTGACGCACGAGGTCTCGGCGACGACGGAGTGCGAGGCGAACGACGACTGCCCGAAGAAGTGCGAGTTGACCCTGACCCCGTCGGCGTCGACGAACGATGCCGTGCCATCGGGACGCCCACCCGACATGTTGTACTGGTTCAAGTTGAAGCAGTAGGGGAGTCGGCCCTGATTGCATGCCGGGCAGTCACCGCAGGAGTTGAAACTGAGCACGACGTGATCGCCGACGGCGACGGCCGTGACCGCGTCGCCGATGGCCTCGACGACGCCTGCGCCTTCGTGGCCATAGACGGTCGGTCCGGCGAAGAAGTCCGGCGGAAGCTCCCGCGAGAGCAGATCGGTGTGGCACATGCCGGCGGCGACCATGCGCACCACGACTTCATCGGGTCGCGGTTCATCGAGGGCGAGTTGCTCGATCGTGAAGGGGCCGTTGCCGGTCCGCAGCACCGCTGCGGTGACGGTGCGAGGGCTGTTGCTCATGTCGGCGACTCTACGAGTTCGCGATGCGGCGATCGTCAGTTGGCCTTGACGAGGAGCTTGCCGGTGTTGCCGCCACTGAACATGAACTGCAATGCCTCTGGGTAGCGCTCGATGCCGTCGAGGATCTCCTCGGCGCACTGAAGTGAACCGTCGGCGAGCCATTCGGCCAGCTCGGCAGTGGCCGGCGCGATGCTCTCCGGGAAGTGGAAATAGGCGAAGCCCTCCATCGACGACTGTCGTTCCGCCAGGCGCAGATACATCGACGGGCCTGTCACGTTGTCCATGTCGTCGTACTGGGAGATTGCTCCGCAGATGACCACCTTTGCCCGCATCGCGAGATTGTCGAGCACGGCATCGAGGATCGGGCCGCCGACGTTGTCGAAGAACACGTTCACACCGTCGGGTGCGAGCTCGCGGAGTCGGGCATTCACGTCGGTGTTCTTGTAGTCGATCGCTGCGTCGAACCCCAGCACATCGGTGAGGTACTGCACCTTGGTGGGTCCGCCGGCGATGCCGATCACCCGGGCGCCGTCCCGCTTGGCGATCTGTCCCGCGATCGACCCGACCGCACCAGCGGCAGCGGACACGACGAAGGTGTCGCCCGGCTTGGGTTTCGCGACGCATCGGATCCCGATCCACGCCGTCACTCCGGTCGATGCGCCGAGCGCACCGAGGTGGGCGCTGAGCGGGCCGAGTGAATCGTCGATCTTCTCCAGATGGTCGGGTCGGAGCGTTGCGATGGTCTGGGCACCGAGGCCACCTCGGACTGCCTGGCCGACCTCCCATCCGTCGGCCCTCGATTCGACGATACGACCGACGGCGCCCGCCAGAATCGTCTGGCCGAGCCCGACCTGGCGGTGAAAGCCTTCCCCACGCAGCATGGTCCGGGTGCCGGCGTCGACGGAGATGTACTCGACCGCCACGCGCACCTGTCCGTCGTCGAGCTCGCCGAGTTGTTCGACCTCGAGCCCGAAGCAGTCGGGCGTCGCCTCGCCGACCGGCCGGCGGGTGAGCGTCACGCGGGTGTTGGTGAGTGTCATCCGCCGATGATCGCACCGCACGTCGCACGGCACGTCATTGCAGCGTGCGGCCGACGTCGACCACGAACTCATCACGGTCGACCGCTACAGCATCGGCCAGTACTCGTCGATGCGGACCGACCGGCTCGCATGCGCTAGACCTTGGTGATGAGCCAAGACACTGCAGTGCAAGGGACCGCGAGCACGGTGATCCGGTCGAGCGCCGCCGACGTGTTCGCGGCGATCTCCGACATCACCCGAATGGGCGAATGGAGCCCGGAATGTGTGGCGGGGCGGTGGGTTGCGCCTGCAACCGGACCCGCTGTCGGTGCAGTCTTCGAGGGTGACAATGTGGCTGCGGTGGGGCCGGTGACGCTGAAGAAGTGGACGACGTCATCGACGGTGACGGCATGTGAGCCCGGCGCGGTGTTCGAGTTCGTGGCCGAGGGATACACGACCTGGCGCTACGAAATGAGCGAGAACGATGGCACGACCACGGTCAGCGAGTCGTTCAGTTTCCCGCCGTACGAGGGATGGCAACGTTTCGTCTACTCCACCCTCATGCGTCGCGACCGTGCCATGGTGAAGGGGATGGAGAAGACCCTGGCTCGCATCAAGGCATCGCTGGAGGGGTGATGGTGGGCCTGACGGAGTCTTGAGTCAAGCCGACTTGCGAGATAGCCGAATCACTGAGCATGCAATCAGTTACCTGGACCTGACCGTCGACCGCCTGACGGGTGACGCCCGTCAGGCGGTCGACGGCCACCCGAGCACCAGCCGGAACTCCCGTTTGCGGGAGGTTTCCGTTGGGGCGGGCCAACGAGAACCTCACCGCAAACGACGAAGATCGAGCGGGGTGGGGCTCAGTCGGGCAGTGCGTCGATCGTGACCGTTCCGGCGTTGCCGTCGACGGTGATGATCGCACCGTCAGGAATGATGAGCGTCGCATCGGCGACCGAGGCGACACAGGGGACGCCGAGTTCGCGCGACACGATCATCGCGTGGCTGCCCATTGCGCCGACGTTGACCACCACGGCGGAGGCGGGCACGAACAACGGCACCCACGACGGATCGGTCTGCGGCGCCACCAGGATGTCGCCGGGCTCGAGCCCGTGCGGGTCGGCAGCATCGAGGATCACGCGGGCACGTCCGGTGGCGACGCCGCCGGAGCCGGCTGAGCCCGTGAGGACCGTGCCGACGACCGCCGCGGCGACGTCCTCGCCGCCCCGTCGACGCATGTCGGAGAGTGCGGGGACCACACCGTTGACGACGAACACCGGCTCGAAGTCGAACAGTGACTGGAAGACAGCCCAGCGATCGCGGATCACGCCGGCCATGGAGTCGGGATCGTGACGCAGACGGTTGAGTTCGGCATCGGTCACCATGAAGACCTGGGCGACCTCGTCGATCACGCCGCGCTCGACGAGCCGTCGTCCGAACTCTCGCAACGCAACGCGCATCTCGTTGATCACCGTCACGACGTTGGTCTTGGCTCGCTCGCGGCCGCTCAGGAAGAGTCGTGCCGAGGTCATGGCCGCCTCGAACAAGCCGGCTGTCTCCGGATCGCCGGCGATCTGCGCGCGGATGTCGGCCGCGACCCGATCCCGCTCGGCGATCGCGGCGGTGTTGCGGTTGGTGGGTGCCTGCGAGGCGTCGGACCGGCGCATGAGATCGATCGCCGCCAGTGCAATGCGCGGCTTGACCTCCCACGAGATGGCGTAGACGTCGTACTCGTTCTGCCCACGCGCGCCGTGGTCGAACAAGAACTGGTCGAACCGGTCGAGGAAGTCCTTGGCCTCGGCCGAGTCCGACGCCCGGAGCCGGTCGAGGACCTCGTCGGGCCCGGCATCGAAGGCGGCGGCGATCACGTCGGACGCCGCGGCCACTCGACCGAGTTCCCACATCGCGTGTGACGGAGCGGCCGAGTCGACGTCGATGCCCGCCAGCAACCGGATCGACAGGGTCGGGTCGCCGAGGCCCTCACAGATCGCGCCGAGCGCACCGGGTCCGAGCGACCCCACCGACGACACCCGCATCGCGTTCTCCATCGTCTGCTGGAGGTAGGGGATCATCGATCGGGCACGGGCGAGCAGCGCCGAATCGGTGAGGGATTCGAGATCGGGGCGGTGCTCACGCAGCGAACGGGCGAGTGCCCGGTCGGCGTCCAACTCGGGGAGTGACTGCGTCGACATCGCCCACGCCATCGATTCGCCGAGGCGAGCCTCGTGGATCTCCGAGACGTGCCACGGCTGCTCCTCGTAGGGCGGCACTTCGTCACGTTCGTCGAAGAACGCCTTGTCGATCATCTCCGGTGATGCGCCGGGCATGCGGGCGCCGAGGATGCGAGTCAGCGTGAGTGGGTTGTAGACGTAGCCGCCGAACATCTTGAACAGGTCGGGAGCATCGGGGTTCTCGAACTCGTCGTAGCTCAGGGCGCCGAGATCGATGTACGCGTCGCGGAGCCCTGGCGACAGTGCCTCCTGCAGCACCATGCTCTTGCCGAGCGGGCTGAACGGCTCGGGGAACACGTCGGCGGCGTTGCCTCGTGTCCAGGCGGGGAAGCGCTCACCGAGCGTCGAGTCCCCGATCCATGCGTTGTCGTCGCCGGTGTGTGTCGCGGTGTGTGCAGTGGTCAACGGAGGCCCCCTCGTCGGTGTTCCAGAACACGGCAACCATAGTCAGGGCGCACTGCGCGGGTCCGATCCGTGCACGGGGCGGGCACTAACCTCGACGTCGTGACCGAAGGGGGGAGTTGTCGAGTCGCCATCGTGACCAAGGGGCACCCGTTCGACGCGCCGGCGTTCTTCGCGGTGTTCGATTCGATGGACGGGATCGAGTGGACCCACGTGGAACATCCCGACGCGCTCGGCCTCGTCGAACCCGCCACGGCGGCCGAGTTCGACGTCTTCGTCATGTACGACATGCCGGGCATCACGTTCACTCGCGGCGATCCGCCGGCCGAGTTCCCCGACCCGCCGTCCGGCTACATCGAGGCGTTTCAACGGCTTCTCGACGAGGGCAAGGGCATGGTCTTTCTCCATCACGCCATCGCCGGATGGCCCGCGTGGGAGGGCTACGCCGACATCGTCGGCGGCCGCTTCCACTATCAGCCGGCGACCCTCGACGGCATCGACTATCCCGATTCCGGGTACCGCCACGACGTCACCCACACCATCGAGGTCGTCGATCCGACGCACCCGATCTGCGACGGCATCGACGCCTCGTTCGCCCTCACCGACGAGGTGTACCTGTTCCCGGTACTGGAGGATCGCGTTCGTCCGTTGATGCGCAGCACCTACGAGTTCGTCGACACGAACTTCTACTCGGCCGACCTGGCGATTCGCGGCACGCGCAACGACCGCACCGGCTGGCACCACCCACCCGGGAGCAACCTCGTGGCGTGGACGAAGACCGTCGGCGCGTCGCCGATCGTGTACCTGCAATTCGGCGACGGACCGGTCACCTACGCCGATCCGAACTTCCGCCGCATCCTGTCCAACGCCATCCGCTGGGCCGCGGACCCGGCCAACATCACCGAGCGATGAGCGAACGCCCCGGATAGTGGGGTGTGGCTCATCGCACGGCGTCGGGGGTCGCAGGGTCAGATGCGGCGTTCCTGGCCGGCCCAGTACGGCTCGCGCAGCTTGGCCTTCTGGATCTTGCCGGTGCCGGTGGACGGCAGCTCGTCGACGAAGTCGATCGTCCTCGGCACCTTGTAGCCGGCGAGCAGTTCGCGGCAGTAGGCCCGCAGCTCGTCGGCGAGCGCGTCGTCGGCGACGACGCCGTCGGTGACCGAGACGATCGCCTTGACTTCTTCGCCGAAGTCGTCGTTCGGCACCCCGATCACCGCCACCTCGGCGACCGCGTCGTGGCCGCCGAGCACACCTTCGATCTCGGCGGGGTAGATGTTGACGCCACCCGAGATGATCATGTCGATCTTGCGGTCGCTCAGCCAGAGGTACCCGTCGTCGTCGAGGTACCCGACGTCGCCGGTGGTGAACACCCCGGGCTCGAGGTGGACGTCGGCGGTCTTCTCCGGCGCGTTGTGGTACTCGAAGTCCATGCCCATCGCGCTTCGGAAGTACAGCGTGCCCGGCTGGTTCGGGCCGAGGCGGGTGCCGTCGTCGCCGACGACGATGACCTCCATTCCCGGCAGCGGCAGCCCGACGCTGCCGCCCTTGGCCATCCACTGCTCGGAGTCGATCATCGTGATGACCGACCCTTCCGTCGAGCCGTAGTACTCGCTGATGACCGGGCCCCACCAGTCGATGAGCGCCTGCTTGACGAGGGGCGGACACGGCGCAGCGCCGTGGAGCACGAGCTGCAGCGACGAGCCGTCGAACGTCGCCTTCACGTCGTCGGGCAGGTCGACCAAGCGTTTCATCTGGGTCGGGACGAGATGGATGTTCGTCGCCTGGTGATCGTCGATCAGGCGCAGGACGCCGGCGCTGTCGTACTTGTGCTGCATCACGGTTGCCGAGCCGACGATCATCGGCAGGAACGAGTACGCCCACTGGGCCGAGTGGTAGAACGGCCCGCACAGCACCGTGGTGCCCTGCCCGTCCACGAGGTTCGAGAAACCGGCACCGATCAGCTGCCAGATCGCCGGGTCGGAGCCCGCCGGCATGCTCGACAGCGTGCCGCGCACACCCTTGGGGTTGCCGGTCGTGCCGCTCGTGTAGAACATCGGCCCACCGAAGCTCTGGTCCGCCGGTTCATCGGGTGAGCCGGCTGACACGAAGTCGTCGAAGTTCTCGAAGCGTCCTGTCGTCGGGGCCCCGATGACCAGGGCCCGCTCGACGCCGGTGGTTCGCGGATCGGCCAGGGCCTTGGTCGCCTGATCGAGGAACTGGTGGCCGCAGATGATCGCCTTGGCCCCGGAGTCACCGAGCACGTACGCGATCTCGGGGCCCGACGAAGTGCCAGTTGACCGGCACGAAGGTGATCCCGCCATTGGCGCAGGCGAACGCGATCTCGAACCACTCGTTGCAGTTGCCCGCGACGACGGCGATCGTGTCGCCGCTTCCGATCCCGGCGTCGCGCAGGCCGTTGATCAGTCGATTGACGCGTTCGTCGAGTTCGGCCCAGGTCAACGTGCCCGTGTCGTCGGCGAGCGCGAGATCGTCACCCCGCGCCGCCGCGAAGGTCGCGGTGAGCGTCGCCATGCGTCAGCCCCAGGCGTTCTGGAACGGTGCCGACAGATCGGCGGGGCCGCCGTAGTGGATCGCCAGCTCGCGGCTCGCGAAGAACCACTCGCCGTCGACGCGGACGTAGGTGTCGTCGTAGTGCGCGAGCAGGATCCCCCGCGAGTCGTCGGCGCGAGTCCAGTGCTCCATGATGTACCAGCGTCCGGAGCCCGTGCCCGCGGACTCGTCGAGTTCGGCGGTGCCGTTGACGACGTTCTGGATCACGGCCTTGAAGCCGTCCATCGCCGAATTCCACAGCGCGAGGATGGCATCGCGGCCCTCGACCCGCCGGCCCTTGCCGAGCTCCCACATCGCATCGGCCGCCCACGTGGACGACCACCGGTCGGGATCGCGATGGACGACGGCATCGGCATAGCGGTGTACGAGATCTTCGATCGCGTGTCTGCTCACGGGCGGGAGGCTCCTTCGTTGACGTAGCGCCGAACCATCGACTGGAAGTGGCGGGCGCGCACTTCCTGGTAGTTGCCGAGGGTCTGGCCGCGCTTCTTGCTGGACTTGAAGCCGCGTGTCTTGCGCGGCGAGATTCGCGGTGTCCTGATCGAGCACGGCACCGAGCGAGGTGGGCAGACCCGGGACCGTGGTGTAGCTGTCGTTCACATCGAGGTCGAACGGCTCGGCCGGCAGCGGCACCTTGCCCGAGCGCGGCTTGGGTCGCAGGTACAGCACCTCGTACAGGCACCGATCGGGGTCCGGACCATCGGGCCGGAACCGGTAGCACAGGGGAATCTGCAACCCGGGGAAGAAGAACGCGTTCGGGAACAAGAAGTACTCGATCGAGTCGATCGTCTCGGTCACCGACAGGTGCGTGAAGTCGTTGTCGTACTGCTCGCCCAGCACCTCTTGCATGTGGCGGGCGTACACGTCGCGGGCTCGTTCACCCTCGGGGATCGTCGGTACGTCCTGGCCCGGGTTCTTGCGGGACATGAGCATGTTCAAGATGCCCTGCTCATCCGGGCGTTTGGCCTCGGGGACGTGGGGGCTGGTGGTGCCGATCGTGTGCACGAACCGCGAGACGTTGTCGCCGAACACGTCGTACTGGGCGTTCGCGTCGCCCGCGGTGTAGATGGACTGCGAGTGCGTTTCGAGGATGTGGTACGCCTCGAGGAACGCTTCGGCAGATGCCTTCCAGTTGGCGGGGAGGCGCTTGCGGATGTGGACCTCGACGTAGCGATCGGCGAGGTTCCAGTTGGCGAAGTGTTCCGGGAGCACACCGAGGTACTCCTCCAGTGGCGGAGCCATCAACTCGGCAGGGCAGTCGTCGAAGTTGACGAAGATGAACCCACCCCACTGCCCGGTGCGCAGCTGGGGGAGGCGGAACTCCTCGGTCTGCCACGTGCGGGAAGTCCCACTCGCACGGCAGGTCGATGAGTTCGCCGTCGAGGTCCCACGTCCATCCGTGGAACGGACAGCGCAACTTCGGGCTGTAGCCGGCGGTGGCCGGCGGCTTCAGCTGGGTGCCGCGGTGCAGGCAGGCGTTGTGGAACGCCCTGACCGTGCCGTCCGGTCCACGCACCACGATGGCCGACCGGTCACCGACGTCGTAGACGTAGTAGTCGCCCGGCTCCGGGATGTGTTCCTCGCGACATGCCCACTGCCAGGTACGCGACCACATGTGTTCGTGCTCGGCTGCGGCGTAGCTCGGCGAGGTGAACTCCTCGTACGGGACATCGGCGTCACCTTCGAACTCGTACGACTCCACCAGCAGCTGCGCGGGCGGCGGCGTCGAGTCGCCGAGGATGAGATCCCGTGTGCTCGGGCCGGGGCAGCGCGCCTCGCCGGGTCGCAACGAGACGGGGGTGACGGTGTCGCTCATGGGGTCAGTGCTCCTGATCGTCGAGGGACGGGGTGGTCCGGATCATCGGGGTGTGTTCGAGGGCGAACGGCACGATCGGGTCGAGGATCTCCTGGAGCTCGACGATGTTGCCGTCGGGATCGCGGCCGTAGATCGCTCGAATCGAACCGTTGCCGAGTTCGTCGCTGGTCGGTGGCGGTGCATGGAACGTCATGCCGTTGGCCGAGAGCCGCTCGTACTCGGCGTCGATGTCGGTGACGTCGAGGCAGAAGTGGGTGTAGCCATGATTCGCAGGAGTACGACCAGGGTCGGCCGGCGCCCCGACCGGCGACTCGTACTGGAACAGTTCGAGGTACGCATTGCCGGCCTGCAGCATCAACTGCCGGGCGGCTGACCCGGGCAGATCGATGATGCGGTCGATGATCGGCCGGTCGCTCCAGCTCGTCGACATCACCGGTTCGAAGCCGACCACGTCGACGTAGAACGCAGCCAGTCGGTCGATGTCCGGTGTGGAGATCGCCACGTGATGAACGCCTCGGATCATTCCCGCTCGCCCCTTCCCTACGTGGGCGGTACGAGCCGCCTGACTTGCCGAACGTCCATTAGGTTAGTCGTGTGGGGTTTGGGACGAAGAAGGGGACGACATGACCGACATCATCGATCAACCGGTTGCCGTGAGAGGGACACCTCGCACGAAGGCGCCCGAGCCGGCACTGAGCTCCAACACGATCCGCGGCGAGCGCTACTGGTCGCCGGAGTTCGCACGCCTCGAAGAGGAGGCGTTGTGGCCACGCGTGTGGCAGGTTGCGGGGCGGGTCGATCAGATTCCCGAACCCGGCGACTACGTCACCTACGAGATCGGGCGCGACTCGGTGATCGCCGTCCGCGGGCTCGACGCTGCGGTGCGCGTGTTCTACAACGTCTGCCAGCATCGAGGCAACCGACTCGTCACGGCCGAGGTCGGCACGCTGCTCACCGGCGAGTTCCAGTGCGCCTACCACGGCTGGCGGTTCGGCGTCGACGGTCGGCTCAACTGGGTCCCCGACGAGGACGACTTCGTCGACGGCAGCCCGTGTGGGGTGCGCAACCTCGTCGAGATGCCGTCCGACACGTGGGCGGGTTTCATCTGGTTCAACATGGACCAGAACGCCGCGCCGCTGCGCGAGTGGCTCGACCCGGTCGCCGACCATCTCGACGCCTACCGCATGGAGAACATGAAGCGCACCCATTGGGTGACGGTGGTGGGCGAGTTCAACTGGAAATGTGTGCAGGACAACTTCAACGAGAGCTATCACCTGCCGTACGTGCACCCTCAGACGCTCGCGTCGATGAACGAACACCACAGCGGTTGCCAGTTCGACCTGTACGAGTCAGGTCACGCGCGCATGTTGATGCCCGGCGGGGGACCGGGGCCGCAGTACACCGGCAAGCCGGAGCGCACCATCAAGAGCCTCGCGCCCGACATGGAGTTCTGGGAACTCGACCCCGAGCCGTACCTCGACGACCTGAGCGGCATACGCGTCGCGCTGCAGCAGCGCAAGCGCGAGCTCGGCGCGTCCAAGGGCTACGACTTCTCCAGCTATTCCGACGAGCAGCTGACCGACAACTACCACTACACGGTGTTCCCGAACATCTCGTTCAGCATGAAGCCCGACGGCTGCATCTGGCTGCGAGCCACGCCGCACCCGACCGATCCGCAGAAGTGTCACTTCGACATGTGGTACCTCACCCTGTTCCCCGAGGGGTCGAAGGAGTACTGGTCGAACTCGATGCGTGACTGGGTGTCGGTCGACCACCAGGTGGAACACGAGACCGGGATCGCCGGGGAGGTGTCGTGTGGTCCGGGCATCGACCAGGACGTGGCGATCTGGAACACCCAGCAGCAGGGTCTGCGGTCGCGTGGCTTCCGCGGCGAGTACATGCCGTGGCAGGAGCGGCGCATCCGGTTCTTCCACGACAACATCGATCGCCACCTGGCCAAGGGGCCGCTCGATGGCTGAGACCTCCGAACCGAACACGTTCGAACTGGGCGACCTGAGCGATCTCGCCGACGGTGAGCTGCGTTGCTTCGAGGACATCGGGCGCGACGGCATCGTCGTGTGTCGCGTCAGTGGCCAGTTGTTCGCGCTCGACGACAACTGCTCGCACGCCGACACGCCCCTGAGCGAAGGACGCCTGCGCGGCTACGGCCTCACCTGCCCGTTGCACGGAGCGTCGTTCGACGTGCGTGACGGATCGCACTCCGGCCCCCCGGCCTGGGAGGGTGTCGCCACTCACGAGGTCATCGAGACCGACGGCGTCGCCGTTGTCGTCGTCGGCGCCCGCAACCGCGGTGACGACGGTCCGGTTGCCGATGGCAGCCGCATGCAGACCCGGTGAGATCGCTCGGGTCGGAGACGGCGCGACACCGGTCGCTAACTTTCCGCGCATGACTCATGCGCTGCCCACCACCACGAGCGAGATCACCGCGGAGTGGATGACCGAAGCACTCCGAGGTTCGGGCATCATCGGCGAGGACGTCACGGTGAGTTCGGTGCTGATCGATGCCGGCGCCGTCGGCGTCGGTTTCATGGGTGAGGTCGCCACCGTCGGACTCGTGTACGACGGTGATGCCAGCGGTGCGCCGACGAGCGTCATCGCCAAGTTCCCGACCTCGTCGCCCGACATCCGCGCGATGATGCAGCCGACACGTATCTACGAGCGTGAGCATCGCTTCTACCGCGAACTTGCCGACGAATCTCCGGTGCGCACGCCGCAGATCTTCCACATCACCTGCACCACGGCGCCCGAGGCACACGACGAGGAATACCTCCTCCTGATCGAGGACCTGGGTCGGCTGACCATCGGCGACCAGGTCGCGGGGGTGACCCCGGAGCAGGCGCGCGCCGCGCTCGTCGGGCTGGCCGCTCACCACGCCCGGTTCTGGAACGGTGTGGGACTCGAGAACGCCGACTTCATCCCGGTCATCAACGGCCCGCTGAACCAGGCGGGCAGTGCCATCTACGAGTCCTCGCTCCCGGGGTTCATGGCAGCGTTCGGCGAGGTCATCAAGCCTGAATTGAGCGACTTCGTCGACAACTACGCAGCGATGCGCCCCCAGATCCTCGACGATCTCGCGGCGATGCCGCACACGTTGGTGCACTTCGACTTCCGCGCCGACAACCTCTTCTTCGACACCGACGGATCGATCGTGGTGATCGACTGGCAGGCGATCAGCCAGGGCGGCGGCGTCGCTGACGTCGGGTACTTCGTGTCGCAGAACCTCAGTACGGACGACCGGCGTGCCCACGAGCCGGAGTTGCTCCATGCCTACCACGATGCACTCGTCGCCAATGGCGTGTCCGACTACTCCTACGATCAGCTCGTCACCGACTACCGGGTCGGGATCAGTTGCGGCTGGATGATCCCGGTGTTGGCCGTCGGCAGCCTCGACTTCACGAGCGAGCGGGCAGTGACGCTGTGGACCGAAGTCGTCGAACGAACGCAGAACGCACTCATCGACCACGGCTACGGCGCCTGAACGCATCGCCGCAACGTCGACGAGCCCAGAACTTCAACCGAACTTCAACGAGGAGAGACACATGACAGGACGACTCGACGGCAAGGTCGCCGTGATCACCGGCGCTGCGAGCGGCATCGGTGCCGGAACCGCACGGCGGTTCGTGGCGGAGGGGGCGATGGTGGTCGTCGCCGACATGCAGGTCGACGCCGGCCTGGCGTTGGTCGATGAACTCGGCGATCGCACTCGATTCGCTTCGACCGACGTGACGAAGGAATCCGACGTCGCCGCCGCCGTCGACCTCGCAGTCGCCGAGTTCGGACGCCTCGACGTGATGTTCAACAACGCCGGCATCGTGGGTGCCGTCGGGCGCATCTCCGAGATGTCGGCCGAGGCATGGGACAACACGATCGCCATCCTGCTGCGCGGGGTCTTCCTCGGCACCAAACACGCCGCCCGCGTGATGCGGCCACAGCAGTCGGGGGTCATCATCAACACCTCGAGCACGGCAGGCATCCTCGGCGGTCTCGGCCCACACGCCTACACCGCGGCCAAGCACGGTGTCATCGGTCTGACGAAGTCCGTGGCGAACGAACTCGCCCCGGACGGCATCCGCGTGAACGCCATCTCGCCCGGCAACACGGTGACGGCGATGACCGCGGCGGTCACCACCGGCGACGCGAGCGACGTCGACAGCACCTCCGAACGGATCGCGTCGATGTCGCCGCTCGGCTACGCGGGGTTCCCGGAGGACATCGCTGCAGCGGCGCTGTTCCTGGCGAGCGACGAGGCCCGGTACATCTCGGGTCACACACTCGTCGTCGATGCCGGACAGACCACGGCGGGCATGACCCCGAACCGCTTCAACATCGGATCCAGCCGGCAGTTCCACGAAGCCGGCCGGATGAGCTGAGCGGCTCGCTCAGCCCAGCACCCGGATCGGGTCGCTCCCGTTCCATCCGACTGCGGCATCGCGCACCATGTCGTAGAAGCGGCCGAGGCGATCGGTGCGCTCGTAGATCTCGATGAAGTGCCCTCGCTCGGCTCGCGCGTCGTGGAAGGCGAACGGCATGCCCGCCGCCGTCTCGGCATACAGCACCTCGTGGTGGCCGGCCGCAGCGAGCTGCGCGGCTGCGCTCTCGAAGTCGTCGACGAAACAGGCGACGTGATGGATCCCCGATGTCCCGACGATCCGTTCGCCGCCGCTGTCGTGCTGGCAGATCAACTCCACCATCAACGCACCCCACTGGGCGTACGCCGACGAGTGATCGAACGTGCTCGGTGAGCCGCTGACACGCACGTGGTGGACGTCGATGTGTTCGATCACGAAGAACGGCCCCACGCCGCGGTCGGTCCACCGTCGCGCCGCCTCGGTCACGTCGTCGACGGCGTAGGCGATCTGCACTGGCCCCCCGAACACATCGACGACGGTAGCTCGGCGCGTCGTCTCGTTGTGGGTCGTTTCATCGTGGGTCGACTCGATATGGTCGCCACCGACCGACACGAGGGGGAGACGGATGACTGACACGGTGCTCGATCGATTTTCGCTCGCCGGTGGGCGTGCAGTGGTGACAGGCGCAGGCCGTGGGATCGGGGAGGGTATTGCGATCGCGCTGGCCGAGGCAGGTTGCGACGTGGTGCTCACCGCCCGACGCGAGAACGAGATCGAGGCCGTCGCCGAGCGCGTCCGTGCACTCGGTCGCCGAGCGGTTGCGATCGCCGGCGACATCACCGACGGCGCGTTCGTCGACGAGTTGGCCGATCGGGCGGCTGCCGAACTCGGCGGACTCTCGCTGTGGGTCAGCAATGCCGGCGGTGCCGACGACCGCACGCCCCGGCACCTCGCCGACATGCCCGACCGGCAGTGGGACTACCAGCTCGACGTCAACCTCCGAGCGGTCTTCACGGGTGCTCGTGCTGCGGCGCGGGTCATCGACGATGGCGGCTCGATCATCAACATCTCGTCGACCGCCGCGCTCAAGGCCTCACCGAACAACGGTCCGTACGCCGTTGCCAAGGCCGGCGTCGACAGCCTGACGAAAACGCTGTCGATCGAACTGGCCCCACGTGCGATCCGGGTGAACGGTGTTGCGCCAGGGCCCGTACCGACCGAGGTGTTCATGGAGTTCTTCGGAGCGACCGACGCGGACCTCCCGCAGCTCGCCAAGAAGTTGGGTGTCCCACTCGGCCGACTCGGTACGGCGGAGGATGTCGGCAACGCAGTGGTCTTCCTGGCGTCACCTGCGTCGTCGTGGATCACCGGGCACACGCTCGTCGTCAACGGAGGCAGCCGCTGATGCGCGACCAGATCACCAGCGACGGGGCCGTCCAGGCACTGCTCGACGAGCGCGACATCGTGCAGGTCGCCCTGCGCTACTGCCGTGCACTCGACACCAAGAATTGGGCGCTGCTCGACGACGTGTTCGTCGCCGACGCCACTGCCGAGCTGGGGAGCCCGGTGCACCTCGTCGGTATCGAAGCGATCCGCGGACGAATCCGGACCGCGCTGGAACTCCTCGACGACAGCCAGCACCTGGTGGGTAACCACGAGGTCGCTCTCGATGGCGAGACGGCAACGCATCGGTGCTACCTCCAGGCACAGCACGTACGCCAGGCGGCGACCGGCGGGCCGAACTACATCGTCGCCGGACGCTACGAAGACCGCTTCGTCCGCACCGACGCCGGCTGGCGGATCGCGCATCGCACCCTGGTCGTGATGTGGACCGACGGCAACCTCGCGGTCGCCAGGGGCGACGGCGCCGAATAATCGGCCACTCGATCAATTTCGGGACCTTTGGCCCTGATCGGCACCGGGCGCGGATGGGAATGTGTCTCCCACCAGGATCCGAGACAGGGGGACACATGCGGCAACGCAAACATGCGCTCAGCGGAGCGATCTACGACGTGCGCGACGACGGCAACGTCGATGTGACCTCGCGTGACGGCGTCACCGGCACGTTCACGCCCGACGGCGAGTGGATCGAGGGCGAACTCCGCCACGCCGACCCACACCTGTGCGGCTGGCTCGCCGGCCCGCAACTGCCGCCGCGACTCGCGGTCCTTCCACGATTCCGCCAGACCGAAGGAGCGTCATGACCGCGATCGACTACACCCAGCGCCCGTCGTTGACGTACCAGGAGCTGCTCGACACCGACAGCCACGAGGTTCCCGACGTGCTGCGGTGGTTCTCGCCGATGCCGCCCAGCGAGGCCGACGTGCCGGTCGAGCGGTACACGAGCGCCGAGTTCCATCAGCTCGAAGTCGACAAGTTGTGGACGAAGGTCTGGCAGATGGCGTGCCGCGAGGAGGACATCCCGGAGGTCGGCGACCACCTGTCGTACGACGTCGTCGGTCGGTCGATTCTCGTCGTGCGCACCGAAGCCGACGAGATCAAGGCGTACCACAACGTCTGCCCGCACCGCGGCCGGCGTCTCAAGGAGTCGCCGGGCCGCGACACCGAGCTGCGCTGCGCGTTCCACGGCTTCGCCTGGGAGCTCAACGGGTGCCTGAAGCAGGTCCCGTGTCAGTGGGACTTCCCCCGGCTCGAACCGGACGAGTGGTCGTTGCCGGAGGTGAAGGTCGGTACGTGGGGCGGATTCGTCTTCATCAACATGGACCCCGACTGCGACACCCTCGAGGCGCACCTCGGCGACCTGACCCGACACTTCGACCGCTGGCCGCTGGAGGAGCGGTACAAGGAGGCGCACGTCGCCAAGGTGATGGACTGCAACTGGAAGGTGGCCCAGGAGGCCTTCATGGAGGCGTTCCACGTCGTTGCCACGCACCCTCAACTCCTCCCGAGTCTCGGTGACGCCATCTCGCAGTACGACGTCTTCGGCAACTTCAGCCGGGCGATCACGCCGAATGGTGTTCCCAGCCCGCACGTCACCTGGGTGCCGACGCAGCAGGACATCTTCGATGCGATGAGTGACCGCAACCTCGACGAACCACCCAAGCAGATCGTGCCCGACGGCGAGACGGCCCGCCACCTCGGCGCCGAGGCGGCCCGAGCGTCGTTGCGTCCGGCCCTCGGCGACCGTGTCGACGAACTCTGTGATGCCGAGCTGACCGAGAGCATCTACTACACGGTTTTCCCGAACTTCCATCCCTGGGGTGCGTACAACAGGATCGTCTACCGCTTCCGGCCCTACGGCAACGACCATCGACGTTCGATCATGGAGTGCATGTTCCTGTCGCCGTTCCCGGGCGACGAACGCCCTCCGGCGGCACCGATCCACTGGCTGGCCGACGACGACGATTGGACCGACGCAACCGAGTTGGGCATGCTGGGCCGGGTGTTCAACCAGGATGTGTACAACGTGCCGCAGGTGCAGCTGGGCCTCGAGGCGATGATCCAACCGGGTGTGATGTTCGCCGACTACCAGGAAACCAAGCCGCGGCACTTCCATGCGCTCCTCGACGAATGGGTGGCGCGTGACTGACAGCATCACGTTCGACGCGACCGACGATTCGGTCGTCCAGTGCCCCTACCCGCACTATCGCGAGATGCGCGAGCACGCGCCCGTCCTCGAACTCGACGGAGCGCCGTTCGGTCGGCCCGGCGAGCGGATCTTCGCCGTGTCACGACACAGCGATGTCAAGCGGATCCTCCACGACCCCACCACGTTCTCGTCGAGGTTCGGATCACCGGCGGCGAAGCCGTCGCCCGAACTGCTCGCTCGGCTGAAATCGGTGATCGCCGACGGCTGGCCGAACGTGCCGACGATGCTCACCGTCGACCCGCCCGCCCACACCCGGTACCGCCGCCTCGTCTCGATGGCATTCACCCCGAAGCGCGTCAATCTGCTGGCGCCTGCCATCGAGACCATCTGCGAGGACCTCGTCGACGGATTCGGGCGAGCGCCGCGCGTCGACTTCCTCAGGAAGTTCGCGGTTCCTCTGCCCGTGCGGGCAGTTGCGGTGATCCTGGAAGTGCCCGAGACCCGCCAGGCCGACTTCAAGCGATGGGCCGACTCATCGGTCGCGGCGATCGGTCGCACGATCAGCGACGACGAGCGCGTCGCCGCCGAACTCGACATCGTCGAGCAGCAGCAGTACTTCGCGAGCGAACTCGAGGCTCGCCGTGCCGCGCCGCGCGACGACTTCCTGACCGACCTGCTCACGGCCGAGCTGACCCCTGACGACGGTGTCGAGGGCGGCCCGCTCGACATGGCCGAGATGCTCTCGATCATCCGCCAGATCCAGGTGGCCGGCAGCGAGACCACCGCCAGCCTGATGGCCGACCTGATGGTGCTCCTCGCCGAACATCCCGACGAATGGGAGCGCCTGAAGGCCGACCCGTCGTACGCGACAGCGATCGTCGAGGAGGGGCTCCGGTGGGCCAGCCCCAACCAGGGGCTCTTCCGGATCGTCACCGCCGACACGGAGATCGCCGGCACGCCGATCGCGGCAGGTTCGACGCTGTGGGTCATGTACGGCTCGGCCGACCACGACGACCGCCTCTTCGACGACCCGGAGGCATTCCGCCCGGATCGGCCGGGGCTGAGCAACCACATCGCGTTCGGTCACGGCATCCACTTCTGTCTCGGCGCCGCCCTGGCACGAATCGAAGCCGTCACTGCGCTGCGAGTGCTGGCGACCCACATCGACACGATCACGGTCGTCGATCGCGATGCGCTCCGCTACGGCAGCAGCTTCATCCTGCGAGGCCTCGAGCACCTCGAACTCGACCTCACGTACCGCTGAACGTACCCGCGCGGCGAAGGCCGTTCGTCGGCCGTAAGATTTCACCTTCTCGAAACTGCGAGCAGCGTGAACAACTACAGCAGCGTGAACCAGAACAGTGTGTTGACGTCGGACGTGTCCGACGAGTTCTTCGCGTCTGTCGACAGCCGCAGGATTTCCACGATCGGTCGTGCCTCGATCATCGGTGTCGTCGGCATCATCATCATGTACCTGGCCATCGGGTCGCTGTTCGCCCTCGAGCAGCCGCCGTTCGTCGGCGCCGACGAGAAGGCGCATCTCGGCTATGCCCACGTGGTGGCCGACGGCTCGCTTCCGACGATCGATCAACTGCAGCCGGTTCCGGTCTGGGCCCGCCAATGGATGGGTGAGTGGGTCTCCACGACGCCGTTCGCCAACCGATCGATCTGGGTCGCCAATCATCCGCCGCTGTACTACGCCTCGGTTGCTCCGCTGATCTGGTTCTCCGAGCTGACGCACCGCCCTGATGGCGGCCTGCTCCTCATGCGCTTCGCCAATATCGCGTGGGGCGCGGTCGGGCGTCGCGTTCACCTACGCGATCGCGAGCGAGCTCACGAAGTCACCGCGGATCGCGCTCGTGTCGACCGGTGTCGCCGCGATGGTCACCCAGCTGTATGCGTCGCTGTCGCTCGGGATGAGCGATGGGATGACGTTCGCGGCGGGTGCTGCGGTCACCTGGGCGGGTCTGCGATGTCTGCAGCGTGGATCGACGTCGCGCAACCTGTTGCTCCTCGCGGTGACGACTGCGGTCGCAACTGGCACACGGGCGGCGACGATGCTCGTAGCGTTCGCCGTCGTGGTCACGGTCGCCGCATTCGAGTACGCGAAGCCCGTCGCGGCGAACGGTGATCGCCGGCGGGCGGCGCTTCGCGTTGGCGTCATCGGCATCCTCCCGGGGGCACTGCTCTTCGGTTGGTTCTATCTCCGCAACATCGTGCTCTACGGCGACATCGGTGCGTCGAGCTATCTGCTCGAGCGGTTCGATCGCGAACCGAACGGCAGCCTTGTGTCGACGCTTCTCAGAGATGGCATGTGGCGTTCGCTGTACTCGCGTTCGATGAGCCCGCTCACCTACGGCGGCGCTCGGCCGACGGGAATGCTGGTGATTGCCGCGGTCGCCGTCGCCGGCCTCGTCGCAGTCGTCATCGCACGGCGGACCGGCGATCGTGACCATTCGGGCGACCGCTACCGCATCGCGAGGCGCTCGATCCTGCTACTCGTCATCGGTATCGGCGTGACCGTGCTGGTACATCGCCGAGCACGTGAGCGGCGGCGGTTACCTCCACCCGCGCTATGTGTTCCCGGTGCTCGGCTCGGTGGCGATCCTGTTCGTCATCGGCCTCGATCGGATCGCACCACGCATCCTGCCCGTGGCCATCCTCGTCGGGATGGCCACCTGGACACTCGTTCAGCTGCCGGTCGCCGTCGATCCGTCGCAGAGCAGTCGTCCACGCGACGAGGGGCGGCTCGCGCCGATGGCGCTGCGGACGCTGCCGGGCTCGGACCTGTGGCGATCGTTCACTGCACTGTGGATCGTGGTCGGGTGCATGATCGCTGCAGTTGCCATCGCCGCGGTGGTCTTCGGTCGCGGCCCCATGGCCGACGCCGAGCTCACCGCTGGGTCTTCCAGCCGTTCCAGTAGGTGACCTCCTCGGCGGGCTTGCGGCTGGCCGGCTTGAAGTCGTCGCCCGTGTAGAACGCGGTGGGGATGCAGGCCAACTGCGTCACGGTGTCGGGAATGCCCAACGCGTCGGCCACCTCGTCGCCGTACCCGAGATGCAGCGTCGTCCAGACGGTCCCGAGCCCTCTCGAGCGGGCGGCCAGGCAGTAGCTCCACACGGTCGGGATGAGTGAGCCCCACCAACCCTGCGCTTCACCGCTGCCGTTGTCTCGTGGTGGCGCTCCGAGTGCGCACGGGATTGCCAGCACCGGAACATCCTGGAGCACCTCGGCCAGATGCAAGCTCGAATCGATGATCGCATTCTTTGCCGACGCGTTGCCGGCCTTCGCGACGGCTTCCTGCTGCGACGCGATGTACGGAGCGTACGAGCGCCGATAGGCGTCGGCGATGACGGCCTTGAGGTCGGGGTCGTCGACCATCACCCAGCGCCAACGCTGGTGGTTGCCGCCCGCCGGACCCTGCGTCGAGATGCGCACGCAGTCGAGGATCAACTCTCGCGGCACCGCTCGTTCGAGGTCGAGCCGCTTGCGCACGGCCCGAGTGGTGGTCAGGAGATGGTCAGTCTGGGCGAGATCGAAGTCCATGGTGCGAGAACCTTAATGATCGTTCGGTAATGTCCCGACCCAGACGAGCGACACGAGCGACACGAGCGACACGAGCCACATGAGCGACATCACCAACCCCACCCCGACCATCGAACAGCTGCTGGCGATCGAGGCGTGCCGTGAGGCGGCGCGTCGCTACTCGTACGGGGTCGACCGCCTCGACGGCGACGTCATGAAGTCGGCGTACTGGCCCGACGGCACCGACGACCACGGTGTGTTCGTGGGGAATGCCTGGGAGTTCTGCGACCGCGTCGTGTCGAGCCACGGCGTGTGGGCGTGGACGATGCACACGATCTTCAACCATCGTGTCGAGATCGACGCCGATGGTGAGCACGCCCGCGGCGAGGCATTGAACATCGCCTACCTGTCGCACGCCGACGAGCGCAGGCTGTCCACCTGGTACGGCCGCTACCTCGACACCTACGAACGACGCGGCGACGAATGGCGCATCATGCACCGCGTCTGCGTCCACCACTTCGACACCACCGAACTCGTCCCCGACTCGATGGGGATCGACGCAACCAAGTTCCGTCAGGCCGGGTTCGACCGGCCAGCCAACGGCCGACCGATCGGACCCTGATGCCACGTTTCGCGAAGGAGTGCGCCGCACTCGACCCCACCGGATTCGCCCTGGTCGACGGTGAGCGGGAGATGACCTGGACCGAGGTCGACGATGCCTTGAATCGGTGTGCGAACCTGTTGCTCACCGATGATCGGGCAGGCGGCCTCGGGCCTGATCATCGGATCGCTGTCTTCGCCGAGAACGCGTCGGAGACAGCGCTCGCGCACCTCGGCGGGCTGCTGGCCGGAGCATCGTCGGTCCCCGTCAACTTCCATCTCACGGCCTCGGAGGCCGCGTACATCCTCGACGATTCGAACACCAGCATCCTGTTCGTCGGACCTGAAACCGCCGAGCGCGGCGTCGAGGCGGCCAGGGCCGCGGGCATCACGAAGATCATCGGTTGGAGATGTGCCGACATCGAAGGAATCACCGACTGGGACACCTGGCTGGCCGAAGGAGCGACGGATGATCCGCCCGACGACGTGATGCCACGCCCCAACCTGCTGTACACCTCGGGCACGACCGGGCAACCCAAGGGCACCGAGTTGCCGCCCACCATGTTCGCCGGCGGCGGCAACATGGCCGAGCATCTGGAACTGCTGGCGCAGGGTGGCTTCTCCGGCTTCGGCACCCACCTCGTCGTCGGGCCGATGTACCACACGGGCCCGTTGTCGGGCATGCGGCTGCTGTGTGCCGGGGTCCCGTCGGTCATCCTCGCCAAGTTCGACGCCGAAGCCGCCCTCGCGGCGATCGACACGTACCGGACCGAGACCAGCGTGATGGTGCCGACCCACTTCGTCCGCATGCTCGCGCTGCCCGACGACGTCAAGGCCAAGTACGACGTCAGCTCGATGAAGTTGATCGCCCACACCGGCGCGAAGTGCCCGATCGACGTCAAGGCGGCGATGATCCGTTGGTTCGGGCCGGTGTTCCGCGATGCCTACGGGGCGACCGAGGTGGGCACCGTGTGCACGATCACGAGTGAGGAGTGGCTGGAGCACCAGGGGTCCGTCGGACGCTCGGTCCCACCGTTCAGCGCGGTGATCCTCGACGAGGACCTGAGTGAGTTGCCCGCCAACACCGAGGGACGGTTGTACTTCCGTGACGCCACCGGTCGCGGCATCGTCTACCCGAACGACGCGGCCAAGACCGCAGCGTCGAACCCCGAGCCGGGCCTGTTCACGCTCGGCGAGATCGGCTACATCGACGACGACGGGTACGTGTTCATCACCGATCGATTCAGCGACATGGTCGTGTCGGGCGGGGTGAACCTCTATCCGGCCGAAGCCGAGCAACTGCTGATCGACCACCCCGGCGTCGCCGACGTGGGCTGCATCGGTGTTCCCCACCCGGAGATGGGGGAGATGCTCGTCGCGCTGGTGATTCCGACCGATGAGGACTCGCCGCCGGACCCGGGTGAGCTGTCCGCGTGGCTGCGGGAACGATTGAGCCACTACAAATGTCCGCGTGAGTACCACGTGGTGCGCGATCTGCAACGCACCACGATGGGCAAGATCAACAAGCGGCGTCTGCGCGACGCGTGGCTCGAGGGCGACCTCGACGAGTTGAACCCCCGACGACTGAACCCCTGACCGAACCCCCTGAAAGGCACACCATGACCGATACCCAGGAACGTCTCGTCGTCATCCGGACATCTCCGTCGACGACTTCGTCGCCGAGGCGCGGGTGTGGTTCGACGAGCACGCCGTGCGTCGGCCGACGAGCGAGGCCGAACGCGGCTGGGGCGAGGGTGAGTTCGACGTGTCGGTGTTCAGCGACATGTCGTTCGAGGACGAACGCGATCACATCTTGCGCATTGCCAAGTGGATCCAGACCAAGGCCACCCGCGGCTACCACGCTGTGGCCTGGCCCGTCGAGTACGGCGGCCTCGGACTGAGTCGGGCACATGCCCGAGCTCTGGGGCACGTCGAGCGGGAGTACGAGTCGCCCGGAAGTCACGAGTTGATCAGTGTCACGGTCGGGTTGATCGCATCGACCCTCCGTGTCGTCGGGAGCGACGAACTGAAGACCCGGTTCGTGAAGTCACTGCTGAGTGCCGAGATCCTGGCGTGTCAGCTGTTCAGCGAACCCGGCGCCGGGTCCGACCTCGCCGGGCTGTCGTGCCGTGCCGTTCGCGACGGCGACGAGTGGGTCGTCAACGGCCAGAAGGTGTGGAGTTCGGGCGCCCAGTTCAGCCAGTGGGGCGAACTCATCGCGCGTACCGACCCTGACGTGATCAAGCACCAGGGTCTGACGGCGTTCATGCTTCCGCTCGATGCGCCCGGGGTGGAGGTGCGACCGATCAAGCAGATGAGCGGTGGCTCGTCGTTCTGCGAGGTGTTCTTCAACGACGTGCGGATCCCCGACGACCTCCGCATCGGTGATGTCGGCGACGGCTGGAAGGTCGCGACCACGACGCTCAGCTTCGAGCGCGACCACTCCGAGTCGGGCGGTGGCGGGGGAGCGTCGGGCGGTTCGTTCAAGCAGTTGCTCGCCACCGCTCGGATGGCTGGGCTCACCGATGATCCGGTGATGCGCGACAAGCTGGCCAAGGTGTACATCCACGGCCGTATCGAGTCGTTCACGAATCGACGCGCTGCCGACCTGGCCCGCTCGGGGACGCCCGGCCCCGAAGGATCGCTCGGCAAACTGCTGTGGACCGAGGGCATGACCGAGGTCAGCTCGGTCATCGGCGACATCCTCGGTGCCCGGCTGCTCGCCGACACGGGGGAGTGGGGCACCTACGCGTGGAACGAACATCTCCTCGGAGCGCCCGGGTATCGCATCGCCGGCGGGTCCGACGAGGTGCAGCGCAACATCCTCGGTGAGCGCGTGCTCGGCCTGCCCCGCGAGCCGCGCGCCGACACCGGCCCGTGGAGTTCCATCCCCCGCTGACGAACGACCTGGCGGCCGCCTACGGGTTGCGGCCGCCGGTGAGGCCGGGCCACATCAACTGAGTGAGGTGGTCGGCGACATCGTCGCGTTCGCCGTACCCATCGCTGAGCCACATCATTGCGGCCACCTGGATCGCTCCGACGATGGCGTACGCCCACGTGCGCACCGGGAGCGGATCGAGTCCGGCCGCCGTTCGGAGTGCGCTGAACTGTTCGATCATCCTGGCGGAGGATCGATGGACGAGCTGGCGGACCGAGTCGGTTCCGGGACCGCCGGCCGTGACGAAGAGGAAGAGGTTGCGGTCGACGTCGATGACCTCGAGCGTTGCGCGCATCGATGCGGCGAAGGTGGCGCGGCCGCCGGCGCCGCCCTCGGTGGAACGTTCGACCGCTTCGTTGAGTTGATCGACGAACCGCTCCGCCAGCGCCGCGACGAGCGCGTCCTTGTCGCCGATGTTGCGGTACACGATGGGCTTGCTCACGCCGGCTGCTGCGGCGATGTCGTCCATCGTGACGTCGGGCCCGTCGGCTCGGATGAGTCGGAGAGCGGCGGCGAGGAGCTGTTCGCGGTCGGCCACCACCTCGCCGGCGCGGGGGCGTCCTGGCCCGCGCCGTGGGGGAACGGCGGCAGCCGTGCTGGACGTCATGGCACTGACAGTATCAATGCAAACTCGAGACAGTCAGGCCGCCGCAAACTTTTCGTACTCCGGGTAAATTCGGCTGGATCGGACGTGTTACCTTCGTCACATGAGCATCGACGAGACCGTTCGCACCGATCTTCCGTGGCACCTGCGCGGCAACTGGGCGCCGGTGCTCGACGAGCGCACCGACTTCGATCTCCGCGTCGACGGCATCATCCCGCCCGAGCTGCAGGGCACCTACGTCCGTACGGGACCCGAACCCGGTACTCGGGCAAGTCCGACCACTGGTTCTTCGGCGACGGCATGGTCCACGGTGTGCGTATCGCCGGCGGCAAGGCCGAGTGGTACCGCAACCGGTTCGTCCAGACCCCGAACGTGACCGACCCGTCCGGCGACATGATGGCCGACATGGGCGACCTCACTCGGGGCACCGCCAACACCCACATCATGGCCGCACAACAACAAGTTGCTGTGTCTCGAAGAGGGGCACTGGCCGTGGGCAGTCGACGGAGAACTCAACACGCTCGGCTACGAGAACTTCGGCGGGAAGCTCACCACCTCGATGACTGCGCACCCGAAGGTCTGCCCGGTCACGGGCGAACTCATCGCCTTCAGCTACATGAGCCCCGAACCGCCGTACCTGCACTACATCCGCATCAGCGCCGACGGCGTGCTCCAGCAGCTCGAAGGCATCGACATCCCCAACATGGTGATGATGCACGACTTCAACGTCACCCGGAACTACGTCGTGTTCATGGACCTGCCGGTGTGCTTCAACCTCGGCGCCCTCGAAACCGGCATGCCGTTCCAGTTCAACCGCTGACGCCGGCGCCCGCCTCGGCGTGATGCCACGCAACGGTGCACCAACGCCGATGTTCGGTGGTTCGAGATCGACCCGTGCTACGTCTTCCATCCCGTGAACGCCCACGAGGTCGGCAACACGCTCGTGCTCCACGTGTCGCGCCAGCCCGAGGCCTTCGGATCGAGCGAACGACGACTATCGCCGAAGTCGGTCGTCTCTGGCGTTGGACGATCGATCTCGACGCCGGCACCGTCACCGAGGAGCAGATCGACGATCGCCCCGGCGACTTCGGCCGCGTCAACGATCGCCTCGTCGGACTCGACGCCCAGTACGGCTACCTGATGTCGCTCGACGGCGAGGGCAACAGCGAGGAGCCCGTCTACGGCTCGTCGCTGTGGAAGTACGACCTGCGCACGGGAGCCTGCACCGAGCATCATCTCGGTGACGGCGTTCGCGGCGCCGAGCCGGTGTTCGCTCCGGCCGGGGAGGATTCGGGCGAGGACGAGGGCTGGGTCATCAGCCTGAAGCACGACACCCGCACCGACGAATCGTGTCTCGTCATCATCGACGCCCAGAATTTCTCGGCGCCGCCCGTTGCGACCATCCATCTGCCGCGTCGCGTGCCCTATGGTGCGCACGGGAGCTGGGTGACCGACGACAAGTTGAACTGAACACTCAGTCGAATACCAACCGGGGAAACAACCAATGAGGGGGAACATCATGAATCGGAAGCATCACGCTCGCGTACTCGCGGGCCTGACCGTTATGGCACTCGTGGCGGCGTCGTGTGGGAGCGACTCGGACGAGTCGTCCGACTCTGCCGCACCGGCCGACACCGAGGCAGCGGTCGAGGAGACCACCGCGCCGGCTGACACCGAGCCGGCGGACACGGCGCCTGCGGGCACCGAGCCGCACCGAGCCACCGACCGGCCTCCAGACGGCGCGAGACAGATTCGCTCGCCTTGCCGCCGCCGACGGTGACCAGATCGATCGTCGGCATGGTCAACACCGAGGGATGCCCCGGACTCGACTTCCCCGAGATCTCGATCGCCGACGCAGGCCGCGGCCGACTTCCTCAATGAACACGGCGGCATGGGCGGCCGACCCATCAAGATGGAGTTCTGCAAGGCCAACGGGTCGCCCGAGACCTCCCAGGCGTGTGCCCAGGAGTTGGCCGGCAAGGGTGTCGAGCTGGTCATGCTCGGACTCGATCTCTTCCCCGGCTACGACACCTTCACGGCCTCGAGCATCCCGGTCACCGGCGTGCTGCCGATCCTGCCGGGTGACTACACCGCGAATGCGCTGTACCTCGACTGGTGGCAACACCACCACGACCGCGGCGATGGCCGGATTCGCCATGGAGAACTTCGACGCCAAGACCGCCGGCATCGTCAGCGCCGACAACGCCGGCGCCAACGGCACCGAGGCGGATCTCAAGAAGGCGCTCGACGCTGCCGGCATCACCTACGTCTCCATCAAGGGCGGTGACAACGAAACCGACGCCGGGTACCAAGGTCTGATGAGCCAGGCCACGGCCGACGATCCCGACGTGCTGTTCTCGCTGTACGCCGATGCCGGCTGTATCGGCACGATTCGGGGCCGGGTCTCGCTCGGCATCGAGACACCGGTGATCACGACCGCCATCTGCAGCAGCGATGAGGTGCTCAGCGAGGTCGGCGACGACGCCGTCGGTTGGTACTTCGTCGGGGCAGCGACCGAGCGAGACCGGTACGCCGACCGGCTGATGACCTGCAGGCGATCTTGGAGTTGCTCGGGCTTCACGAAGTCCAGCGAGATGGGGCTCGGAGGCCTCGGCGTCACCGCGCTGCTGACACTCGCAACCATTGCCAACGGCATGGCCGATGGGGGTGACGACGTCACCGGCGCCTCGATCTACGAGACGCTCGGCACCTCGGATGACCTGGTCAACTGGCCCGATGCCAACCCGTTGGCCTGTGGCTCAGTGGCGACGCATCCCGACCATCTGCAACTTCACCTTCCCGATCGCGACGTACGTGTCCGGGACAGGAGCATCGAGACCGTCCCGGGCTACGAGGCATTCGACACCACGCCGTACCTGCCGTGACGCCTCGGTCGCACGGCGGCTCGATGACCGACTACCTGTTCTTCATCCTCCTCGGAACCGGGGCCGGCGCGATCATCGCGGCGTTCGGCCTCGGTCTCGTGGTGACGTACCAGGGGTCCGGTCTGGTGAACTTCGGCTACGGGGCGATGGCCACGTGGTCGGGGTACGTCTATGCCGAGCTGCGCCAGGGGGCCTACCCGTTCCCGATTCCGGGCCTTCCGGACCGGTATCACTTCGGTGACGACGTCGGGATCTGGTGGGCCTTCGGGCTGGCGTTGCTGACGGCTGCCCTGATGGGGTCTGATCGTCTACCAACTCGTGTTCCGGCCGCTGTATCGGGCACCGGCGCTGGCCAAGGTCGTGGCCAGCATCGGGCTCGTCATCGTCTTCACGTCGCTGATCGAACGACGGTTCGAGGACAACGCCGGCCTGCGGGTGGATCCGATCCTCCCGCGGGAGCCGGTCACGATCATGGACGGCGTGACGGTGCCGCGCGACGGTCTCTGGCTGGTGTTCATCGTGTTGCTGATGGCAGCTGCGGTGTGGGTCGCGTCGCGCTACACGCGGCTCGGCCTTGCCACGAAGGCGGCGGCGGGGAACGAGAAGGGTGCGATCCTGCTCGGCTACTCGCCCCAGCGGCTGGCGCAGTCGAGCTTCGTGCTGGCATCGCTCATCGGCGCCGTCGTGGTGATCCTGGCGTCACCGATGATCCAGCTGTCGTCGGGGGTGTTCACGTTCGGGTACCTCATCCCGGCCCTCGGTGCGGCGCTCATCGGCGCCTTCACGAAGGTGTGGCCGACGGTCCTCACCGGTCTCGCGATCGGCCTCGTGCAGTCGAGCTTCACCAAGATGCAGACCGACTTCAGTTGGTTCCCGCAGTACGGTGCTCGCGAGGGCCTGCCGTTCCTGGTGATCATCGTGGCGATGGTGTTCCTCGGCGAGCGGCTGCCGGATCGTGGCTCGGTCGGGCAGTTCAAGATGCCGGCCATTCCCGTTGCCAAGGTCACACCGCTGAGCGTGCTGGTGCCCGTGGTGGCGGCGGTGGTCGGCCTCATCGTGCTGGACCCGCTGTGGCGCGGCGCGATCATGACCACGACGATCGCCACCGTCCTCGCGCTTGTCGCTCGTGCTGCTGTCGGGTTTCGGCGGTCAGCCGTCGCTGGCCCAGATGGCATTCGCCGGCGTCGCCGGCTTCTCGCTGTCGAAGTTGGCGATGCAGTGGGACATCCCGTTCCCGATCGCACCGATTCTCGCCTCGCTGGTGGCGATGGTCTTCGGAGTCATCGTCGGCATCCCGGCGCTACGCGTCCGAGGGACGAATCTCGCGATCATCACGCTCGCGGGCGCCGTGGCGATCAGCGAGTTCATCTTCAAGGACCCCAAGTTCGTCGGTGACGCGTCGACGGGTGGGGCCAAGGTTCCCAATCCGAAGCTGGGGAACTGGGATCTCGGCCTGATCCTCGGCGACGAACGCCTCCCGGCCGGTGTTCGGCATCCTCCTCGTCGTCGTCGCGCTCGCGTTGGCGATCGCGGTGGCCAACATCCGCAAGAGCGCATCGGGTCGACGGATGTTGGCAACCCGATCCAACGAGCGTGCCGCGAACGCCAGCGGTGTGAACATCGCCAGGGTGAAGCTGGAGGTGTTCGCCGCGTCGGCGTTCATCGCGGGCGTCGGCGGCTGCATGATCGCCTACCGATTCGGCAGCGTGTCGGATGCGTCGTTCGGGGCGGTGGCGTCGCTGACCGCCTTGGCCGTGGCCTATCTCGGCGGCATCACCTGCGTGAGCGGCGCAGTCACGTCGGGCATCACCGCCGCCGCCGGGGTGTCGTTCTACCTCCTCAGTACCGTCACGAGCAGGCTTCGGTCAATGGGAGGTGTTCATCGGTGGGTCTGTTCCTGATCCTCACCGCGATCCTCAACCCCGAGGGCATTGCCGGTGGCATCCGTGCCCAGGTCGCGGCCCGGCGGGTCGCTACTGCCGCTGCTCGACGTACGGACCCAGTACCTGTTGCAGCCTGAGTTCGGGCGGGATGCGCTCGGTGCCGATGACCCGGTCGATCTCCTCGTGGAGGTGCCAGATCCGACGTTCCTGGTAGTTGATGGGGATGCCCGCAAGGGCCGGTGACTCCATCGACGCCTGGATCGGGGCCATGTTCATCTCGTCCTCGGCCATGATCTGGTTGTACACCTGACGTCGCTTGGCCCAGTGCTCGGGGAGCTGATCGGGAGTGAACCGATCGGTGCCCTCGACGGGCGGGGCGTAGTAGATCCAGTCGAGTCGAGTGGTGTGCCGGTCGATCGGCCAGAACAGGTTGATCGGGAACCCGATCGTTCCGAGCGGGATGATCGCGTTGGGAAAGAGGCTCACCGCCGTGCTGGTGCAGTCGACCATCGCCGGCACCGTGTCGATCCGCCGGAACGGGCCCTGGTCGAGTTGCTTCCAGTCGTCCCAGTCGGTCATGCCATTGCGCTCGACGTTCTGGCGTGAGTAGGGGGTGATCATGCGGCTGTGACCGTTCGGGTACAGGCCCATCGCGGCGCCCCGGTTGTCGAGCACGCTGACGCCGTCGTGGGAGTGGATGTGGCGGAAGTGGTACACCTCGAGGAACGCCTCGGCCGTCACCTTCCAATTGCACGGGACGATCCGTGATTCCCGGTACACCTCGCGCAGGGTCTCGCCCTGGAAGGGTTCGAACATCGCAGCAGCGGACCCGATCCATTCGCGCAGCGGCTGCGCGTCGAGATTGCGATTGACGAACACGAAGCCGGCGAACGTGTCGCAGCTCGCACGGGGGAGGCAGCGCTGTTCCCAGTCGAGGTCGACGAAGTCGCGTTCGTCGGGAACGGAGACGAGCGTCCCGCCGTCGACCTCGTAGGTCCACGAGTGGTACTGGCAGCGCAGCCGGCGCGACGAGCCGTGTGCTTCACGAACGACCGGGGCGCCCCGGTGTTGGCAGGTGTTGTAGAAGCAGCGGATCTCCGAGTCGGTCCCGCGGACGATCAGGAGCGGCACGCCCAGGTCGGAGAACGTGAAGTAGTCGCCGGGATTCGGGATGTCCTCGACCCGTCCGGCAATGACCCAGGTGTTGGGCCAGAGATGTTCCTGTTCGAGTTCCCAGAACAGGTCACTCGTGTGGCGGCCGGTGGGGATGTCGTGGAAGGCGGGAAAGCCCTCGGGTGGGGCGGTGCGCTCGAACTCGTAGCGCATGTCCGCCTTGATCCGCTCGATGAGCCGTGTGTCCATGGCGCTCGATCAGACCGTGTTGCCTGGAGCGTGCGTCGAGGTGGCGCCGGCGGGGGAGTTCGCGAACATCGCTTCGGAATCGAACCCGATGCGACCGTCGGGCTCGATGCGGATCACGACGCGACCGGGGCTGTCGAGATGCGCAGCGAACGCTGCCTGCGCCGTGTCGTTGCCGGGCCGGACCTTGGCGGCGAGTACGGGGTAGAACCATGCGAGGGTCGCCGGGTCGTCGAGCACCTCGGCAGTGCCCTTGTAGGTGACGGCCTGGCTGATCCCGATGTCGGTTCCGCGGCTCGTGATCGCGACGGCAACCCGCGGGCGCGCCTCGATGGCCGGAACGCGCTTGCGCCGGCGCGTGCACGTGAGCCAGAAGGCGCCGTCGTGGAACACGAAGTTCATGATGACGCCGACGGGGTCACCGGCCGAGGTCGTCCACATGAAGGTGCACTCGGTCTGCTTGTCGAGCAACGTCTGTTCACGGTCGCCCGACAGCGTGAACATCGAGACGTCCTCATAGCTGTCGGTGTAGTCGCTGCCGCTGTCGACTTGGCTTGAGTGCTCGGGTCGGGTCACGCACTAAGTTTCGTCGCCGGGACACACTGGGAACGAAGGGGAACAACCATGGGCGGATCACCGACCGAGATGGAGACGTGGATCACCGACACGGAGATCAGCACACGCTTCCCGTACTACACGCGGGCCAACGCCGACGAGGTCGGCCCGGAGCCGTTCAGCCCGCTCGGGTGGAGCCTGGCCTGGATGAAGGGGTGCATCCCGGGCGTCGCCGAGGGGTTCATCCGGTTCGGCGTGTTGCGGCGCGATGAATTCGCCGTCGACCCTCCTGAGGTGTTCGGCAACTGGGGCGGCTACTTCTACAACCAGCTGTCGTTGCCGCGCCTGATGGGCGTTCGCATGCCGGGTGCATCACCCGAAGCCATCGACATGGCGTACTTCGGTGATCATCCCGGTGTTCCGAAATACGTCCCGAACCCGGACGACGAGAACGAAGAGCAGAGTGCCAAGCTCGCGGAGACCATGGGCTGGGCGATGAGCACGACGAGCTACCCGGCGCAGGAGGACGTCTCCGAGATCTCGATGCAGCACGTCGCGAGCCGTCCTGACCTCGCGTCGTTGTCGAACGACGCACTCGTGGCCCGGGCGCGTGAGTTGGCCGGCCCCGGCCTCGAAGCGGCGTGGACCGAGTACTGCCAGTCGGCGCTCGGCGTGTCGCTCGGCCCCGGTGCGGTGCAGGCGATCTGCGCAGCGATCGGTCGGTCGGGCGACGCCGTGAAACTGTTGACGGCTGTCGGCAGCATCGAGTCGGCCGGAGCGCCCGTTGCCATGTGGGAGATGTCGCGGACGGTCAAGAACTCGCCGGCGCTCACGGAAGCCTTCGATGACGGCGTCGACGGACTCCTCGAACGTGTGGCCGAACTCGATGATCCGGCTGCAGCGACCTTCCTCGAGCAGTGGGACGACCTCATCGCGACCCACGGCCACCGTGGTCCCAACGAGTGGGATCTGCGGGCGCACTCGTGGACCACTCGGCCCTCGATGCCGCTCGGGATGCTCGAACGCATGCGGTTCCAGGACGACAGCAAGTCGCCGATCGAGGCGCAAGTGCGAGGAGCGGCGGTGCGCGAAGCGCTCACCGCCGAACTGCTGGGCTTGCTCGAGGGTGATGCCGAGGCCCATGGCACGCTCGCTGCGGGGATCAGTTCGGCCGCCTTCTTCTCGAGCATGCGCGAGATGGGCAAGAACGCCTGCATCCGGCTGATCCACGAGGCCAAGCTGGCCCTCATGGAACTCGGACGGCGGATGGTCGCCGAGGGTGTGATCGACGATCCCCAGCAGATCTTCATGCTGCTCGACGACGAGATCGACGGGTTCCTCGACGACCCTGCGTCGCTGTCGGCAACGCTGCGCGACCGTGACGTCGCGTTCCATCACCTGCAGACACTCGAGCCGCCCTACATCGTCAAGCTCGAAGACGGGGTGGCGCCCATCTCCGCGTGGCCCGTCCGGGGTGGGCACGGTGCGGCAGTGGCGTCAGCCGGCGACGTGCTCCAGGGCGCCATGGGGTCACCCGGCGTCGTCACCGGCATCGCGCGGATCGTCCTCGACCCGTCGGATGCCGGTGCGATCGGCCCGGGCGACATCATGGTGGCGCCGACCACCGACCCGTCGTGGGTGCCGTTGTTCCTGTCGGCGGAGGGTGTCGTCGTGAACGTCGGAGCCGTGGCGAGTCACGCCGCGATCATGTGCCGCGAGCTCGGGTTGCCGTGTGCGGTGTCGGTGATCGACGCGACCGAGCGCATCCCCGACGGTGCCGTCATCGAGATCGACGGCTCGACCGGAACCGTCACGATCATCTCCGTCCCCTGATGGATCCCGATGAGATCGAGTCGCTCCTCGCGCAGCCTCTGGACGCGGTGCTGAGTGTCGTGCTGCCGTCCGGCCGGGCGATGGGAACGCCGATCTGGTTCCAGTGGGTGAACGGGGTCGCGCGCTTCCAGAGCCCGACCACCTCGGCGAAGACGCGGGCACTGCGGGCGACGGGACGAGCCAGTCTGTGCGTCCATGAGCAGCCCCTTCCGCTCGCGCGGTACGTGACGCTCGAGGGCCCCGTGCGTGAGGTCGAGTTCGATCTCGATGCCGACATCGGTGCCGCCGCTCGCCACTACCTGGGTGATCGTGCGCCGGACTTCCTGGGTCGCATCGAGGCCGCACTGGCGGCGGGTCGGCGATGGGCCAGCTTCGAGCTGGCTCCAACCGTGGTGTCGGGGCGCAGCCAACTACTCTGACGTCCGGTCGACGACAACCTGGGGGAGTCATGCTGAGCGAGAACTGGGCAACGTTGTGGGAGGCGTTCGCCGATGCGCAACCCGAACAGGTCGCCGTGGTCGTCGGCGAACAGTCGCTGACCTGGCAGCAGCTCGACGATCGGGCCGCGCGGCTCGCCTCGGCACTGGGTTCACGCGGCATCGGCCAGGGAACGCGGATCGCCCAGCTCATGTTCAACTGTCCCGAGTACCTGGAGTCGGCCTACGCAGCGTTCAAGTTGCGCGCCACGCCGGTGAACGTCAACTACCGGTACAAGGCCCCCGAGATCGCGTACATCTGCGGCAACGCCGGCGCCGAGGTACTCGTCTTCCACGGTTCGCTCGGCGAACGCGTGGCGGAGGCGGTCGCGTCGATGCCGACCGTGCGGATCCTGCTCCAGGTCGACGACGGCTCACCGCTCGTGGAAGGGGCCGAGTGGTACCACGAGGTGGTCGCCGCCGCGGAACCGGCACCGCGCATCGCCCGTTCGGGCGAGGACGCCCTCATGCTCTACACCGGCGGGACGACCGGGAATCCCAAGGGGGTGGTGTGGCGTCACGTCGATCTGTTCGGCGCGCTCGCGTTCACCGCCTACGGGTCGGCGGGCGTCGAGGTGCCGACCACCCCTGGCGATGTCGGGCGGATCGCGGCGGAGTTGCAGGCCGAGGGGCGCAGCCCGGTGATGCTCTGCGCGCCGCCACTCATGCACGGCACCGCGTTGTTCCTGGCGATCGGGGCGTTCGTGATGGGCGGGTCGGTCGTGTTGCTCGGTGGCCGTTCGTTCGACGCCGCCGAACTCTGGGATCTCGCGCAACGTCACCGCGTGACGCAGATCTCCCTCGTCGGCGACGCCTTCGCCCGACCGCTCAACGACGCCCTCGATGTGGCCGAACGTGACGGGGTGCTGCCTGATCTGACGTCGGTCACGCGGATCGTGTCCACGGGGGCGACGCTGTCGGCCGAGCAGAAACGGGCCTTCCAGCGACGCCTGCCGAACGCTGTCATCCTCGACATGATCGGTGCGTCCGAGGGTGGACCGTTCGCGATCTCGATGACCATGCCGGGCCAGGAACCGTCCGAGACGGCGATCTTCACGGCACCACCGAACGTCGTGACGATCGATGCGTTGACCGGTCAGGTGCTTGCGCGTGGGAGTTCGGAGCCGGGCATGCTCGCGGCTGCGGGGCCGATGCCGACCGGCTACTGGAACGACGAGGAGAAGACGGCTCAGACGTTCCGTGTCGTCGACGGCGTGAGATACACCGTGCCGGGTGACTTCGCGACGATCGCCGAAGATGGCACCGTGACACTGCTCGGTCGGGGCTCGGTGTGCATCAACTCGGGCGGCGAGAAGATCTACCCCGAGGAGGTCGAGGTCGCTGCCCGCAAGCACCCGGCGGTGATCGACGCCAACGTCGTCGGGGTGCCGCACGAACGCTTCGGTGAGACCGTCGTGCTCGTGTGCTCGGTGTCGTCTCCCACGTCGCCCGACGACATCATTGCAACCATCAAGGAGTCGATCGCTGACTACAAAGCACCTCGACGGGTCGTGTTCGTCGACGAGGTGTACCGCGCGCCGAACGGCAAGGCCGACTACCGGTGGGCGCGGGAGCAGGCAACGTTCAGCTGAGCGCTGCGCCCCACCACTGCTCGAAGAACGACAGTGCGGCGCGGTTGACGAGCTCCACGATCAGCCCGCTCGGCGGCTGGAGATACGTGAACATGCCGTAGCCGGCGTCGCCGGCAGGATCGTTCTGCGAACCCACGAGAGTCCAGCCCGTCGCCATGAGTTGCTCGGTCTCGCCGTCGACATCGTCGACCCAGACGCCGACGTGATGCGCACCGGAGCGGTCGTTGCCGTCCCAGAACGATCCGGCGGTCCCCTGGAGCAGTTCGACGTGCTGGGGTCCCTCTGCGGAGTAGGTGTACCGGAGATGGATCTCCTGCAGACCGTCGGTCGGCGTCCACAGTGATTGCGTCGGGTTCTCGCGGGTCTCCGACCACGTGAGCCCGAGGCTGCCGCCGAGTTCCTCCATGGCCGCTTCGAGGTCGGGGACCCGGATACCGACGTGGAAGAGATCCTGGTAGTTGATCATCGCTGTTGCTCCTCAGGTATCCAATGCTTCGGGCCGGCCGAGCAGGTCGACGATCGAACGGCAGAATCCAGCCGCCGGGGCGCCGTCGAAGGCCCGGTGATCCCAGGTGAGACTGAGGGTGAGCCGCTTCATCGAAGCGGGTCGACCGTCGCCGTCGAGGACGACGTCGTCGCGGAGTCGACCGACCCCGAGGATGGCGGTGTTCGGCGGGTTGATCACCGGTGTGAACCCGTCGACGCCGAACATTCCGAGCGTGCTCACCGAGAAGGTGCCGCCTTCGAGGTCGGTCAGTGCCAGTGAACCGGCCCGCGCAGCCTCGGCGAGGCGGGTCGACTCCACGCTGAGCGTCGCCAGGTCGAGCGTGGCGGTGTCGCGGATCACAGGAACGATCAGCCCGTTGTCGAGCGCCACGGCCATGCCGACGTGGACGTGGGGGAGGAGCGCGACTCCGTCGTCGGTGATCTGGCTGTTCACGATCGGGTGCTCTCGGAGCGCTCGCGCGGTGGCAGCGATGATGTAGTCGGTGTAGCTCGGAGCTGCACCGTTCGCCTTGCGTTGCTCGCGGTGGGCGACCACGGCGTCGAGATCGGCATCCATGAACAGCGTCAGCTGCGCCATCTGGGCGAGCGAGTCGTGCATCCGTCGAGCGATGGTGCCGCGTACGCCGGTCATCCGGACCACGGACGTCGGCTCCTGCATCGCCGGAAGCAGCGCAGCGGCCGGAGCCGCTGCCGATGGAGCGACTGTCGGCTCAGCTCGGGCGAGGAGCCCGCGTACGTGGAGCGCGACTGCGTCTCTGGTCACCCGCTGTTCGAACTGGTCGGGTGCGACCTGGGCCAGGTCGATACCCAACAGGTCGGCCAACTGACGTGCGGCAGCAGTCGCCGGAACACCGACGCCCGCGGCGATGAGCGGCACCGAGCGCGTCACGATCTGTGCAGCGGCTGGTGCCGTGGCCGATGCGGTGACGCCGTCGAGATCCTCCGCCACGATGCGCCCGCCTGGCCCGGTGCCACGGATCATGCGCAGGTCGAGGTTGCGTTCGGCGGCGAGTCGTTTCGCCATCGGCGACGCGATGATGCGTCCCGATGTGGGCGCCGGGACAGCCGACGCCGGTGCCGCCGCTACCTGCGGCGTCGCTGCGGCGGCGGCTGGGGCCGCAGCCGCAGCGGCTGCTGTCGGGGCTTGCTCGCCGTCGGCGAGGAACCAGCCGATCAAATCGCCGCAGGCGAACGTCTCGCCGACCTGGCCCAGCCGGTGGAGTCTCCCTGAACCGGCTGCTTCCACGTCGGTCTCGGTCTTGTCGGTCTCGATGCGCAGCAGCGCCGCGCCCGCCGTCACCGCGTCGCCGTCTTCGGCGAACCATTCGGTGATGGTTCCCTCCTCCATCGTGAGCCCGAGCTTGGGCATGATGAACTCAGTCGCCATGGATGTCCTTTCGTCGTGGGGTGCCGTCTTCGAAAACGTCGCCGACGTCGAAGCGTCGATCGGCGGCGGCCAGTGCGAGTGTCGTGTCGACGTCGAGGAGTTGTGGCCCGGAGGCCTCGATCGAGACGGTGATGGTGGCATCGGCCGACACGGGTGTCGTGCGCTCGCCGTCGAAGGCGAGGACGCCGCCACCCGGGAGATCGATCGATGTCGTGAGGAGTTCCACCGATTCGACAGCGAGGGTGGTGAACGTGCCGGGAGCGAGCGGGACGCGTACCCGTCGTCCTCCGGGGCCGAGCCGGATGAGCACGCCACCGGGTTCGTTCCTGTCGACCGGGTGCACCCGTCCGGCGATACTGGCCAAGCCGGTGCTCGCCGGGTTGGCGATGCACGCGACCACCCATCGGATCGTCGCGGGGTCGTTCACGGCTCGAGCACCGACGAAGGCGGTGTCGATGAGGGCGGCCTCGACCAGCGCGTGCTCGTTCACCACCGACGTGGACGTCGGCGTGTCGATACGCAGGGCAACGCGTTTGGCGCGCCGGCCGACTCGTTCGAGTGGTACGGCTCCGGTCGCCACGAGTGCGGCTGCGACGCCGGCGGTCGTGCCGTCGACGGTCGACGGGAACACGTTGTTGGTGCCGGTCGAGATCGCGATGAGTGGGACGTCGGGCCACCCCGTGGCGACGTCGCGGCAGGTGCCGTCGCCTCCGAGCGCCACGACGGCGCCGACCTGTTCCTTCCACATCGTCCGCGCCGCCGCCACGGTGTCGAGTTGCGACCCGGTGAGAGGGATGTCGACGAACTCGATCGTCCCGGCGAGACCTTCGACCGCTCGCTCGGCCAGGTGGTGGGTGTCGGTGCTGAACAGGATGCGGTCGGCGCCCATCTCGATCGCTCCGGCTGCCACCCGTCGCATGATCCCGATCTTCACCGCGTCCGAGGTCTGACCGGATGCTGACGTCAGCCGTCGGATGTCCTTGCCCGCGTGCGGGTTGACGATGATGCCAACCGATGACACCCCGGCCGAGGACACGGCTGCGGACGGCACGCGGTCAGGCCCCGGGTCGGGCAACGATGGCGCGGATCCCCGCTTCGATGTCGTTCGTGGACGGCAGGTAGATCGACTCGAGCGTGGGCGTGAACGGCACGGGCGAGAACGGTGCGGCAATGCGCGCCACCGGAGCATCGAGGTAGTCGAACGCCTCCTCCTGGATCTGCGCGGCAACTTCGGCGCCGAGGCCACCGAAGCGAACCGCCTCGTGGACCACGATCACCCGATTGGTCTTGCGGACCGACTCGACGATCGTCGCCGTGTCGAGCGGCTGCAACGTGCGGGGGTCGATCACCTCGACGTCGATGCCGTCGGCGGCGACTCGCTCGGCCGCGTCGAGGGCTTCGTTGGCCATGCGGCCCCACGCCACGACGGTGACATCACTGCCGGTGCGCGCCACGTTGGCCTGCCCGAGCGGGATCGCGTACGGCTCTTCGGGCACCTCGGCCGACATGCCGAGCAGCCGCTTGTGCTTGATCATCAGCGTCGGGTTGTTCTCGCGGATGCAGGCGGTCATCAACCCCTTCATGTCATACGGGTTCGACGGATGCACGACCTTGAGCCCGGGAATGTGGCAGAAGAGTGCCTCGAGCGACTGGCTGTGTTGCGCCGCTGCCGAGAGTCCGGCGCCGCCACCGGTCGTGATCGTGAGGGGGATCGTCGCCGCCCCACCGAACATGTACTTCAGCTTGGCCGCCTGGTTGACGATCTGGTCGAACGCCACGCACAGGAAGTCCATGAACATGATGTCGACGATCGGCCGCAAGCCGGTGACCGCCGCACCGACGCCGAGACCGATGATCGCCTGCTCGCTGATCGGAGTGTCGACGACGCGCCGTTCGCCGAACTCGGCTTGGAGTCCGGCGTAGGTCTGGAACACGCCGCCGAAGGCGCCGATGTCCTCGCCGGCGCAGAAGACGTCGTCGCTGGCCGCCATCTCCTGGCGTACCGCCTCGTTGAAGGCCTGACCGTAGGTCAGCTTGCGGGTCATGCCGGCACCGCCGTCGTCTGGAGGGTGTACACGTCGACGAGCAACTGGTCAGGTGTCGGTACCGGGCTGTTCTCGGCGAACTCGATCGCCGTGTCGATGTCGGCTCGCAGTTCGGCCCAGATGCCGTCGATGTCGTCGCGGGTCGCCGTGCCCATCTCGATGAGCCGTTCCTCGAACGTGAAGATCGGATCGCGTTCGCGCCACTCGGCGACCTCGTCGTCGGTGCGGTACTTGAGCCCGAGGTTCTGGATGCCGTGGTGGTTGTAGTAGCGGTACGTCTTCGCTTCGATCAGCGACGGACCATCGCCACGCCGAGCGCGGGCGACAGCTTCCGTGGCGGCTTCGTGGATGGCCACCACGTCCATGCCGTCGACGATCACGCCCGGCATGCCGTAGCCGGCGGCACGGTCGACGATGTCGGTGATCGCCATGGTCTTCTCGCGGGCGGTGAACTCGCCGTACTCGTTGTTCTCGCACACGAAGACCACCGGGAGCTTGAGCGCGCACGCCATGTTGGCGGCTTCGTGGAAGGCGCCGATGTTGGTGGAGCCGTCACCGAAGAACGGGACGGCCACGTTGCCGTTGCCCTTGTACTTGTTGGCGAACCCCGCGCCGACGGCGATGGGTGCACCCGCACCGACGATGCCGTTCGCGCCGAGCATGCCGACGTCGAGGTTCGAGATGTGCATCGAGCCACCCTTGCCCTTGCAGTATCCGGTCGACTTGCCCATGAGTTCGGCCATCATCTCGTTGAACTGGCCGCCCTTGGCAACGAGATGGCCGTGGCCACGATGCGTCGAGGTGATCTGGTCGTCGTCGGTCAGCGCGGCGCACACGCCGGCGGCGACTGCCTCCTGGCCGACGTAGAGGTGGAGGAAGCCCGGGAGCTTCGCCGCCTCGGCGAGCTTTCCGGCAGCTTCTTCGAACAGTCGGATGCGCACCATGCGTCGGTGCATGTCCATCTGCAGCTCGGTGGAGAGTTCCATGTGGGGTCCTGTCTGGTCGGACGAATGTGGTCAGCGGCTCAGGATCGTGACGCCGCTGATTCCCGGCGCACCGTACACGTGGGTGTAGGCAACCTTGGGATCGTTCGGCACCTGTCGTTCGCCTGCATCGCCGCGCAACTGCAGAACGTTCTCGTACACCTGGCGCAGGCCCGACGCACCGATCGGTTCGCCGTTGGCGAGGCAGCCGCCATCGGTGTTGACCGGCAGACGACCATTGATCTCGGTCTCGCCATTGGCCAGCATGTGCTCCTGCTCGCCGTGCTCGCAGAAGCCGTTCTCGGCCATGTGCATGATCTCGGCGCCGGCCTCGGTGTCCTGGAGTTGCGCGACGTCGATGTCCTGCGGTCCGATGCCGGCCATCTCGAACGCTGCCTTCGACGCGGCCGACGTCGGGCCCGGGTCGTGTTCGAGCGCAATCGACGGCGCCAGCACTTCGAACGAACCGAACTTGCGGGTGCGCACCGCGGCGGCCTGCAGGTAGATCGGTCGGTCGGTGTACTGCTTGGCCTTGTCGGCGCGACACAGGATCATCGCGACCCCGCCTTCGCCGGGTGAGCAGAACATGTACTGCGTGAGCGGGTACGAGAGCATCAGCGAATCGAGGACCTCCTGCTCGCTGAGCGGCTTGCGGCGCCAGGCCATCGGGTTGAGCGCACCGTTACGGAACGCCTTGGACGCCACCTTGGCGAGCGATGCCTGTGTGATGCCGTACTCGTGCATGTACCGGGTGATCTTCATCCCGAAGAACTGGGTCGTGAGTGCGAGCCCCGAGCCGCCGTACCAGTCCTTGCCGCGTGGGCCCTTGATGCGAAACGCACCTGGCTCGTGCTTGTCGAACCCGATTGCCATACCGATGTCGGCCGCACCGGACTCGATGGTGTTGACCGCTTGGGCGAGCGCGGTGCCACCGGTTGCACAACCGTTCACGACGTTGGTGAACGGCAGGCCGGTCAGCCCGACGCGGCTGACCATGGTGTCGGCGGCGCCACCGTCCATCGATCCACCCACGGCGAACTGCATGTCGGACCACTGCTGACCGCAGTCGGCGAGGGCTCGCCGGACGGCGACCACGCCTTGATCCATGCCGGAGATGCCGTCGTTGCGGCCGAACTCGTGCATTCCGATGCCGACGATCGCGACGTTGCTCATGAGGGATCTCCTTCAGACGTGGACGATTCTGACGTGGCGAGGGGTGCGAATGCGTACGTGACGACCTGGTTGCCGTCGTCGTCGATGCACAGTGGTTCGAGCACCAACTCCATGTCCATGCCGATGACGAGCTTGTCGGGGTCGGCCTCGGTGAGCCGGGCCTCGACGCGCAGCTGACCCTCGAGTTCGACGTAGCCGACTCCGTACGGCACGAAGTCGTCACCGGCCGGGCCGAGATAGGGCGGCGCCTTCGGTGGGAACGCCTGCACGGTCCAGGTCCAGAGCTTGCCGGTGGTGGCGAGTTCGACGTCCTCTTGGGTGTTGAACATGCAGCGCGGGCATCCGCTCTGGCGGGGGAACATGTGGTTCCCGCAGTTCGTGCAACGGCTTCCCAGCAGTGTGGGCTTGCCGTTGTCGATGGTGAAGATGCCATCGGCAACAGCGACGGTGGTGGTCATTGGGCTCCTTCGGCCGACTCAGATGCACGACCTAACTGAATGGTCGTTAAGGAACGACAGTAGCAGCGCGATCCCGGCCGATTCGCAGTGGGCGCTCAACCCTGCGTCGGGTGGAACCACTCGTCGATCAGCGCGCCGATCTGGCGTTCGAAGTCGTCGCGAGCCACGTCCAGGGAGTCGACTTGATCGGCGTACGACAGCCCGACGAGGAGCAGGTAGTACAGCCGGACCTGTCCGGCGCTCAAGCCGGCGAGTCGCTCGAGTCGTTCGGCGTTCTCGCGTTGCCAGTGACCGAGCAGTTCGGCGACCTCGGGCTGACGGATCGCCGCGCAGTGCAACTCGGCGACCAGGATGCGGGTGGCCGTGAAGTCTGGTTGCAGCCAGTGTCTCGCGATCTCACGCACGCCCGGTTCGCCAGGCAGACGCGTCGTGGCGATGGCATCGAGTTCATGCTTGCTCGCCTCGACCAGCAGGGCCGCCTTGCCGCTGAAGTGGCTGTACACCGCCGGTGTCGAGACGCCCGCCCGGCGGGCGATGTCGGCCAGGGTCGCACCGTCGTAGCCGAACTCGACGCACGCCTCCACGGCGGCTCGCAGCAGGCGTTCGCGGGTGGGCGTGCCGTGTTCGTCGATCTTCGGCGGTCGACCGATCCGGCCCGGCTGCACCGGTGTGTCGTTCACGCCGTGGCGCCGCGGGCCCACCGCAGAGATCGCCGCAGCAGCTCGGCGTAGGCCGGCTGGTTCCACGACCCGCGCTCGATCTTCGGGTAGTAGTCGACGACCGGCACCATGTCGTAGTGCCCGCGGCAGTGTCCGAGGGTGTTGTAGAGCACGGCCCCGTCACCGAGCTCGCGTAGGTACATCACGAGGTGATGATCGGGACCGGTCGTCCAGTCGGACTCGACGAACCCCCGCGCCTCACCCGACCACACGGTGTGCAGCAACGGGTCGCAGAGCATCGCGATCCGCGAACTCCGAGAGGTACAACTCGTCGTCGGTCTCGAAGGGTTCGAGACCCGCCACCAGCCAGTGGTCGGGGTCGGACAGTTCCACCAGGTACGGCTCGATCGGCGGGTGGGCGACGAACTGCGACCCGAGTGTGTCGGCCCACACGGGGAACACCCGCGGTGAGTCGACGCCCTGCGGTGTGCCGACGTCGAGTGCGGAGTTCGTGCCATGGAGCGCCACCCAGCGGCCGCCCTGCTCGACCCACTGCCGGATCTTCTGCTGCGCCTCGACGCTGGGTCGAAGGTTGCACGTGTAGCTGACGAGGATCGATCCGGCTGCGATGGCATCGGCGTCTTCGTAGTCTGGTTGGACCCTGACGCGGAACTCGTCGTGCTCGCCGAGGAGCTTCAACAACTCCAGGCGCGCGAAGTCGATGTCGTGGTACATCCCGCCGGCAACGAGCGTGACGTCGATCCGGCTCCCGGTGTCGTTCTGATCGCCCATCTCAGAAGTCGACGCGCTTGAGGAACCCTCCGTCGACGGTGACGTTGACACCGTTCACGTGGCGGGCTCGGTCGCTGGCGAGGAAGGCAATGACGTCGGCGACATCCTGCGCGGTGCCGAGCTCGCCGCCGGGGTGGGCCTTCGCGGTGGCCGCGTAGAAGTCGGCCATGTGGTCCTTGATCATGTTCCAGTCGCCGCCTTCGATGTAGATCGGGCCGGGCGAGACCACGTTGCAGCGGATCCCCTTCGCTCCGAGCACCTGGGCCTGACCGAGGGTCCAGTTCGTGACGGCGGACTTGAACGCGCTGTAGCTCCCGGACCCCGACGCGAAGTGCTCGGCGACCGCCGTCGTGCCGAGGCTGATCAGTGATCCGCCACCGTCCGCGAGCGCTTCGCTCGCAGCGCCGGCGCCGTAGATGAGCGACATGAGGTCGATGTTGAAGTTGTTGATCCACGCCTCGTTGGAGCGTGCCGGCTTGCCAGAGGTGTTGTGCACGTAGATGTCGATGCCGCCGAGCTGCTCGGCCGATGAGTTGACCCAGGCGACCAGTGCATCGGGGTCGCCGGCGTCGACGACGCTGCCGACGACCGTGCCGAGCTGTGACAGCTCGGCGACCGCGGCGTCGACGCCCTCAGCGGTGCGTGCGCAGATCGCCACGGAGGCTCCTTCGGCGAGCAATGTCTCGGCGGTCGCCCGGCCGATTCCCTTCGTCGCGCCCGTGATGAGTGCCTTCTTGCCGGTGAGTCCGAGGTCCATGGTTGTCTCCTGTTGTCCAATGTCGTGAGCAGTTGTGTCTGTCTGCCGAACATAACCGAATGGTCGTTCAGTATCGACAGTCGGCGGTCGCGCGTCGTACCGTGCGCCATGGCCGGAGATGCATACGACACCATCAAGAGATTCTGGGAGATCCAGGACGAGGGTGACTACGCCGCATTGGCGCCGCTGTTCGCGGACGACGCCGAGGTGGTCGATCCCGTCTACGGCACGTTCGTGGGCGGTGACGCGATCGCCGGGTTCTTCTCGATGATGAACACCGAGATGGCCAAGGCCGGTGCCTCGTTCCGCCTGGTGGAGCTGGCCGGTGACGACACGGTCGCCTGGGCACAGTGGGAGGCGACGACCAACAAGGGAGTCCGTCACGGCGTCGGTGTGTACCGCGTGAGCGACGGTCGTCTCACCTACTACAAGGACTACATGAACCCATGAACAGCAGAGTCGTCATCGTCACGGGCGCCGCGTCGGGCATCGGGCGCGCAACGGTCGAGCGGATGGTCGCTCATGGCTCGTACGTGGTCGCCGTCGATCGATTGGCAGACGCGCTCGCGTGGACGCGTGACTCCGAGCAGGCGGCGAACATCCACATCGTCGTGGGAGACGTGACGTCCGACGACACCAACGCCGCTGCGGTCGCCGCTGCCGCCGAGCGGTTCGGCCGACTCGATGCGGCCGTCTTCAATGCCGGGGTGTCGATGGGCGGCGGTCTGCTCGATCTCCCGATGGAGGACTTCGACCGGGCCCTCGCCGTGAACGTGAGAGCGGTTGCGCTCGGCATCCGGGCGGTCGCCCCAGCCTTGCGTGCGAGTGGTGGCGGCCGGATCGTCGTCACCGCGTCCACCTCCGGGATCGCCGGTGATCCGAACATGTGGGCCTACAACACCGCGAAGGGAGCGGTGATCAACCTCGTGCGTGCGGCTGCGATCGACCTCGGCGCCGACGGGATCACGGTCAACGCCGTGTGTCCGGGCCCGACCGAAACGGCGATGACCGCACGACTGCAGTCGTCGACGGTGTACGACGAACTGCGTCGCCGGATTCCACTGCAACGCTGGGGTCAGGCCGACGAGATCGCCGCGGTCATCGAATTCCTCACGTCCGCCGACGCGTCGTTCGTCAACGGTGCGATCGTCCCGGTCGACGGAGGGATCACGGCCAACACGGGACAGTTCCTTCCCCGGGCCGTCGATGACTGAGGTGTTTGTGCGATCGTGGCACGCATGAACCTGCTCGACCGATTCGATCTGACCGGCCGAGTTGGCGTCGTCACGGGCTCCGGCCAGGGCATCGGTCGGGCAATCGCCTGGGGTCTTGCCGACGCCGGGTGCGACGTCGTGCTGAACGCTCGGCGGATGTCGGACCTCGAGATCACCGCTGCCGGTGTCGAAGAACGCGGTCGGCAGGCACTCATCGTCGCGGGCGACATCCGCGACCTGTCCGAGTCGTTGGCCGACCAGACGATGGAGCGATTCGGTCGGCTCGACATCTGGGTCAACAACGTTGGTGGATCCGACGAGAAGACGACGCGGACGCTGATCGACACCCCTGACGAGATCTTCCGTTCGCAGCTCGAACTGAACCTCACCTCGGCATTCCAGGGCTGCAAGGCGGCCGCCAAGCGGATGGGGCCGGGCGGCTCGATCGTGAACATCAGCTCCGGTGCCGGGATGCGCGGATCGCCGTTCACCGGCCCGTATGCCGCGGCCAAAGCGGGGATGAACAACCTCACCGAGACGCTGGCGTTGGAGCTGGCGCCCGACATCCGGGTGAACACGGTGGCTCCCGGCCCGGTTGCGACGGAGGCGTTCTCGGAGGTTCTCGGAACCGACGGCCAACACGAGGCCATCGCCGCCGGGATACCACTCGGTCGGATCGGACGGCCCGACGACATCGCCGGAGCTGTGCTGTATCTGGTGTCGGATGCGGCCTCGTGGGTGACAGGCCAGCTCATCCTGGTCGCCGGTGGTCGAACCCACCGGACACACCAGTACCGGCCGGCGGAGACCTGAGCGATGGCCGATGCTGCGCGAGGCGGCCGGCCGCTCGGACGTCCGAAGGACACCGACTCCGCCGAGACGCGCCAGCGCATCCTCGACGTCGCCCGGGCCGCCTTCGCGGCCGGAGGTTATGACTCATCGACGAATCGTGACCTTGCCGCCCACGTCGGCATCACGGCCGGAGCGTTGTACTACTACTACCCGTCCAAACTCGATCTGTACCTCGCCGTGCACGAGGACGTGCAGCGACGTGTCTACGGCCGGTTCAACGAGGCGGTGGATCTGGCGCCGGGGTTCCTGCGCAAGTTCGACGCGATTCTCGACGTCGCCCGCGAGTTGAACGAGAGCGACCCGACGTTCGCTGCGTTCATCGGCGCCACCCGTGCCGACATGCGACGACATCCCGAGATCGCAGCGTCGCTGTCCGGACATGCGGAACGGCGCGACGACTTCTTCGTGCGGCTCATCGATGCCGGTGTGGAGTCCGGTGAGATCGATCCGGCGAACCGCACGTTCATGGTGGAGTTCGTGTCCATCATCCTCATCGGCCTGACCGATGGGGTGTCCGACGATCCCGCCCGGCATCAGCGGGCGATCACGTCGATCAAGATGGCGCTGCGAGGCGACCTGCTCACGCCACCACCGCCACCAGTATCACGGTGACCGCTCTCGGACTGCTGCGCCCCGAGGTCGACGTTGTACGGTGCCGGACCGAACCGCACGACCGAAGGGGATGAGAGGGTTGTCATGGGAGTACTTGACGGGCGCGTTGCCTGTATCACCGGGGGGACGCGAGGAATCGGTCTCGGCATCGCGAAGGGGTTCCTCGACGAGGGTGCCATGGTCGTCGTCAACGGTCGCGATCCGTCCAAGGCCGAGCAGACGCTCGCTGCGCTCGACGCCGGTGATCGCGTGCACTTCATCGCCGGTGACGTGAAGCAACGCGAGGCCTGCGAGGCGATCGTCGACGGCACGGTCGATCACTTCGGGCGGATCGACATCCTCGTGGCCAATGCCGGCGGCGCAACGGGACACGCCCCGATCGTCGACCTCACCGACGAGGCGATGGCCGATTCGCTCGTCTGGAACTTCTGGCACACGTTCTGGACGATGCGACGAGCCTTCCACTACATGATCCCGCAGCAGTACGGGCGTGTGATGAGCGTCAGTTCGCTCGAGGGCAAGGTAGGCAAGCCCGGCATCTCGATCTACGTCGTGGCGAAGCATGCCATCAACGGGCTCACCAAGTCCGCAGCGCACGAGGTCGGCACGCTCGGCATCACCGTGAACGCCCTGTGCCCCGGCGCCATCGAAACCGACATCATGATGGCGGAGGGCCCGGCAGCGGCTGAGTCGATGGGTCTCGACTATCAGGGCCTGCTCGACATGTTCGCCCAGGAGTCGGCGATCAAGCGTCTCAACGAGGTCGAGGACGTCGCCGCAGTCGCGACACTGCTCGCCTCTGACGCAGGCGCCGGCATCACCGGATCACTCATCTCGATCGACGGTGGCACGGCTCCGTACTGAGCCGAGCCCAACGACCAAGAATCGGAAAGGGAACTGTCATGGGAAAGCTTGATGGAAAGGTCGCCTGCATCACAGGTGGCACCCGCAGCATCGGCCGCGCGATGGCCGACGCATTCATCGCCGAAGGCGGCAAGGTCGTCGTCAACGGACGCGACGAAGCCAAGGGGCAGGAGTGTCTCGACGAGATGGCCGCCGGCGACAACGCCGCGTTCTACGCCGGTGACGCCTCGAAGCAGGCCACGGTCGAGGGGTTGATCGACTTCACGATCGAGCGCTACGGCCAGTTGGACATCTGCTGTCTGAACTCCGGCGGTGTCCTGGCAACCGCGCCGGTTGCCCAGATGTCCGACGAGGAGTGGGCGCTCGAGGTCGACTGGAACCTGAACCATGTGTTCTGGGGGATGCGTCGAGCGCTCCAGCACATGATCCCTCGCGAGTCCGGCCGGGTCATCGTGACGTCGTCGACCGAAGGCAAACTCGGCAAGCCGGGGATCCCCGGCTACGCCGCCACCAAGCATGCCGTCAACGGCCTGGTGAAGGCGGCGGCCTACGAGGTCGGCACGTTGGGCATCACGGTCAACGCCATCCTGCCCGGGCTGATCGAGACCGACATCGTTCGCGCGACCGGCCCCGACTCGGCGGTCGCGATGGGGCTCGAGAACTACGACGCGCTCATCACGATGTTCAGCTCCGAGTCGGCGATCAAGCGACCGAACAGGGTCGAGGAAGTGGCCGCCGTTGCGGTGCTGCTCGCGTCGGACGCTGCGAGGAACATCACCGGATGCATGTTCCCCGTCGACGGCGGGACGATGCCGTACTGACCCACTCTTGACGGAGGGCCGATGACAGAGGGCTATTCCCACCTCGCGCACGCGAACGACGTCGAACCGTCCGTCGGGCATCGAGCACCTTCGTGAACGTTGCCCGCTGCACGTCGAGGAGTCGCACGATCCGCCGTTCTTCGTGCTGAGCCGCCACGACGACGTGTTCGACGTCCTCATGCGGCCGGGGGAGTGGCGCAACGGAAACGGCGTCGGTGTCGACCCGTCGCCTGCCGGGGTGCTGGGTACCACGGACGATCCCGACCATCGGCGCCACCGGCGGATCCTGCAGGACACGTTCCGGCCGGCGGCGCTCGCTCGACTCGACGACGACGTCGTCGAGATCGCAGAGGATCTGTGGAATCGTGCCTTCGGTGACGACGGCGAGGGTGACTTCGTGCCGCTGTTCGCCTTCCCGTTTCCGGCGATCGTGATCGCTGCGCTGCTCGGTGTGCCGCGGGATCGTCGCGATGAGTTCGGTCGCTGGTCCGACGACATCGTGAACAGCCTCGGCGGCGGCGACCACGCTCTGGCCGAGGCGGCCAACCGTGAGATCTTCGCGCTGGTCGACGAACTCGTGGCCGATCGGATCGCCTGCAAGGAACGCGGCGATGCGCTGCCCGATGACGTGCTGTCGGTGATGGCGCTCGCCGAGATCGATGGCGGGCTGACCCATCACGAAGTTCGCCGGCTCAGCCAGCAGCTCCTCGTTGCGGGCCACGAGACGACGGCGAGTCTCATCTCGCTGATGCTCTACCGGTTGATCGAGCAGCCGGAGCTGGTTGCCCAACTGCGGTCGAACCCGGAGTTGATTCCCTCGGCGGTGGAGGAGTTCCTGCGGTTCGACTCGCCGGTGCAGGGTCTGTTCCGCACGAACCCCGAGCCGAGCACGGTCCGTGACGAGGTCCTGCCTGCGGGTTCGCGGATGCAGGTGCTCTTCGCGTCGGCGAACCGTGATCCCGAGGTGTTCGACGACCCTGACTCGATCCGACTCGACCGTTTCGGGCCGGGGTCGAGGTCGCACTTGGCGTTCGGTTGGGGTGTGCACCACTGCATCGGGGCTGCCCTCGCCCGGCGGGAGGGTGCGGTCGCACTGCGGCTCATGGTCGAACGGTTCGACACCGTCGAACGCACGGGCGCCGTCGAGGTCAACGAGCCGTTCATCCTGCGGGGTCTGACGACGTTGCCGATCCGCTGGACCGTCCGCCGGTAGCCCTCACCCGGCGATGAGCCAAACCCCAGTAGTCGGGGCGTTCGCTCATCGCCGGAGGTGGTGGAGCGTGGTGCGAAGCACCTCGCGGGCGCGGTCGGCCGGATCGGGGAAGGCGGATCGCAGCGCCGCTGACCTGATCTCCATCGACAGTGCCGTGTGCGGGGGGAGCACGTCGACGAGTTCGGCGATGGGGAGGTGGCCTTCGCCGAGGAGTTGGCGACCGTCGAGCGCCTCGACGACCAGCTCGTCGGGAGCTTCGGCCGGCGCATCGCACAGCTGGAGGTAGGGGAGTCGATTCGCGGAGATCGCGGCGACGTCGGTGGCGGTGCCGCCGGTACGAGCGAGGTGGAGGTTGTCGACCAGGACCCCTGCGTTCGGTCGATCCACTCGATCGAGGATGGCGAGCGACTGGGGCAGGTCCCGGACCGACATGAAGGCCATGAACTCGAGGCTGCAGCCGATGCCGTGCGCGGAGGCGAGGTCGCAGAGTTCGCCGAAGCGATCGGCGAACTGCTCGTCATCGACGCCTCGCGAGACGACCAGGAGGTTGCGCGCGCCGACCGTCGCCGCTGCTTCGATCATCGCCTCGCCGTGGTCACCGGCCGGGGTGACGAAGATCGGTTCCATGTCCAGCGCGATCAGCCCGGTGTCATCGAGACGGCGTCGTACCTCTCGGGCCACTGCGTCGTCCCATGTCGCCGCATCGAACCAGATTCCGCACGCATCCCATCCCGCGCCGCGCAAGCGGCGACGAAGTCTGCCGGCCCGGTCTCCGGGCACACCCCAGCCGCGAGCGAAAGCAATCGGTCGGTCGTTGTCACGCCGTCAAGATACGTCACGATGTGTCAGGACACATCGTGTACGTGGTCTGGATGTGCGAACCTTCACCGGTCGCGGAGGCCCTTGCCGTCCAGGATTCTCGGGGCGTACTTGTCGACTCGCGCCGGCACGGGTGGCGGCCTGCTTCGCTCCGGCGAAGTACAGGTTGTACTCCCGCTGTCGACCCGGGGTCAGTGCCTCGAACGCACTCCGCAGCGCCGGGTCGTCGTCGAGCCGCTGTCGGAGTTCGTCGACCAGAACGAGCTCGGGTGCCGGGCCGACGTCGAGGCCGGACTCCTCGACGACGATCGCCTCGTCGATGTAGCGCCGTGAGGGTGTCGGTCAGCCGGGTCACGTCGTCGACGGAGGTGAAGCAGATACGGCGCGCCGACCGCGAGTTCGGCCCCTGCTCCTGGAGAACACCGGCCGGGTCGTCGAGCAGGGCACCCTTGAAGAACATCAACGCGAGGAAGTCCTTCATCTCCTGCATGATGGCGATGTTGCTGCCCTCGTGGCTGTAGCAGGGCTTGCCCCACTTGATCCCCTCGGTCAATCCGCTGTCGAGCAGGATCGACCGGAGACGGGTCATCTCGTCGGGCCACATCTGTGACCCGACGATGTAGGTGTCGACGTCGGCGGCCATGACCCGCGAGCGTACGTCTCGGTGTGTGCGAGCGCTCGCTCAGGCGGCGGCGCGACGTGCGGCGCCGTCGAGCACGTACTGCGCGATGTTCGGGCAGGTGTCGAGCAGCGTCGCGAACTCGGGAGGGGTGAGGACGTACACGCTGGAGTTGGTGGTCGCCGTGACCGATGCGGTCCGCGGCTTCAGGGTCAGCAGCGCCATCTCGCCGAGGATGCTGCCTGGACCGACGACGACTGACAGGTCGTCACGCTCGACCTTGAACTCGCCCTCGATCACCACGAAGCACTCTCGCCCGAAGCCGTTCTTCGCGACGATCTGCTCACCGGCATCGAGCCAGATGGTCGTTGCGAGGCGATCCAGTGTCTCGAGTTCAGCGATGGGGACCGCATTGGCCAGGTCACTGGCGAGGAGTGCGGAATGGATTCGGGGCTTGGTGGTGAACATGGTCCTGGTGCTGCTTTCGGGGGTGAGGGGTGTCGTCGATCGTTAGTAGTAATTGCAGCAACCTACGATCGTCCACGCACATTCCCATCTGTGACGCAGATCACTCGACATCCGGAATCTTCTTTGGTGATCAGTCGTCGCAGGTCTCGGTGGCCCGGCTCCGAGGTCGGCGTTCATCGCCTGGAAGAATGTCCGCCCATGGCAGAGCCCACACTCGAGGACCGCATCGGCGCACTCGCATGCCCCGTCGATCACACGATGCTCGACCCCGCGATCCAGGACGACCCGTGGGACTTCTACACCGAGCTCCACGAACAGTGTCCTGTCTTCCCGATGCCCGAGATCGGCGCCGTGATGGTCACGCGATACGACGATGTCCGATTCGTGCTCACCAACCCTGAACTGTTCTCGAGCAGTGGCCGGGGTGGCGGCACGAAGAAGGGTCTCCAGGTCGACAATGCCCGGCGGTACCAGGAGATTCTCCGCGCACGTGGTTGGGGTCACGTCGAGACGCTGCAGCGCACCGACCCGCCCGTCCACTCCGACTATCGCCGGCTCGTTGCGAAGGCGTTCCTCCCGAGTCGGATCGCCGCCATGGCCGACCACATCGACGACGTCACCCGCAACGCTGATCGACGGGCTGATCGAGCGGGGCGAGTGCGAGTTCAACCTCGATTTCGCGATGCCGCTGCCCGGCATCATCATCGCCGAGGAGCTCGGACTCGACAGCTCCGAGATCCACCGCTTCAACCGCTGGGCGGGCGCCATGCTGGCGCTGGCGATGCGCCCGCTGACCGACGACGAGGTGCTGGAGACCGTCGAGATCGAACTCGAAGCCCAGCATCATCTCGCGGCAGTGTTCGAGGCCCGGCGGGCCGAGCCCACCGCCGACCTGATCTCCGCGCTCGTGCACGCCCACGAGGACGAAGACGGTGTCGAGCCGCTGACCGTCGCCGAGTTGCAGAACCTCATGCACCAACTCGTCACCGGAGGTTTCGAGACCACCACCAGCGCCCTGAACCACGGGATGTGGCTGCTCACCCGGTACCCCGACGTACAGGACCGGATCCGCCGCGACCTGTCGCTCATCCCCCGCTTCATCGAGGAGGTCCTGCGGTTCGAGAGCCCGGTGCAGGGCCTCACCCGCCGAGCCACGCGCGACGTCGAGGTCGGCGGTGTCGTGATCCCCGAGGGCGCGATGGTGATGATTCGCTACGCCGCCGCCAATCGCGACGCATCGGTGTTCGATCATGCCGACGAGTTCGACATCGACCGGCCCCGCAATCCGCAGCACCTCGCGTTCGGTGTCGGCCCCCACTTCTGCGTGGGCGCTGCACTGGCCCGTCAGGAACTCGTCAGTGGGTTCACTCAGTGGCTCGAGCGCACGTCGTCGATCGAACTGGCACGACCACTCGTTTCGCCGGTCCACGAGCCGAGCTTCATCCTGTTCCCGATGAAGGAACTGCCGCTGCGCTTCGAACCGAGTTGACTGCTCTGCATCGTCGGGCGCGTACGCCGCGCCGTACGGTGCGCTCATGAGCGAACATCCGGAGAACTACGAAGACGTCACTGTGTTCGGACTCGACGCCGACGACGAGGCCGAAATGCTCGACGCCCAGAACGAGTGCACCTTCATCTGGTCGAACAAGGAGGGGTGGCCCGTCGGCGTGATCATGTCGTACGTGTTCCACGACGGGAAGTTCTGGCTGACTGCGTCCAGCCAACGTGCCCGCATCAGTGCGGTGCGCCGTGATCCGCGGGTGTGCATCGTCGTCACGTCGACGGGCTCGAAGATGGTTCGCAACAAGACGGTGACGTACAAGGGCACGTGTGTCGTTCGTGACGACCAGGAGACCAAGGACTGGTTCTACCCGGCGCTCGCGAAGGCGATCCGTGGCGACGACGTCGAGGGCGCCAAGATCTTCGAGAAGTTCCTCGACTCGCCGCGCCGCGTCATCCTCGAGGTCGAGCCGACCCAGCGCATCGGCTACGACGGCCAGAAGATGGGCAAGGCGACAGCCGAGTGGATGAAGGCCCAGAAGGAAGCCGCCTCGTGACGGAGAAGCTCGGGCTGAGCGCCGACGAGGTGCTCACCACGACGCGGGCCGTGCGCAAGCGGCTCGATCTGACTCGCCCGGTGCCGCGCGACGTGTTGGTCGAGTGCATCGACATCGCTCACCAGTCACCCACCGGCTCCAACTCGCAGCGGTGGCGGTGGATGATGATCGAGGACGCGGCCAAGAAGCAGGTGATCGCCGACATCTACCGCACCAACTTCGCCGCGGCATATGCCGGAGCGCCGGAGCCCCCGCCCGGCTCACAGGCCGACCGCGTGAACCAGTCGGCCCGCCATCTCGCAGAACACCTCCACGAGGTTCCGGTGCTCGTGATCCCACTGCTCGCCGACCGCATGGACGAAGGCACGCCGTCATGGCGCCAGGCATCGCGCTCGGGGTGGCATCCTGCCGGCGGTGTGGAGCTTCATGCTCGCATTGCGCGAACGTGGTCTCGGCTCGGCCTGGACCTCGCTGAGTCTGCAGAACGAACGCGAGATCTCCGAGCTGCTCGGGATCCCCTACGACGAATACAGCCAGGCCGGTCTGTTCCCCGTGGCCTACACCATCGGCACCGACTTCAAGCCGGCCAAGCGGCCACCGGCAGAAGAGTTCATCCGCTGGAACGAGTGGTCCTGAGAATTCGTGCGGCGGCGCGCAACGTGATGCGTTATGATGCATCGTGATGCGTACGACGGTCGACATCGACGAGGATCTTCATGCCGAGGCCCAAGCGGCAGCCCGACGCTCGCGGACCTCGGTGAGCGGGATCGTCAACGAGGCCTTGCGCAAGACGTTGCGTCCGACCGGTCCGGTCGAGCGCGATCCCTTGACCGGCTTCGGGGTGGTTGACCTCGGCTACGAGGTCAGTGCCGACGACGTGGCCGATGTCCTCGACGACTGACGCCGTCCTGCTCGACGCCAACGTGCTGATCGCGCTCAGTGTTGCGGGCCATGAGCATCACTTGCGAGCACGAGCGTGGCTCGGTGCATCCCGACGGTTTGCGACCTGCCCATCGACCCAGGGCTCGTTGATTCGGTATCTGGTGCGGGTCGCGAGCACCGAGCATGCACACGTGGCAATGAAACTGCTCGAGGCCAATCCTCACCATGAGTTCTGGCCCGACGACGAGCCGTACGGCGAAGTGACACTCGAGGGTGTGTTCGGGCACCGCCAGGTGACCGATGCCTATCTTGCTGCTTCCGCTGCCCGGCGCAACACCACGATCGCCACCTTCGACGCGGGGTTGGCGGCGCTTCGTCCGGCGGCGGTGCTGATGATTCCGTGAACGCGCTCCTCTGGAACCGGGTCACCGCTCGACGTTGCGGATCCCAGCATCACGATCGGTGTTCGGCTCCCTTGGAAGTCCGAGGATGTTCTCGCCGAAGATGTTGTGCTGGATCTCGTCGGTCCCACCGGTGGTCTTTCGGAGTCGGGTCCGGAAAGACCGGGGCTAACCGTTGGCGGTCTGCGACGTGACGCGGTGGTTGGTCAGGATCGGGCCGCCGACCCAGCCGCACAGCTGGGGGTCACATTCGCGGAGTTCACCGGAGATCCAGTGACCGTCGGTGCCGAAGATGCCTTCCTTGCCGTCGAGCGTCACGCGGATGTTGCCCTCGCCGTCCTGCTCGTGCAGCGCACCGGTGAACGGATGGACGATGCCCCTCATGACCGCGTCCCCACGCTGACGGGAGTGTCGATGGTGTCGCCGACGAACTCTCCGAGCAGCGTGTGCAGCCAGCGGATCTTCGATTCCTGGTAGTTCGAGAGCGTGATCCCCGGCTTGCGGGTGGTCTCGAGACCCTTTTGCACCTTGGCCATGTTGAAGACGTCCTGCTCGAACACCTTGGCGAGCATTCCCAACTCGGGCGCATCGGTCCATGGATCGTCGACGCCGAGCTTGCGCTCCTTCGCCGGCGGTGGCCGGTCGCCTTGGAAGGGCGACAGGAAGAACACCTCCATGATCGCCGATCGATGGTCGTCACCATTGGGACGGAAACGGTAGGTGATCCGGTTGAACGCTCCCCACGGGTGCATGTTCGGGAAGATCGTGTAGTCGATCGAGTCCATCATCTCGGCGTCGCTCATCTGGTCGACGCGGTCACCCGCCTGCGGCCTCCAACGCTCGCGTGACATTTCGGCGAGAACCGCCCGAGCGGTCTGACCCTCCTCGAGCGTGATCGGTGACTCCTGATCGACGCGCACGTCGAGCATGCTGCGCAGGATCTCCTGTTCGGGCAGTTGGATCCCGAGGAGTGGACTCGGAGCGCCGCCGGGGGTGATCACCCGCGAGCAGCGGTCCCACACGTCGATCTGGCTGTTGACATCGCACAGGTAGGTGAGGATCTGCGGGTGTGTGGCATTGACGTGGTACGCCTCGCAGAACGCCTCCTGCGCGATCTTCCAGTTCGCCTCGATTACGCGTGACACGTGGGCCTCGACATATCGGTTGCCGAGGTCCCAGACCTCGAATTGCTCGACGATCTCGCCGAGGTGGTCTTCGAGCGGCGCGGCGTTCGGGTCGGGGTTGATGAACACGAAGCCGGCCCAGGTGCCCACGGCGCACTCGGGCAGCGTGAAGTCGTCGGGGCGCTGGTCGACGTGCGGGAAGTCCCACGCCGCGGGAACGTCGGCGAGGTTGCCGGCGAGGTCCCATGCGAAGCCGTGGAATGCGCAGCGGATCTCCGAACAGCGGCCGTCGTATTCCTTCAGCTGACGCCCGCGGTGGAGGCAGGCGTTGGGGAACGACTTGATCGATCCGTCGGCCTGGCGGACCACGAGGTAGGACTTCTCGGCGATGTCGTACACGATGTAGTCGCCGGGCTCGGGGATGTGCTCCTCGCGGCATGCGAACTGCCACACCCGCGACCACAGTTGGTCGACTTCCCGGCGGTGCCAGTCGCGCGAGGTGTACCGCTCGATCGGGACATCCTCGCTGCCGAAGTAGCGGGGCGATTCGAGCCGGAGCACGTCGGGCACCGGATGGGTGTCGGCGTCGAGGAGGTCCTGGAAGGTGAGCCCGGGGGAGCGGGCCTCCGCAGCAGTTTCGGACGAGTCGGTCGCGGTCATGTCCCCATTATTGACCACGCGGTGAGTTCGGTTGGCACCGGAGGTTCACGCGCCGAGCACAGCGTCCAGCTCACGAAGTGCCACGGCGGCATCGCCCACCTGGATCGTCGTCCATCCGAGCGCGGCCGGTGGCTCGAGATTCTGGTCGAAGTCGTCGAGGTACACGATGGCGTCGTGGCCGACTCCGAGCAACTCGGCGGTGATCTCGTAGATGGCGTACTCAGGTTTGCGCGCGCCGACTGCGAACGACTCGACGACGACATCGAAGAGGGCGAAGTCGATGTCGCGCTCCATGGTCGGACGGAACTCCGCGAAGGTGTTGGTCAGCAGGCCGGTGAGGAATCCGTCGGCGCGCAGCGATCGGACCCGATCGATCATTTCGACGACGACGGTGTACCCGCCCGGCGCGAGCAGTTGCTCGATCTCGTCGCCTCGCAGCGTCACGCCCAACTCTTCGGCCCACGGATCGAGCAGGCCCTGGATGGCGTCCGTCCGGATCTCGCCGCGCTCTGCTCGGTGCCACGGATGGTCGGGTCCGCTTCGGCGAGGTCCGAGCAGCACCTCGTGCAGCACCGACGGCTCTACGCCGCGTTCGGCGGCGATCACGGCGATCTGGTTCGAGATCGTCGTGATCAACACCCCGCCGAAGTCGAACACGACGGCTCGTCGCCGCGGGCTCACTCGAACGACGCGGTCGCCACCCGGTCCGGGCCGTACACCGGTGCGGTGGCGTCGATGCGATGCTTGTTGGCGACGGCACCCACGAGACCTCCTTCGCCGAGGGTCGCGCGCATCGTGAAGTAGTTGGGGTGGACGAGGTGAGCAGCAAGGTCCTCGGCGGACTCCCACAGTTCATAGGCCTGGATGATGTCGTCCCGGCACGGGTCGGCGGCGAAGCAGTAGATGAGGCAGCCGGGCTCGTCGTCGCGCGTCGCCTGCTGGATCGGTGCGGTGCGCTCGATCAGTTCCTGACGCTTGGACGGGTCGGCGATGGTGATGATGGCATCGACGGCGATCAGACTCATTGGTACTCCTCTGATGGAGCCCGCGATGCGGGCGTTGGGTGGGTCTCGCGGCACGGACGGTTCGTCTGCACCGAGCGGTCGTGGTCAGTATGGCAACGTGACACAGCGGTATCAGGAGCGGAGCGCGCGGGAGGCGTGCCATGTACGCAGCATTGATCACGGGTGAAGGGCGTCTCGACCTCGTCGAGTTCCCGAGCCCGACGCCCGCCGCGGCCGGGGTCGTGGTCGACATCGCGTTCTGCGGGATCTGCGGCACCGACATCCACGCCTACCAGTCGGGCCGGCCCTACAATCCTGCGATCTGTGGGCACGAGTGGGCGGGCACCGTGTCGGCGGTGGGCGCCGACGTGAAGTCGTTGACCGAGGGTGACCGCGTCGTCGTTGCGGTCGCTCCGTCGTGCGGACAGTGCACCGCCTGTCGCCGTGGTCAGGCCGACCGATGTGAGGTCTCGTTCCTGTCCGTACTCGGCCGCGACGCGCTGGCACCGCCGCACGGTAGGCTTCGCACCCCAGATCGCAGTCGCGGCGAGCCGAGTCGTGAAGACCGATCCGGGATTGAGCGACGAGCAGGCGGCCCAGGTCGAACCGACCACCGTGGCATTCCACGCGGTTCGCAACAGCAACCTGAGGCTCGGCGACATTGCCGTGATCCAGGGTGCTGGCCCGATCGGGCTCGGCGCGATGCAGTGGGTGCGCGCCGCGGGAGCAGGACGCGTGATCGTCATCGAGCCGAGCGCGGAGCGTCGTGAGCTCGCTGTGTCGCTCGGCGCCCATCACGCAGTCTCGCCGGGCGACGAGGCAAATCAGTTGATCAGGGAACTCACGCACGGGCTCGGCGCCGACATCGTCTACGAGTGCGTCGGTCGCCCGTTCGCCGTGCAATCCGCCGTCGACCTCGCCCGACGTGGCGGGTCGATGTGTCTGATCGGTCTCGCCGAGGGCGACGCTCCGATCTCTCCCGGCGCCTGGTTGGTCAAGGAGATCTCGGTGACGTCGTCGCTCGCCTATCTGCACGAGGAGTTCGAGATGTCGATGGGCATGATCGCCGACGGTCGCGTGGTGGTCGAGCCGTTACACACCGCGACGGTCGGACTCGACGAACTCGAGGCGGCACTCGTCGACCTGGCCAGTGGCACCAGCCGCCAGATCAAGGTGCTTGTCGATCCGGCCAGCCAGAAGTAGGGACGACAATGATGTTCGATTTCTACGGTAAGGGCGTGCTGATCGACAACGCCGGTGTCAGCGACATCCGCGGTGTGGCGCCGGAGTCGTTCGACTGGACACCTGGAACTGGATCGTGAAGTCCGGCCAGGCGATCCTCGGAGCGTTCCTCGCGCTGACGGCCCGAAACATCTACGTGGAGGTCCGAGGCGGGCACGAAGCTCCCGCCTCGGAACCACCGCCAGAACCTCCCATGATCGCCACCACCATTCCGACTCCAGTAAGGGGAAACTGACATGGCACTGCTCGAGGCCAAGGGCCTGACAGTCACATACGGCGGGCTCAATGCGAACGACGAGATCGACCTCGAATGCGAGGCCGGCAAGCTGGTCGGCCTCATCGGGCCGAACGGTGCGGGCAAGACCACCTTCATCGACGCGATCACCGGCTTCACTCCGATCAGCGGTGGGTTCGTCAGCTTCGACGGGGTCGACCTCGCCGGCCAGCGGCCTGATGCCCGTGCCAAGTGGGCCTGGTCAGGACCTTCCAGTCGCTGGAGCTCTTCGAAGATCTGACCGTCCGTGACAACCTGCTCGTCGCCGCCGACCGGCCGACCTGGTACTCGTTCCTGACCGACATCGTGATGCCGAGTCGAGGCAGGGGGGTCGCCCTGGAGCAGATCGACGTCGCCCTCGATGCGATGGGGCTGCGTGAACTGGCAGACAAGCACCCGAGTGACCTCAGTCATGGTCAACGCAAGCTGGTCGGCGTCGCTCGGGCACTTGCAGCCAAACCGAAACTGCTCCTGCTCGACGAGCCGGCTGCCGGTCTCGACACACAGGAGAGCCAGTTGCTGGGTGCGCACCTTCGCAGCTTTCTCGACCTCGACGTCAGCCTGTTCCTGATCGATCACGACATGGGGCTGGTGCTCAACGTCTGCGACTACATCTACGTCCTCGACTTCGGTCGGGTGATCGCCCACGGCACGCCGGCTCAGGTTCGAGCCGACCCGGCGGTGATTGCCGCCTACCTCGGCGAATCGGCCGGCGAGGCGCAGGCCGAGGCGGGAGCCGCCGTCAATCGGCCGGCCGACACCGTCGCAGAACCCGTGACAACAGCAACCATCGCATCGGAGGCCGGCAATGAGTGACGAATTCCTCATCGACGTGCAAGGGCTGCACGCCGGCTACGGCGGCATCCCGGTGGTTCGCGACATGAGCCTGACCGTCGGACCCGGGCGAGGTCGTCGCACTGCTCGGTCCCAACGGCGCCGGCAAGACGACGACCCTGTTGACGATTTCCGGTCTGCTCGCGCCTCTCAGGGCACCGTCGAGGTGCTCGGTGAACCGGTCGACGGGCACAAGGCGTATGCGGTCGCCCGGCGAGGCCTTGCCCACGTGCCCGAAGATCGGTCGCTCTTCTTCGACCTGACCGTCGACGAGAACATCCGGCTCGGCCTGACCGGCAACCGGCAGGAGCGCAACGACGCCCACGACCGGGCGATGGACCTGCTCCCGGCGCTCAAGCCACTCGGGCGACGTCAGGCCGGCCTGCTGTCGGGCGGCGAGCAGCAGATGCTGGCGATGGCGCGGGCGCTCGTGTCGCACCCCAAGTGCATCCTGGTCGACGAGATGAGCCTCGGTCTCGCGCCGATCATCGTCGAACGGCTGCTCCCGATCGTGCGCGACATCGCAGATCAGACCGGATGCGGTGTGCTCATCGTCGAACAACACGTCCACATGGCGCTCGAGGTCGCGCGATCGCGGCTACGTGCTGAACCACGGGGAGATGGTGTTGCAGGGCAGCGCCGCCGAATTGTCCGCGAATCGTCACGTCCTCGAAGCCAGCTACCTCGGCGAGGCCGCGTTGGACGAAGCGTGACGAGCCCGTTCGCGTCGACCTCCTCACCGGTCGGACTGCCCTCGTCACCGGTGGTGGCACCGGCCTTGGGCGAGCGATCGCCGAGGGTCTCGTCATCGGCGGGTGCGTCCGTTGGTCATCGCTGCTCGCACCGAGTGAACGACTCGAGTCGCGGCAGCCGAGATCGGTGCGCGGACCGGCAACCCGGTCGATGTCGACGTGGTGGACATCCGTAATCGCGAGCACTGTCGAGTCGCTCGCCGGTCGCCATCAGGTCGACATCCTGATCAACAATGCGGGCGGGCAGTTCCCGCAGAAGGCCCGTGACTACAGCCCGAACGGTTGGCGCAGCGTCATCGATCTCAACCTCAACGGCACCTGGACGATGACCCAGGTGTTCGGCAACCAGATGCTCGACGCCGACGGCGGCAACATCGTGCAGATCGTCGCCCTCGTCGGCCGGGGCATGCCCGGCATCGCCCACAGCTCCGCGGCACGAGCAGGCGTTGTCGAGTTGAGCCGAACGCTCGCGTTCGAGTGGGGTCCGAAGGTGCGTGTGAACTGTGTTGCCCCGGCGCGTTCCGCACCGAGGGATGGGAGGCCACCTACGACGAACGGGTCGGCAACGACATGGCGGGCGTCCCGTTGCCGTACCCGGGCCGGCCCAGCGACGTCGCGAACGCGGCGGTGTTCCTGGCGTCGCCGGCCGCGGCGTACATCACCGGCGAGTGCCTGTATGTCGATGGTGGCATGATCCTGCAGGGCCCGATCAGCGCCCTCCCCAAGGGCGCCTATCCGGAACGGACCGCATCGGGCGGCTGAGCCTCCCCAGCGATGAGCGAAGGGCCGGCATTCGGCCGCTCCATCGCGGTCGTATTGGCGGAGCGCGAGGTCGAGCGTGTCCACGTCGTCGACGCTCATCGGCTGCTCGCTACCATCGGTCGATGGCGACGATCCTTGCCCACATCACCGTTCGACAGGGTTCGGAAGCCGAGTTCGAAGCCGTGGCCCGGACGCTCTACGAACGGACCCATGCAACCGAGACCGGGGTGCGCCACTACGAGTACTGGCGTGGGGCTACGCCGCGGACCTACTACACACTGTTGGCGTTCGACGATCACCGGGCGTTCATCGCTCATCAGACGAGCGACCATCACGAGGTTGCGTCGCCTCAACTGGGACAGATGATCGAGAGTCTGCGGCTCGAATGGGTCGACCCGGTTCCGAACGCCAGCGCCCTGCCCCCGACAGAGATGCAGCCGGCACTGCCTGATGCCGATGCCCTCACGGTCGCCTATTCCGATCGTTTCGCCGCCGTGATCGCCGATTGGTGGCACGCCGTCGGTCACTGAACGGCGGGTGGTTCCCGGCTCCACAACACGTCGAAGTCCACTGCGATGTCGAGCACCTGGTACGCCCGACCCATCCCCACACAGAAGCCGCACGTGATCGTGAGTTCGAGGAGCTCGACGTCGCTGAAGTGTTCGCTCATACCGCGCCCACATCGCGTCGTCGATGCCGCGGTGGTCGATTGCATACTGCTCGGCGAACTCGGCTGCGAGGCGCTCACGGGGCGTGAAGTCGGGGTGGTCGTAGTACTGGTGGACGTGCTGGTAGAGCTCGTCGGTCAATCCCTGCTGCATCGCCGATGCAGCTCGCGTGTTCAGTCAAACGTGACACTCGTTGAGCTGGGCGATGCGCATCCGGGCGACCTCGCGTTCGCGCACAGGCAGGCTCGACTGCACATAGACGGCCTCGCCCATGGCGCCCATTGCTTTGCCGAGATGGGGTGCGAGCTGCCAGATCCGCTTCGCTTCGAGGCCGTCACCTTCGGGAACGTCGACACGGGCCATCAGGACTCCATTCTTCTACGCACGGTCACAGGGGTCAGACCCCTTTTGTGACTTTCGGGTCGGCGACGGGGGTGGTGCCGATCAGTTCGTCGACCCACCGGTGGAACATCTGGTTGCCGGGCTCGTTGCGCCCGAAGACGAACTCGGTGTTGGCGCCCGACGCCAGCGCCGACTGGATGCCGAGGCCGGTCTTGTAGTCCTCTTCGTTGACGACCCATTCGAGGAAGTCGGCCCGCTTGATCGTCGGCAGCGCGCTCGTCCTCTGAGGCGTTCTTCGCGATCACGTGGGTCTGGATGGTCCGTGACCGGTCGGGAGTCGGCCCTGGGATCAGCTGGCTGACCATCGTCGCCGCGGCCACCGTTGCCGGCGACCGACACGTGCGGGAACACCGTGTGCACGAAGCCGACGTACTTCGCGGCAGCCCACTCGGCCGAGGGGATGTCGCGGAGTTCGTGTGTGACCCGCCGGGCGAAGGCGACACGTTGGTGCGGGCCCCACGCGTCCCAGGTCATGACATTGCCCATCACGTCGACACCGAGTGTGTCGCGATGGAGGATGTCGAGGTGGTAGCCGTCGACGTAGCCGTCGAACGCGATCTTCCAGTTGGGTCCGACGAGTGATCGCTCGTCGAGCAGTTCCATGTCGGCGAGCCCGAGTGAGTCGAGGGCGCCTTCGTAGCTCCCCAGCCATGCATCGAGGTCGAGCGCGCCGTCGGGTTGGAGCACGGCGAAGATCATGCCGCTGCGCTCCTCGCAGGGCAGTTCGGTCAACCCGTGGGTCTCGGTGTCGACGTCGCCGAACTTCTGGCGACCGGAGATCCCGACGAGGCGCACCCTCGTCGTCGTAGCTCCACGCGTGATACGGGCAGGTGAAGCGGCGGGCCTGTCCGCATCCATCGGCGACGACGAGCGCTCCACGGTGACGGCAGGCGTTGATGAACGCTCGAACGCCGCCATCCCCCTGGCGGACCGTGAGGACCGGGACGCCGGCGATGTCGATCGCGCGGTACGAACCGGGGTTCGGCAGGTGGGCAGTCAGTGCAGCGACCACCGGGCTGCTGCGGAACAGGACGTCGACCTCGCGTGCCTCCGAACGTCGGGGGTCGAGGTAGTTGTCGATCGCCACGGCGAACGTGCCGTCGAGCGAGTCGGTCGTGTCCTCGTCGAGGTGGGTGAGTAGCCGACCGGCAACCTCGTGCCAGTCGTTCTCCCATGGGGTGCCGAGGTGATCGCGCTCAGCCGGTTGTGGGAACTGTCCGGACGGTGGTGCTTCGTGGATGGTCATGCCGGCTCCTCGGCCGTGCGACAGCGACGGGGATGGCGCTTAGACCACCATGCCGGTGACCGGGTCGCTGACCGGCATCGGCGGAGACGAGTCGGCTGGCGGGCGTGCCGATGTCACGCACCTTCTCGTCGGTGAGTGAGGTGCCGCCCGACGAGTGCGCCATGGAGATGACCCCCCGCTTGACGTCGTCGGCAGGTTCGACGACACCGACGACGGCGGCGCGTGCCTGGCGAGCGGATCTCGACGAGGTCACCCGCTTCGAGTCGCAGGTCGCGAACATCGTCGGGGTTCATGTAGGCCGGGTTGTGTTGTCCCCTTCTTCGCCAGGCCGGGGAGTTCGGCGCCGGGGTCGAGTTGAGGACGTGCTCTCAACCGGCGACTCGACGAGCCGGAACGGTAATGAGCGGGTCGGCGCTGCCGAACACCCCGGAGTCCTGCGCAGCACCGTGGCCAGCTCCGCCATCAAATGGCGGGGGCCGGAGTGAACCGTGCGGTGGCGCCCTTGTCGGTGGCCTGGACCACCGTTTCAGTTCGGGGTGAACCTGGCGAAGGCCGCCGTACCTGATCGAGCGGCATACGTGATCCGGCATAGGAGCGGTCGATGATCTCGTCGGTGTCCGGGCGCGGTGGTCATGTCGGCGACCCGCCGGGAAGCGGCAGGGCGCCGCCGAGCCGTGACGCCAGTTCCGAGAACACCTCCCATTCGTCGAAGCACGTCACCGTCACGCTCGACGACCGGCTCGGTGTAGTCCGTGTAGGGCTGGTGGAACCAGCGGTCCATGAGGCGTGGCACATCGGCGCGGTCGAGCGACAGGGTCGGCGCGATCACGTAGTGGGCGAACCGGCGGTCGGTGTCATCCGGTGGTCGATCACCACGAGCAGCTTGAGATCGGCGAGCGCCTCGAGCGTGAGCTCCTGGTCGGGGAAGGCACGGCGGGGTTGCCGCCGCTCACGATCAACGCCCGAATAGACCCTCGCCGGGGGTGAGGATCTCCTCCGGCGAACGCGGCGGTCGGTATCTACCTCGATAGCGGCGGAGATCGCGGATACGCGACGGCGGGCCGTTGGCGGGCGTGCGGGGTGCACGACCTGGCGCTGGTGGGGGTGTCCGAGAGCCAGAAGCAGCCCGTTCTCGATCAGATCGCCTTCGCGGTGTCACTCGGCCGAGGATCGGTGTTGAGCACGACGACGAGGTGTTCGGTCAGGCCCGATCGCGACGCCACGTCGGGCCGGTACCCGTGCCGGCCGTGCCGCGTGCCCGGCCGCGAACATGCGGGTGGCGGCCACGATGTCGTCGGCATCGAGCATCTCGGCACCGCCCGGCGACGACGTCGAGGGTGAACTCCTCGACCGACGGTCGGCGAGTCGTCGACTGGCTGACCCAACGCTCACAGAACTTGCATGATCCTGCAGGCCTTCCTCGAGGACGATCCTGATCATCCCGGCGAGCAGCGTGGGGTCCTCGCCGGCGGCGACCTGGAGATGGATGTCGGCAAACGACGCCATCTCGGTCCGTCGGGGATCGATCACGACCAGCTCACCCTCGGCCTTGCGACGCCGCACTACGACGAACGGGTTGGCCTGCAGCCCGCCGAACTCGGGCCGTGACGACGACACCATCGGGGTCGTAGCCGATCGCGATGTGGACGTCGGAGTCGGTGAAGTTGTGACACCCGCCTCCCACGCCCCGAGCGTAGACCCGCGAGCCCCTTCGCCGGCTGGTCGATCGTGACCGACGTGTAGAACGAAACCGAGTCGAGCCCCTGATGGAAGGCCCGAGCGGCCGGGACCGCGACCGAGTTCTGGTACCCGCCGGTGCCGGTGTATCGAGGCGACGGCGCGCGGACCGTACGTGTCGATGATGCGGCGGAGTTCGGCGGCGATCTCATCGAGGGCATCGGCGCTGTCGACCTGCTCGAACGTGCCGTCGGGTCGCCGCCGCAGCGGGGCCCGCAATCGGTTCGGGTCGGCCATCTGGTCGGGGAGCTGGCGACCCTTGATGCAGGTGTATCCCTCGAACAGCGGATCGTCGAGTACGCCGCGTACGGCGACGACACGGTTGTCGACGACGTCGACCTCCATGGGACAACTGGCGTGGCAGACACGACAGAACGTCGCCTTGGTCTCCAGGTCAGCAGTGGGTGGGGTGGATGCCATACGCTGACGCCTCCAGTAGTTTCCGTACGTTCGTAAACTAACTCGTGGGCTAGTTTCCCAACGCAGCAGACGACGAGCAACAGGGGGTACCGGGTGCAGGATCATCGAGAGAACGGTGGCGGTCGACTGACGCGTCCGTTCCGTTTCGGGCTGCAGTGCTACAACGCTGCCAGCCCCCAGGCATGGCGTGACCAGGCCCGTCACGCCGAAGCCTTGGGTTTCAGCACGTTCAGCGTCGCCGATCATGTCCTCGGCCCGGGACCGGCCTTGACGGCCATGGGCCATCCGGTTCAGGACGTTGCTGCCGTCCCGGCGATGGCCGTTGCCCTCGAGGCGACCAGCACGATCACCATCGGATCCCGGGTGTTCTGTACCGACTACCGCCAGCCCGTCATGTTCGCGAAGGAACTGGCAACCCTGGCGTTCTTCGCCGAGGGTCGACTCGAGATCGGCATCGGCGCCGGCTGGCTGCAGGGCGAGTACGAAGCGATGGGCGTCCAGTGGGACACCGCCGGAGTTCGCATAGATCGCATGGAGGAGACGATCGGATTGATCCGGGCCCACTTTGCCGACGGCGAGCTCGACGTCCACGGGACCCACGTCAACGCCAGCGGATTCGAAGGAGTCCCGAAGGTTCCGACCGGCACTCCCACCGATCATGATCGGCGGGGGAGCCAAGCGGGTGCTGGGTATCGCCGGCCGCGAGGCCGACATCGTCAGCCTCAACTTCAACAACAGTTCAGGCAAGCTCGGCCCGGCCAGCTTCGGTACGAGCACAGCGGAGCTCACCGCCCAGAAGATCGGTTGGATCCGTCACGGTGCGGGTGATCGGTTCGACGACCTGGAATCGGAAATAGCCGCCTATGCCACCACCGTCACGGACGAGGGTCAGGAGACGACCCTCAAGATGGCGGGGATGTTCGGGATGGCTCCCGAAGACCTCGCGGCAACATCCCCACATGCTGATCGGCTCGGTCGACTCGATCTGCGACCAGCTCATCGAGCGGCGCGAGACCTACGGCATCTCCTACGTGACGTTCGCAGCCCGGATGGTCGACGCTGTCGCCCCGATCGTCGAGCGGCTCGCCGGAACCTGACCACGCAATGACGACCACCAGCCAGTTCAGCACCAACCAGCAAAGGACATCATGAAAGTCGGAATCGTACTGCCATCCCAGTTTCCGTTCGGCAGCACCCTGCAGATGTTGGAGGTCTACGACCAGGTCGGGTTCGACTCGTACTGGACGGTCGATCACTTCCTCGGCAGCTTCCACCCCGCACTGTGGAACGACATCCCGCTGTCCGACATTTCGGCGGACCCCGATGGGTACTACGACCCCTTCTGCTACGGCGCAGTCGTGGGCACGAAGACCGACAAGCCCTTCGGTGTGGCCGTCACCGACGCCACGAGAGCGCGGCGCCCCTGACCTGGCCCGAACGGCGCTGACCCTGAACGATCTGAACCCGGGCGGATTCATCCTGGGCATCGGCTCGGGGGAGGCCGAGAGTCTTGTCCCCTTCGGCTACCCGTTCGACAAGCCTGCTCGGTGCTCGCCGATGTGTTGCGCGATCTGCGGTCGCTGCTCGACACCGGGCTGATGGCTGACGGCGGCGTTGGTCGAATGGGCTTGCCGCTCGAAGCCGAGGGTCGCGGGAAACCACCCGTGTGGGTGGCGGGGCACGGCCCGCGGATGCTGCGTCTCACCGGCGAGTACGGCGACGGGTGGATCCCGGCGTGGGCGATGACCCCCGAGGAGTACGGCCACAAGCGCGAGATCATCGCCGGCCACGCCGCTGCTGCGGGACGCCCGGCTCCGGTCAGCTCGATGATGTCGTTCATGGTATTTGCCGAAAGCGTGGAAGCGGCCGCTGAGATGTTCGAACGCGACCGCTCGCGCAAGCTGTTCGGTCTCTTTGCCATGGGAGCCGTCTGGGAGCGCCACGGCCTCGAGCACCCGCTCGGGAACGACTCGCAGGGTTTCGTCGACGTGATGATCGACGACCTCGATCCCGACGAACTCCGCGACATTGCACTCACGATCCCCTTCGAAATGGTGCAGGAGGTGTTCTTCATTGGCAACACCGAGGAGCTCGCCGGCCAGTTCGAGGGCTATGCCCACAACGGACTCGAACACATCGTGCTCACCAATGCCACCGGCATCGTCGGAGGCCTCGACGAGATCATGTCGCGAGGCGCTGAGTTGCCGACGCTCAAGCAGATGCTGGCCGACCTGTGACGGTCATGCCACATCCGACTGGACCATCCCCGGTCCGCCCGAAATGGAGTACACGATGACCAGCGACCTCGCCACGTTCAACCCATTCGACCCGGCTGCGATCCAGTGTCCGTTCCCGCACTACGCGCAGATGCGCGATGAGGCGCCGGTGATGTTGATTGAGTCTGTCGGCATGTACCTCGTGACCAGCCATGAACTGGTGATGCAGGTGCTGCGCGATCCGGCCACCTACTCGTCACTGTTCGGTGGAGCGAGCATGCCGTTGCCGTCTGATGCGCGGGCGAAGATGTCCGAGGTGATGGCCGACGGGTACCCCCGCGTGCCGACCATGCTCACCGCCGACATGCCCGAGCACACCCGGTACCGCCGGCTTGTGTCGAAGGCCTTCACACCGAAGGTGATCCCGCTGAACTCGAGCCTGTCATCCGCTCGATCACCACCAGGTTGATCGACTCGTGGATCGACAGCGGTCGAATCGAGTTCGTCGAGCAGTTCGGCGTGCCGCTTCCCGTCGAGGTCATCGCCCACGCCCTCAACGTTCCCGAGTCGCGCACGGCCGACTTCAAGCGGTGGTCGGACGACTCGATTGCGGGCATCGGCACGGACATCACGCTGGAGCAGCGTCTCGCGGGCAGAACGTGGCGTCAACGAGTACCAGCACTACTTCGCTGCCGAACTCGATCGCCGCCGGACCGAGCCCGAGGACGACCTGCTCACGGCACTGCTGAACGCACGAGTCGACGACGACGATCCCGACGTGACCGACAAACGGCCGCTCGACGTGCCCGAGATGTTGAGCATCATCCAGCAGTTGCTGGTCGCCGGCAACGAGACGACGACAAAGCTACTCACCGAGACGATGCGCCTGCTTGCCGAGAACCCCGACGAGTGGACCCGGCTGAAGCAGGATCCGGCGAGGGCGCCGCAGATCATCGAGGAGGCGCTGCGGCTGTCGACACCGACGCAGGGCATGTTCCGGATCTCGACCAAGGACCACGAACTCGGTGGCGTGCACATTCCCGAAGGGGCGCGGATGGTCATCGTCTTCGCTGTCGGCGAATCGTGACGAGGAGCTGTACCCCGAGCCTGACGGCTTCGATCCCGATCGCGATCACCTGCGCGACCACCTGGCCTTCGGCAAGGGCATCCACTTCTGCCTGGGGGCGGCGTTGTCACGTCTGGAGGGCAAGGTCGCACTCGAGGAGCTGTCCAGCCGGCTCGAGAGCTTCTCGCTGCCCGACACCAACGAGTACCGGTACTTCCCGAGCTTCCTGCTGCGCGGGCTCACCCGGCTCGATGTCGACGTCGTCCCGGCGGGTGCGGCCTGATGGCCGGTGGATCATTGGCAGGCCGGTCACTGGCGGGCAAGATCGCCGTCGTCACGGGATCGAGCCGGGGCATCGGCCGCGGCGCAGCGGTCGCGCTCGGCGAGCAGGGCGCAACGGTCTATGTGACCGGCCGGAGCACCGGCAGCGGCGAACTCACGATCGACCGCACCGTGGAGCTCGTCGATGCCGCTGGTGGCAGAGGCATCGCCGTGCAGACCGATCACGGCGACGACCAGCAGATCGCCGCCTTGTTCGATCGGGTCCGCGCCGACGAGGGCAAGCTCGACATCCTGGTCAACAACGTCTACAAGATCCCCGACCCGCCTGCCTGGGGCGGAGGGTTCTGGGATCACCCGATCTCGATCTGGGACGATCAGGTCGGCATCGGTCTGCGGGCCCACTACGTGGCGTCGTGGCACGCGGCGCCCCTGCTGTTCGCGGCTGGTCCGGGTGCGGCGATCTTCAACGTGTCGTCACCCGGTGGTCAGAGCTACCACTTCAGCTCGTCGTACGGAGCGGGCAAGGCCGGCCTCGACCGGCTCAGCGCCGACATGGCCATCGAACTCGAACCCAAGGGCGTCGCCTGCGTGGTGATCTACCCAGGCACGGTGTCGACGGAGTTCATCGTCGAGTGGTCGGGCAAGCGTGACACCGACATGGAGGGCGCGCAGACGCCGCTCGTCGTCGGTCGCTGCATCGCTGCATTGGCGGGTGCGCCCGATCTGATGGAACGATCTGGCTCGATCCAATGGGTCGAAGATGTGGGGCCCGAGTTCGGCGTCGTCGACGAACACGGCCGTTCCCCGGCCGCCTACGGCCGCCGCACCTGATCAGAAGACGGGGACTTCGACGTGGCGGCCGAAGACGTCGGCCATCGCCCCCATCATCTCGCCGAGTGTGACGTAGGCGCGCGAGGCGTCGATCAGCGTCGGCATCAGGTTGAGGTTGGGGTCGGCTGCCTCGGCGCGCAGGCGGGCGAGTAAGTCGTCGACATCGTGCTGGTTGCGGTCGGCGCGAACGGCGTCGAGTCGCTTGCGCTGGCGGGTCTCGTCTTCATTCGTGATGCGGAGGAGCTCGAGTTCGTCGTCGTTGCCCTCGGTGTACACGTTGACGCCGACGACGATTCGCTCACCGCTGTTGAACGATCGCTCGAGGTCGTAGGCGGAGTCGCCGATGCGGCGTTGGAACCAGTTGTCGTCGATGGCGGCGATGACGCCCTCCAACATGGAGCCGTCGCCGATCCCGTCGAGGTACGCGAAGATCTCCTCGGCCTGGCGTTCGATCTCGTCGGTCAGCGCCTCCACGTAGTACGACCCGCCGAGCGGGTCGGCGACGTGCACGACGTTGGTCTCGTTGGCGATGACCTGCTGGGTTCGCAGGGCGATTCTGGCGGTCTTCTCGGTGGGGAGTGCCAGCGCTTCGTCCATCGAGTTGGTGTGCAACGACTGCGTACCGCCGAGTACTCCGGCGAGGGCTTCGATCGCCGTGCGCACGATGTTCAGCTCTGGTTGCTGGGCGGTGAGTGACACACCGGCGGTCTGGGTGTGGAAGCGCAACTGCAGCGATCGTTCGAGTTCGGCACCGTAGCGATCGCGCATCCAACGCGACCAGATGCGGCGCGCCGCGCGGTACTTGCAGATCTCCTCGAAGAAGTCGATGTGGGCGTTGAAGAAGAACGACAGTCGTGGCGCGAACGCATCGACGGGAAGCCCGGCCTGCATTGCCAGCTCCACGTACGCGAAGCCGTTCGCCAGCGTGAACGCCAACTCTTCGACGGCGGTCGAGCCGGCTTCACGGATGTGGTAGCCGGAGATCGAGATCGAGTGCCAGCGCGGCATCTCGGCAGCGGTGAACTGCATCGTGTCGCGGACCAGGCGCATCGACTGGCGCGGGGGGAACACGAACTCCTTCTGCGCCTGGTACTCCTTCAAGATGTCGTTCTGCAGGGTGCCGCCGAGGCGTGAACGGTGCACGCCGGAGCTCTCGGCCTGTGCGACGAACATGGCGAAGATCGGTGCGGCGGGGCTGTTGATCGTCATCGACGTGGTGATCTCCCCGAGGTCGATGCCCGCGTACAGGTCTTCCATGTCGGCAAGGCTGTCGATGGCCACTCCGCAGCGCCCCACCTCTCCGAGCGACATCGGGTCGTCGGAGTCGAGGCCGAGCAGCGTGGGCATGTCGAACGCCGTCGACAATCCGTCACCGCCGCTCTTGATGATCTCCTTGAACCGCCAGTTGGTGTCTTCGGCGGTGCCAAACCCGGCGAACATCCGCATGGTCCACAGCTTCGAGCGGTACATCGATGCATAGGGTCCACGCGTGTATGGGAACTGGCCGGGGAACTCACCGTCGTCGGGGCCGTACACGCCATCGACCGGAATTCCCGACATCGTGGTGAACGGAACGTCGCGGATCTTGGAGTTCTCGACCTCTTGGCGCCAGGTGGCTCGATTGTCAGTCACCGAAGCATCGTAGAGAAATGTGGGCCGTGACGACGAGAGGGGCCGGACCAACTTGGCCCGGCCCCTCTCGATTCAGATGTTCGTTTCAGCTGAGGTTCAGCTCAACCGATGTTCAGATCAGACGCCCCAGAGCGCCTTGAACTGGTCGGCCATCGTCTCCGGGCCGGGCCAGCCGGCATCGCCGAGGTCGAGCATCTCCTTCGCGGTTTCGGGATCGCTCACGATGAACGTCGGCAGCACGGCGTTGTCGCGCTCTTCGGGGTTGTCCATCCCGAGCGACTCGCGCGCGCCATCGCGTCGACCATCAACCAACCTGCGTACGGCTTGGGGTTTGCGGTCCATGCCGCGTGACGACCGGCGATGATTTCGGGCAGCCCGATCTGGGTCGAGAAGTCGACGCCGACGATCTTCACCTGTTCGAGGAGCCCGGCCTCTTCCAACGTGTCGGCAACGCCGGCCGGCAGGTCGCCGAACGTGAAGTGGATGTAGTTGATGCTCGGATCCTCCTGGAGGCGGGAGGCGACCGCAGCGGGCACCTCGCCGGCGATCAGCGCATCGATCGTGGTGTCGAGCGTCTGAAGGGTGCAGTCCGGGCAGTTCTCCTCGTAGGCCGCCGCGGCGCCCTCCGCCTCGGCGACGAGGACGGGGAAGTCCGGGATGTTGACCAGCAATGTATTGGCCGCGCCAGCGGAGTCGCCGATCACCCAGTTGGAGATCAGGCCGCCATTGTCGGACACGCCGGGCGAGTCACCGCACTGGATGAACAGGTTGTTGTTGTCCGGATCGGGGACATCGGTCGAGTAGCAGCTGTAGTAGCCGACGCCGGCCTCCTGGGCCGCAGCGATTTCCGCTTCGGCGGTTGCCAACGGCGAGCCGGAGTGAGCAATGAAGTCGACTCCTTGGTCGAGTGCCTGCTGGATCGCGGGACCCTGAGCGCCGCTCGCTGCCGGGATCACCACGAGTTCCCATCCGAGTGCGGCGGTGGCGTCGGCCATGCCGGCCCCGATCGCAACGCATGAGGGCTGCTCGCACTCGAGCCAAGCCACCTTCTTGGGCTCCGGCACTCCGTCGAGCGGGATCGTCGGGCCGATGTCGGTGGCGGGCTCGCTCGCGGCATCAGCTGCTGCCTGTGCCGCCTCGACACCGCCGCCGCCGCCGGCTTCGGTGCCTTCGGTCATCGCTTCGGTGCCTTCGGTCGTCGCTTCGGTGCCTTCGGTGACTGCCTCGGAGTTCTCGGTGGTTCCCGAGTCGTCGTCGCTGCCGCATGCCGCTGCGATGAGTACGAGCGGCACGAGGAGCGCCGCAGCGCGTGAGAGTCGTTTCATTCTTGGTCTTCCCCCTTGGGTCGTCGCCGAACGGATCCCGTTGATACGTTCTGGCTTGGGGCCGATCATAAACTACGGCCGGTACGAATTCGGGTTCAGACGTGCGGTGAGGCCGCGAAGGGGGATGAGTGCCAGCACTGCTGACAATCGAGCACCTGACCAAGGTGTTCCCGGGCCAGGTTGCCCTCGACGATGTCGATCTCGAGATTGCCGCCGGAACCACCCATGCGCTCGTCGGTCAGAACGGGTCGGGAAAGTCGACGTTGATCAAGATCCTCGCCGGTTACCACCAGCCGACAGGAGATGACACGACTGCCACCTACTTCGGCAACGATCCAGCCGGCGAGCGGCTCGAACTGGGTGATGGTCGGGCGGCCGAGCGTGACGGGCTGCGCTTCGTGCATCAGGACCTGGGCCTCGTCGACTCCCTCACGACCGTCGAGAATCTTGCCTTGAGCAATGGGTTCACCACTCATTGGGGAAAGATCGTCTGGCGCCGTGATCGGGACCGGGCGCAAGAGGCGCTCGACCACCTCGGGTTCTCGAGCGTCGACGTCCGACTCCCTGTCGGTGCGCTTGCCCCCGCTCAGAAGACCGGTGTCGCATTGGCTCGCGCATTGATGGGCTGGGAGCACGACGCCCATCTCCTCGTGCTCGATGAACCAACGGCGTCGTTGCCCGCATCAGACGTTGAACACCTCTTCGAGGCCATTCGTCGACTGAAGGCCCAAGGTGTTGCGATTCTGTACGTGTCGCACCACCTCGACGAAGTGTTCGAGATCGCCGACGAGGTCTCGATCCTGCGTGATGGCCGAAGGGTCACCACCGAATCGGTTGCCGATCTGGATCACAACCGGTTGATCGAGCTGATGATCGGCCACAAGGTCGTCCAGGGCCGCAGCAGCCGCCAACCGGTCGCCGACCGCGTCGTGCTCCAGACGCGCGGGCTGCGGGGAGGCAACGTGGCTGGGCTCGACCTGGCCGTGCGGGCGGGTGAGGTGCTCGGGATCGCGGGGATCACCGGCTCGGGACGAGAGCATGTGATTCCGTTGCTGTCAGGGCAGCTGGCGAGCACGGACGGAGATGTGTGGGTCAACGGCCGGGCCATCGACAACTACTCGCCGCGCGACCTGCTTGAGTCTGGTGGAGCGTTCGTCACGGCCGATCGCAAGTCGCACGGTCTGTTCCCACTGATGTCGGTCATCCAGAACACCACGATCTGCGACGTCGGCCGCAACGCTCGGTTCGGTCGCCTGCAACCCAAGGCAGAGCGCGCTCGATGCGGATCGCTGGATCGAACGTCTGGCGGTCAAGACCGCCAGCGGTGACGTGCCGATCGCAACGCTCAGCGGCGGTAACCAGCAGAAGGTCCTCTTTGCCCGTGGCCTTCGGCTCGCCCCCACACTCCTGCTGCTCGACGAGCCGACGCAGGGGATCGACATCGGGGCCAAGGAAGAGATCCATCGACTCATCGACGATCTGGCAGCAGAGGCCAATGCGGTGGTCGTCGCGTCGACCGACACTGACGAGCTCGTGCCGGTCCGCGACCCGCGTGCTCATCATGCGCAACGGGGTGGTCACCGCCGAGCTGGTCGGTGACGACGTCACCTCGGCCTCGATCGAGCGTGCCCAGCTGGCGGTACCACCTGCGTCGAACACCGACACATCCGAAACGTCCGTCGAACCTGCTGGGAGCAATGACCTCCATGACCACTGACGCCGCCGCGCAACCGACCGACCCGTCGCAGATGGCGCCACCCCCACGTTCCCTGGTGCATCGCCTTCGCCTCGACAAGTACAGCGCGCTCTATCTCTGGGCCGCATTCATGATCGTGTTCGGGCTGACCCAGCCGCAGTTCCTCACGGCGACGAGTATCAAGCTCGTCCTGACCGAGCGGGCCATCATTGCAATGCTGGCATTGGCCTTCCTCGTGCCACTCATCGCAGACACGTTCGACCTCTCGGTCGGAGTCATGATGGGCTTCTCCATTGCGATCACGACGGCGCTCGCGCAGAACACCGACATGCCGCAGGTGCTCAACGCACTCCTTGCGCTGGCGGCGTGTGGCGCGGTGGGATTCGTGTCCGGCTTCATCGTGGTGAAACTCAACGTGAACTCATTCATCGCGACGCTGGGTATGAGCCAGGTACTCGTGGCGGCCAACATTCTGATCTCCGGGAACCGGACGATCAACGGTGTGCTCACCGACGGGTATCGCGACATCGGCCGGACAAAGATTCTCGGACTGCCGCTGTACTTCTATCTGATGCTGCTGTGTGCACTGGTGCTCTGGTACATCCTCGAGCAAACCCCGCTCGGCCGGTATCTCTTCGCTACCGGCGGCAACACCGACGCGGCGCGCCTGTCGGGTCTTCCCACCGACAGGTTGCGATGGGGGACGCTGGTCGCATCGGCACTCATCGCCGGAACAGCGGGTCTCATCCATACGTGGAAGGTCGGCACGTACAGTTCGTCGATCGGCCCCGGCTACCTGTTTCCGGCGATCGCAGCGGTGTTCTTCGGAGCGTCACAGCTCAAGGGGCGGCCCAACGTGTGGGGAACGCTCATCGCTCTGTACTGCCTGGCGTTCGGCGTCAAGGGTCTGCAGCTCACCTTCACGTCCGGCACGGCGTGGATCGAGCCGCTGTTCGAAGGTGTGTCGCTGCTGGTCGCCGTTGCCCTCGCCAGCCGGCAAGGTGTGATCAAGGTGCGCAAGCGCTCCAAGCAACCCGAGCTGGAGCTCGAGCCGACCGCCGCGTCGGGTTAGGGGCCCGACGCCGGCGGGGTCAACTCGCTACGCGGCCGTAGCTCGTGGTGCGCTGCTCGATCGGCCGGTCGATCGAGGCGGCGAACGCGGCGAAGCGCTCACCCGTCATCTCCTGGCCATGACTGGCGCCGGCGGCCCGTGAAATGTTCTCGTTGATCAGCGTGCCACCGAGGTCGTTGCAGCCGGCCCGCATCATCTGGGCCACGCCGTCGAGGCCGACCTTGACCCAGCTGGCCTGGATGTTGGGGATCAGCTCGCCGTAGGCGAGGCGGGCAACGGCGTGCATCAGCAGGTTCTCGCGGAACGTGGGGCCGCGCCGCGCCTTGCGCTGCAGGTAGATGGGTGACGCCATGTGAACGAAGGGGAGCCCGACGAACTCGGTGAACCCGCCCGTCTCCTTCTGGAGGTCACGTGTCCGTACGATGTGGCGTGCCCAGTGAACGGGTTGCTCGACGGCGCCGAACATGATCGTGACGTTCGAGTGCAGCCCGATGCCGTGTGCGGCACGGTGGGCATCGAGCCACTGGTCGGTGTCGATCTTGTCGGGGCAGAGGATGGCGCGGATCTCGTCGTCGAGGATCTCGGCGGCGGTCCCCGGCAGCGATGCCAGGCCGGCGTCCTTCAGGCGGCCGAGGTAGGTGGTGAGGTCCTCGCCGAGGCGACGCGCTCCCTCGGTGACCTCCAGCGCGGTGAAGCCGTGGACGTGCATGTCGGGTACGGCGTCCTTCACGGCCCGGGTGACGTCGATGTAGTAGTCGCCGTCGAAATCGGGATGGATCCCACCCTGCAGGGTGACTTCGGTGGCACCGGCCTCCCAGCCCTCGCGGGCGCGCTCGGCGATGTCGTCGAGCGTGAGCAGGTAGGGCGTGCCGCGCAGGTTGAGTGACAGCGGACCCTTCGAGAACCCGCAGAACTTGCATTTGAAGGTGCAGACGTTGGTGTAGTTGATGTTCCGGTTGGCGACCCAGGTGAGGGTGTCGCCGACGAGTTCCCGGCGCATGCGGTCGGCGGCCTCCGCGACGGCCGTGACCTCGGGGCCACGGGCGCGGAACAGGGTGACGATCTCGTCGATGCCGGGCTCCTCGCCGGCGTCGATGCCGGCGAGGACGTCGGCGACGGCGCCGCTGACGGGAGCACGGTCGGCCGGCACGAGCGCCGGTGGACGATGGTCGGACCCTGAATACCAGGCAGTCGAGCGGTGGCCGACGAGCACGAACTCGGCACCGTCGGCGACGGTGTCCGCGGCGGTGGTCTTCTCGGGCCAGTACTGGCCGGGGTCGTCGCGACCGAGCCATTCGGCGTCGGCGCGGTCCATGACCGGGAAGTGGAGCGCGGGATCGAGCCAACGGGCGCGGTCAGTGACGAACTCGGGGTAGATCGTGAGGCGGGGTGCGACGACGAAGCCGCGCTCGGCGGTGACCTCGGCGAGGCGGTCGAGGTCGGGCCATGGACGTTCGGGGTTGACGTGGTCGACGGTGACGGGCGAGACGCCGCCCCAGTCGTCGATACCGGCGTCGAGGAGCACCCCGAAGTCGTCCGAGAGGTTCGGTGGCGCCTGCAGATGGATGCCTGCCGGCAGGATCACCCGTGCGGCGGCGACGGCCCAGAGGTAGTCGTCGCTCGGGCAGGCGCGAACGCCCTGCATGGCGGTGCGGAGTTTCGGCAGGAAGTTCTGGACGATGACTTCCTGGACGTGGCCGTGGCGGCGGTGGCTGGCGGCGATTGCTTCGAGAGCCGAGAGCTGATCGGCGCGACTCTCACCGATGCCGACGAGGATGCCGGTGGTGAACGGGATCGAGAGTTCCCCGGCGGCCTCGAGTGTGTCGAGGCGGCGTCGTGGAGTCTTGTCGGGGGCGTTGCGGTGGGCCTCGAGATCAGGATTGAGCGACTCGATCATCATGCCCTGGCTGGGGCTGACGGGGCGGAGCCGGGCGAGCTCGTCGGCGTACAGCGCGCCGGCATTGGCGTGGGGGAGCAGACCGGTTTCCGTCAGGACGAGTTGGGCCATTTCGGCGACGTAGTGGACCGTCGAGTCGTAGCCGCGGGTCGCGGAGCCAGTCGCGTGCGACGTCGTAGCGGTCCTCGGGGCGTTCTCCGAGGGTGAACAACGCTTCGTGGCAACCGGTGCGGGCGCCCTGGCGGGCGATTCGCAGCACATCGTCGGGGTCGAGGTAGGCCTTGTCGATGCGAGCCGGGGGTTGTGCGAACGTGCAGTAGCCGCACGTGTCGTTGCACAGGAACGTCAGGGGGATGAACACCTTCGGGCTGAACGTGATGCGGTTGCCCGTGGTGGCGTCGCGGATCGCAGCGGCGGTCGCCATCAGCTCCTCGGTGGAGCGGTCGAGGAGTTCGTGGTGGGTGACGTCGGTTGCGGTCATCGGGTTCCCTGCGTGTCGGTGTGGGGGGTGGTGTCGGAGTGGCCGGGTCGGCTGGCGATCTGGCCACTGCCGAAGGTCTCGTTGCAGTGCCAGCACACGAACGCCTGGTCGAGTGGCTCGCCGCAGACATCGTGGATGAGCGTGGTGGGAGGGCCGTCGTCGGAGAGCCATGCGTCGCCCCAGCGCATCAGTGCCACGAGGGTGGGCGACAGGTCGGCGCCCATTGGCGTGAGGCGGTACTCGTCGCGGGGTGGGTGCTCGCAGTACTGGCGACGTTCGAGCACGCCGGCGTCGACGAGTTGCTTGAGGCGGTCGGCCAGCACGGGGCGGGCGATGCCGAGATCGCGTCGGAAGTCGTCGAAGCGGCGGATGCCGCGGAACGCGTCGCGCATGATCAGGATCGTCCAGCGGTCCCCGAGGATCTCGAGGCTGCGTTGGATCGAACACGGCGTCGGGTCTGGTACCTCGTGCATGCCGGAAGCCGTCATGCCGAAACCCTAGAGTGGGTTCGCTTCGCAAACCAAGTCGGTTCGTTTGACAAACCCTCTCGGGTCAGAAGCTGCCTTCGTGCGTGCGGTCGATTCGCTGGAGCACGATCAGGTCCTCGTGCAGTTCCATCCAGACGTCATGGAACGATTCGCACATCACGCCGGTGAACTGCTTGGTGTCGCCGAGCGCGACCCTCGTCGACGCCAGGGTCAGGCGTGGTCCGTAGCGCGCCAGCCGCGGCTCCACCGCGGCGAGGGCGGCGATCACCGGCTGCGCGTCAGCGTTGAGGCGTTCGAGCCGCTCGACGCACGCGCGGTCGTAGTCGGCGTCGCTGTGATCGTTGGGCACGTCGTCGCGCATCTGCCAGGTCGTGCACAGCGACTTGAATGCATCGTTCAACACGAGGAAGTCGAGATACGGCCGGGCGAGGGCGGCGCGGAGCGTTTCGTCCGCGTAGGTGTCGAGCAGTGCCTCCTGGCGAAGCTTCCCGTCGGGGAGCAAGCCGTACATCGTGCGCGCTTCGATGAAGCGGACCAGCCCCGACTCGACCATCTGATCGAGGATGTCGGCTGGATGAACTCCGAGACTCGCGGCGAGACCGTCCGGGGTCGCGAACCCACGAATGCGCAGGACGTGGAGCACCAGGATCTCGTCGATCGGGCCCACGCTCGCATCGTCGGCGAGCGTGCCGACGTCATCGGTGGACGTCGCGACCGGTTCGTCGAAGCGGAACTGCACATCGCGCAGGTGCACGCGTCCGGAGTCGAGCAGCGCCTGTGCAACGGCGAGGCGGGCCATCGGTACTCGGAACGGTGAGCAACTGACGGAGTCGACACCCTGGCGGACGAGGAAGCCGGCCGACGCGGTATGGCCGGTGTGCTCGCCGCATGCGCCGAGCTTGATCGTGGCCTTGGTCGAGCGTGCCAGCTCGCATGCGATACGGATCAACTGCCCGACCCCGTCCTGGTCGAGCACGGCAAATGGATTGGCAGGGAGGATCCCCAACGCCTGATAGGCGGGAAGGAGCTTGGCTTCGACGTCGTCGCGGCTGAACGCGAACGTCATCTGTGTGAGGTCGTTGGTTCCGAACGAGAAGAAGTCGGCATGTTCGGCGAGCGCGTCGGCGGTCAGCGCGGCTCGCGGCGTCTCGATCATGGCGCCGACGGTGACGACGTCGGATGCCAGCTCGGGATGACCGATCTCGTCGAGCATGCCGGTCACCCAACTGCGCGCGATGCGCAGCTCCTCGGCATCGACGACCAGTGGGATCATGATCTCGACATGGGGACGCAGTCCCCGATCGAAGAGTCGTGCCGCAGCAGCACACAATGCCCGGACCTGCATTTCGTACAGCCCGGGCCGCAGGACGCCGAGACGCACGCCCCGTGTGCCGATCATCGGGTTCGACTCGTGGAGCCGTCGGACCGCTGCCAGCTCGACGCAGCCGGCGTCGTCGAGTTCGCCGCGGGCCTCGCATGCAACGAGATCGAGGAGGTCGGGCAGGAACTCGTGCAGGGGTGGGTCGAGGAGCCGGACGGTGACGGGGAGGCCGTCCATGGCCTCGAGGACCGACTCGAAGTCGGCGATCTGGGCTTCCTCCAACTCGCCGAGGGCGGCAGCCTCGGTCGCAGCATCGCTGCTGAGGATGAGCCGGCGCATGATCGGCAACCGGTCGGCGGCGAGGAACATGTGCTCGGTGCGGCAGAGTCCGATGCCCTGCGCTCCGAGTTTGCGGGCGAACGTCGCATCGTCGGCGGTGTCGGCGTTGGCCCTGACCTGGATGTGCCCTCTGGACACATCGTCGGCCCAGGCGAGCAGCGTGTCGAGTTCCGGTGGCGGCACCGATCCGAAGGTGTCCAGTGCCCCGAGATAGATGCTGCCGGTGCTGCCATCGATGGTGATGACATCGCCCGCTTCGAGCACGGTGTTGCCGATGGTGACGGACGTGCCGGCGAAGTGCACGTCCGGTGCGCCGACCACAGCCGGGATGCCCCAACCCCGAGCGACGACCGCGGCATGGCTGACCAGGCCTCCCCGGTGCGTCACGATGCCCTTGGCGGCCTGCATGCCCACGACGTCGTCGGGCGACGTCTCGGGTCGCACGAGGATGACGTCCTCACCCGATGCTGCGGCTTCGATCGCCGCGTCGGCACTCAACACGATCCGGCCACTCGCCGCGCCGGGTGACGCCGGAAGACCGGTACCGATGGGCATCGCATCGCCGACATCGTCGAGGCTGGTGTGGAAGAAGACGGCGAGGTCCTCCGGATGGACGGATCGGAGGGCGGTATCGACGGTCTCGGCGCTCTGTGCAGCGAGCGCGTCACGAACCGCCGCTGCAATCGATTGGCTCGTCGTTCGCACCATGTGTGGAACCTAGCGAGTGCCGCGAATGCGCTTCGACATGGAGCACGATGGCGACGGCCTAGGATCTCGACGGCATTCGAGCAAGGGGACCGGCATGCACAAGGTGTTGATTGTTGCCAACCGAACGGTCGGGGGCGGCGACCTCGCCGACGAGGTGCGTCGGCGGGTCCGCGAGGGCGGCTCGGAGTTCCATCTGCTCGTGCCGGTGGCGAGCCCGGTGTCGTCGGCGGTTGCCATCGGGACAGCGGTTGGCGACGCGGCGAACATCTCGCCCACGTCGTCGCTCGAGGTCAGCGACGAACGTCAGATCGCACGAGATCGGTTGGCGTTCGGTCTCGACTGGTTGACGTCCCTGGGCGCCACGGCGACCGGCGAGCTGACGACCGACTGCGATGCAGCGGCCGTCGTTGCCCGAATCGTCGATGCTTCGGCCACCGACGATGCGGGGTCGATCGACGAGGTCATCGTGTCGACCCTCCCGACGACGATCTCGCGGTGGCTGCGCCAGGATCTGCCGCACCGGATTGCGCGCCGGGTGACGATTCCGGTGACGGTGATCACCGGCAGGGTTTGAATCCATCGGCACATGGGCACACTGCGCGTACAGTCACGAGCGGAGGGCCCATCATGCAGGTGACGTTCTGGGGAACGCGAGGGTCGATCGCCAAGGCGGGACGTTCCACGCTCCGATTCGGCGGCAACACCTCGTGTGTCTCGGTCCGTTCGGCCGCCGGCACGCAGATCGTCGTCGACTGCGGCACCGGAGCCCATGGTCTCGGCCAGCACCTGCTCGCCGAGGCGGACGGCGGAGCCATCGACGGGCACATCCTGATCAGCCACACCCACTGGGATCACATCCAGGGGCTTCCCTTCTTCGCGCCGCTCTTCCAGGCCGGCAATCGGTGGGAACTGTACGGCCCGAGCGGTCTCGGCGGATCGCTCAGTGAGATCCTCGCCGGCCAGATGGAGTACCGATACTTCCCCGTTGCGATCGATCAGCTGTCGGCTGACGTCGACCATCACGACCTCGTCGAAGGCACCTTCGACATCGACGATGTCCGCGTCGACACCCAGTACCTCAACCACCCTGCCCTGACGCTCGGGTATCGCCTCGAGGCCGACGGAGCGACCGTCGTGTACGCATCCGACCACGAACCGCACGATCACGCACTTGCGTCCGGTGGCGACATCACGCGGAACCGCCACGACGAAGCACACGCTCAGTTCGTCGCCGGTGCCGATCTGCTGATCCACGATGCGCAGTACCTGGCATCGGAGTACGGCGATCACATCGGGTGGGGCCACAGCACCGTCGAGTACGTGGTCGACATCGCGCGGCGTGCCGATGTAGCTCGCGTGGCGCTCTACCACCACGACCCGAATCGCACCGACAGCGACGTCGATGAACTCGTCGCCCGTGCTCGAACGCACGCGGCTGCGAGCGGGTACAGCGGTGAGATCTTCGCTGCCGAGGAGGGCATGACCATCGAACTCGGAGGCGACGTGGTGCGACGCGTGCCCGACGATCGACCCGGGCAGCGCGTCGCCACGTCGGCGCTCGTGCCGCCCTCGACGTCGGTGGTGGTGTTCGCCCGCTCACCCGGGATTGCCGAAGTCCTCGGCGAGGTCGCGCGGGCCGAACAGCTCGACGTCATCGTCCTGGACGACCTGCGAGCGGCATTCGAGGCGGTGCAGACCCGTCGGCCCGGCATCGTGCTCGCCGAAGCGGTCGACGATGACGACGATTTCGATCTGGTCGCGGCGATCCGTCGGCTGGATGCCCCCTACGGCAACGACGTGCCGTTGATCATGGTCGGCCGGTCCGACGCCCGCTGGCGGCCCGACGCCGAGGAGACGAACATCACCGAGTGGGTGGTGTGGCCTGCGAGCGAGTTCTATCTCCGTACCAAGTTGCGTTCGTGGTTGCTTCGCCGTGCCGCGCGTTGGGAGAACGCACCGCTTCCCGCCGATGAAGCGCAACGCCTCGCGTCGCTCCACGCGCTCGGCATCCTCGACACCGAACCGGAGGAACGCTTCGACCGCTACACCGAGGCGATCAGCGTCGAGCTCGACGTCCCCGTTGCGCTCGTGACCCTCGTCGACTCCGATCGGCAGTGGTTCAAGTCACGACACGGGCTCGATGTCGCCGAGACACCGCGTGACATGTCGCTGTGTGCTCACGCCATCCTCGGACCCGACGTGCTGGAGGTCCCCGACACGCTGGCCGACCCCCGTTTCGCCGAGAACCCGATGGTCGTCGGTCAACCGCGTGTCCGCTTCTACGCCGGGGTTCCGCTGACGCTCGCCGACGGAAGCCGGGTCGGCACCCTGTGTGTCGCCGACTTCCGGCCGCGCCACCTCGACGACGACCAACTCGACACACTTCGCCGAGTCGCTGCGCTCGTGGTGCACGAGTTGGAGCCCGACGGCAGTTGACCCCTCGCGCCCCAACCCGAAAAATGCGGGGATCGGGTCGCTGAGTGCACGATTCTCCGCACATTTCCGGTTGGGGGCGCCATCATTCCGAAATGTGCAGAGAATGTGCACTCAGCGACCGAATCCCCGCATTTTTCGGGCTGCGGGAGGGTGAGGCATGGTCGCGGTCAGACGGCGTAGGCGTCGACGATCGGGGCGAGATCGTCGGGTGACGCGCCGTGCATGATGACGGCGTCGGCGCCGAGTTCGAACTGGCGGCGTACCGCCGCTGCGCACTGGGTTGCGCTGCCGGTCGCTGACGGCGCGAGCCACTCGTCGGGGATCAGCGTGGCGATGTGCTCGAGCTGTTCGGTGGTGGCGTCGACGTCGATGGCGCTGCGGAAGCCGGCCACCATCTCATCGGCTCGGAATCGGGCGAGCACCGCCGGATCCCAGTGGTTCGTCTCGACCATCAGATCGCCGTAGCCCTGCAAGTAGGTCGCGAGCCGTCCGACCGTCTTCTTCAGCCGCACCGGTTCCGACAGATGATCGCCGATGGTTGCGAAGCACGACCAGACCGTGACGCTGTCGGGATCACGACCGGCCTGTTCGGCGGAGCGCTTCACCGTGGCGACGCACCGCTGGAGTGTCTCGTCGGAGAAGAACGTGTGCAGGATCACGTGGTCGAATGCCCTCCCGCCGAGTTCCAGCGAGTTGGGTCCGAACGCCACGAGGCCGAGTTCGATGTCCTCGTCGAATGTCGGATCGAGTCGCAGCACCGGGTACTTCCCGGCGGGTCCGTCGTGGCCGATGATCGTCTCGCCGTGCCAGAGACGGCGCATCAACCCGGCGAAGTCCTCCATCTGAGCGGTCGTGATTCGGGGGATACCGTACGCATCGAACATCGGCGCGATGCCGCGTCCGATCCCGAGCACGAATCGGCCGCCCGTGAGGCGATGCATGGTGGTGGCGTACGAGGCTGTCACCATCGGATGACGCGTGTTGTGGTTCGTTGCGCCCGTGATGATCTTGAGATTGGTCGAGGCCACTGCGGCCGCACCCGACAACGTGACGGCCTCCTTCACGTTGAATCGCTCGCTGATGAACACCGCCCCGAGGCCGAGTTCCTCGGCGCGGGCGCACTCGGTGATCAGATCGCGGGGATTCTGGGCACCACCGGCGAGCGTGTAGAAGCCGAGTTCCGGGAAGCGGGGTGCGGTGGTCATACGCCCACCATCGCCGGGGTGCGTGATCGCATGAACACCGCAGCGCGGACGAGCGCGGCCGTCGCCTCGGGCATCATCCGGGCGAACGACTGGTACACGTGCCACATGCCGTCGGCGAGGTCGAGTGTCACGTCGATGCCGGCGTCGCCGGCCCGGTCGGCGAGTCGGGTCGAGTCCGACAGCAGTACCTCGTCCATCCCGGTCTGGATCAGCATCGGTGGCAGGCCGGTGAGGTCGGCGAAGAGCGGAGACACGCCCGGGTCGTCGAGCGCAACGTCACCGGCGTAGACACGTCCGGCCTCGGCGATCTTGGCGCCGTCGATCATCGGATCGGCGTCGGCCCGAGTGATCACGGACTCGCCTGATCCGGTGAGGTCGGTCCATGGCGACAGGAGGTATGCCGCAGCGGGCAACGGGTCGCCGGCGTCGCGGAGTGCCACGAGGGTCGACAATGCGGCGCCGCCGCCGGCCGAATCGCCGGCGATCGTGATGGTTGCAGGATCGACATCGGTGATCAGCGCCCGGTACGCCGCCACGCAGTCGTCGATTGCAGCCGGATACACGTGCTCGGGTGCGAGCCGGTACTCGATCACGGTGGCCGTTGCCGATGCGCGCTTGGCGAGATTGGCGACCATTGCGATGTGACTCCTCGGTGACCCGAGCACGTAGGCGCCTCCGTGGATGTACAGCAGGTGCCGGCGCGGTTCCACGGCAGTAGGTGTCGCAACGATCGCCGGCACACCGCCGATGAGTGTGTCGACGTAGTCGACGTGGCGGGGCCGAGGGAGCCGATCGAGTTGGTCCATTCGTTCGCGAGCCTCTTCGACGCGTGCGCTCGGGACCGTTCGACACGCGCACGATGAGCTTGCGGGCAGCCTGGGCCCTGAGCGACATTGCCATGACGTCTGATGCTACGAGCACCGGGCAGACTGGAGCACATGAGGGTCGTCTTCGCCACCGCCGAACTCGCACCAGTTGCGACGGTCGGCGGACTCGCATCGGCAGCGGCCGGGCTCGGGGCCGAACTGCGGCGCCAGGGCGTCGATGTCGAGCTCGTCATGCCCGACTACGGCGGCGTCGAACTCGCCGACGAAGTGGTCGTCGACCTCGACGTCCCGTCGTGGGTCGGCCCGGCCCGTGTCCGCATCGGGCAGCATCGCGTCGTGGGCCGCCTGCACCTCGTCGCGGTGCCGGGCATGGCTCGTCCGCATCCCTACCTGCAGCCCCACGGCGAGGGTTGGGTCGACAACAGTGAGCGGTTCTTCCGCTTCGCGCGTGCAGTTGCTGCGTACATCGAACTCGATCGACCCGATGTCGTCCATCTGAACGACTGGCACACCGGGGCGGTGCTCGCCGCGCTCGACGACCCGCCGCCCACGGTGCTGTCGCTCCACAACCTGGCGTACCAGGGAGTCACCGACGGGTCGTGGCTCGATCTGATCGGCCCTCGATCGGCGCACTTCGAGTGGTGGGGCGACACGAATCCACTTTCTGGCGCGTTGGCGCTCGCCGACCGGATCGTCGCCGTGTCGCCGCACTATGCGACCGAGATCGTGACTCGTGAAGGTGGCTTCGGGCTCGACGAGCAGTTACGGATGCGCGGCGACGATGTCGTGGGGATCCTGAACGGCATCGACACCGACGTGTGGAACCCGGCGACGGACACGCTCATCGACGCCGTGTTCGATGCGGCCACCCTGTCCCGTCGTGACGTCAATCGTCGGGCGTTGCACGACCGGCTCGGCTTCGCCGTCGACGGGGTTCCCCTCGCCACCGTCGTCACCAGACTCACCCACCAGAAGGGCATCGATCTGTTGGTTCCCCTCGTGGCGCTGCTCGAACAGATCCCGATGCGGCTGGCAATTCTCGGCTCCGGCGATGCGGGGTTGGCCGCCCACCTCCACCATCTCGCCGGTGAGTATCCCAACTCGTTCGCGTTCGTCGAGGGGTACGACGAATCGCTCTCGCACCTCATGTTCGCCGGCGCCGACGCGTACCTCATGCCGAGCCGATTCGAGCCGTGCGGGCTCACGCAGATGCAGGCGATGCGGTACGGCGCGATCCCGATCGTCACCGCGGTCGGCGGCCTGGTCGACACCGTGCTCGACGCCGACCTCGACCGGAAGGGGACAGGATTCGTCGCCGGTCGTGTTGCGTCGGAGGATCTGTTGGCCGCGATGTTCCGAGCGGCTCGCCGCCTTCGCGATGGCCGCCGGCACCAGGCGCTGCAGCGGCGGGTCATGAGCATCGACTGGTCGTGGAGATTGCCGGCAGGCGAATATTCTGCGCTCTATGCCGAACTGGCGGGACGACCTCGATGACGATGTGTACGTTGGAGACTGATGAAGCCTGAACCGTCCGTGCTCGTGATCGTGCTCGCCGGAGGCGAGGGCAAGCGGCTCCAACCACTCACGAACGACCGGGCGAAGCCGGCCGTTCCATTCGCCGGCACGTATCGCCTGATCGACTTCGCTCTGTCGAACTTCGCAAACGCCGGGTACCTCAAGATCGTCGTGCTCACGCAGTACAAGAGCCACAGCCTCGACCGACACATCTCGCAGACGTGGCGCTTCTCGGCGATGCTCGACAACTACGTGACGCCCGTACCGGCGCAGATGCGGCGCGGCCCGTACTGGTTCCAGGGATCGGCCGACGCGATCTATCAGAACCTCAACCTGATCTCCGACGAGTCACCCGACATCGTCTGCGTGTTCGGCGCCGACCACATCTATCGGATGGACCCTCGCCAGATGGTCGAGGAGCACATGGAGTCCGGCGCCGGCGTGACCGTTGCGGCCATCCCGGTTCCCAAGCACGAGGCCACCGAGTTCGGCGTGATCGAGGTCGACGATGACGGGCGGATCCTCGCATTCCACGAGAAGGTGGCATCGCCGCCCACGATGCCGGGCAACGACCAGATGTGTCTGGCGAGCATGGGCAACTACGTGTTCGACACCCAGACGCTCATCGATGTCGTCACGCCGCGTGAGAACTCCTACATCGACCTGGGCAGCCACGTGATTCCGGCGCTGACCCAAGCCGGTGTGGCCCGGGCCTACGACTTCTCGAAGAACATCGTCCCCGGGCAGGACGAGCGGGAGAAGGGCTACTGGCGTGACGTCGGCACGATCGACTCACTCTTCCACGCCAACATGGACCTCATCGCCCCGGTGCCGATCTTCAACCTCTACAACGAGAAGTGGCCGGTCTACACCTCGCGTCGGGCCCTGCCGCCCGCCAAGGTGTCGCGCGGCCGCGGCGGTGAGCCGTCGTTCGTCGATGGCAGCCTGCTGTGTCAGGGGTCGATCATCTCCGGTTCGCACGTCGAGCGTTCGATCATCGGCCCAGGCACGTTCATCGATCACGATGCGCACGTCACCGATTCGATCATCTTCCCCGACGTGCACATCGGCCCGGGCGTGCGCCTGCACCGCTGCATCGTCGACAAGAACGTGGTGATTCCCGAGTGGACCCGGATCGGTCTCGAACTCGACGCCGATCGCGAGCGGTTCACGGTCAGCGACGAAGGCGTCGTCGTCATCGAAAAAGGCCGCAACCTCTCCCAACGCTGACGTACACGATGTGTCAGACACATCGTGTACGTCAGCGTTCTGATTGGAGGAGTTGGCGGGGGGTCCGGTCGCGGGGGCCCTGGAAGGGGAGCGGGACCTCGATCGCGTTGCGGCCCGCCGACCAGTGGGCCGCGGAGATCACGTCGAGGACCTGACGGCCGAGTTCCGACGTCGCCGGAACGGGGCGTCCGGTTCGGATGTTGGTCCAGAATCGCTTGAGCTGTGGGGCGTAGCCGTAGTCGTCGACGAGTGAGGGCCCCGGGCGTCGGGCGCCGGTACCGACGGGTTCGCCGTTGCGTTCCAGGGACGGCTGCGGATACAACTCGGCGCGCAGGACGCCACTGACGCTCGAGGCTTGCACATCCCAGTCAGGTGTTGCACCCGGCTGCCAGCCCACGACGATGGTGGCGACGAGCCCGGCCGCGAAATGCAGCCGAACCGTTGCGTGCTCCCGATCGGTCGATGCATCGGTGATCAGGGCGGTCAGCTGTTCGGGCGCGCCGGCGCCTCCTTCGATGGCGGTGCGCAGCGCCACACCGACCGGATGGACTCCGAGGTCGAACAGTGCCCCGCCGCCCCACTCCTGGCCCGTCGCCGTGCGCCACGTCGGAGGCGCCTGGATCGCGCGAGCCGACAGATGCGTCAGCGCTCCGATGCCGGCGACGTCGGCCAGCAACCCGTCCACCACAGGTGACGCCACCAGATGCTCGGAGTAGAGCACCTGGCGACCCACGCGCCGCTCGGCGTCGATCAAGCGGTCGGCGTCGGCGAGGGAGCAGGCGATCGGCGCCTCCACGACGACCTGGTAGCCGGCGTCGAGCAGACGGATCGCGTCGTCGACGTGCGAACGCCGGGGGAGTGGCAACGATGGCGATGTCACCCTGGCGCTGGGCGACGACGTCGTCGAACGAACACGGCCGAGCACCGACGGTGCGCGCCAGGTCTGACGCTCGCTCGACGTTGCGGGAGGCCACCGCACGGATCGGCCACTCGAGTGATTGGCACGCAGCTGCATGGACGGTCGCGACCATGCCGGCCCCCCAGAGCACCACGTCGGGTCGTCGTTGCACGAACGTCGCCCGCCTAGGTCCCGGCGAGTTCGGCGACGATTGGAGCGAACGAGTCGATCTCGTCGACACCGACGGTGATGTAGCTGAACCCGTACGTCTCACGCAGCGCCCGCACGTCCTCCACGATCTTCGATGGGGTCCCGACGAGCGCGTACGGAGACGACTCGAGCACGGCGGGATCGACACCGATCGCCCGCGCGATCGAGTCGATCGTGCCTGTCCGATCGTCGGTGACGCTGTTGAAGAAGGTGCGGATGTTCATCTCGATGTGCTCGACGCGGTCGCCCGCCTGCTCGACGACGACCGCCACCTTCCCGGCGACCGCTTCGGCGGTCATCGTGGCGAATGCCTCGGCTCCGAAGACGCCGGCAGCGAGCGTTCCGTTGACGCCGACGATGTCGGCCTCTCGGGCGGCGATCCCCAACACTCGCGTGCCGCCACCACCGATGAGGATCGGGGGGCAGGGCGCCTGCACCGGCTTCGGAAGCCCGTCGTAGTCGGTGACCGTGTAGTGCTCGCCCGAGAAGCTGAACGGTCCGGGCCCCATCGCACCTCGGATCACGGCGAGCCCCTCGACGAAACGATCGATGCGCACGCCGGCGCGGTCGTACGGGAGGCCGATCTGCTCGTAGTCCGAGATCATCCACCCGGCGCCGAGCCCGATCTCCACGCGACCCTCGGACAGGACGTCGATCGTCGCCAGCTCCTTGGCCAGGATCGCCGGATGCTTGTAGTCGTTGTCGAACACGAGCGCACCGGCGCGGAGTGTCGTGGTCGCGTCGAGGATCGCCTGCAACGCCGGCACCGGCGCGAGTTGCTCGGTGAAGTGGTCGGGCATGGTGGCGATCGCGTACCCGAGCGACTCGATTCGTCGAGCGGTCTCGGTCCACGTCGGTCCGTCGGTCGCTGCGCTGAGTTGGACCCCGAAACGGAACGGTCGAACGGGGAACGACGACGTGGACATCGGCGGCGAACGTACACGAGATCAGCAGCGGCCGGCATGGCCTGCCGCCCACCGTCGAATCACGACCAGTATCGTCGCTGTCACTGTGCGTCTTCTCGGGTTCATCCCACGACTGCTGCTGGTCGTCGCAGCAGGAGCGTTGCTGATCACGGCCACTGTGGTCGGTGTGGCGCCGCGCGTCTGGTCGTCGATGAACGCTCACGATGAACTCCCCGTCGAGCTGCCGGCCTTCGAAGCGCTGGCCCAGCGCACCTACATCTACGACGTGAATGGAGAGGAGATCGGGTTCTACGAACTCGAGAACTCCCAGCCGATCGCGTACGCGGACATCCCTCCCGGACGTGATCGACGCCTTCCTGACCGTCGAGGACAAGGAGTTCTTCGGACACGACGGCATCAACGTGCGCAGTCTCGTGCGCGCCACGCTGTCGAACTTCGCCTCCGAGGCCCCACAGCAGGGCGCCTCGACGATCACGATGCAGGTCGTCAAGAACGACTTCCTCGCCGGCCTCGAGCGTGACGGCCGCTACAAGGTGCTCCAGATCCACTACGCCCGAATGCTCGAGAAGACGTTGTCGAAGGAGCAGATCCTCGAGCGGTACCTCAACACCGTCTTCTTCGGCAACAACGCCTATGGCATCGCGGCTGCCGCCGAGACCTACTTCGGCAAGACGGCGCTGGAACTCACCTTCACCGAGTCGGCGTTCCTGGCCGGCCTCGTTCGTTCGCCGTCGGGGTTCGATCCGATCAACGAGCCCGAACGCAGCCGTGCCCGCTGGCTCCAGGTGGTGGACCGGCTCGAGGACGAGGGCAAGGTCACCCCGGATGAGGCGCTCGCACTGGCGGATTTCGTGCTGCCGTCGCGCGTGAAGACCCTGCCGGACCGCGCGTTCGAACGGACCTATTTCACCGAGGCCCTGCGCGACTATCTGCTCAATCGCAGCGACGTGCTCGGCGACACGTACCAGGAGCGGTACAACCAGCTGTTCCGTGGCGGCCTGCGCATCCACACCACGATCGACGCCAATCTCCAGTCGCTCGCCGAGCAGGCCCGCAGTGTGCTTCCCGAGACGCCGCAGGAGTTCGACGCCTCGATCGTGTCGCTCGATTCGACGTCGGGCGCTGTCCGGGTGATGGTGGGCGGACGCGGATTCGTCCCCACCGAGCGCGAGGTCAACATGGCGCTGTGGCCGCGTCAGACCGGATCGAGCATCAAGTTGTTCATCCTCGCAGCGGCCGTCCAGGCCGGCGCCCAGGCGAACGACCTCCTCGACGGCACCAAGCCGTGTGTGCTGCCGAACCCGGGCAACGAGGACGAGCCGTTCCCGATCACCGACGCAGTCAACGGCGGCGTGGCGACGCTGCAGTCGCACACGACGAAGTCGATCAACTGCGCGTTCGCCCGGCTCTCGCAGATCGTCGGGCTCAACCGCGTCGTCGACACGACGTACCGGATGGCACGCTCGACGTACCTCTACAGGGATCAGCCCAAGTCCGACCGGCTGCCGATCGAGCCGTTCGCCAGCTTCGCAACGGGCGCCAACGAGATGTCGCCGCTCGACATGGCCGCCGGTGTGCAGACCCTCGCCAACGAAGGCGTCCACCACGATCCGTACTACGTCGAGTTCATCGACAATGCGGCGGGCGAGCGTGTCTACACCCACCTCGACCCGGGCACGCAGGTGATCGACCGCGATGCTGCGCTCGAGACCGTGGAGATCCTGAAGGGACCCATCTACGGCGGCGGAACCGGCCGTCGTGCGGCCTTCGACGATCGTCGTCCGGCATTCGGCAAGACCGGCACGCAGGAGGACAACACCAACGCATGGTTCGTGGGTGGCACGAAGCAGCTGTCCACGGCGGTGTGGGTCGGCGACCCGAGGGCGTACACGCCGATGAACGGCATCCCGGCGTTCAGCGCTCGTGGTTACCCCCGGGTGCAGGGCGGGACGTTCCCGGCGGAGATCTGGAAGGCGTTCATGGAGCCGGCGCACGTGTCCGTGCCGGTGCTCGACTGGGATCGGCCCCCGCCTCCCGAGCGGCCGAACGCCCGGCTGTACCTTCCCGGCAACGAGTGCGTCCGTGTCGTCACCCTGGCCCCGGTCGATCCCGTCGATCCGAACGCTCCGACGACGACGCTCGCGCCCGATGCCGCGCCGGTCGAGACTGCGCCGCCGGTCACGATCGTGACCGAGGCGATCCAGGTCGGCACCACGATTCCTCCTGACGTTCTGGATCCGAACGTTCCGTTGCCGTCGCTGCCGCTCACCGACAATGTCGGACCCTGCGGCTGACCTGCCACACTGGGCGGCGATGACGGTCCCTGAACAGCTTCTCGATCTCCAGACGATCGACACCTCCGCCGATCAGCTCGCACACCGTCGAGCGAAGTCGCCGTTGCGTGACGACTTCACCGAGGCGACGAAGCGAGCGGCACAGTGGGAGCGAGAACGTGCGGCATTCGTGGCGCAGATCGCCGCGCTCGGCGAATCGATCGATGCCGCCGAGACCCGCGGTGCCGAACTGCTGAAGCACCGCCAGCGGCTCGACCAGCAGCTGCAGAACCGTCATCGCCCCGCGCGAAGCCGAGGCGCTGATGCACGAGATCGCCGGGATCGAGGCCCAACGAGACGAACTCGACGTTGCCGAACTCGAGGCCTTGGAGCAGCAGGCGGCGCTCGACGACCAGCTCGCGGCGCATCTGCGCGAGCAGGAAGCGATCGCCGAGGCGTTGCGCCTCGCCGACGAGGCTCTCGCGGCCGACGTGGCCGACATCGACACCGAGCTCGACCCGGCTCGCGGCGGCCCGCATCGAGGTTCGCGCATCGATCGGAGACTCACTGCTCGCCACGTACGACCGCAAGCGAGCTGCGCTCGGCGTGGCGGTCGCCCCGCTCGTGGGCCGGCAGTGCCAGGGATGCCACCTCGAGTTGTCGGCCGCGGAGATCGACACGGTCAAGGACGAAGCGGCGGCCACCGGCGTCACCGATTGCCCCGAGTGCGGGCGCCTGCTGATCGTCTGACCGTGTTCTTCTGGTTCATCGGTACCGCGATCGTCACGATCGGACTCGTGTTCCGCGACCCTCGCTTCGATTACCGCTTGCTGATCGTCGGCTCGGTCATTCCGATCGGAGACGGTGTCTTCGGTGGTGCACGTGCACTGCACAGCCTCACGGTGAGCGTGCTCCTGCTCGCCGTGCTGATGCTGGCCACCTCGGGCCGCAAACCGATCCGCAAGATGTTGCTCGGGCTGCCGATCGGGATGATCCTGCACCTCGTGTTCGACGGCGCCTGGAACAACACCGAGGTCTTCTGGTGGCCGTTCTTCGGGTGGTCGTTCGACGGGTCGCCGCTGCCGGTGATCGACCGCGGTGTGTGGGGCCTCGTGCTGGAGGCGATCGGGGTTGCGCTGTGTGTGTGGTTGTGGCGCCACAACGGGCTCGGTGACCGAGCGCGGCGAACGAGGTTCCTCCACGATGGTCAACTCGACGCGGTGCCGGAACGCTTCGGCTGATTCCGCTGTGCGACACTGCTGTCGTGCTGATCCTCGTTCGTCACGGCCGTACCCAGGCGAATCGCGACGGTCTGTTGCAGGGGCGCCTCGACCAGGACCTCGACGCGCACGGGCGTCGACAGGCAGTCGCGGTCGCCGCGTTCGTCCAGGATCGCTGTGAGGTCGACTTCGTGGTGTCGAGTCCGCTCAACCGGGCCCGCCAGACAGCGGCGGAGTTCGGCCGCCCGATCGAGATCGACGACCGTTGGTTGGAGCTCGCGTACGGTGAGTACGAGGGAACACCGCACGCCGACGTTCCGTCGGAGATCTGGTCTCGATGGCGCGACGACCCCGACTTCACGCCCGAGGGCGGCGAGTCGCTGGCGACCCTCGACGCCCGTGTCCGCGCGGCGTGCGACGACCTGCTGGAACGAGCCGACGCGGCGAACATCGTGGTGGTGAGCCACGTCTCGCCGATGAAGTCCGCCGTGGCGTGGGCGCTCGGTGTCGACATCGACATCTCGTTCAACTGTCATCTCGATCACGCGTCGGTGTGCCGCATCGCCATTCGCGGCGGTCGCCCCATCCTGCAGACCTTCAACGAAACCGCCGTCATCCCGAACTCGTGAACTCGTGCGGGAACTATTCCCGCACGAGTTCACGAGAACACGGGTCAGCCGGCGGGGCTGGGGTACGACGGGGGTGCTTCGCCTGGCGGCGGTTCGGCGTACAGCGCCACTGCGCCCTCGGGGTCGAACAGCTTCGACTCGGTGGGCCATTCGCCCGGCAGGTATCGCTTGCCTCCGTCGACGAACTGGTACATCCCGGTTCCGTCCTTGCGGATCTCGTCCGGGCCCGTCGCTGCGGGATCCCACCAGATGATGGTGGCGTCGTCGACACCGTTGTAGTCGACTTGCGGCCACAAGCCCTTGTCGCCCCAGGTGAGGTACGGCTGGCTGATCGCCTTCGTCGTCCCTTCGTAGGCGAACAACGCGTCGCGCCACGTCTGCGGGGTGAGGTTCGGTCCCGTCGCCTGCAGCATCGCTGCGAGCAGGGTGTAGTTCGGCATGAGGAGGCCGACGGTGTCCTTCGCCGGCGCCTCCTTGCCCATGAACCACTCGTACAGCGCGTAGTAGCCGGCGATCTCCGGCGTGATTCGGGCGGCCCCGTGTGTCACACCGAAGGCATGGGCCCACTGTGTCTGGTCGTACGTACGACCGAACGCCGTGAGGTCGGACAGAGCCGGTGCGACGATCACCCACTCGGGGAAGTACTCCTGCGCCGTGGCCTCGTTGGTGAGGTCACGAGGTGCGATACCGTCACTCGCAAGGACCACGGTGGTGACACCGGACGCCTTGAGTTTGGCGATGATCTGCGAGGCCTGTTGCTGGATCGTTCCGGGATCCAGGGTGTACGGCAGCACCTCGGCGATGTCGGCGCCGTCCTCGGTCATCCCGGCGATGAACTCGTCCGCGATCACCTGCGACTCGGGGCTCGACGAGATGTAGACGTGGCCGAACTTGCGCGGCTGGGTGATGAATGCCTCGTCGCCGGCATGTTCGGCGTTGCCGCCGATCAGCTGCTTGGCGATGAACTCGCGTGCGTGGATCCGTGCCTGGGCGGCGCTGATCGCGATACCCAGGACGTAGGGGTCACGCTCGGCGTACCACTCGGGTGGCTGGCCGGGTGTACACCCGATGCACGTCACCTCGCGGGCGGCGAGTTCGTCGGCGAAGGCACTGGTGAGTGCTGGGCCTCCGAGTACGACGAAGGGCTCGAAGTCCTCGGCGATGCGCACAGCGTCGGCACGAGCCGTCACCTCGTCGCTCGCGAGGCCGGTGCTCACATAGACCTCGAGCTCGATCTTGCGGCCGTAGGTCTCGTAGAACTGGTCGAACATGCCGAGCATGTCGCGAGCGGTCTCCTCCGATTGGGCATTGGTGTCGTCGACACTCACGGCATCGGAGAGGTAGTTGATGATCGGGTCGTCGTCAGGCCCGAAGTACTGCACGACCTTGATGGTGTCGGCAGTGACCCCTCGCGTGGTGTCACCGCCGTTGTCGCCCTCGAACGGGGCGAAACATTCCGGGGCGAAGAACCACTGGATGGCGAGCTGTCCGGTCTCGGTGTCGCAGCGTTCGTCCCAGGCAACCTCGATGCCCTGCTCCTCGGCCTGGCTGAACGACAACGGGAACGTGATCTCACCGCCACCCGCGGGTGCCTCGGTGCCATCGGGTGTGGTCTCGGCCGGCGTCGTCTCCGTTGGAGCGTCGGTGGTGGCGGCGCCCGGTTCGGTGGCCGGAGTGGTGGGTTCGGTCGTGGACGACGCATCGTCGTCGTCTCCCCCCGAGACGACGACGAGGCCCACGACCACGGCCACGACGAGCACGATCGCGCCGATCGGGCCCCACTTCTTCAAACTGTTGGACGACGATCCGCCGCCCTCTGCCTGTGCTGGTTGCATGGTCTACTCCGTTCCCCCTGAGCGGGCGATCGCGGCACCGGAGGTGCCGAGGTATGACTCGATGACGTCCGGGTGTTCCAGGACGTCGGCTGGCGGACCGGTCGCGATGACCCGACCCTGTTCGAGCGCAAGCAACCGGTCGGACACCTCGGACACGAACGGAATGTCGTGTTCGACGATGACCAGGCTCGCCCCCATCTCGTCACGCAACCGCCGAACGACCGGCGACAGCGCCTCCACCTCCCGCTGGGCGATACCCGAGGTGGGCTCGTCCAGCAGGATCACCGCCGGCCGGTGCGCCACGAGGCACGCCAGGTCGACGACTCGACGGGTGCCGGTGGACAGCTCCCGCACGAATTTGTGGCGATAGTCGCCGAGGCCCATCAGCTCGATCAGCTCGTCGGTCCGCAGCGCCACGTGTTGCTCGGAATCGACGGCCATCGGCAGGTGCAGCGCAGCGACGACGACACTGCGGCTGCCGACGAACCGCTCCTGGGCGATCGCCAGCGTCTCTTCCACGGTGAGTTCCGGGAACAGGCGGGCGTCCTGGAACGAGCGCCCGAGGCCGAGTTCCGCACGGCCCGCTGCGCTCATCGTGGTGATGTCGCGTCCGTTGAGCCTGATCGTTCCGGCCGAGCTGGGCGTGAATCCCGAGACGAGGTCGAACACGGTGGTCTTGCCGGCACCGTTGGGCCCGATCATCCCGACGATCTCGCCCGGCCAGATGTCGAACGTCGTCTGGTCGACGGCGCGGATACCGCCGAAGCTCACCGACAGGTCCTGAACCGACAGGACCGGCTGTGCGGTGCGATCCGTCGCAGGTCGCTCGGGTTCGTCGGCGCCGTCGGCAGAGGGCGCCGCAGCGGAGAGGAAGACGGAACGAAGCAGGTCGGGACGTTCGAGCAGCTCCTTCGTCGGGCCGTCGAACATGATCGTGCCGCGTTCCATGAAGTACGCCGCGTTCGGCGACGGTCAGCGCCACGTTGACGCTCTGTTCCACGAGCACGACGGTCACGCCGTCGTCGGCCATCCGTCGAACGATCGGGAGCAACTGGCCGACGACGACCGGTGCGAGGCCCAACGACAGCTCGTCGATCAGCAGCACCTTCGGGCGCATCACGAAGCTCATCGCGAGCGCGAGCATCTGCTGCTGGCCGCCCGACATGTTCGCCGCAGGAGAGTCGAGTCGGTTGGCGAGCACCGGGAACATCTCCAGCACCTCGGCGGTGGCTGCTCGGACACCCGCCTGGTCGCGCCGATTGGTCCAGCCGGCGAGTTCGAGGTTCTCGCGAACGGTCAGCGACCCGAACACGCCCTGGCCGCCGGGCATCTGGACGATGCCGAGCGCAGCGATCTCGTTCGGCGGGGCGTGCGTGATGTCTCGGCCATCGAGCACGATGGCACCGCGGTCAGCCTCGACGATGCCGCTGATCGCCTTCAGCAGGGTCGACTTGCCGGCGCCGTTCGTACCGAGGAGGGCGACGACCTCGCCCTCGTCGAGGTGCAGGTCGATGCCGTGGAGCACCGTGCGATTGTCGTAGCCGGCCTCGACGCCGCGAAGCAGCAGCAGGTTGGTGTTGCCCTGGCGGCGATCGAAGAGCACCTCGGAACGGGCCGCCGCCGACTGCCACACCTGGGCGATGTCGTCGTCGATCACGTCGCCGACGCTGCGCAGGATGAGGCTCCCGATCACGAAGTTGGGGATCAGGAGGAGCATGCCGACCTCGATGCTCCAGTTGTCCGCGATCCAGCCGATCATCGGGAGAATCGCGAGGCCGGGGATGACCCACAACGATCCGATGGCGAAGCCGGTCGCCCGCGCCCGCGGTGGAATGGCGAGCGACAACGCAGCCAGCACCCCGGGCCCGATGATGGCGAGAGCGGCCGTGATCACGCAGTTGAGTGCAACGGCGACGAAGACGTTGGGGGCGAATGCGAAGCCGGCTGTCGCCACCGACGTGACGATGGCGATCGACGCGACGAAACGAATCAGGCCCTTGACGTTGCCGACGAACCGGCGCGTGGCGATTCGGGCGCCGACGACGAGCCCGACGAGCGCGAACGGCTCGGCGATGGCCGCGGCGACGCCTCGACCGCGTTCGTCGAGACCGAACTTCTGGTCGTAGAGCAGCGAGGCGAGCGTGCCGAAACCGATCAGCGACGTGGCCAGGAACGGCAGACTCCACCAGATCCGCTGCAGCGACTTGACCTTGTGGGCGGTGCGCCAACTCTCGGCGAACGACGGCGACTCCTCCTCGGTGTCGATGACTTCCTGTGAGGCGCCGGCGGCCTGACGTTCCCATGTGCCGCGGGTGGGGTCCTTCAACCGGGTGGCCATCAGAGCGAAGACGACCGTCGGGATCACGAACACCAGGAACGGCACGCGCCACGAGAAGTAGTAGGCGAGCAGGCCGGCCGATCAATGGTCCGATGAACGCGCCGAGGGCGTTGGCGCCGCGATGGAAGCTGTACACCCGTGCCCGTGACTCGATCGGGTAGTAGTCGGCGATCAACGAGTTGTGGGTCGGGTCGATCACGGCCTTGCCGAGCGACGACCCGGAACGTGCAACGGTGAGCAGGATCAGCCCGACCGCAAGGCCCGTCATGCCCGAGAAGAACCCCCATGCCAGCGCGCCGATCACGAGGAGCGGGATGCGGTTCGATCGGTCGGCGTGCTGGGCGATCGGTACCTGGAGCGCGAGTGCTGCCACCGCCGAGAGCGCCACGATGCCGAGCGTTGTCTGGATGTCGATGCCGAACGATTCGCGGATCTCGGGCAGCAGGACGCCGAAGGCAGCGCGATCCAACTCGTCGACAGCGTTCAGGGCGAACAGGATCAACAAGGGGAACGCGGCTTCGCCACCGCACAAGCCGCGCAACCAATCTCCGGGGTGCCGAACACCTTGGCCGAAGCCCCGAACGTTCTTCGAGACGGTGCCCGATGCGCTCATACCGTTGTCCGATCGTCGATGTCGTCGAGGTCGTCGAACTCGGCCGTGTCGATGTCGGCGTCGACGGCGATCGAGCGGCTCGGCGACGTCGTCCGTGCCGATTGGCATCGCGGTTGACGATGAGCGCCACGAGCCGGTCGCGGATCTTGATGACGAGGCTGGCGAGACCGCCGGGAATGATCAGGAGCACGATCAGCACACCGATCGCCGACGACAGCAGGCGCCACTCGGGTGAGGTGATGAACCACTCGCTGCCTCGCAGGAACACAGCACCGAGCACGCCTCCGAACAACGATCCGAGGCCGCCGACCACCGCGGCGGTGAACACGTTGAGGCTCTCCTGGGCGGTGTAGCTCGTGAGGTCGAAGCTCTGGCTGAGGTGCACGAACAGTCCGCCGGCCACGCCGGCGACGGCGCCCGACAGGGTGAACGCGGTGAGCTTGACCGGCACGGGCGACACCGAGAACGCCTGGGCGGCGAGTTCGTTCTCCCGCAGCGCGACGATCGCCCGACCGGTGCGGCTGTGGCGCACTCCGCGAAGCGCCACGAACACCAATGCGACCACGACGAGCGTGAACACGTAGAAGCGCGTCGGTGTGGAGATGTCGATGCGGCCGAACACGGGGAGTCGCTCGACGCGATCCTGGGGGATCCAGCCGAAGAATTGGCGATTGAGGAACCACGAGTTCACGGCGAGCGCGAAGACCAGGGTGGTCACGGCCAGGTAGAGCCCTCTGAGCCGGAGTGCGGGAAGACCCACCACGAACGCGGCGGCAGCACCCGCTGCCCCTCCGGCGAGCAGCGCGAGGGTGATGTCGACGTTCCACGTGATCGTGCACTTCGCGCTGACGGCTGCCCCGATGGCGACGAACGCCATCTGACCGAGTGAGATCTGCCCCGCCCAACCCGAGAGCACCACCAACGACAGCCCGATGGCGGCGAAGACGGCCACGGCGGTCGCCTTGATGATCTGGTCGGTGCGCAGCATGATCGGGATGAGCGCGAGCCCGACCACGATCAGCGTTGCCGTCCCCCAGCGCATGAGTCGAACGAGGGGAAGCCGGGCCACCGATGGCTGGAGCGGACGGACCTCATCGGCAAGGCGCCATCCGGCCGCCTCGTCGCGATCGGCCCGGCTGTACTGGCGGCGCTGGAGGAGCAGTGCGACGAGGACTGCGGCTCCGATGATCGGCATCACCAGGAGCGGACTGCTGGCGTTCCATGCAACGCCGTATTCGAGAATGCCGAGCGCCACCGCAGCGGTGGCCACTGTCGGCAGATGCCGGAGACGACCGATGACGAGCGCCGCGAGGGCTTGAACGAGCGCGGTGAGGCTGAGCGCGGCGCCGAGCGGCACGCCGAGGACTCCGGCGCGCAGGAACAGCGCGAGGAACGACAGGCCCGCTGCGATCGCCCACACGAGCGTCGACAGCCAGGCGACCGGGATGCCGAGCATCAGTGCCCGCTCGCCGCGCTCGGCCGAGCCTCGAATCGCCGTGCCGATCCGCGTCGACCCGAGGAACACGGCGACGCCGATCATGGCGACCGGTGCGACGATCAGCGCGATGAGGTCGTTGGCCGACAGGATGAACGACCCGATCGTGACCTTCCAGTCGATCGGCGGGGGAATTCGTTGCGAGGCAGCGCTCTCGTCTCCCCACATTCGTGGCACGAGCAGAGCGAACGCGGCGAGCAACTGCGTGATGCCGATCGTGGCCACGGTGAGAATGAGTCGAGATGCCTTGGCGAATCGACGCACGAATGCCAACTCGATGATTGCTCCGAGCGCCACTGCCGCAACGAGCCCCACTCCGAATCCGAAGAGGTACGGCAGACCGGAGAACACGATGAGTCCGACGGCGAGCGATGTCGGGACGAATCCGAGGTCGGCCTGGGCGAAGTTGATCACCCGGTTGGCTCGGTAGACGAGTGCCATGCCGACGGCGAGGAGCGCGATGAGCAGCCCGAGCACGACACCGCGAATCCACGCGCCGGCGGGCATGCCGAAGAAGACGAGTTGCACGGCCACGAGCCCAATCGCCGGCGCGAACTGCCCCGCCAAGCGTTTGAAGTTCGCGACCTCCCAGCCGCTGAAGGACACCCCCATGTCGCAGCGCAACCTAGCCGGGCAGCGTCGACCGCGGACGGATCGGAGCGTTGCCGATGCGCTACCGGGTGAAGCGACGGGTGATCAGGCGCGCACTCTTCGGTGTTTGCGTTGCGGTTTCATTGGGACGGGCCAACGGAACTGTCACGCAAACGGAATGTCGGGGGCGCATATTGACCCGGCGCGTTGTGACGGTTCAGGTGGGCAGGGCGGAGTCGTCGACCCAGCTGCCGTGGAAACCGAACGGCACGCGCTGCGGAAGATGCACGCGAGCGACCGGATCGGAGCCGGGCGCCGACGCGTCGAGGATCACGAGGTCGGACGAGTCCGTCGCGGCGTCGTAGGCGAAACCGATCGCCCAGCCCTCGTCCTCGCCGGCGGCGTCGTCATCCTGGACGAAGACGAACTCGCCCGGGAACGACGCCGGCCCGAGGTCGTAGCTGGCCTGCGAGCCCGTCGTGAGATCCCACTTGACGACGACGCCGGCATCGATCAGCGTGCCCTCGCCGTCGCGTGGTGCGACTCCCCAGCCGTAGCGGTGCTGGAGGCCGACCACGCGGTCGTCGACACGCGGGAAGCCGTGCGGCACCTCGTCGAGCTGCTGCTCGGCGACCGCGCCCGACTTCATGTCGAACGTCCAACGGTGCAGGAACGACGGTGTGCCCTGCTCCATCGATCCCTTCCACATCGTCTCGTGGCGCCCGACATCGCAGACGACCTTGTCGCCGTCGACGTAGGCGTTCAAGGGGTGGAACACGTAGCACGGGTCGACCTCGAACCAGCGAATGTCGGCATTGGTGCCCATCCGCGGCACGATCCCGATGCGGGCGCCGTAGTTGTCGTCCCACCCGAGCGGAGCCTCGAGGTTCTCGAGGTTGAAGACCACCGGCAGGTCCATGAAGATCGCGTGGTCGCGGGTGATCATGAAGTCGTGCATCATCGTGCCCTGCGGGACTTCGATCGGCGCCGAGTGCACGAGCGCCCCGCTCGCGTCGAGGACGTGATACGTGAGGAACGGCGGCAGTGGCGAGTAGCCGAAGAAGTGCAGTTCGCCGGTCTCGGGGCACAGCTTCGGGTGGGCCGTGAACGCCGTGGTGAGCTTGCCGCCGAAGTCGTCGTAGCCGAGGGTGTCGAGCTCCGGGCTCAGCTCGTAGGGAAGGTGGCCTTCCTCGAGCGCCCAGATTCGTCCGGCATGTGCGAGTACGTGGGTGTTCGCCGCGCTTGCGGTGGGGTCGAACATGGCCTCGGGATCCGTCGCCTCGAGCCCCTTCTCCAGCTTGGTGGTCTGCACGAAGCGGTTGCGGTACCACTCCGCCTTGCCGCCGTCGAGGCGGACGCCGTGCACCATCCCGTCACCGAAGAACCAGTGACCGGCGGTGCCCGACTTGGGGTTCGAGCCGTTGCGGAGGTAGCGGCCCGACAGTGACGGCGGGATCGAGCCCGTCACCTTCAGATTCACATCGGTGAGCTCGTCGAAGACCGGCGCGAAGTTGCCATTCAGGAAGAACGGCGTGTCATCGGAGTCGGTTCGTGGATCGTTGTCGAGAGCGGTCATCCCGAAACTCTTGCAGACGGTGGTGGGGTGATCGAGAGCTGGACGGTCGCCGGATCGGAGCGTGACGATTCCGTCGTGCCAGATCGCCGGCACCATGGCGCGCCGGAGCGACCATGACCGTTGAGGGGGATCTCGTGCAACCAACACCTGAGTCGTTCGTCGACACCTATCTGGCGGAGGTCGCAGCAGCGCCGCCCGGAGCGGCAACGGATGTCTCCCGACTCGTGCTCGAGCCGTGCGGTCTCGATGCGGCCGGCATGATTGCGGCGATCAGCGATCCGCGGCTCGGCCGACTCGGCATTCCGATGTTGGCCGACTTCATGGCGCCCGACGGATCGATCTACTTCGACGCGATCTTCGGCGCGTATCACGGCCAGGCGGCGATCCGGGCATGGCTGGTGCCGGCCATGGCCGAGATCGAGTTCATCGACTTCGTGCCGATGGCCGGCTCCGTCTTCTTCGACGACGGTGAAGGCGAATCGTCGCTCGACGAGTGGCAGATGGTTGCCAACATGGGCGACGAGAAGATCCCGTTGTCGCGAGGTGTCAGCGTCCGTCGTCACCGCGATGGCTGGATCACGTGGGGCTGTGATGTCTACGACACCGCGGCATTCCGTCAGCCGCCGCCACCCGAGATGGAGATCGAGGCGGCGCCCCTGCCGCCGTACCCGCAGGTCGACTGGCCCGTCCACGAGGGTGCGACCGCGCTCGCCCTGAGTGCGCGGGCGAACGACTGGGTGTCGAGTTCCGGCGTGCTCGAGGGAGACGCCGTCGCCGACCGTCCGAGCGGGCTCGACCACGACGAGATGCTCGCGGTACTCACGAACCCTTCGACTGCCGGCGACGTGGAGCGCACGTCGACGCTCTTCCATCCGACGGAGTCGCAGTACTTCGATCCGATCCTCGGGGAACTCAGCGGACAGGCATCGATCCGTGCGGGCCTGGCAGGGCTTTCGCCCCGGCTCGGTGGCGCCGGCGTCGAGCCGGTCGGGCCGCTGCTGTTCGACGGGACGACCGCCGTGCAGGAATGGGTTCGGGGAGCCGTTCGAGGTACGAGCGTCCGACGGTTCGCCGACGGGTGGCTGACGTACGCCGCGGACTACTTCGACACCGCAGTGCCGGCCTGACCGCGACGTCGTCTCAGGCCGTCGCGTCGTAACCGAAGTCGACGCCGACGCCAAGGTCGTCGAGTGCGGTGAAGGTGCGGTGCACGAGCGCCTCGAAGAGGGCGATGCCACGATCGTTCGCCGGGTCGATCGCCAGCAAGCTGGCGCCGAACGACGCGGCGTAGAACATGAGGCCTTCGCGGTATCCCTGCCAGACCACATCCACCGTCACTGCGTCGCTCGAGACACCGAGGCGATGGAGTGCGGCCACATAGCGCTCGATCAGTGCTCGGTCGTGCTTGCGGCGCATCTCCACGGTGAGGTTGTTCGCGCAGAAGTAGACGACATCGGTCTGGCCGGGCGCGCGCATGGAGAGCTGCCAGTCGATCACGGCGACTGATCCGTCGTCGGCGAAGAACAGGTTGTCGAGGCGGTAGTCGCCGTGGACCAGTGTGGTTGGCACGTCGAAGTGTCGCTCGATCCACTCCGGAATCTCCCCGACGAACTGTTCGCACCATCGCAGGCACCGCTCGGGCAGCACGTCGCCGAATCGTTCGAGGAACATCGGCCACCCGATCTCGAACATCGGACCGATCGACAGGATCTGCGGGTCGTCGAGCCCTGGCATCCACGACAATTCATGCAGGAGGGGCTGTTCGTACCACGCCGCATGGAAGCTGGCGAGGGTGTCGATTGCTCGTTCGGCCTGGTCGAGCGTGGCGCCGGCGACATGGTCACCGGCGACGGCGGGGGAGAGGTCTTCGAGCACGAGGCACGGCGGCTCGGCGATGTTCACGAGTGCGGCGGGCACCCGGATCTGCATCAGCGGTGCGAGCTCATTGTAGAAGTGGTGCTCGCGTTCCCAGACCCGCGACATCTCGCCGATCATCCTTCCGCCCGGGTCCGACGTCGGGAGCTTCACGATCACCGAGGTCGGTGCGTCAGGGTCGGTGGAGTCGATGCGCACCCGGGCGAGCTGTCCCATGAACCCCTCGCCGGCGGCGATCGGCTGGACATCGATCGAGTCGATTCCCACGCCGAGGGCCTCGGCCATCCAGGTGGCGGTGACATCATCCAGCGTGCGAGGCGAAGCGGTCATCGACAGAAGCTAGACCGTGTCGCTCTCCCCAAACGGACCGACGCTCGCACCCTCCTCGGACGTCCGGGACGATCTGATCGTTGAGGTCAGTACCGAGTGGGCTTGATCGGAGTCTGGCGTGGTGGCGTCGGCTTGACGGGTGTCATCTTGGTCGGCGTGGCCTTCATGGGCGGGCGATCGAACGAGACGGTCGTGGGAAGCGTTGACATGTCGCCGACGGTACGTATCGGTTGTTGCCGGCCGATTTCGCAGCGGTGAACTCCAAGTGCGCGGCGAATACGGCGTGACTCGACCGGCGCCGGCACCGCGAACAGTCGGTGATACGGATGGATGATGGGCCACGCGGCCGTTCGGACTCATCGGGCCTCGCCGTCGTCGAACGAAGCGAGTCAGGGAGACTGGAGACGACATCGGCATCGTCGTGGTGGATCAGGCCTCGTTACGTTGACTCGATGACCATTGATCGTGCCGCCGCCGACAAGTTGTTGACCACCACGCGTTCGGTTCGTAAGCGCCTCGATCTCACCCGCCCGGTCGAACCCGAGCTGATCCTGGAGTGCATCGAGATCGCGATGCAGTCGCCGACCGGCACGAATCAACAGAACTGGTCGTTCGTCGTGGTGACCGATGCCGACAAGCGTGCCGCGATCGCCGACTTCTACCGTCGGGCCGGCGAGATGATGGCGGGCTCCGGCTACCCACCGCCACTGCCTGAGGGTGATTCCCGAATCCCTGCGACCGAGCGGGTCATGGATTCGGCGGCGTACCTCACCGAGTGCCTGCAGGACGTGCCGGTCTTCGTGATTCCGTGCGTGCAAGGACGTGTGGAACAGGTTCCGATGATCGTCGCGCAGGCATCGACCTACGGTTCGATTCTTCCGGCAGCGTGGAGCTTCATGCTCGCGGCCCGCGCCCGCGGGCTCGGCTCCGCGTGGACCACCATCCACCTGTTCTTCCACGACGAAGTCAGCGAGCTGTTGGGTATCCCGAACGACTGGACCCAAGCGGCGTTGCTTCCTGTCGCCTACTACACCGGCGACGACTTCAAGCCGGCCCACCGACTCCCGGCCGCCGATCTGACGTACTGGGACACGTGGGGATCCACCCGCGAGTGATCGTTCGGATCGAGACCTGGCTATGGCCAGCCCGTGTGTCAAATGGCATGTTGTACCCCAATCGGGACTCTGTCAGAGTCGAAGTCGCTGGACGTCATGGGGGTGTCCGGCATCACAGAGATGGGGAATCAAGAATGCTGTACGCAATCCACTACTCGACGCGTTCGTCGGCAGCCACGAAGGCCGACACCGTTGCACTCATGACCGAGTTCGGCAAGCGGGGCGAAATGCCGGGGTCGATCGCTCACTACGTCTATCCAGGCGGTGGTGGCGTTCTCATCGCTGAGCAGGATGATCCGGCTGTTCTCTACGAATCGGTGATCGCCTATTCGGAGTGGCTCGAGTTCGACATTCAACCGGCGCTCACGATCGACGACGCCGTTCCGTTGATCACGAGCTACCTCGCCGGCTGAGGTCGTCGAGACGCTGCCTACCCCGGTCGCCCGAGGGTGGGCAGCGTCTGACCGCTCGCGTTGTGAGTGTGGCGATACCGTCAGAGGTATGACGGGGATGCCCGCTCTGGGCTACCGGCCGGGGCTCGATGGCTTACGAGCCCTCGCCGTGACGGCTGTGCTGCTGTTCCACCTCGATCGTCTGCCGGGCGGCAACCTCGGTGTCGACGCATTCTTCGTCGTGTCGGGTTGGTTGATCACCTCGAAGCTGCTTGCCGACGTCGATCGAAGTGGCACGGTGGACTCGAGAAGGTTCTGGACCCGTCGGCTGCGTCGGCTGATGCCGGCGAGCCTCTCGGTACTGATCGCCATCGCAGTGGTCTGGCCACTCCTCGGCATCGACGTGCCGTCGCTGCGCCGAGACATCGGCTGGGCGGCAGTGGGCCTGTCGAACTGGGGCACGATCTCCGGGGGCGGCGACTACTGGGCCCGCTTCGGCGAACCGTCGCCGGTGACGCACTACTGGTCGCTCGCGATCGAGGAGCAGTTCTATCTCGTGTGGCCGCTCGTGCTGCTCGCGATCATCGCCGTGACCCGTTCGGTACGTCACGCCGTGGCGTCGGTCTGCGTCGCCGGCGCCATCGGTTCGATCGTCCTGATGAACGTGATGTTCGACCCGATCGATCCGACGGCGACGTACATGAACACGTTCGCCCGTGTTCACACGCTGCTGATCGGCGCCGCGGCGGGAGCGCTGACCACGGTGCTGGCGGACGGACACCTCCGTTTCGGTCGGACTGCCCGGCGGATGGCACCGATCGCGACGGTCGTGGCGCTGGCGATCATGTTCGCGTCGTCCGAGCGCATCCGCCTGGATGTTTCGATGGGGCTTTCCGCTCTTCGCAGCCGCCATGGCCGTCGTCGTCGTGGCGGTGGCCGATGGTGCCGTCGAGTCGGCCATGTCGTCGCGGCCGATGCGATGGGTGGGAGACCGGAGCTATGGGCTCTACCTGTGGCACTGGCCGGTGTTCCTGTTGCTCTCCGCGTCTCGACTCGACGTGGCCGACTCGGCGCTCTCGATGGCGCTGCTGGATGTCGCTCGCGTCGCCGTTGCGGTCGCGCTTGCGGCAGCGTCGTTCCGCTGGCTCGAGACGCCGATCAGGCGTCGACGTCGCATTCTCGGATGGCGGGCGCCTGTCGCGGTCGTGTCGTCGCTGGGCCTGCTCGCGCTGCTCCTCGTGACCGTCGTCCCTCGCCCACCGTCGAAGTCGGACACCTCGGTCGTTGCCCTGCCGCCACCGACCGAGACGACCAGCGTGGTGCCGGCATCATCGACTGTCCCACCAGTCACGGCCGCAGTCGGAGAAGCTCCGAGCAGCCCGACGAGCGTGCCGGGCACACCCCTCGAGGATGTCCCCACCGAGCCGGCCCCTCCGCTCCGCGTCCTCGTGGCCGGCGACAGCATGGCCGTGGATCTGTCGGAGGCACTGATCGAGCGCGCGACTGCGTACCCCGACGAACTCGTGGCCGGCGCCGCGGCGTTCGGCGGCTGCGGCCTGTCTGCAGACACCGACGGACGCCTCCACGAGTTCACCAACGTCGATGGCGATCGCGAGCTGCTCGACATCAGCGGATGCGTCGAACAGTGGAGTTCGATCCCGCGCCACGTTCGCGACGAGGCGATCGACGTCGTGCTGGTCGACATCGGACCGTGGGACGCTCTCGACATGCACCTGGCAGACGGCCGAATGGTGTCGGTCGGCGACGAGACCGGTCGCCAGCTGATCGCCGATGCCTACGCCGAGTTCGCCTCGCAGGTCGAAGAAGCGGGCGGGAAGGTCGTCTGGGTGACCCCGGCCGACGCACACCTCGGCTGGGGCGAGTTCGACGATCCGGTCAACGACCCGGCGCGATGGGATGCCGTCCGCCAGATCATCGCCGGACTCGACGTGATGCAGGTCGATCTGCGCGGATGGCTGGCGGCAGAGGGCCTGGAGGGACCCGACGGCAGGCCGGACGGCATCCATCTCGCGCCCGGGCTGAACGAGCGCTTCGTCTGCCGAGATGGTTGCCCCGATGCTCGAGACGGTCAGGCAGGCCTGAGCAGGTCCGATCGCCGTCGATGCAGTCGATCGGCGCGTCCGCGGAGGCGTCGCTACGGAACTCGGCGAACCCTGTGACACCCCATCTCTATGGTTTGGGGTATGGATTCTGTTGCGGTTGCCGAGCGGGTGCGGCAGATTGTTGCGGTGCGCGATGATGCTGCGGCGTGCGATGATCTGATCGAGTCGGCTCTGGTGGCGGTCCGTGAGGTGCAGGCGTGGGCCGACGCCCAGCATGCGGTGTTGGTCGCGAAGTTGTCGGCTGACAGCTTCGCCGAGGCCCGCATCGCGAAGGCGTCGAAGACGTCGTTGGGTGCCGCGGTGAAGGTGACGCAGCGTGCCACGACACTCGCGGCGACACCCAGGTTGGCTGGCGCGTTGGGTGACGGTGCGACGACGGCTGCACATATCGATGTCGTCACCCGCGCCGCAGGCCAGCTACCTGCCGGGCAACGCGAGCAGCTGTTGGCCCACGCCGATGCGCTGGTGGCGGTGGCAGCGGTGTCGACACCGGAGCAGTTCGCGCGTCGGGTGGCCATCGAGGTGAAACGCATCCAGGCCGATGACGGTCTTGATCGTCTCGCCCGTCAACGCCGCAACGTTCGAGTGTCCACATGGGTCGACACTGACGGGATGTGGAATTTGCGCGGCCTGTTCGATCCGGTCAGCGGGGTGCGTCTGGCCGCAAAACTGCAAGCGACGATCGAAGCAATGTTCGCCCAGACGGTCCCCGACGGCTGTCCGGATGATCCGATCGAGAAGCAACGGTTCCTTGCCGGTCACGCACTGATGGCGTTGATCGAGGGCACCGCCGGAGTCGCCCCTTCGGGGGTGTCAGATGGATTGTGTAAGCGGGTCGGGTCCTTACCCGATTGGAGAACACACTGATGTCTATGACCAAGGCCGATCCGGAGCGCGAGGAGCGTCGCCGGCAGCAGAAAGAGATCGCCGACTCGTTGAAGGAGTCGGGCGCGCTCGATGAGATCTTCGCCCGTATCGATGCCGGCGAATCGTTGACTGGGCATGCCGGTCTGTTGAAAGGGATGCTGAAGGCATCGCTGGAGCGGGGGCTGGAGGCCGAGCTGTCCGACCATGTCGGCTATGACCGCGGTGATCCGGCGGCGGCGGAGTTCTCGAACTCGCGGAACGGGACGTTCGCCAAGACGGTGGCGACCGAGATCGGTGACGTCGAGTTGGCGGTCCCGCGTGATCGTGACGGCACCTTCACGCCGATGCTGGTCCCGAAAGGGGCCCGTCGTCTCGACGGGCTCGATGCGATGATCGTGTCGCTGTATGCGGGCGGGATGACGATCCGCGACATCGGCCATCACCTGGCGTCCACGATCGGCACCGACCTGTCACCCGAGACGATCTCCAAGGTCACCGACGCCGTGTGCGACGAAGTCCTCGCATGGCAGCAACGCCCGCTCGAGGCGTTGTATCCGGTGATCTACCTCGACGCCATCATCGTCAAGGTCCGCGACGGCGGCCACGTCGGCAACAAGGCCGCCCACATCGCCGTGGGTGTCGACATGGACGGCATCAAGCACGTGCTGGGAATCTGGGTGCAGACCACCGAGGGCGCCAAGTTCTGGGCGTCGGTGTGTGCCGAGCTCGCCAACCGTGGGGTGCGTGACGTGCTCATCGTGTGCTGTGACGGCCTCACCGGGTTCCCCGAGGCGATCGCTGCGACCTGGCCCCAAGCCACGGTTCAGACCTGCGTCGTGCACCTCATCCGAGCGGCGATGCGATTCGTGAACTACAAGGACCGCAAAGCTGTCGCTGCGGCGTTGAAGCCGATCTATCAGGCCGCCAACGCCGACGGCGCACTTGTCGAGCTCGAAGCGTTCGAGGCGACCCCGCTCGGCAAGAGCTATCCGTCCACGATCAGAGCGTTCCGTGACGCCTGGGAGCGGTTCACGCCGTTCCTGGCGTTCCCGCCGGCACTGCGACGGGTGATCTACACGACGAACTCGATCGAGTCGTTGAACTATCAGCTGCGCAAAGTCACCAAGAACCGCGGTCACTTCCCCAACGACCTCGCCGTGGTCAAGCTGCTCTGGCTGGCGATCTGCAACATCGAAGACAAACGAGCCCGTGAACGAGCCAAGGAACGCGGGCTACCGGCCACCAAGCGAAGGGCCCCCGGCCGACTCGTCGAAGGCCAGATCACCACGAACTGGAAACAGGCCCTCGAACAACTCACCCTCGTCTACCCCGACCGCATCAACCACTACCTGTGAACACCCGACCCGCCCCGCTTACACAAACAACTTGACAGGCCCGAGCCGAGTTCGTGGTGGTCATCGACGCCGACGCCGACCCCGCCAGCGACGGGCCCGGCCCGATCGCCGAGTGGCCGATCCCTGTCGAGATCCCCGTCCGGATCCTCGCCGAGCTCGCTGGTACCGCCGACATCCACGCGGTCGTGGTGCGTAACGGTGTCGTGTTGCATGCACCGGGCGAGCTCCACCTGGGTCGCAGCACACGGTTGGCGAACCGGGCACAACGACGGGCGCTGCGCGGTCTCTACCGTGGCTGTGCGATCCCCGGGTGCAGCATCGGCTACGACTCCTGCAAGCTCCATCACATCATCTGGTGGCGACACGGCGGCACGACAGATCTCGACAACTTGATCCCAATCTGTACGAAACATCACGCCAGAATCCACAACGACGCCTGGACCATCGAGCTCGGACCCCACCGCGAACTCACCCTCAAACTCCCCGACGGCACCATCCACAACACCGGACCACCAGGCCGACGCACCGCCGCCTGAAACGCGCGAACTACCTGCTCAGGGGTAGTGGCAATGGTGAGGTGGCCTGTAAGCGGGATTCTGTGAGCGATCCGGTTGCCCGGTTCGCCCGGTGACCATCCATCTGTGCGGCCTACCCGAGGGTGCCCGCGGCGCCTTTCGACGTCACGGACGAACGGGCCGTTCGCCCCTCTGCTCGGCCTTGCTCCGGGTGGGGTTTACCGAGCCGGCGACGTCGCCGTCGCCGCTGGTGCGCTCTTACCGCACCGTTTCACCCTCACCTGTGACCGACCCGTCGTGAAACGGTCCGGCCCATCGGCGGTCTCTCTCTGTTGCACTGTTCCGTCAGGTCGCCCCGACCTGGCTCTCGCCAGCACCCTGCCCTTCGGAGTCCCGACTTTCCTCGACAGTGCAGCACGCACCGCCGCGGTCACCCGGCCACCTCACCATTGCGAGGAGGAGTGTACGACGGGTGCACGCAGAGCGTGCCGGTCAGCAGCTCGGTTCGAGCTCGTTGTAGATGTACGAGTTCGCAGCCGGCGTCTGCAGGGTGAACGATTCACGCCCACCGTTCTCGTCGGGCGCACCGACGATCAGTTCGGCCTGGCCGACGGAACCGAACCGGCTGGTGATCGCATAGGTGTAGGGCACGCCCGATGGGTCGGTCGGGACACCCTCGCCGAGGACTGCGGGGCTGATGTAGCCGTCAGCGCCCCGAGTGAGCACAACGATCTCCGCCGACTGCCGCGATGCCAGTGTGGCGGCCTCGAGGGTCGCTGTCTTGGCGTCGGCCGACGACAACTCGACCGACAGGACCTGGTGCGTCGACGCTGCAAGGTTCTCGAGTGCGACGGCCAGGTTGAGGACGTCGCGGGTCGGGTCGTCGCTCGTCTTGATCAGCTCGACAACGGGCGTGAGCAGGCGATCGACGAGCCACGGGTTCGTGCACTCCCAGGCAACACCACCTTCGGCCTCGGTGAGATCGCCCATTTCGTCGGCGACCGCCTGGTGATTGGCGATCAGGCGCTCGACCAGTGTCTGACCGGAATCGTCGAGCCCGCCGATTTCCAGGGCCTGCTCGTACACCGCGATCGCGGAGTACTCGAGCGACGACGCGGTACGCAGCAGCACGGCGTCGTCGACGACGTACTCCGGCGGGTCGGTGATCGGCGGTGCGTAGCCGACGCGTCCCGGTGCGGTATCGCCTTGGAGGTCTTCACCGCATGCCGCAACGAGCGCGGCCAACGTCACGGTGAGCCCACCGATCTTGAACGCCTGACGTCGGGTGACCATCGACTCGGATTTCGGTGCGAACACGTTCATGACTGCTGCGGCTCCGGGAGTGTGATGATTTCCGCTGGTGGATCGAACACGAGGTCGAAGTCGCTCGACACCCCGGCGATGTCGGCGAGCACGGTGGCCATGCGTCCGTTGAGGACCACGATCGAGGCCACGACGGTCTGGGACTCGCACGGCACTCGAGCGACGTGAACAGTTCGGTGTACGTGGCGGCGAAGTTGTTCTCCAACTCCCACGCGGCCTGAGCGAACTCGGCGGCGTCGCTCGTGGCGAACCTGTCCTTGTACTCAGCGTAGAACGCCTCGTTGTACGTGTTCGCCGAGATGCCGGTGATGGCTGCGAACTGATCGGCGTACGCCTCGTGGTTGTCGCCGAACACCTGGGCGACTTCAGCGGCGGCATCCGTCAACCCGGCGGCGAGCGCGTCGCGATACAGCAACTTGGCGGCCAACTCGATCTGGAGGGCCTGCTCGAGCGTGGTCGAATCCTGCGGCGGTCGGAGAGTACGGGGCGGCAGCGACGGGCCTGGCAACGGCGAGCGCAACGGCACTGGCGAGGCCGGCAACGCCCAGCGCGCCGACAAGGCTGCGCCGCGACGTGGCGGTCTGAGCGGATTCGAGGTCCACAGGGGAGTGTCCTTTCGGGGTCATGCGTCCTACAGCCTTCCCGCTGGGAGGGCATCCGAGCAATTCTAGAGTCCTGGGCATCGTCATCTGGTGATCGTTCAGAAGTCGAGGGCCGAGAGATCGGGGTACCAGCCGGCTGAGCGGTCGAGCGCGTCGGACCATCGCTCGCGCAGGCGGACGTGGTCGTTTTCCGGGTGTGGTTCGACGACGTGCGACGGCTGCCACAGCCCATCGAGATCGTGGATGTCGTTCCAGATGCCGACGCCGAGGCCTGCCATGAAGGCTGCACCGATGGTCGTCGATTCGGCGACGGGTGCGACCTCGACGGGTCGGTTCGCAGCATCGGCGAGGGCCTGCACGAAGGTCGGGTTGCGGCTCATGCCGCCGTCGACCCGAACCGTGTGGATGTCGATTCCGGTGTCGGCGGTGGCCGCATCGAGCAGGTCCGCCCCACGATGGGCGACACCCTCGAGCACTGCGCGCACCACGTGCTCACGGCCGGAGCCCCGCGTCAGACCCAGCAGGGTGCCTCGGGCGCCGTAGTCCCAGCGCGGTGTCCCCAGGCCCATCAGTGCAGGGACGTAGACGACACCATCGGTGTCGGCGCATCGGCTGGCAACGTCGTGGCTGTCGGCCGGATCGGCGATCAGGCCGAGGTCGTCGCAGAGCCACTCGACGTTGGTTCCCGCCGACAGCATGATGCCTTCCACGCCCCAGGTGAGGCGGCCGTCGATCGACCAGAGCGGCAGGGGATAGGTGCCGGCCGCATGGCGATGGGCGCCATCGGGCGTGGGTTGGTCGGTGCACACGTCGAGCATGCCGCCGCTGCCGAAGGTGATCTTCGCCCGACCCGGTCGAACGCACCCCTGCCCGATCAGCGACGCCTGCTGGTCGCCGAGCAGTGCCGCGATGGGCGGTGACCCGGGGAGTGCCGTCGCCTCACCGCACACGCCGACCGAGTCGACGACGGTGGCGAGCATCGACACGGGGATCCCGAAGGCATCACACACGGCCTGGTTCCAACCGGAACCGTCGACCAGTCGGAGCCCGTTCGTCGTCGCCGACGCATTCGTGTGGTCGCTCACGTGGAGCGCACCCTGCGACAAGGTCCAGGCCACCCACGAGTCGATCGTGCCGATGCAGAGGTCGCGCCCCTCGAGGTCGGGCGTGTTCGCCAGGAGCCAAGCCGCCTTGGTCGCCGACTGGTTCGGAGCGAGTGCCCATCCGTGCTCGATCTTGGCCATGATGCAATCGCCGACCGTTCGCAGGTCCTGCCAGCCGAGCCCGGGGCCGACCGGCTCACCGGTGGCGCGGTCCCACATCATGACGCTGGCGCGCTGGTTGGTGATGCCGACGGCCGAGATCGGTTCGCCGATGGAGGCGATTGCCGTGCGGGCTGCGTCGAGCAGCTTCGTGGCCATCTCCGCGCCATCGAACTCGACCAACCCGGGCGCCGGGTTCGACGGTGGGCACGTGCGGTACTCCAACGTGCGCACCGTCAGCGTCTCGTCGACCACCGCAGCGCGCAGGCCGGTGGTCCCGACATCGATCACCAAGATGTTGGTCACGTGTTCGTCCTCACCGTTCTGTCACGACTGTTCTGTCAAGTCTGGGATCTGCGGCTCGACGGTACGACACCACGTGCCTGCAGCAGGCTTCCGAGCAGACCGCCGAACAAGCCGGCGAGCATCACCAGCGACAGCGTGAAGAACACACCGAACCAGTTGACCGTGTTGCCGCCGATCAGTCGGATCGTGATGAAGACTGCTTGAGCGCCGAGATACGCAACCATCGCCGTGACCATGCCGTGGCTGAGCGGTGTGCCGCGGCGCTGCAGCCACGCAGCGCACCCGGACCCGAGCACGAACCCGAACATCGCGCCGAAGAAGAAGAACGCATTGAGCCCCGCGTCGCCGGAGTCGACGAACGCTGCAATCAGCGTGAGCGGGATCGCGAGGATCAGACACACGCCGATTCCGGCGCGCACGGCATCGAGATCCCATCGCCGGGCGAGATCGTTCACGGCCACGGGACCTCACCGAACGGTGTGGGCAGGCCGAGTTTGCCCGGGTTCATGATGCCGTTCGGGTCGAGCGTCGCCTTGATCGCCGCCAGTACACCGTGGCCCGAACCCAGGGCCTCGGCCATGAAGCGACCGCGGTTCAGGCCGACCCCGTGGTGGTGCGACAGGTTGCCGCCGCCGGCGAGCACCGCTCGCTGTCCGGCATCCCACAGGGCGATGTACGTCGACTCGATCTCGTCGGTCGGAGGCGTTGCTGCGAACGTGAAGTAGAGACACGCGCCGTCGGCATAGCTGTGCGAGAGATGGCACGTCGCCGCACGGGCGTGTGGAACGGCCAGCATCGCCGCGCGAACGTCGTCGAACAGCGCGTCGATGATCGACCACGAGGCGGCGATCTCCATCGTGTCGACGACGAACCCCTTGCGTGTGAGCCCCTGCAGCGCCGAGGTGTCGTTGCGGTGCCCGAGCCACGCCTCGACCAGTCCGATGTCGGCCGGCTTCGCTCCGACGTCGGCGCAGCTCTGCTCGACGATCGCCATGGTGGCGTCGACGATCGCGGCGTCGCCCTCGTCGAGCACGAGCAGGATGCACTCGCTGCCGTCTCCGCCCTGACCCCGCTGCGACTCGGCCGCGTCGTAGAGACGCAACACGGCAGGTGTCGCTCCGGTGCGCAGGATTCGCCGGCAGGCCTCGACGCCGTCGCCGAACGATGCGAACGAGTAGGCCGCACGCCGTTCGTCCTCGGGGATCGGGTGCGTGCGCAGCCACACCCTGGTGATCACGCCGAGCGTGCCCTCGGATCCGACGAACAGTTGCGTGAGGTCGGGACCCGCTGCTGCCGCGGGCGCGCCGCCCGTGCGCACGACGGTGCCATTGGCGAGCACGACCTCGAGGCCGACCACCATGTCTTCGATCTTGCCGTAGCGCGTCGAATACTGGCCGGCTCCACGCGAGCCGATCCACCCGCCGACGGTCGCCAGATCGAAGCTCTGCGGGAAGTGGCCCACCGACAGTCCGACCGGGCGGAGTGCGTCTTCGAGGTCGGGTCCGAATGTGCCGGGGAGCACCTCGACGATGCCGGAGATCTCGTCGATCTCGACCACACCAGCGAGCGCTGTGGCGTCGAGGACCACGCCACCGAACACCGGTGCCGCGGCGCCGCACACGCCGCTGCGGCCACCAGCGACGGTGAGCGGCAGGCGCGCGTTGTTGCACACCTGCGTGACTCGAACGACCTCGTCGGTCGACGTCGGCCTCACGACGACGTCGGCAAGCTGTGGTACCTCGCCGGCCAGTGCCCAGTGCAGTGCGAGCGGCCACCAGTCGCGGCTCGCCTCGGCGACGCCGGTGCCCTCGGTGATGACCTCACAGATCGATTCGAGGGCGTGAAGCGCCTCCTCGGGAACGTCGACGCCCGGCCCATCGAATCGGGACCCCTCGCCGAGCAGTTCAATCGGTGGCGTTGGCGAGCTGGTCATCGTCGGCTCCTGCGGTGTGTGGGGCAACACTGTCTCGTGCAGCCGTGTCGCGAGCGACAGACGCTCGGGCGGCTGCTTCCTCGGCGTGGCACAGCGCTCGATAGTGGGTGAGTTGACGTTCGGTCTCGTCGGCGTCCCAGCCGAGTTCGGCGGCGAGCAGGTCGGCGACGTCAGCGGCGACGGCGAGCGTTGCGGATCGATCGAACAGGTGGGCGCGGGTCCGTCGCACCAGGACATCGTCGAGCGTGGTCGCCATCTCGTGGCGGGCGGCGTAGACGGCTTCGGCGCGCAGGTAGGGCTGGCCGGGCACGAGGGGTTCGCCCAACGCCGGGTCGAACGCCACGAGGGCACGGATCTCGTCGGCCTGGGTGCCGAATCGGTGTGCCAGATGGGCCGCTGTGGTTCCTCGATCTCCACGGGCCCGACCACCATCGGAACGTCGTGTCGCACCGAACAGCGACAGCCGCCGCGTCGTCGAACGACGAGCGCGTCTCGGCGCATCGAGTTGTCGCACCACCACGTCGACGGTGTCCTCGGCCATTTCGCGGTAGGTCGTCAGCTTGCCGCCGTTGACCCGCACGACCCCCGAGTCGCTGACGGCGACCTGATGCCGACGTGACAGATCAGCGGTCTTGGCGCTGTCGCCGTCGGCCGACGCCGCCTTCACGAGCGGGCGCATCCCGGCCCAGACGCCGGTGATGTCGTCACGCGTCACGGTCTCCGTCAGCGCCTCGTTGAGCGCGGTCAGCACGTAGTCGATGTCGTCGCCCGTGCACTGCGGGTCGTCGAGCGGCTCGCCCGAGTCGGTGTCGGTGGTGCCGACATAGACGTGGCGGAACGTGCCGTCGGGCTGTTCTCCCCACGGCACGAGGAACAGGCTGCGCTTGTCGCTGCGTACCGGGATGATCACCGCGATGTCGTTGCGGACCTTCTCCCACGGGATCGTGATGTGCACGCCCTTGGCCGGTCGGATCGAGTCGGGGTCGGTTCCCTCGTCGAGCGCGCGCACCTCGTCGGCCCAGACTCCGGCGGCGTTGACGATGCACCGCGCCGCCACATGGATGAGTTCGCCGTCGGCGGCGACCGTGGCGCCGTTGGCGCGACCGTCGGCATCGGCGGTGATGTCCACGACGCGGCAGCGATTCACGATCACGGCGCCGCGCTGCGCCGCGGTGCGGGCGACGGTGAGGGTGAGTCGAGCGTCGTCGGCGCCGGCGTCGTAGTAGAGGTAGCCGGCGCTCAGCTTGTCGAGATGTGTGGTGGGGAAGTGGCGTGCGGCCTGCTCGGCAGAGACCCGCTTGTGGAGTTTGCCGATGCGCCACCCGCCGGTCAGGTCGTACATCCACATGGCCGAGCCGAGTGCCTTGGCGACCTTCTTCGAGACGACACCGTCCTTCGTGAGGATCGGGATCATGAATGGCAGCACCTCCACGAGGTGCGGCGCATTGCGCATCAGCCGACGTCGTTCACGCAGGGCCTCGTAGACCAAGCGGACATCGCCGTTCTGCAGGTAGCGCAGGCCACCGTGGACCATCTTCGAACTCTTCGACGACGTGCCACTGGCGAAGTCGTCACGCTCGACGAGTGCGGTGCGCAGGCCGCGTGCGGCCGCGTCGAGCGCAACGCCGACACCCGTGATCCCGCCCCCGATGACGAGCACGTCGAACGGTTCGCTGGTCAGCCCATCGGCCGGCTCACCGGCGGCCCGCAAGGCGTCGAGCATGGCGCGCCGCTCGAAGGGTCGCATCGACGTGGACATCGGGCGAATGCTACGAGATCGGGCGGCGCGGACCGGGCCGGAGGTCTCGATCTGCACCAATTCCGAACGAGGAACCGATGCGCATACGATGGTGGCTGGAAACCCCCAACATCAAGGAGACAACCCATGGCTGACCTCAACGGCACCAAGACCCACGAGAACCTGAAGGAGGCGTTTGCCGGCGAGAGCCAGGCCAACCGCCGCTACCTGTGGTTCGCCCAGAAGGCCGACATCGAGGGCTACCCCGATTCGGCTGCGCTGTTCCGCTCGGTCGCCGAAGGCGAAACCGGCCACGCCCACGGCCACCTCGAGTACCTCGCCGAAGTCGGCGACCCGGCATCGGGCGAGCCCATCGGCGACACCGAGCAGAACTTCAAGGCGTCGATCGCCGGCGAGACCTACGAGTACACCCAGATGTACCCGGGCTTCGCCAAGACCGCCCGCGACGAGGGCTTCGACGAGATCGCCGACTGGTTCGAGACGCTGGCCCGCGCCGAGAAGAGCCACGCCGGCCGCTTCACCCAGGGCCTCGAGTCCATCAGCTGATCACGGTGGGAGGGGGTCGCTCTGCGGCCCCCTCCATGCCGGCCCCCATTGCACACTTCTCAGCACGCGTGACCGAGGTAGTTCATGACAACGACGTATGACCCGAAGGATCCCGTCTACTTCGACGAGGCGGATGTCCGCGAGGAACTGACCAGGGTCTACGACCTGTGTCACGGATGTCGTCTCTGTTTCAAGTTCTGCACGTCGTTCCCGACGCTGTTCGAGATGGTCGACAAACACGACGACCAGGACGCCGGACGCCTGACACCTGCCGAGCAGGACCAGGTCGTCGACGAGTGCTTCCAGTGCAAGCTCTGCTACATCAACTGCCCGTACATTCCCGAGCTGCACGAGTGGAACCTCGACTTCCCTCGCCTGATGTTGCGTGCCGACGCCATGCAGCACGCCAACGGCATCAAGTCCACCCGCAACAAGGCGACCACCCAGATGATGGGGCGCACCGATCTGCTCGGAACGCTCGCCACCACCACCGGCCCCATCGCCAACAAGATCATCAATGCCGAGCCCGGCTCCGGCGTGCGCAAAGCCGTCGAGAAGGTCACCGGCGTGTCGTCGGTCCGCCTGCTTCCTCCGTACGCCAAGCAGCGCTTCTCGACGTGGTTCAAGAAGCGCCCCAAGGTGCAGCTCACGAAACGTCAGGGCAAGGTGACGGTGTTCCCCACCTGCCTCGTCGAGTACCAGGAGACCGACATCGGCAAAGACCTCGTGAAGGTCTACGAGCGCAACGGCATCGAGTGCACCAACACGAACGCCGGCTGTTGCGGCGCCCCGTGGCTGCACTCGGGCAATGTCAAGGAGTTCACGAAGGTCGCCGAGAAGAACATCAAGACCTTGGCCGCCGAAGTCCGCGCCGGCACCGACATCGTCGTGCCGCAGCCGACCTGCAGCTACATCATCAAGAAGGACTACCTCGACTACGTCGCCGACGAATCGCTGCGTGCCGATGCCGAACTCGTCGCCGAGCACACCTACGACGCCGCCGAGTACCTGATGGTCGTCCACAAGGGCGACGACACGTCGCTCGACACCGACTTCACCGGCGAACTGCTCGGTGAGATCACCTACCACACGCCGTGTCACCTCCGGGCCCAGAACATCGGCTTCAAGAGTCGCGACCTGATGAAGCTCACGGGCGCCAAGGTCAAGCTCGTCCAGCAGTGCTCGGGCGTCGACGGCATGTGGGGCTTCCGCGCCGGCAACGAGGACATCTCGATCCCGATCGCCAAGAAGCTCGGCGACCAGATCACCAAGGCCGGCGGCGACGCCGTTGCCGGTGACTGCCACCTCGCCAACACGGCCATCGTCGAACAAACCGGCCGTGAGGCCAGGCACCCCCTGCAGATCATCGCAAGGGCATACGGCATCCCCGAAGAGTGACCCACGTACACGATGTGTCTGACACATCGTGTACGTACCGACCGCAGGAGTTTCATGTCCCCCCAGACGAGTGGCCGCAAGCTCACCCTCTCCGACATCGCCGACGTGCGCGCCTACGAGCGCGAGCGCGCCGAGTTCCGCGCCGCGGTGATGGAGGTCAAGCGCCGCCGGCGCCTGTCGTTCGGCACGATCATCACGCTGATGTTCGAGAACCGCGACACCATGCGCCTCCAGATCCAGGAGATGACACGGGTCGAAAAGCTCGTGACCGACGAAGACATCCAGGTCGAACTCGACACCTACAACCCGATGATCCCCGAGCCGGGCCAACTGTGCGCCACCGTCTTTCTCGAGCTGACGAGCGACGATCAGGTGCGCGAGTGGCTGCCGAAGCTGGTCGGCATCGAGCAGTCGTTCGTGATCGTGCTCGACAACGGCGACCGGATCCCCTCGATCACCGATGAGGCCCATGCGGGCCAGCTCACCCGTGAGGAAGCGACCGCCGCCGTGCACTACATCCGGTTCGAGTTCACCCCGGAGCAGGTCGACGCGTTCGCCGACGGTCGGGTTCGCATCGAGATCACGCACCCGGAGTACCTCGAGGCGGTCGAACTCAGCGACACCACTCACGCCGAGCTGCTCGGCGACCTGCGTCCCTGACGCACGAGAATTTCCACTGGCGCGAGCGCCGCGGTGGTTCTAGATTCAGCCCCGTCGCCGTCGTCGTGGGGAGTCGAACCGAAGTGTCGCTACAGGAACTGAAATGGTGGGATCTCGGAGCGTGCCGAGGGCTGGACGCGTCGCTCTTCTATCCCGACGACGATGAGGGCGCCGAGGCGGCAAAGGCGGTCTGCGCCGGATGCCACGTGCAGGACTCGTGTCTCGACCATGCGCTGTCGTTCCGCGAGAAGGCGGGCGTGTGGGGCGGAGCGACCGAGCGTGACCGTCGGCGGATGATCCGCCAACGCCGTCGCGTCTCCTGAACGCACTTCACCGCCACCGGACGCGGCACGTACGCTGCGGCCCATGTCGAGCCGCGAACCATTCCACGACTGGCCAACCGTGATGTCGACGCTGGTCGCCGGTGGCGATCTCGACGGGGCGACGGCGGGGTCGGTGATGACGACGATCCTGCGCGGTGATGCGACGGCCGCTCAGATCGGAGGCTTTCTCGTCGCCCTGCGGGCGAAGGGTGAGAGCGTCGATGAACTCGCCGGCCTGCTGGAGGCGACGTTGCACGAGGCGACGTTCGTGCCGCTCACCGACGACGAACGTTCGAACTGCCTCGACATCGTGGGGACCGGCGGTGACGGATCGCACTCGGTCAACGTGTCGATGATGGCAGCGCTGGTCGCAGCCGGCGCCGGAGCCCCCATCTGCAAGCACGGCAATCGATCGGCCTCCTCGAAGTGCGGCAGCGCCGACGTCCTCGAACTGCTCGGAGTCGCCATCGAGTTGCACGCCGACGGTGTCGCTGCGTGCGTCCGCGAAGCGGGCATCGGATTCTGTTTTGCGCCGATGTTCCATCCGGCGTTCCGGTTCACCGGCCCGCCCCGGCGGGAGCTGGGCATCCCCACCACGTTCAACCTGCTCGGCCCGATGGCGAACCCGGGTCGGGTGAAGCGCCAACTGATCGGCGTCGCCGACCCCCAGTTCGCGGAACCGATGATCGAGACCCTCGAACGTCAGGGTCTGACCGATGCCTGGGTGGTGCACGGTGACGGCATGGACGAACTCACCACCACGGGATCGTCACGGGTCCTCGCGCTCTCCGAGGGGACCATCACGGAGTTCTCGATCGACCCCGCCGACTACGGCCTGGCTCCGGCAACCGCCGACGACCTCCGTGGCGGCGCCCCCGAGGAGAACGCCCTGGCCGTCAGGCGGGTGTTGGCGGGCGAAAAGGGGCCGCACCGCGACATCGTGCTGCTCAACGCTGGCGCCGGCCTGGTCGTGGCCGGACGCGTCGACGATGTCGGCGCCGGGATCGAGATGGCGGCGGCCGCGATCGACGAGGGTCACGCTCAGGCGAGCCTCGACGCGCTGATCAGGGTGTCGCAAACCCAGGCAGCTGTGGCAGCCGATCGCTGATCGGGAACGTCCATTCGCCACTGCAACGCACGGTGAGCTGCGCCGCGCGCTTGTCGCAGAACCGGGCGAGACAGAGTGCCTCATCGATCTGGTGGCGTGACAACACGTCGGTGCCGGATGCCTCCGCCGCTGCGACCGGCAGCGCCCGCGACACGCACGCCGACTTCACCGCATCGACGAGTTGGCCGCGCTCGATCGTCCAGGTCGACTCGCCGTAGGTCACCTCGGCGCGCTCGGCGTGGCGCAGTGCCTCGACGAGATGGAAGCGCTTTGCCGCTCCGACGAGCGCAGTCACGCGATCGCGGACGCTGGCGGCTTCCTCGAAACGCTGCTGGTGTGCCAGTTGCATCATCTTGTCGTGGAGCAACTCGACCACGCGATGCGGATGTCCGGTGAGTGCCGCTGCAGCATGCTCGACTGCTCGGGCGTATTCCGCGGCGTCGGCGGTGCCGGCACATGGGCAGTGTGCGACGCCGAGTTGCGCAGCGCTGCACGCGGTGGCGTCGGGGGCCGGCGTGAAGTTCCGGCCGAGTCTCGCCGAGCAGCGCCGGAGGGGCACCGCACTCTGGATCGCCTCGATCACGAGGTTGGCCATCGTCCGCGACGGCAGCGGGCCGAGGTGCAGGCCGGTGGCGGACGGGTTCTTCACGACCGAGAGACGTGGCCACGGGGTGTCGACGTCGAGGCGGACGTAGCAGTACCGGTCGACGCGGGTGCCGGCACGGTTGTAGCGGGGGAGGAGCCGGGCGATCAGTCGGCTCTCGATCACCTCGGCGGTGAGCGCATCGGGCAGGTCGAGATGCGTGACCGACTGGGTTTCGCGCAGCATCGGGCCGATCTTGCGGCGGTCGTCGCTGCCGAAATAGGAGCGAACTCGCTGGCGCAGGTTCGTGGCCTTGCCGACGTACAGCACGTCGTCGCGTTGGCCTCGGAACATGTAGACGCCGGGCGTGCGGGGCAGATCGGCGGTCATCTTGAGCTTCGCGGCCTGCGGATGGCCGGCGAGCTTGGCGAGCGCCAGGAGGTCGTCGAGGCCGAGTACGCCGAGGCCCGACGCCCGCTCGATGAGCAGGTGGAGGAGGTCGGCGGTCGCCAGCGCATCGTCGAGTGCGCGGTGGCTCGGTTTGTGGTCGAGACGGAATCGCGAGGCAAGCGTGCCGAGGCGACAGTCGGGGACCTCGTCGCGAACGAGCCGACGCGCCAGTGCGACCGTGTCGACCACGGTGCCCGACAGCGGCGCGCGGCCGTGACGTTCGCAGGCGGCTCGCAGGAAGCCGACGTCGAAGCCGACGTTGTGGCCCACGATCACGGCGTCGCCGACGAACTCGATGAGCGAGGGCAGTACCGCACCGATGCGCGGCGCGGCCGACACCAACACGTCGGACAGCCCGGTGAGCACGGTGATCTGCGGCGGGATGGCGCGGCCCGGGTTCACGAGTGTCTGGAAGGTGCCGAGACACTGGCCGCCCTGCACCTTCACGGCGCCGACCTCGGTGATCTGGTCGTCGTTGCGGTTGCCGCCCGTGGTCTCGAGGTCGATCACGCAGAACACGACCTCGTGCAGGGGCGTGCCGAGGTCGTCGAAGCTGCGCTGCTGCGGCAACTCGGCGATCGAACGCGATGACATCGTCGAGCATGACAGCACGAACATGCGTACGTTGTCAAGAACGTGCGTTCGTGCAGTATTGTTCGGGTATGTCCGAGCCGCTCGACATCGAGCACCGTGACCTGCGCTCGGCGATCGAGTTCGCCGTGCTGGTCGCCGAGGAGGCCAACAAGGGCAAACGATCGCTCCCGTTCCCCAAGGAGTTGCGGGCGCAGTTCGGTGTTGCTCGGATCCCGACCGGTGCCCTCGGTCGACTCCGCAGGGTCATCGAGGCCGACGACACGTTCCGCCGGCGCATCGCCGCCGGGGCGGTGCCCGAACTCGTCGATCCGGTCGGGATCCTGTGGTTGCAGCGGCCGCCGGGCTGGGACGATCAGGTTCGTGAACTGCTCGCCGCCCGTGCGGCCGAGGCACACGACGCCGACCTGCGGACCGCGCTCGAAGCGAGCCGAGAAGCGACGGGTTGCAGCTGAACAGGCGGCGATCCGCTCGCAGGCGACCATCGTCGAACAGGCAGGCGACGATCGATGTACTGCGGGCCGAGGTCGACATGATTCGCGCCGACCTGGCCAAGGCCGACGATGTCGTGAGCGAGTTGCGCAGCGAACTCGTCGACGTCCGCAACGAGGCGCGACACGCCCGCGATCGTGAGGCGGCGTTGCGAGCAAAGCTCGAGGCGGCGCGCCAGGAGGGCGATGCGGCCCCGGCGGTACCCGAATCGCCCGTTCCCCGTGTCGATGTCGCCGAACTCGACGAGATTGCCCTGGCCGCGCGGGCGATCGGCGATCGCATCACTGCGTTGGCGGCTTCCTTGGGTCCGGCGGCGACCTCATCGGATGTGCAGGCTGAACGCGTCACGGAACACCGCCGACCTCTGCGGTTGCCGGGTGGGGTGATCGCCTCGTCGAGGTCGGCGGCGGAGTTCCTGTTGCGAACGGATGCGGCTGTCGTCGTCGATGGCTACAACGTCGCGAAGCTGGGTTGGCCCGCCGATCAGCTCGCTGAACAGCGCCGACGGCTGCTCGACGGACTCGAGAACCTGGCGCGGCGGTACGGGACGGACATCACCGTGATCTTCGATGGCGCCACCGTCGTCGGTGCGCACGCCGACCGGCGCCGGATGGTGCGAGTCGCGTACTCGCCCGAAGGGGTCATCGCGGACGACGTCATCCGTGACGAGGTGCGCCGGTTGCCGCAGACCCGGGCAATCGTGGTGGTCACCGACGACGCCGAGATCGTCGCCGACGTGCGCGCCCTCGGCGCCAACGTCGTGCCCAGCAACGCCCTGCTCGCTGCACTCTGATTGCGCCGGCGCTCCCGCGCTGACGGGGGACTCCACGACCCCACGTTGCTCACGGGAGCGCCGAGCTCTTTCCGGACCCAGACGCCATGGGCCCAGGTCTGCGGCCTTCTGTTCGCTACAGCGCCCGGAAGACGGTGAGCGCTGACGGCACCATGATGATGATCATGAACACCGGCAGGAAGCAGAAGATGATCGGGAACAGCATCTTGACGGTGAGCTTGGCCGCCCGTTCTTCCGTGCGCTGGGTGCGCTTGAGTCGCATCTGAGCCGACTGGATGCGCAGCGTCTCGGCCATCGGGACGCCGTGCTTCTGCGCCTGGAGGAGTGCGGTCACGAGTTGGCGGATCTCGGCGATCTGGGCGCGGTCGGCCAGCGCCCGAAGCGCCTGAGCGCGGGGTACGCCGGCGCGGATGTCGTTCATGGTCCGTTGGAGTTCGTCGGTCAGCGGACCCTCGGTCGTCGCCGCGACCCGGGCGATGGCTGCGTCGAGCCCGAGACCGGCCTCGACGCAGATGGTCATCTGGTCGATCATGTCGGCGGCGTCGGCCTGGATCCGGCTCTGACGGTCGTCGCGCACGCTGAGCACCCAGTAGTCGGGCAGGAAGAACAACACCACAGCGGCGATGATCGCCAGCAGCACCTGACCGTAGACGAGCAGTGTCAACGCCGCCATCGCCGCCAGGGTGATCTTGATGCCGAGCAGGCGGGGGAGGTCGAGCCCGTGAGGATGGCCCGCCTGGACGAGGTTCACCTCGAGGCCGTCGACCAATGCGTTGGGGAGCATCCGCCGTGCGGATTGACCGAGCTGCCGCATGACGGCGACGAGCGGCGCGGGCTCTGGGCAGGTTCCGGGAGACCGGCAAAGAGGTTGCCGCGCGCCGCCGAAGGCCGCGCCGTGATGCCCCACCACAGCATGCCGACGGCAGCGACCAGTGCGAACGATCCGAGGATGAGTGTGAGTTCCATCTGTTCCACTCCTTCGATCAGAGAGCGACCGAGTTGACGATCTTGTGTACCCACACCGACGCCGAGAAGCATGAGGATCCCTGCGATGACGAGTGCGATCAGCCGACGCCGTATGTGAGCAGTTCGAAATTGTCCGGGTTGGCGCGCCACTGCCACGCCAGCATCAAGAACGGAAGGGCGATGAGAATGCGTGCTGACAAGCGCCCCTCGGCGGTGAGCGTGCGGACCTGTCGAGCGATGCGTCCACGCTCGCGAATCGTCGCGCTCACGCGGTCGAGGATCTCCGACAGGTTGCCGCCGGTGTCGCGATTGATGTCGATCGCCGACACCACCCACTCGAGGTCCTTGCTGCGCCATTCGACGAGCGAGGGCGGTCATCGAGTCGGACAGATCGCGACCCAACCGAACCTCGGCGAGAACATGGGCGAACTCGCTGCGGGCGGGTTCCTCGGCGTCCTCGGCAACCGACTCCAGGGCCTGCGTGAGGCCGAACCCGCTGCGCAGCGCGGTGGTGACCAGTTGCAGCACCTCGGGAAGCTGGTCGGCGAAGGCTGCCTGACGCTTCGACCTTCGGCCCGGCGGACGTAGAACCTGACCGCCAGGCAGATGACGATCGCAACGAGCACACCGACGAGCGGTCCCGCCAGCATCAGGCCGACGAGCCCGGCGACCACGGCGACCAGGGCGACCATGGCGACGAACTCGGCCGGCTTCACCGAGATGTCGGCAACCGCCAGCGCGTTGCCCAGATCGGCACGCTTGCCGTAACGCTCGAGGGCTTCCTCGATCGCCGACACCGACCGCGTTCCGATGTCGGACATGCTGCGCGGCTTGTCGATGCCGAGACGCGCCTTGCGCACCCGTTCACCGGGAAACAGCAGCAGCGCGAGCAGGAACAGGCCGGCAGAAGAGTCCGATCGCCCCCACGATCAACCAGGTCGACGAAGTCGACGCCTCCGGCGACGCCAGCACGACGGCCGCCGTGGTCGGCGGACGTGGTCGACGTGCGCGCCGTGGTGCGTCGGCGCAGCGACGGTGGTCGACGCGGTGGTGGCGGGTGGCCGCTCGACGTCGGCGGCGGGCTCGATCACTTCGACGAGCAGGCTGGCGACACGGGCGAAAGCAGCTCGACACCCCGGCCGCATCATCAGCCGATGTGACCGGGCCGAGGGCCGGTCAGGCTGGCGAGGTCGGTCGCCGCCGTCGTCAGGCTGATCGTCTCGACGTGATGCCCTGCGCTGCGGCGATCGCGTCGTTCAAGGTCGCCGCGCTTCCCTCGTCCTTGCCATCCGACAACACGCACGAGCACCTTGTGCTCGACCGTCGGCGTGAAACGTGCTGCCTGCACCGACGACCACGTCGTAGAGGGCGGTGTCACCGTCGGCGACGATCGAGTCGATCTGCGCGGCGAGCAGCGCTCGATCGGTGGTCGGCGGTGTCAACACGGTGACCTGGTCGGCGAACGTCTCGAGGCCGATGCGCACATCCGGCGGCATTGCCGCGACGAACTCGTTGGCGGCGACCTTCGCCGCCTCGATGGCCGGGCGCATGCTCGCTGACGCGTCGATCGCCAGGATCACCTCCAGGCTGTCCGTCGGTTCCTGTGCCCGCGCCCGCTCGCTGACTGGCACGCCGGTGACCGCCAGCGGCGCGCTGAGCACGAGCGCAACGACGATCCGCAGTGGTCGCGTCATCGTGACCACACACCGGATCCGGCGAAGAGTTCGCTCGGGAGCGTGATGTCGTGTTGCGCCAACTTGTCCACGAACTCCGGACGCACGCCGGTCGGCACCAGCGCCTTGGTCGTGTAGTCGAACCGGTAGATGTCCTGCGAGCGTGATGATCTCGCCCTCCATGCCCGACCACTTCGGTGAGATGGCTGATGTGTCGGAGCCATCGCGTGAGCGCTCGATCTGGACGATGAGGTTCAGCGCCGAGGCGATCTGCTCGCGGATCGCGCGAGTCGGCAGGTCGAAGCCGGCCATGAGCACCATCGTCTCCAGCCGCGCGAGTGCGTCGCGCGGTGCGTTGGCGTGCACGGTCGTCAGCGAACCGTCGTGGCCGGTGTTCATCGCCTGCAGCATGTCGAGCGCCTCGGCGCCGCGAACCTCGCCGACGATGATGCGGTCGGGCCGCATGCGCAGTGCGTTGCGGACCAGGTCGCGGATGGTCACCTGGCCGTTGCCCTCGATGTTCGCCGGCCGGGCCTCGAGGCGGACCACGTGCTCCTGGTGCAGCTGCAGCTCGACGGCGTCCTCGATCGTGACGATGCGGTCCTCGTGCGGGCACGAAGCTCGAGAGCACGTTGAGCAGGGTGGTCTTGCCCGTGCCGGTGCCGCCCGAGACGAGGATGTTCATCCCGCCCGCCACGGTGGCGGAGAGCAGCGACGGCGACGGAGCTCGGTCATCGTCCCCATCGCGATCAGGTCGTCGCACCGTGAACGGATCCTTGGCGAACTTGCGGATGGTGAGGATCGAGCCGTCGAGCGACAGCGGCGGCACGATGACGTTGACACGCGAGCCGTCGGCGAGGCGCGCGTCGACCATCGGCGAGACGACTCGTCGACTCGCCGGCCGACCGACGACACGATCCGTTCGATCACCCGTCGGAGGTGTTCCTCGGAGATGAAGTCGCACGTTGGTGCGCTCGATGAGGCCGGCGCGCTCGACGTAGATGTTGTCGCTGCCGTTGACCATCACCTCGCTGACGGTCGGGTCGTTCAGGAACTGCTCGAGCGGGCCGAGGCCCATCACGTCACGGGCGATGTCCTGGACGAGGAGTTGGCGCTCCTCCGGCGACAACGCCGACTCCCTCGTGTCCATCAGCGTGGAGATCTCGGTCATCACCAGCGACTGCATCTCGGCTTCGTTCGTCGCCTCGAAGAGCCGCGTACCGAGACGCTCGAACAAGGCGTCGTGCACCTTGGACTTGAAGTCGCCCAGCCCGTCGACCGTCTGAGACGGGCTCGGGGCGTCGCGCCATGTGCTCGTGATGTCGCCACGCAGTCGCGCGGCCTCTTGGGCCTGGCTGATGCGTTCGCTGACGCTCATCGCCGCCACCCCTTTCGAACGGGCTCTGCTTTGCTGGGAGCGTAGAGCAGCGCCAGCTGCTGCAGTTGCTTCGCTACCGCCGACTTCGGTTCGCTGATCACGACCGGAGTGCCGAGATTGAGCGAGAGCGGGATCTCGCGGCTCGACGGGATCGAGCAGGCGATCTTCATTCCCATCGACGTCCTCGGCGTCGGACGGGTTCAGGCCGACCTTCGAATCGGCGCGATTCAGTAGCAGCCGGCGCTCGGCCGAGATGCCGAGGTGGTCGAAGCGTCGAGTGCTTTGCGCAGGCTGCGAATGCTGGTGACGTCGAGGCTCGACACGAGCAGCAGGTCGGTGGCGCATTCCAGCGCTGCGAGGGTGAGCTCGTCGAGGCCCGCCGGGGTGTCGACGACGACGATAGTCGAAGTTCTCCGCCAGCATCGGCAGCACTCGGCGACACGTGGGCGTGGCCGATCGAGTCGGCGTCGACGGGGTCGTTGGCGCCGGCGAGCACGAACAGGCCGTTCGGTGCCGGGTGTCAGATGCAGCTTGACGCGTGGTTGCGTCGATCTGGCTCGTCCGAGCCAGTTGCGCCAGCGTGTGCTCCGGCGTCAGCGACAAGCGCCAGTCCCGAGATCGCCGAACTGCACGTCGAGGTCGACGGCGACGACACGTCCGGGGTGACGTTGGGCGAGCGCGACCGACAGGTTGGACGAGACAGCCGTCTTGCCGGCGCCGCCCTTCGGCGACACCACCACGATCACCTTCGACTGCCGCGGTCGTGGTCGGCTGAATCCGTCGGTCTTGACGACCACCCCCATGCTGCGCAAGGTGGCCGACACGTCGACGAACAACTCCGGCGACATGTCGTGGCCGACGACCACCGTCGGTGTCTGGGTCTGCCATCACTTCACCACCGTGTACACGTTGGCGAGGGTGACCGGTCGGGTGCCGTCGTCGGCGACGGTGGCCGGGTCGAGCGACAGCCAGACCTTGCCGAACTCGGTGGCGAACACGAACCGTTCCGACTGCTCGGGCGACAGGGCGATCGTGACCACGTACTGCGTGCCGGTCACCTGGGCGACGGTCGGCTCGTCGTCGTTCGGTCGCCGTCTCGTCGGGGTTCACCGGGCGCGCTGGTCGTCTGCACGTTGGTGACGAGGACGTTGCGGAACTCCAGCCGGCTCACGTTCGGAGTCTTCTTCGGGAGCGTCGTCGGTCGTCGGTCGCCTCGGGAGTCGGTCGTCGGTCGCCGGTCGGAGCGAGCAGCGCCGAGGCGTCGGTCGGCGTCCGAGTCCGCTTCGGCCGCGCTCGGGTCTCTGTCCGGACACGTCGACGTCGAACGGATCGAACGAGATGTAGACGCCGACGAGGTCGCCCTTCTTCAGAGCGCCCGCCGACGGCGCGCTCGGCTTCGAGCAGTGCCGAGATCTGCACCTTGTCGGTGACCTCCTCGGTCACGAGTTCCTTGGCCGCCAAGCGTGCGGCGAGCAGCTGATCACCGGGTTGGAGGTCGCTGGCTGCGACCTGGTCGCCGACCGCTCGAGGTCGGTGAGCGCACCGGCCTGCTTCAGCCGTGCCGGCACCTGTTCGACCGAGACCGCCGACCTGATGGTGTCGGGTTCGGCGCCCTTGGGGACGAACTCGTCGACGACGTAGACGTCGACGAGGGCTTCGTCGGCCACCGCGTCGTCCGTCGCCGAGCGCACGTAGGTCACGAGGGCCACGGTGCCGATGAGTGCCAGGACCGTTGCTGCAACGATCCCGATGATCCGCCGTTTGTTCTTCATTGTGGAGTTGTCCTTCTCGTAGTGAGTCGGTTGCTAGCTGTAGAGGTAGACCTGTGTAACGCCGAAATCGGTGCTGGGACCGGGGGTGCCCTGTGACGTGGTGAAGCTCCCTGAAGACGCCGCGAAGGCAGTACTTGCCGCGGTCCTTCTCGTCGGGGCACTTCTTGCCCAGCGATCCGTCGTAGACGTTGCCGTTGAACGAGTAGCCGGTCACTTCGAGTGCTGCGAATCCCAGGATCAGGATACGTGGCCCTTGCCCTTGCAGCCGGTCATCTTGCACGTCGGCAGCGCTGTAGATCGGAATCAGGACGGTGCGCGGCAGTGCAGCTTCTGGCGGCGGATTGGTGAGCACAGACGACCTTGTTCTGCAGACCGCCGACTCCGGTGACGCCCGTGACGTAGCCGCCGGCGGTGATCGGGACGGAGCACTCGGCCTTGTCGAGCTGACTGAAACCGCCGGGGAGTGACGAGCAGCCGGTCTGTGGCTTCGGATCGTCGAGGTACAACGTGATTGTCTCGCCGGCAGAAGGCGCACGGAACTCACAGTCGGCGATGACGAGAGGGACGGTGTTCGCCTCGCTGAGTGTTCCCCATCGTGGCCGTGGCGCTCCGGTTGACGGTGCCGCGCACTCTGCGCGAGGAGCAGGCCGTCGACGTCCTTGGTCGACCGTGATCGTCGGCCTCGCCGACTGCCGCACGCCGGGGCGGTGATGGTCTGGCCGTCCTTGCGGTACGGCGAGTAGTCGGCGATCGGGGCGCCGGTGAGAGCGCAGTCGGTGGCGACCGCGAGAACGGTGGCGTCGGCGCTGTTCTGCGCCGAGCGAGCTGCGACGACATACCGCCCGACGTCGATGGCGAGTGCCGCGCCGACGAGCGATGGCGGTCATCGCGAGGATCACGAAGATCGTTGCGACCCCGCGGTCGTCGCGATCGGCGTCGGTCAGCCGCCGCATCGCATCGTCACCGTTTCCGTGATGGTGTCCGGGAGGAGGTCGGGGAGGAGCGGGATGCTGCGCAGCGATACGGTCGTGGTGGCCTGCACGGTGACGAACTTGGTCGGGTCGGAGGGGTTTGCGCACGGCACACCGACCACAGCGGTGTCGCGCCGGCAGGCTCCGGCTCAGCGCTGCTGCTCTGGCTCCGTCGCGGGCGAGCCCGCTCGTCTGGGTCTTCAGGTTCAGGAAGTTGCCGAGCACGACGGTGCCGATGATCAGCATCAGGAGGATCGGCATGACGAGAACGACCTCGAGCGCGACGACGCCTTCGTCGTCTCGTCGGGATCGCAGCGAACGGTTCATGAGAAGAGGTCGGCCGGTCGGGGGGAGGTTGCCCTCCCCCCGGATCGGATCACTGGATGTCTGTCGATGATCGCCGTTCAGCTTGGCGGTCAGCGTGCGTGCCGAACGCGTCCAAAGATCGCAGCGAGGGCGATGACGACCGCGCCGGCGACCATGACGTACTCGATGGCGACGACGCCATCTTCGGACTCGACCGCGGTCTCGGCCGAGTACTTCTCCACGATGTTCAACATGTGTCTGTTTGCTCCTTGATAGGTCCCGATCCCCGCCGATCGAGGTGGGTCGGAGGCAGACGTTAAAGAAGGCCGCGAGCGCTGAAATCCCCAAGATTGATGAATTCGACCGACGCCGTGCGTTCGTACAGTCGTGGCATGACGTTGCACGCTGTCGTCCACAAGCACTGGCTCAATGCGCTCACTGCAGTGCTGTTCGCGCTCGCCTTCTGGCGGCTCGGCTTCAGCCCCGAGCTGCCCGCGGTGCTCGCCTTCATCTTCGGCGGCGTGCTGCTGGCGGTCATCGACTGGAGGATCCAGCGGCTCCCGACGCGGATCGTCTACCTGCACGCTCGCCGGCAGTCGCCGGTGGACTGGTGTTCGCCGCGATCGTCGAGCGGGACTGGGTTCCGCTGGCCACCGCAGTCGCCGGCGCCGTGCTGTTCGTCAATGCCTTCGCCCTCATCTGGTTCGTGACGACCAAGTTCACCGGGATGATGGTGCTCGGCTTCGGCGACGTCCGGCTCGCCGCCGTGCTCGGGCTGCTGCTCGGCTGGTACGGCCTGCCGTACGTGCTGTACGGCGCGATCGCCGGGCATCTGCTCGCGCTGGCCATCGCCGTCGCCACGTGCATCCGGGCAGCGCGGACTGCACCTGCGCTACTCGTTCGGGCCGCCGCTGATCGCCGGCACGCTCGCGGTCGTGCTGTTCCACGCCTGATCCGGGGCGCCGCGGCCCGTCCGACGTGGAGCATCGTGCGGGCTCACGACGAAGCCGATCGGTCGCGGTGCGGCGGCGGCTCAGGCAGTGCGAGCGGAGTAGCTCGGGCCGCGGCCCCGAACGATCGGGGTGGAACGTCGCCGGTCCCGCGCCGCACTCGATTCGTACGGCAGCAGCTCACGGTGCGTGTCGGCGAGTGCGACTGCGGCCAACTGCGACCGCACGCCGAGCTTCTGCAGCACGGCGCGGATCTGCGAGCGGACCGTCGTCAGCGCAACGAAATGCTCGCGGGCGATCTCCTCGGCGCTGAGGCCGTCAGTCAGCGCCGCGAGCACCAGGGCTTCGCGGTGCGTCAACTGTTCGAACGTCGCCTGCGCACGCAGCGAACGCGCCCGCTCGAGCCGCAGGTGCTCGAGCAGTTCGGCGCGATCGGTCCGCCCGATGATCGCTTCGCCGGAAAGGACACGGCCGAGCGTCGAGTCGACCTCGTCGAGCGGGGTGGTCACGCCGATCCAACCGACGGCTCCGGCCTCCAGGCACTCCGCAAGGACGGTACGACGCCGTTCGGCCGTCAGCATCACGACACGGGCACCCAGTAGCTGCGAGCGGTTCGATGAGCTCGATCCCACTGCCGACACCGTTGCGCAGGTGTGTGTCGAGCAGTACACACTGCGGCTCGAAACGCCGAGCGTGATCGACCACGTCATCCGCGGTGGACCCGCTGCTGGTCTCGACAGCCCAGTGACGCTCGGTCAGCGCAAGCTGCAATCCCTTCGCCAACAATGCGTGTTCTTCGACGACGAGCAACCGGCCCGCCGCAGCACACTGGTCGGTCTCGTGGTTGGACGAGTGGGGTCCGTCGCTTGCACGTTGCTGAATTGGAACCAATGTATGGCTCGTGGAGTACATCTCGGCCAACTCTCCGCCAGGTTGGTTAGTGACCGTGCGCAGACGGTAGGCCTGTTCATTTCCAGATGAAAGGGGCCGGGATCTCATCTTGAAGAAAGCTTGAAACAAGGGACTCTGACCTTCTGGATGACTCCGTCCGCATTTGAGCTCCTGAATGACGACACGCCACGGCGTTCAGCTGTGTCAGAGGGTACGCGATCCGATGCGCGTTCAGTTCCAATGTGTCGGCGAGTACGTATCAATTCATGCAATTGGCGGGTCTGAATGATCGGAATAACCATGTCACTTGTCGAGATCCTGGCAACTCTGTCACAGCCCCTCGTCATGATGTGGTCCATGAACGACTTCGACACCGACGCCTTCTCCATCGAGTGCGGAACCTGCATTGCCACCGGCACGACTGCGTGTACCGACTGCGTCGTCGCCCACCTGCTCGCCAACGACGACGGCCCGATCGATCTCGTGTCGGTGGCGATCGGGCCACCGTTGTCGGTCGCACGATCGGGCGATCGCGCTGTTCGAACGAGCCGGCATGCTCGACGATCCCGTGCAGTTCGTCGAGCTCGCCACGTTCGAGCACGGGCTGGTGACGGCAACCGTCGCCGTACCCTGAGCGCGTGCGGCGCCCCGAGCCACTCCCGACGATCGACGAGATCCGCGGCTCGCTGGCGTCGGCGGGCGTCACTCACGTCGGCGTGACCACGGCGGACGTGCTCGACGAATCTCGTGCAGCCCTGCACGACCGCAAGGCGCAGGGGCTCCACGGCGAGATGGGCTTCACGTACCGTGACCCCGACCGATCGACCGACCCCCGCCGAGCAGTCGAGGGAGCACAGTCGGTCATCGTGGCGGCCCGGCCATACCTCACCGTCACCGATCCCGAACACCCGGCTCCCGACGCGGGGCCGCACGCCCGCGTCGGCCGCTACGCGTGGGTCGACCACTACGCACCCTTGCGGCAGGCGTTGCGCGATGTCAGTCGGCAGATCCGCCGTGCCGGCCACCGTGCCGTGGCGTTCGCCGACGACAACTCGATCGTCGACCGGGCAGTCGCCCACCGCGCCGGGCTCGGGTGGTACGGCAAGAACGCCAACCTGCTGCTGCCGGGCGTCGGAAGTTGGTACGTGCTCGGCTGCATCGTCACCACCGCGACGTACGAACCGGCGACGCAACCGGTCGCCGACGGCTGTGGCACCTGCCGACGCTGCATCGACGACTGCCCGACCGGTGCGATCATCGCGCCGGGGGTGATCGACGCGAACCGCTGTCTCAGCTGGGTCCTGCAGAAGCCGGGGGCGATCCCGCTCGACTATCGCGAAGCGATCGGCGACCGCATCTACGGCTGCGACGACTGCCAGGACGCCTGCCCGATCTCGGTACGGCTGGGACCGCGTGAGGCCATCGAACTCGACCCGGGTGCCGACGCCTGGGTCGACGCGCTCGAGCTGCTCGACGCCGACGACGACTGGATCAACGACCGCTACGGCCACTGGTACATCGCCGACCGGGATCTGCGGTGGGTCCGACGCAATGCACTCGTCGTGGTCGGCAACGTCGGCGATCCGGCCGATGGGCGCGTCCGACGAGTCGTCGACCACTACCGTTCGGGCATCGATCCGATCCTCGCCGAACACGCCGTCTGGGCCGCAGCCCGACTCGATGAACGCGCCCACGCGTGAAGCACCTGCTGGTCACCAACGACTTTCCACCGAAGATCGGCGGGATCCAATCGCTGCTGTGGGAGTGGTGGCGCCGGCTGCCGCCCGAGTCGTTCGCCGTGCTCACCAGCCCGTATGCGGGCACGGCCGAGTTCGACGCCGGCGAGCCCTACCGCATCGAACGGACCCGCGAGCCCGTGCTGCTCCCGCACCCGTGGATGGTCCATCAGGTCAACGAACTGGCCAAGGACTTCGGCGCCGACTTCGTCGTCATCGACCCCGCCGTTCCACTCGGCCTCATCGGGCCGTCGCTGCAGCTTCCCTACGACCTCGTGCTGCACGGCGCCGAGGTCACGGTGCCCGGGCGGCTCCCCGGAGCCAAGCAGACACTCGCCTACACGCTGCGTCGCGCCCGCAAGATCATCGCCGCCGGCGGGTATCCGGCGGCCGAGGGTGAACATGCCGCGGGGCGCGAGTTGCCGATCACCGTCGTGCCCTGCGGTGTCGACCCCGACCGGTTCCGACCGCTGTCAGCCGACGAGCGCGCCGCCGCTCGCGAGCACTTCGGCCTCCCGGTCGACGCCGAGATCATCGTCGGCGTCTCCCGGCTCGTCCCGCGTAAAGGCTTCGACACGGCCATCCGCGCGGCCGCCCGGCTGCGGTTGACCCGACCCGACCTCCTGCTCGTCATCGCCGGCGGCGGGCGCGATCGCGACCGCCTCGAGCGGCTGGCGGCCGAACTCGACGCACCGGTCCGATTCCTCGGACGCATCCCGAACGCCGACCTGCCGTTGCTGTACGGATGTGGCGACATCTTCACGATGCTCTGCCGCAACCGGTGGGGCGGGCTCGAACAGGAGGGGTTCGGCATCGTGTTCGTCGAGGCCGCTTCGTGCGGCGTGCCCCAGGTGGCGGGCGACTCCGGTGGTGCCGCCGAAGCCGTCGCCGACGGTGAGACCGGCATCGTCATCTCCGACCCCGAGAACGTGCAGTCGGTCGTCGACGCCTTCGCCCAACTGCTCGACGACGACGAACTCCGGCGCCGGATGGGGGAGCGCTCACGACAGCGGGCGCTCGACGAGTTCGCCTACGACGTGCTCGCCCGACGCCTCGGCGAGACGCTCGGCGTGTACGACTGAACGCGCTGGCAGACTGGCACCGTGAGCGACAACCCCGACCGCGACACCGCCCCGCGTTCGGCCGGTGACATCATCGTGTTCGCCGATGTGATCGGCACGTTTGCGTTCGTCGTCACCGCGGTCACCGCCGCGGTCGTCTTCTCCACCGCCAGCCAGTGGGTCGGCGCGATCACGGCCATGGCGTTGTTCGCCGTCGGGGTGTTCGCGTTCATCTGGTCGTTCTTCAACGCCGTACAGCGAAGCCGCGAGGAGGAGATCTCCGTCACCCAGGTGTACCTGCTGCTCGGATCGCCGACGCCACCGCGGGTGCGTCGGATCATGTTGTCGATGCTCGTCGTGCAGACAGCCGTCGGGCTGGTGACGGCCATCGCCCGATCCGAGGCCGACGACGGCTCACCTGGCACGTCGTTGGCGGTCGGCGTGCTGGTGCCGATGTTCGGCATCGGCCTGAACGGATTGTGGTGCGCATTCCACGGCGTCTTCCCGCCCCGCCCCGATGTCGTCACTTTGGATGCTCGGATCGACCAGAATGGTGATCATGGCTGAGACCGCGACCGAGATCATCACCATCGACGCCCCTCACGAGCGTGTGTGGCAGATCGCGCTCGACCTCGAGAGCTACCCGATGTGGGCGCACGACATCAAGGACGTCAACATCCGTGCCACCGACGATCTCGGCCGTCCGCTCGAGGTCGAGTTCCGAGCGTCGGCGCTCGGCCGCAGCACGCACTACACGCTGAAGTACGACTACACGAACGCACCGTTCGCGATGGGCTGGACGATGCTCACCGGCGACATCCAGCGATCGATCGACGGCGTCTGGCGGTTCGACCCCGACGGCGGCGATCGCACCACGGTGCGCTACGACCTGCAGATCGACCTCGCCATCCCGCTGCCCGGCTTCGTGAAGCGACGCGCCGAGGTGCGCATCCTCAACACGGTGCGTGAGCTGAAAGTTCGCGCCGAGGCGTGAGCCGGACCGCCGGACCGGACCGGCGTGTCGGCATCGATGTCGGCGGAACCAAGGCGCAGGGTGTTGCACTCGACCTGAGCGGCAACGTCGTGGCGACCGCCCAGCGGCCGACGCCACGGGGTGATGGCAGCCTCGGGGCACTGGTCGACACGCTGGTGGAGCTGGCCGACGAACTGGGGGAGTGTGGCAGCTTCGGGGTCGGCGTTCCCGGCCTGGTGACTCGTGACGGTGTGCTGCGCGCGGCGCCGAACCTCGATGGCGTGGCCGACTTCGATGTCGCCCACCAGCTCGGTGACCGACGGGGGTCGGCGGTGTTCGTCGACAACGATGCGACGTGCGCCACGGTGGCCGAATGGCAGCTCGGCTCCGCACGCGGCACCGACAACATGATCCTCGTCACGTTGGGAACGGGCATCGGAGGCGGTCTCGTCGCCAACGGTGCGGTGCAGCGCGGGATGAACGGGTTCGCCGGCGAGTTCGGCCACATGGTCGTCGACCCCGACGGGCCGCGCTGCCCGTGCGGGCGGCGCGGTTGCTGGGAACGCTACGCATCGGGGTCGGGCCTGGCGATGCTGGCACGCGAGGCGGCGACCGGCCGCCGGTTGAGTCGGGTCGTGCAGCACGCCGGTGGCGACGCGCAGGCGGTTCGCGGCGAGCACGTCCAGGCCGCAGCGCGCGATGGTGACCCCGAGGCGCTGGCGGTGATCGACGAGTTCGCCCGGTGGGTCGCGCTCGGCTTGTCGAATCTCACGAACGCGTTCGATCCGGAGATGTTCGTGCTCGGCGGTGGACTCGCCGCAGGTGCCGACCTCTACCTCGAACCGATCGTCAAGTGGTACAGCGAGCTGCTCTACCAGCCGCATCTGCGACCGCTCCCGAGGGTGGCGTTCGCGCACTTCGGCCCGCTGGCCGGAGCGGTCGGCGCGGCGCTGTTGCCGACAATCCGGTGACAGGTCGAGGAACTGAGGCGTTCAGGCAGCGAGGCGCGGTCAGTGCGGCACGTAGTTGGCGCGTGACGATTCGATCTCGGCCCACGCCTCGGCCCTGCCGCCCATGCCGGCCGACGACGAGTGCTTCTCCGGCTCGAGGGCCTTGTAGACGTTGAAGAAGTGCTGGATCTCCTCGACCAGTTGCGGCGTCAACTCGGAGATGTCGTTCACGTTGGCGAACCGTGGCTCCTTGGGCGGCACGCAGATGAGCTTGGCGTCCTCGCCGGCCTCGTCGCGCATGTACAGCACGCCGACGGGGCGGCACTCGACGATGACACCCGGATACACCGGGTCTTCGAGCAGGACGAGCGCGTCGAGCGGGTCGCCGTCGCCCGCGAGGGTGTTGGGAACGAACCCGTAGTCGGCGGGGTACGTGGTGGCCGTGAAGAGGCGACGGTCGAGGTAGACCTTGCCGTCCTCGTGGTCGATCTCGTACTTGTTGCGGCTCCCGCGGGGGATCTCGATGACGACGTGGATGCAATCGGGGGCTGGTGGCTTCGGCATTGCTTCCAGCATCGCACACGTCGGCCAGATACCCTCGGAGCAATGGAGTTCCGGCGCATTGAGAATCTGCCCCCGTACGTCTTTTCGATCATCAACGGCCTGAAGATCGAGGCACGCCGTGCCGGTGCCGACGTCGTCGACCTCGGATTCGGCAACCCCGACATCCCGTCGCCGCAGATCGCCGTCGACAAGCTCGCCGAGGCCGCCCAGAACCCCAAGAACCACCGCTACTCCCTCAGCCGTGGCCTGCCCAAGCTTCGCGAGGCGATCGCCGGCTACTACAAGAACAAGTGGGACGTCGACCTCGACACCGAGTTGGAGATCACCAACACGATCGGTTCGAAGGAAGGCTTCAGCCACCTGATGTGGGTGCTGCTCGACCGTGGCGACGCCGCCATCGTGCCCAGCCCGAGCTACCCGATCCACATCTACGGTCCGCTGTTCGCCGGTGCCGACCTCCGCCAGGTGCCGATGAAGTTCCTCGCCGACCCAACCCAGCGCGAGCACTTCGCCGACGACTTCATGAACAGCCTGCAGACCGCCTGGGACGTCGGCTGGCCCAAGCCCCGCGTCCTCGTGATCTCGTTCCCGCACAACCCCACCGGTGCCACCGTCGATCTTCCGTTCATGCAGCGTGTCGTCGACTTCTGCCGTGAGCACGAGATGATCGTCGTGCACGACTTCGCCTACGCCGACGTCGGATTCGACGGCTATCAGCCCCCGAGCATCCTGCAGGCCGAAGGCGCCAAGGAGTGTGCCGTCGAGCTGTACTCGATGACGAAGAGCTTCTCGATGGCCGGTTGGCGCAGCGCCTTCCTCGTCGGCAATGCCGAGGTGGTGCAGGCCCTCGTGAAGCTCAAGAGCTACCTCGACTACGGCATGTTCCAACCCGTCCAGATCGCGGCCACGGTGACCCTCAACGAGGCGCCGGACTTCCCCAAGGAGGTCTGTGCCATCTACGAGTCGCGCTGCGACACGCTGATCGAGGGGCTCGGCCGCATCGGATGGGACATCCCCAAGCCGGGCGGCTCGATGTTCGTCTGGGCGCCGATCCCTGAGCCGTACGCGGAGATGGATTCCGTCGAGTTCTGCTCACTGATCGTTCGCGACGCCGACGTTGCGCTGTCACCGGGCGTCGGCTTCGGGCCCGGCGGCGAAGGATTCGTCCGCTTCGCGCTGATCGAGAACGAGAAGCGCATCCAGCAGGCCATCCGCAACCTCAAGCGCGGCCTCCCCAAACTCGGCTGACTCTTGCATCAGGTGTTACACGCTGGGGTCAGACCCCGGATGTAACACGATGGTCATGGTGTGGTCACCGGTCGGTGATCGGTGCTCCGGTACCGTGCCGCCCGTGATCACCATCGTCATCAGGGTGTGGATGCCTGATCGTCCGGGAGCGCTGGGCCAGGTGGCCAGCCGCATCGGTGCCGTTCGTGGCGACGTGCTCGCCATCGAGATCCTCGAACAGGGCGGCGGACGCGCGATCGACGAACTGACCGTGTCGCTGCCCGACGACGACCTGATCCCGCTGTTGACCGCCGAGGTCGATGCCGTCGACGGCGTGTCGGTCGAGAGCATCCGGATCGTCGACCCGGATCGCACCGACGCGAGCCTGTCGGCGCTCGCCCTGGGGGCGGCCATCGCCGAGTGCTCACCGGCCGAACGACTCGACGTGATGATCAGCGGCATCCAGCGGTTCTCCGAGACCGACTGGGTCGTCGTGCTGCGATCGGACAACCTGATCGCGCAGCTCGGCGATGCTCCCGATCTGGGTTGGCTGTCGGCGTTCCTCGCAGGAAGCGAGCACCTCGACGGTCTCGACGATTCGGCGCCGAGTGATCTGCTCTGGGCCGGTATGACCACCTCGGGGCTCACGGTTGCTGCCGGCCGATCGGGGAATCCGATCCACGAACGTGAGCGGGTGCGATTCTCGCTGCTCGTCCGCCTCGCCGACGCCCTGATCGCCTCCTGATCCCCCGAAATGTGCGCTGATTCGTGCACGGAGTGCACGATCCGGCGCATTTTTCGGGTTGGGGGTGGGGGTTGGGGGGTTCGGTTGGGGTCAGTGGATGGCCCAGTTGCGGGAGCGCTCGACGGCGCGCAGCCACTGGGCGTGGAGTGCGTCGGCGACCGTGCGGTCGGCGGCCGGCGTGAATTCGGCCTCCAGCGCCCACTGGGCACCGACCTCGTCGAGATCGGCCCACACGCCCTCGGCGAGCCCGGCCAGGAACGCGGCACCGAGTGCCGTCGTCTCCTGATCGGCGGGGCGCTGAACGGTGACGCCCAACTGATCGGCCTGGAATTGGCACAGCAGATCCATCACTGACGCGCCACCATCGATGCGCAGATCGACGATCGGGGTGCCGCTCGCCGCCGTCATCGCATCGATCACGTCGCGGGTCTGATACGCCATCGACTCGATGACCGCTCTGGTGATCTCGGCGCGTCCGGTTCCTCTCGTGATTCCCACGATCGTGCCCCGGGCGTACGGATCCCACCACGGCGAACCCAACCCGGCGAACGCGGGAACGACGTAGACGCCTCCGGTGTCGGCCACCGACGACGCGAGCGGGCCGGCCTGCGACGCCTCGTCGATGATGTCGAGGCCGTCGCGGAGCCACTGAATCGCTGCGCCGGTGGCGAAGATCGATCCTTCGAGGGCGTAGTGGGTGGTGCCATCGGCCAGCGTCCAGGCGATGGTGGTGAGCGTCCCCTCGGTGGGCGGCGGACAGGTTTCGCCCACGTTGAGCAGGACGAACGAGCCGGTGCCGTAGGTGTTCTTCGCCATCCCCGGCACGACGCACGCCTGGCCGAACAGCGCCGCCTGCTGATCGCCCGCGACCCCGCTCACGGCGATGCCCGCCGGGATGCCGGCGGACGCCGAGGTGACGCCGATGCGACCGCTCGAGGCCACGATGGTCGGCAACGCACCGATCGGAACGTTCAGGAGCGCACACAGCTCGGGATCCCAGGTTCGAGTCCGGATGTCGCACAACATCGTGCGGCTGGCGTTGCTGACATCGGTGGCGAACACCTCACCGCCGGTCAGCTTCCAGATCAACCAGGCGTCGATGGTGCCGATCGCCAGATCGTCGTCGATCGGGATGTCACGGTTGGACAACAGCCATTCGACCTTCGTTCCCGAGAAGTACGGGTCGAGGACCAGCCCGGTCCGTTCCCGTACGAGACCGAGGTGCCCAGCTGCCACGAGTTCGTCGCAGCGCTGCGCGGTGCGACGGTCCTGCCAGACGATCGCGTTGCCGTAGGGCACACCGGTCGATCGGTTCCAGGCGAGGACGGTTTCGCGCTGGTTGGTGATCCCGATCGCCGCCACGGTGTCGATGCCGACGTCGGCAACCACATGGTTCAAGGTGTCGCGGGCCGCAGCCCAGATCTCGTCGGCATCGTGCTCGACCCATCCCGGCTGCGGAAAGTGCTGCGTGAATTCCCGATAGGAACCCGATGCCGGTCGCCCGTCGGTGAAGACCGCTCGGCTGCGGACACCGGTCGTGCCGGCATCGATCGCGATCACGCATGTGGCTGTCACGGCCGAGGAATGTAGTGCACGTCAGGTCAACGTGACCGTTGCACGCTCGCAGAGTCACAGCGGGCGTGGTCACAGCGGGCGCAGTCACCGCTTGCGCTTGGACGTGGGTCGGCTCCCGCCGCCGGCGGTCCGGCTGGTCGGTGCCGGCTTCGAGCGAGACGAGGCCTGCGCCGACGCAGTGGCCGAGTCGGTCGAGTCGGGAGCTGCGCTGCTCGCAGCCCGCACGTCCTTGAGCCGCTGGCGTTGATAGCCGAACTTGGCCATCACCGCTCCGAAGCCGAGGTACAGCGGGCCCGAGATCAGCACGCCGGCGATCGCGCCGACCACGTTGTCGCCGCGGAAGAAGATCATGAAGACGGCCGACATGATCACGGCATAGATCAACCACTCGCGGATCAACCGCTTCCACGGCACTGGTCGGCTGTTGTCCCATCCCATCGTGGGTCAGAGCATCGCAGCCGGGCGCAGGCGTTCCAACCGCAGTGCTGCGGCGGTCATGCCTGCGGCGAGGGGATGCCAGGGAATGCCGGCTGGCTCGATTCGACGAGGCCCGGGTAGTCGTATGCCGTGAGGGGCCGATCGGTCAACTCGCCGCTGCCGAGCGGCCACACGCGGGGTTCTCCGGCGATGCGCAACTGAACGGATGTAACGCCCTCGATGGTGGTGGCGGTGTTCACGATCTGGGCGACGGCGATCTGCAGGCTCTCGGTGTTGAGCGCATCGAAGACGTCGTTGACGTCGATGGTCAACACCTGACCGATGGTGCGCGGCGTCGACTGCAACTCGACGTCGGCGGGGATCGCGGTGTCGAGACCCTCGTCGCGTTCTTCGGTGTTGGGTCCGGCGAAGAGCGATTCGAGCACGGCTGCGGGTTCCGTGGGCACGTCACGGAGCACCGATCGCAGGCGTTCGGGTTGGTCGGTGTCGGCCGGGACGAGCAGGTACACGCGGTTCGTTCCTGCCGCTACGTCGCCCGTCGCGGGGTCGCCGAACACGTTGCTGCGCTCGGCCGGGAGATCGTTCGGTGCGGCCTCCGGCTGGATGGAACAGGCGGAGCCCAACGTGGCGACCAACACCGAAACGGCCATGAGTCGACGTGCGTGCATCACTCGTCCAGCTCCGATGCCATCAACTCGATCACGAAGCGTGCGCCGGACTCACCGTCGAGACGATCCTCCACCCAGACTCGCCCGCCGTGCATCCGGACATGTTCGTCGACGAGCGACAATCCGAGTCCGGCACCCTCACTGCCGGTTCGTCGCCCGGCGCCTCCGCCGCGAGCAAACCGCTCGAACACGAGCTCGCGTTCCTCCTCGGGCACACCCGGCCCGTGGTCCTCGACGGCGATCAGGATGTGCGACACCGGTTCGTCGTCGGGGTTCACGACGGTGATCGACACCTCGGGTTCGCCGCCCCCGTATGCGCGGGCGTTGTCGATGAGGTTGGCGATCACTCGGGCCAGACGTCGTCGGTCTCCACGGATCAGGGCGACTTCGGCGCGTGGGGCCACGGTGATCGGCGTCTCCGGAAGCGAACTCACCGCGACAGCCTGTCGAACGAACTCGGCGGCCAGGAGTTCCTCCATGTGGAGCCGGATGGCGCCCGCATCGAACCGGGAGATCTCGAGGAGGTCTTCGACGAGCCCCTGGAATCGCACCACGTCGCTCGCCAACAGGTCGAGCGCAGCCTGGGCACGTTCGGGGAGTTCGTCGCGGCGCGCTTCCATCACCTCGACCGACGCCGACAGCGTCATCAACGGCGAGCGCAGTTCGTGGCTCACGTCGGACGCGAACCTCGCATCGCGTTCCACTCGCTGCTGGAGGGCTTCGGCCATGTCGTTGAACGACTCGGTGAGGACGCGGCAGATCAGGGTCGTCGGTCGATTCGAGGCGCGTGTCGAAGCGTCCACCGGCAATGGCGGAAGCAGCCTGCGCGGCCGTGGCGACAGGGCGGACGGCGCGTCGCGCGGCGAAGATTCCGAGCAGGAAGCCGAGGCCGGTGGTGATCGCTGCGGCGAGCAGGAGCGACAACCTGACGCTCGACAGCGTCGAATTCGCTTCATCCAGGCTGAACGCCTCGAAGTACGAACCGATCCGCGGGATGTCCCAGCCGACGACCACGTTGAGTTCGTCGCCGACCTCGATGATCTGACTCGCCGACGTCGCCTCGTCGATGACCCGGGTGGCCAGCGGTGGCGGGATGTCCGGGTTCTGGAACGTGGCGGCCCCACCCGTCCACCGTCCGCCGTACCAGATGAGGTAGTCCTGTACGCCGATTCGCTCCAGCGATGTCGTCGCCGCATCGGCGTTCACCGGGATGGAGCGAAGGTCGCGTTCCACGCCTTGGGCGTTGCGCTGAGAGGTCGAGATCGCCGCGTCGACCCGTTCGTCGACGAGGCTCGATCGGGTGAGCCCGTAGGTGGTGGTGGCGAGAAACACCGACAACAGGAGCGAGCCGAGCGTGAAGATCAGCAGGATTCGTCGTCGGAGCCCGAGCGCGTCGGGCCGGGAACGGTTGACCAGGCGACGAAGCCGGCCGCCCTCGCTCACGTCTGGAGCCGGTACCCGAGCCCGCGAACGGTGACCACGTGCCGGGGGTTGGCCGGGTCGGCTTCGACCTTGGTGCGCAGCCGGCGCACGTGCACGTCGACGAGCCGACCGTCACCGAAGTAGTCGTAGCCCCACACCTTGTCGAGGAGGGCTTCGCGGCTGAGGACCTTGCCGGGGCTCTCGGCGAGTTCGCACAGGAGCCGGAATTCGGTCTTGGTGAGGTGGACCTCGGTGCCGTCGCGCAGCACCTTGCCCTCGTCGGGAATCAGCTCGAGGTCGCCGAAACTGAGCCGTGAGTGACCGTTCACGCTCGGGCGGACCCGACGCAGCAACGCCCGGATACGAGCGGACAGTTCCTTCGGTGCGAACGGCTTGGTGAGATAGTCGTCGGCGCCCGCTTCGAGGCCGGCCACCACGTCGTGGGTGTCGTTGCGTGCCGTCACCATCACGACGGGCACGTCGCTCGTTCGGCGCAGCGTTCGGCAGAGCTCGAACCCGTCGATGCCCGGCAGCATGATGTCGATGAGCACCACGTCGGGATTCGATCGTTGGAACATCTCGATCGCTTGCTCGCCGCTCTCGGCCTCATCGACCGTCCAGCCCTCGTCTTCGAGCGCGAGCTTGACCGCTGAACGAATTCGTTCGTCGTCTTCGACGGCAAGGATGCGTGTACCCACGTCCCCATGATGCCGCATTCGGCGCCCGTTCGGCGACCACCAGCGCCGGCCCGGCGCTCAGGAGTCGATCGAGTTGATCGCGACGACGAGGGCGTGGTGGATTCCCGGAGCCGCAGCGACGGTGGCCACGGACCCCGCACGGCCGCCATGCAGGTCGGAGGTGATCGCTCCCGCTTCCTGCGCGATCAGCACGCCGGCGGCCAGATCCCACGAGTTGAGGTACTCCTCGAAGTAGGCGTCGAGGCGCCCACAGGCGACGAAACAGAGATCGATTGCGGCCGAGCCGAGACGCCGGACGTCGCGTACATCGGACAGGAGGAAGGAGAGCCGTCGAGCCTGACCGGCGCGGCGTTCGGCGGAGTAGCTGAACCCGGTGCCGACGAGCGCGTGGGCGAGTTCGGTGGCCGATGAACATGTGATCGACGCGCCGTCGAGCGTTGCACCGCCACCTCGGGCCGCAGAGAAGAGTTCGTCGGTCACCGGGATGTACACCGCTCCGGCGAGCGGGCCGTCCGCGTCGACGACTGCCACCGACGTGCACCAACTCGGCAGGTCGTAGACGAAGTTGGCGGTTCCGTCGATCGGGTCGATGTGCCATTCGAGCCCCGAGGTGCCGGCAACGTCGGCGCCCTCCTCGCCGACGATCGCGTCATCTGGCCGGCTGGAGCGCAGCGCATCGACGATCAGTCGTTCGGCCGCCCGGTCGTACTCCGTCACCGGATCGGTCGGACTGGACTTCGTGTCGTGGGCGACCGGCTGGCCGACGCCGAGCCGGCGGCGACCGTCGAGTGCTCCGGTTCCGGCTCGTCGGGCGAGGTCCTCGGCGAGCAAACGCAGTGCGTTGACGTCAGGAGTCATCGCCGCGGGTACTCAGCGGGGCGCATGACCGGCATCGGTACGGTCCTCGATTTCGCGCCATTCGCCGATCGCTCGCATCACGAGCACGGCGACAACGGCCATACCGCCCGCGGCACTGAGCGCTCCGATGAGCAGGCCGAGGCCTTCCCACACCCCGCAGTCGCCCTCGCACTGCAGCGACACGAGCGAGTACCCGATCATCGCACCGGCGAGCCCGCTCAGGCAGATGGCAGCGAACGCAACGACTCGCACCCCGACCGACGGCAGCGCGGAGAGTGACCCGTCGCTCTGGCTCGGAACCGGTGTGCTCACGGCGTCGCAGCGTATCGGCGCCGCTGCGCGCCGCCCGCGCAGGGCCCACGCAGGGCCCGGTCTGGGCCAGACTGTGCGAGTGGGTCGTCCCCGGCAGATCCTTCACGTCGACATGGATGCCTTCTTCGTGTCGGTCGAACTTCGCCGCCGGCCGGACCTCGCGGGCCAGCCCGTGGTCGTGGGTGGTACCGGTCGACGCGGCGTGGTGGCAGCAGCGTCGTACGAGGCGAGACGATTCGGGGTGCACTCGGCGATGCCGTCGGTCGTGGCGATGCGCCGGTGTCCCCACGCGGTGTTCCTGCCGGGCGACCACGCCCTCTACAGCGAGGTGAGCGCCCAGGTGCGCGAGATCCTGGATCGCTTCACGCCACTGGTCGAGCCGCTGTCGCTCGACGAAGCGTTCCTCGACGTCACCGGGTCGATCGGGCTGTTCGGACCCGCCCCGGCGATCGCCGCTCGAATCCGCGCCGACGTCGAGAGTGAACTGGCGTTGGCGTGCTCGGTCGGGGTCGCCGCGAACAAGTTCCTCGCCAAGCTCGCATCGGTCGAAGCCAAGCCGGTTGCGACGCCCGGAGGCGTGCAACCGGGGCCCGGCGTGGTCGTCGTCGAGGCGGGTGGCGAGCAGGAATTTCTCCGGCCGCTTCCCGTGCAGCGCCTGTGGGGCGTCGGACCCGTCACGCTCGACAAGCTGCACCGCATCGGGGTTCGCCGCGTCGCCGATCTCGTCGCGGTCGACGAGGCGGTGCTCGCCACCGCGCTCGGGTCGTCGCAGGCCCGCCATCTCCTCGCGCTGGCGCGTGGGATCGACGACCGACCCGTCGAGCCCGAACGCGAAGCGAAGTCGATCGGTCACGAGGAAACGTTCGAGGCCGACAAGCACGAGTTGTCCGAGCTGCGCCGGGAGCTCGTCCGACTCAGCGATGCGGTTGCCCAACGACTGCGTCGAGCCGACGTCGGTGCACGGACGCTGACGCTCAAGCTGCGCTTCGACACCGGGTTCCAGACGATCACCAGATCGGTGACGTGCCCGGAACCGACCGACCTGGCGCCCGAGATCGTGGCGATCCTCACCCCGGTCCTGGAGGCGATCGACCCGAGCCCCGGGGTACGTCTGCTCGGGGTCTCCGGGTCGAATCTCGGACCCGTGATCCGCCAGCTCACGCTCGACGATGCTGCGGTGCCGGTGCCGGACTGGGCGGCCGCCACGGAAGCACTCGACGAGATCCGTCAGCGATTCGGTGCGTCGTCGATCGGCCCGGCGAGCGCACTCGAGGACGGACGACTGCGAATCGTGCGCTCCGGTGAACAGCAATGGGGTCCATCAGGCGGCCCGATGCCCGACCGGGACCGAAAATGATTGACCGAGAACCACGCCCGCCGCGTTGAGGAACGCTGAAGAACGTGCGATGATGTCGGCGTGCCTCTCTCCGAGGAAGAGCAGCGAATCCTTCGCCAGATCGAGCAGCAGCTCGAACAGGACCCTGCCTTCTCCCAGCGCGGCTATCGGGTCTCTCGACGTCGGTCGTTGCTGCTGTCCGCCGGACTGATCGTCGGGCTCGTCATCACCATCGGCGGTCTGGCCGTCAACTTCGTCGTCGCCTTCGCCGGATTCGTGCTCGTCCTGGTCATGGCGATCATGCTCGAATCCGAACTCCGGCTCCTCGGTCGCGAGCGACTCGGGCAGCTGCCCATCTCGGCGTGGCTCAGCGGTCGTCGACCCGACGTCGACGACGACGCCAACCGCTGAGCGCCAGACGATCAACCCCAGTCGGTGAAGTAGCGGCGAACCCGCTCGGGAAACGACGCCGACTCGTTCACTGCACGATCGATCTGTCTCGCCCAGTGGCGACAGTTGCGCATCGTGCTCGATCCGTAGCTGCCCACCTCGTCGAAGCCGGCGATCCCTTCGGGCTGGTACGTCGCTGCGGTGACCGCGTCGGCCAGCAACGCCACCGGCCGCGAGACCATCGGGAAGTGGACCCTGGTGACGGCGGCAGTCTCCAACGGGGTTTGCGAGACGGCAACCGGCACGCCTGCGTCGGCCAGCGCCTCGAATGAACGGCTCCACATCCGTGCGAGCTGATGCTCGACCGAACCCGATCGCCGAACCCGGATCCGCCGGACGACCGTCGGAGCGACGGCGAGCGCCGCAAGAGCCGCGATCACGAGCCAGAGCTGTCGACCATCGCTGGTGCTCTCGGTCGAGGCCGCGTCGTCGGTGGTCTGGTCGGCGCCGGTCGGGTCGGCGAACTCCTCGGGGATGTTCGGGTCGAACTGCTGGTCGACCGCGCCCAGCGGCACGGTTGTGGCCGGAACGTCGACCGTCGCGACGTCGCCCGGCGATGCGTCGGCATCGGAGGTGTCCTGCTGTGGTTCGAGACCGGTGTAGTTCTCGGCGCCGGGGGCGCCTCGGCCGGGCGTGGGTTCGAATGCGACCCAACCGACCCCGTCGAACCAGACCTCGGGCCAGGCGTGGGCGTTCTTGCCGAGCACGCTGTAGACGCCGGCCTCGGTCTGTGTGCCCGACGTGAACCCCACCGCGACTCTCGCCGGGATCCCGAGCGTGCGCATCATGGCGGCGTACGTGCCGGCGAACTGTTCGCAGTAGCCGATCCGATCACGCAGGAAGTTCTCGATCGCGTTGTTCCCGTGTCCGGACTGGACCTCGAGGCTGTACTCGAACTCGGTCCGGAACCATCCCTGCAGGAGCAGTGCCGAGTCATAGGCGCTGGTGGAGCCCGCCGTGACCTGGGCGGCAGTGGCGGCGACCACGTCGGGAAGGTCGTCGGGGACGTCGAGGAAGATCGGGTCGCCGGCGTCGGTCGCCGAGGCCGCGGCGAGCACGGCGGGATCGAACCGGGGCGAGGCCGAGACCACGTCGATGACGTCGCCGCGTTCGAGTTCGCTGTCGACGGTGACCAGTGTCGACGTCTCGGCCACCCAGCGAAGATCGGTTGGTCCGGACGCCTGGAACGGATCGGGCGCCGCCGGAACGAGCGATCCGCCCAGGTCGACGATCGTGATCTGCTGGCGGAGTTCCTCGGCGCCACTGCGCGGTCGTCCGAGTGCCTCGTCGGTGGATTGCAGGGGCTGTTCGGGCAGGCCCCAGGTCGTGCCATCGAACTCGGCGAGCGCCGATGTCCGCCAGTACGACTCTGCAGACGCGCGCACCTGGAACAGCTCGCTGTCGGAGCGGTTCGTGAGCCGTGAGCGGATGTCGACGAGCGGGCTCACGACCTCGGTCACGCCGCCGCCACGACCGCGTGTCTCGTACAACGGCGCAGCGTCGGCACCTGGCAGGCGCGGCCCGACGAATCCCGCAAGCGCTGCGACGATGACGGCAACCGCGATCACCGCCGGCCAACGTCGTCGCAACGACGTCGACGAGCCGGTTCGGGCCGCCGTCGGCGCGTCGTACGAGCGGAGAACGGCGATCGTCACGACGCCGACGGCGACCAGCGCAACCGTCAACGCAACGCGCAGGCGATCGTCGCCGAGCGCACCCACGAACACGAACAGCACCCCACCCGGAACGAGCGTCTCGGCGCGAGCGAATGCTCGAAAAGCGAAGACGTCGGCGAGCAGCACGGCGATTGCCAGGCCGATGGCTGCAAGGACATCCCAACCGGCGCCGTAGATGACAGGAGCGACGGCGGACTGGAACTGCTCGCGGACTCCGGTCACCTGGAGTTGGAACAACTCCCAGGTGGTCCCGGTGGGGAGCCCGAACCACAGCGTGTCGGGGGAGTACAGCACCGCGATCGCCCAGACGAGTGCGACGGCCACTGCCGGAATCGCCAGCCAGGTGTTCAACGACAGTCGTCGCATCACGAGGCCGACGCCGTGGCCGACGATGACGACCACGACCAGGTCGTTCAGGAAATCCCACCCGCTGAAGACCCGCGCGAATCCGGCGGCCACGGCAATCGAGTACGCAGCGACGGCGAGCGAGGCCACGATGTCCCGCCCCAGCGGAGGGTGGCTCGACCTGGCGATCGGTGTGCCCCTCGGTGCGCCCCGTCGGGGCACGACGCGTGACTGCTCGACGCTCATGCATCCACCAGGTCGAGTCGGCCGTGTCCCGCCAGCGACTGCCAGCCTGAGATGAAGGCGCTCGTCGGTGGGCGCGGCCACGACGAGGCTCGCGAGACGCGGCGCTGGATGTCGCTCGGCTCGTCGGTCGACACCAACACCGTGGTCAGTGTCGGATCGAGAATCGAACGTGCCGATGCCCAGGCCGGGCCGCTCGTTGATCCGGTGATCACCACGACGAGACCCAGTCCCTCGCCCGTGTCGCGGTCGACCACGGGCAACGGGTCGGTGGTCGGCTCGATGCGAGCGAGGACACGCAGGCAGTTCACCGCCACCTCGGGACCACGGAGATCGATGCCGCCGGCGGTGACGAACCGTGTCGACAAACCCGCCCGGACGGCGCTGTGCACGAGGCTCGCTGCCGCAGTCACCCCGCGTTCGAATGCGGCTGCGTCGCGGTGGGCCGACGGTGCGGCGTCGAAGACGACGGTGCACCGGTGGAGTCCCTCGACGGCGTGCTCCTTGACCATCAGCGAATTCGATCGCGCCGACGACTTCCAGTGGATCGTGCGCGGTTCGTCGCCTTCGGCGTACTCACGCAGGCCATGGAACTCGCCGGGCCCGAGCCGTCTCGCCTTGGCCAGCAACTCGTTGCCGAGGGCGCCCTGTCCGAGATGGGGCATGTCGAGCAGATGGGCCCGCGGCGCCACGATCACCTCATCGCAGTCGGCGATCGTGGTCGTGGTACGGGCGAGTCCGAGTGGGTCGCCGAACTCGACGTCGAGTGGGCCGATGAAGATCACGCCGCGCACTGCGGTCGGTAGTTGATAGCCGGTCGTGCTCCGAGCGCCGCGCGGGAGCGGGGCGACCGGCAACCGGGCGACGCGTGTGTCGCCCATCGTTCGCCGGACCGTCTCGGCGAGCACGCACGGTGCCGACCGGACCCTTCCACGTTGCTCGAGATGGATGTCGACTCGACCGGTGTCGCCGGCGACGAGCACGGTCGGATGAATCCAGCGGTTGGCCTGGATCCGGGGTCGCCGCAGACGGACGTAGCCGAAGGCCGTGATCGCCGCTGCGAAGCAGGCTGCGCCGATGACGAACAATTCGACGACGGCGAAGACGCGTCCGATGACGATCGCCGACACTCCGGCGAAGAGCACGACGACGCCCTGACGGGTCAACACGTCGAGTCGGGCACCTTCATCGGGGCACCGGGACGGCAACGGCCTCGAACACCTCGCTGATCGCGTCAGCAGGCGAGAGCTGCGAGCCGTGGTCGGACCTGACCACGATGCGGTGGCTGAGCGTTGCCTGGGCGACCGCTTTGACGTCGTCGGGCGTCGCGTAGCTGCGACCCCGCGCGGCGGCATGAGACCTCGAAGCGGCGGCGAGCTGCAGCGTTGCACGGGGCGACAGGCCGAGCTCGATCGAGGGATGACGGCGACTCGTTTCGGCGAGGTCGATCAGGTACGACTTCAGCGCCTTGGCGACGTGGACCTGTCGGACGGCGGCGATCATCGCGAGCACCTCCTCGGTGGACACCACCGGTTCGAGCGCTCGCAACGCCTCGGCCGATCCCTGCGCGTCGAGCATCTCCATTTCGGCGGCCCGGTCGGGGTACCCGATGGCGATGCGCAACAGGAATCGATCGAGCTGGCTCTCCGGCAGCCGGTACGTGCCCTCCTGGTCGATCGGGTTCTGCGTGGCGATCACCATGAACGGCGGCTGGAGCAGGCGGCTGCGGCCATCGGCGGTGATCTGGCGCTCCTCCATTGCCTCGAGGAGGGCCGACTGCGTCTTCGGAGACGCACGGTTGATCTCGTCGGCCAGCACGATGTTCGCGAACAGCGGTCCGGGTTCGAACTGGAATGTCTCGGTCGAACGTTGGTAGATGCTCACGCCGACGAGGTCGGCGGGCAACAGATCAGGGGTGAACTGGATTCGCTTCCAGGAACAGTGGATCGAAGCGGCCAACGCCTTGGCGAGGCTCGTCTTGCCCACACCGGGTACGTCCTCGACCAGGAGGTGCCCTTCGGCGAGCAGGCACATCACGGCGAGCTCGATCGTGTCGTTCTTGCCGCGCAACACCTGGGCCACGTTGGCCGTGATCGCATCGAAGAGATCGGCGAAGCCACGCATCGTCGCCGGCTCGGAACCATCGGGTTCGGTCAACGTCGGCGCGCTGCCGTCGGCAGTTTCAATGCTCACCAGGGCAAGGGTAGACGGAGTGTCAACAGGGTGAGAGTCGGGCTCCACACTCCGTCATCTGCTCGCCGCAGAATCGGCGTCGGAGTGATCTACGCGAGCTGGCGCAGGTCGGCATTGCGGATGTAGGTGACCAGCACGATCACGAATCCGATCGCTCCCGCAACGCTGATGGCGTTGCCCACGCCGATGACCGAGGCGAGCAGACCGAGCAGCAGCGCCCCGAACGGGAGCAACCCGACGGTGACGAGCGTGTACAGCCCCATCACGCGTCCCATCATCGGCTGCGGTGTGTTCGCCTGGATGAGCCCCTGGTTCATGTTGATGAAGAAACCGCCGGCGAGACCCATGACGAACGACAGCACGATCACCTGGGCGAAACTGTTCGACCGTCCGACCAGGAAGGTGATCGCGGTGCCGACCATCATCGCCCGCTGGAACACCGCACCCTTGTTCTTCATGTCGCCCTGCCGCAGGATCACCACCGAACTGATGGCAATGCCGATGCCCATCATCGCGAACGGGATCGCGGCCTCGCCGGCGGTACGGCCCAACTCGTCTTTCACGTGGGCCTGCAGGGTCACCATGACCGCCGGATTGATGGTCATGCTCGCGACGAGCAGCAGGCCGAACAACGTCTTCACGTGAGCGTCGCCGAGCACATGACGCACGGCGAGCTTGGTCTCCACGATCACTGACCGTCGCTCATGGACGATCTCGTGCGGCGGCACCTCCAACCGCATCAGGAAGGCGACCCCGACGAACAACAATGCCGCCTGGAACCAGAATGCACCTTCGAACCCGAATTGGTCGCCGATCGTCTTGGCGAGCACCGGACCGAGAATGAGCGACAACGTCATGGCGATCGCGTTCAGGGCGATGGCGCCGAAGAGCAGTTCTCTGGGGACGAGCGCCGGGATCAGCGATGATCGAACGGGCGCTCCGATCGCCGACGCCGACCCTGCGAGCAACGTTGCCACGATCACCCAGCTCAAACTGATCTCGTCGGATCCGACGAGGACTGCGGTTCCTGCGATCACGATGCCACCCGCGACCTGGGTCACGATCAGCATGCGGCGGCGGTCCCAGCGGTCCGCCCAGGCGCCTGCTTGCAGCACGAGGAACGCAGCCGGCAGTCCGAGGGTGAACACGACGATTCCCTGGATGCCCTCGTCGCGCTGGAGACCGTCGAGCACCAGCCAGCCGAACACGAAGCGCTGTGCATTGGTGACCAGGAAGAAGGTGACATTGTTGAGCCAGAGGTATCGAAACGGACGAATGGCCAGGGCGTTCACCTGGTGTTCATCCTGAGTTTCGATCTTCGTCACCTCGGCACCGTGTCAAGTTCGTTCCGTCGGCGACGAACTGAGCGGTCCCGGTCGCTCAGTTCGGCCGGTCGACAACCAGTAGGTTCGTTGCCCGTGAGTCTCGACCCGGGAACGGTGCTGTCGGTGGTGATCGACCCCGGTCGACTCTCGGCCGGCATCGTCAGTCGTGACGGCGACGTGCTGGTACGACGATCGGGTGGGCACCTCCGGTCGGGAGGTGTGGCGCTCGCTGGAGGCGATCGTGCGACGGATTCTGGCCGCCCGTCCCGACGACGTGGCGCTGCCGTCACTGGTCGGCGTCAGCTGTGTCGGCCCGATCGACGTCGAAGCGGGTTCGGTGTCGCCTGCCTCGATCCAGGCGTGGCGCGCCTTCCCGCTTCGTGAACAGCTGGAAGACCTGACAGGCCTGCCCGTGCATCTCGACACGCTCGCCGGTGCCGCAGCCACGGCCGAACAGTGGAACGGCGATGCCGTCGAGGTCCCGAGCCTGCTCCTGGCGTTGTTCGACCAGACCATCGAGTCGGCGGTGATCATCGACGGTGTCCGGTTGCGTGGAGCCCATGGCAACGCCGGTTCGTTGGCGCACATCGCCGTCGAGCCCGGCGGCGCCTGTGCGCCTGTGGGGCGTCGGGGTGTCTCAGCGCCTACGCATCGACGACGGCACTCGAGGCCGAGATGAATCGACCGATGCGCCGAGCCACGCCGTCGATGATCGACCGCACCGGCATCATGATGGGGCGGGCGATCGCCTCAGCGGCCGCAGCATTCGACGTGACCACTGTGTTCGTCGGGGGAGCGGTGATCGACACCTTCGGTGATCCCGTGCTCGACTCGCTTCGGCGGGAACTCTCCTTGCGATCGCGCCTCACGCACCTCGCCGGCCTCCGAGTGGTCGAGCTCTCGGGTTTCGGACAGCCACTCGTCGCCGCTGCGTCCGTGGCCCTGCGGGCGTCATCGGACGTGGGCCGCTGAATCGATCCCGAGTAGTGTCGGTGGTCATGCAACCGACCTACAGCGACGAGGCCGAGGCCTACCGCGAGAAAGTCCAGGCGTTCCTCGCCGAGAAGCTTCCGTCCAACTGGCAGGGGATGGGCGCACTCGAGGGTGACGCGATCACCGAGTTCGTCACCGAGTGGCGCAAGACCCTGTACGAGGCCAACTATCTGGCTCCCGGCTGGCCGCAGGCCTACGGCGGCGCCGGCCTGAGCGCAACCGAGCAGGTCATCCTCGCCGAGGAGTTCAGCAAGGCCGGAGTTCCGAGTGGCGGACCGAACGACGTGTTCGGCATCCAGATGCTCGGCAACACGCTGCTCATGTGGGGCTCCGACGAGCAGAAGGCGCAGTATCTCCCGCGCATCTTGTCGGGTGACGACACGTGGTGCCAGGGATATTCCGAACCGAATGCCGGCTCCGATCTCGGCAACGTCGGGCTGCGGGCCGAACTCGACGGCGACGAGTGGGTACTCAACGGCCAGAAGATCTGGACCTCGGCGGGCCACCTCGCCGACCACATCTTCACGCTCGCTCGAACCGATCCCGATTCCCCCAAGCACAAGGGCATCTCGTTCCTCCTGGTGCCGATGGATCAACCCGGCATCGAGGTCCGCCCCATCAAGATGATCTCCGGCGACAGCGAGTTCAACGAGGTCTTCTACACCGACGCACGGTGCCCGAAGGAGAACGTGGTCGGGGGCGTCAACAACGGTTGGGCCGTTGCGATGTCGCTGCTCGGGTTCGAGCGGGGCGAGGCGGCCGCCACGGGCCCGATCCGTTACCAGGCCGAGCTCGACCGCCTGTTCGAACTCGCTCGCGAGCACGGTGTCGCCGGCGATCCGGTCATCCGCCAGCGGTTGGCATGGTGCTACTCGAAGGTGCAGATCATGAAGTTCCTGGGTCAGCGCACGCTGACGCAGTTCCTGGCCGGTCACCATCCAGGACCCGACGGTGCGATCTCGAAGCTCTACTGGAGCGAGTACCACCTGAAGGTGACCGAACTCGCCGTCGACATCCTCGGTGCCGACGCCTTGTACACCGAGGGCCGTCCTCCGTCCTCGGCGTTCCAGACCGACGACCCCGGTGCGGCGAACTCGTCGGCCTCGTGGGTGGGCACGTTCCTCAACGCCCGAGCCGGCACCATCTATGCAGGGTCGTCGCAGATCCAGCGCAACATCATCGGCGAGATGATCCTGCAACTGCCGAAGGAACCAAAGCCGGCCTGAACATGATTCGGGTGATCGCTGTCGTCGTGGCGCATCCGCGACTCTGGTCGACTGCAGTCAGCCAGGGATGGCGACTCGTGCCGAACCGATGGTGGACTCGGGCGCCGTACCTGCCGGTGCCGTCTCGCTCGTACCTGCGGTTCCGGCTGCTCACCCAATACGGCGAAACCCCGCATCGCTCCGAGCCGGATGATGTGCTGAACTATCTGCGATGGTGCCGCGACTGGCAACGATTCGGGACCTGAGTCCATGTTGAGTGCGCTCGTCCTCAACGCGAGTTTCGAGCCCCTCAGCATCGTGTCGTCGCATCGCGCCACGTGCCTGGTCCTCGCCCAGAAGGCCGAGGTCCTCGAGGACACGGGCACCGTGTTGCACTCGGAGCGCCTCAGCCTGCGGTGTCCATCGGTGATCCGCCTGCGATACATGGTGAGGGTTCCCTACGTCAGGAGAGCCGCTCTGTCGAGGCGGGCGATCTTCGCCCGCGACGACGACCGTTGTCAGTACTGCGGCGACCGCGCCGACTCGATCGACCATGTCGTGCCGCGCTCGAAAGGCGGACCGCACAGTTGGGAGAACGTGGCGGCAGCATGCCGTCCGTGCAATCTCGGCAAGCGCGATCGGACCCCCGACGAGGCGGGCATGCGTCTCGCCCGCCCGTGTCGGGCACCTCGCGCCACTGCCTGGGTCGTCGTCTCGGTGAGTGGTGTCCCCGAGACCTGGCGTCCCTACCTGCCGCTCGCCTCCTGACGTCGTGGGTCGCTCGTACCGGCTGGTGAGATCGGCATCGACTGCCGCGGACTTCCACGCCCGCGTCGTCGCCGATCCCGCGCCGACGGAGATCTGGTGGCACGACATCACGTCGCCGGCGCTCGTACTGGGTTCGACGCAGTCCGCTCACGTGGTCGACCAGCAGGCCTGCCGCAGTGCCGGCGTGGAGGTGGTCCGGCGTCGGAGCGGCGGGGGAGCGGTCCTGCTCGTTCCCGGTGCGGTGACGTGGGTCGACGTGATCGTGCCCGCCGGGTCGCCGGGCTGGGCCGACGACATCCATGCGCCGATGGTGTGGCTCGGTCGGCACATCGCCGGCGTGCTCGGCGAGTTGCTCGGCGACCGCACGGTCTCGGTTCACGAGGGCCCGATGGTGTCGTCTGCGTGGTCCTCGGCAGTGTGCTTCGACGGCCTCGGTGCCGGCGAGGTCGTGCTCGACGGTGACAAGGTGGTCGGCATCAGCCAGCGTCGCACGCGCCACGCCGCACGACTGCAGTGCTGCTGGTACAGCGAGTACGACCCGGCTGCGCTCGTCGATCTGTTCGATGCTGCGCATCGCCCGTGCGATCTCCGACCTGCGCCCGGTCGCCACGCATCCCGCGATCGATCGCCGACGCGATCCCCGCCGCGCTCGCCGCCCGCCTCGCCTGAGACTCAGCGTCAGCGCATGTCGCCGAACTCGGCGTTGCGGCTGACACAGAGAACGAGCTTGCGGTCAGCGTCAGCGTGGACGTTCGCTGTCGACGTTTGGGCTGACGCGGAACACGGGTGCCGAGCCAGTCACTGCGTATTGGATGGGGTGCGTGTGGAGTGAATGGAGGGAAATGGGGGAGGATGGTTGACATTGGGGGGATTTGGGGGAAGAATGGGGATTGCTGGGGAGGTCTCCCGCGTTCCCGGCACGGCAGGTCCGCCGCGGGGGAACGAGGCAGGAAGCGAGAGGGACGCGGCGCGTGTTTGTCGGGGTCTACGAGCGACAGCTCGACGAACGGGGACGAGTGGCACTGCCCTCGTCGTACCGGGGCGAGCTCGGCGACCAGTGCTACCTCTTCTTCGGTGACGACGGCTGCGTCAGTGTTCGCAGCGTCGAATCGTTCGACGAACAGGCGGCCGAACTCGTCGACAAGGCCAAGCGGGGCGAGATCAGTCGCAACCGGTTGAGGGCGTTCGCGTCGTCGGCAACGCAGGCCACGATCGACAAGCAGGGTCGCATCACCCTCGACACTCGGCTGCGCCAGCACGCGGGTATCGAGCCGCAGGCCGCCGTCGTGGTGTTGGGGTACCTCGACCAGATCGAGATCTGGGATCCACAGACCTACCGGGCGAACGAAGCTGCCGGACAGCACGAGATCGCTCGCGGATGATGACCGAAGCGTTCGACCACGACCCCGTGATGCGTGACGAGATCACCGACCTGTTCGCGACGGTTCCCAGCGGAACCATCGTCGACGCCACGCTCGGCGGCGGTGGCCACAGCGCAGCGCTGCTGGACTCGCGCGCCGACATCGACATCCTCGGCATCGACCAGGACGCCGACGCACTGCACGCTGCCACGGAGGCACTCGCACCGTACGGCGACCGGGTTCGCACGAGCCGTCGTCGATTCGACGAACTCGACGCGGCACTCGACGAGCACCACGTCGACGCCATCAGCGGTGCACTGTTCGACCTCGGGGTGTCATCGCCCCAGCTCGACCGAGGCGACCGCGGGTTCTCGTACCGACACGAGGGCCCGCTCGACATGCGCATGGACGCCGACCAGACGTGGTCGGCCGCCGACGTGGTGAACGGCTACTCCGAACGCGACCTCGCCCGAGTGATCCGCCGCTACGGCGACGAACGATTCGCCGACCGCATCGCCCGCGCGATCTGTGCCGCCCGCCCGATCCAGACGACGACCGAACTCGCATCGGTGGTCACCACGGCGATCCCTGCTGCTGCACGGCGCACCGGCGGACACCCCGCCAAGCGGACCTTCCAGGCCATCCGCATCGAGGTCAACGACGAACTCGGCGTGCTCCCCGACGCACTCGACGCCGCCGTCGAAGCGACCCGCCCCGGCGGGCGTATCGCCGTGCTCTCGTATCACTCGGGCGAGGATCGCATCGTCAAGGAGCGCTTCGCCTCGGCATCCGGCGCATGCGACTGTCCCGACGACCTGCCGTGCGTGTGCGGTGCAATTCAGACCGTCCGCATCGTTCGCGGCATCCCGAAGAAGCCGAGCGCCGCAGAACGGGCCGCCAACCGTCGGGCAGCGTCGGCGCGTCTGCGGGTCGTCGAGCGCATCATCGCCACTCGCAAGAGCGACGGCATGCCCGTTGCCGACACGGACACCGACAGCGAGCACGAAGGAGGCGAGTGATGGCTGCACTCCCGCTGTTGCGTGACGTCGAGCCCATCGGCAAGCGACGGGTCTCGGCGCGCCGGCAGGGTCGGACAGCGAATCAGATTTCGGCTCGCCCCGAACTCGCCGTGGTCCAACGCCGCCGACGCTGGCCCGCATTTCTCGCCGTCATGGCATGGACGATGGTGTTCCTGGGTCTGCTCGGCGCTGCGGTGTTCCACACCCAGCTGGCCGGGCGCCAGCTGCACATCGATCGACTGGAGCGCGCGGTTGCGGCCGAGCGCGAACGCTTCGACGAACTTCGCTACGAACGCGCCGAGTTGCGCTCACCGGTTCGACTGGCGAACGCCGCCGGCGCGCTGGGGATGCAGCGCGGAGATGCCACCGAGTTCGTCGACGTGAGCCCGCAGCTGCTCGCAGCGCAGATCGCAGCAGCAGGCGTCATCAGCGACCGTGCCGTGCAGATCACCATCGACACCGACCCACTCGACCAGTTCCGTGCCGTGAAGTCCGTCACGGAGCGTCTGCCGTGAGACCGACCACGACACGCGCCCACGCAACCAAGGGACAACGGCGCCACGGCGCCACTGCAACGGCCCGAGGCTCGTCGGTACGGTCGGTCGAGGCCCGAGTCGCACGCGGCACCCGTGCGCCGGACACCGACGACGAAGAGCACGGCGCCGGCAGCACAGCCACGCCGCGCGGCCGGCCATCGTGCGCCGTTGTCGCGAACCCAGACGCCGACACGTCGGCGCGTGCGCGCTCCGCAGCCACGCCGACGGTCCCGATTCCGTGTCGGATCTCCGCGGCGCCGACTGATCCTTGCGCTCGTCGTCGTGACGGCGATCATGGTCGGCATCGTCGTGCGAGTGGCGTTTCTCCAGACCACCGAGGCCGAGACCCTGCGTTCGGCGGCGACCGACCAGTGGACCCGCTCGGTCGAGCTGCCCGGCCAGCGCGGAACGGTCTTCGATCGGTATGGCAACGAACTGGCGATGTCGGTCCCGGCGGTCACGGTGTCGATCAACCCCAAGCTGATCGAGAACGGTCCCGCGACCGTGCAGATGCTCGACGACCTCCTCGGGTTGTCCGACGACAAGGTCAACGAGCTGCTCACCGAGATCGCTGCCAAGGATCGCGGGTTCATGTTCGTCCAGCGCCAGGCCGACGCCGAGGTGGGTGACCAGATCTCGGCGATGCGCCTCGCCGGGGTGAACGTCGACCGCGAGAGCCGCCGCGAGATGCCCGGCGGTGACACCGGTCGAAGCATCATCGGCAGCACCAACATCGACGGCGTCGGGATCTCCGGTCTGGAGTTGCAGTACGACGACATCCTGACCGGTACCGGCGGCCAGCTGCGCCGCGAGGTCGCGCCGAACGGACGCTCGATCCCTGGCTCGGAGACGGTCACGGCCCAGCCCGTGTCGGGCAACGATCTCGTCCTCACGCTCGACCGCTCGATCCAGTACTCGACCGAACAGGTGCTGCTCGAGAAGGTCTCCGAGATCGGTGCACGCGGCGCGACAGCGATCGTGGTCGACACCGACACCGGCGAGATCTACTCGATGGCGTCGGTTCGCCAGAACGACGAGAGCGGCGCCTACGAGGTCACCTCCGGCAACTACGCCGCCGTCGACGCCTACGAGCCGGGATCGGTGGCCAAGGTCATCACGATCGCCAGTGCACTCAGCGACGGGCTCGTCACGCCCGAGACGTCGTATCTCGTGCCGTGGCGCAAGCAGTACTACGACGATCTCCTGACGGACTCGCACGAGCATCCCGACGAGTGGCTGTCGGTCTCGCAGATTCTCACCGAGTCGTCGAACATCGGCACGATCATGGTGCAGCAGGAGATGGGTCGCTGGCGCCATCGCGACTACATGGCAGCGTTCGGGCTCGGCCAGAAGTCCGAACTCGACTTCCCCGGCGAATCGACCGGCATCCTCAAGCAGGCCGACGACCTGTGGGGCTCGGAACGAGTCACGGTCGCCTACGGCCAAGGCGTCGCCAGCACGTCGTTGCAGCTCGTGGCAGCGATCAACACGATCGCCAACGACGGCGTGTACGTCGCGCCGAAGCTGGTCAAGGCGACGGTCGGACCCGACGGGTCGGTCACCGACACCCCGCCCTCGCCGGAACATCGCGTCGTGTCCGAGCAGGCGGCCACGCAGACGACCGAGATGATGCGCAACGTGGTGTGCACCGGCACTGCCACACGGGCCCAGGTCGACGGGCTGTCGATCGCCGGCAAGACCGGTACAGCGTTCAAGGTGGCCGACAACGGCACCTACTTCGACGACAACGGAGATCGCATCTACTACGCGAGTTTCGTCGGCTTCTTCCCGGCCGATGATCCGCAGGTGACGGTGCTCGTGTCGGTCGACGAGCCACCTGCCGGCACGGACGACAGGTTCGGTGGCACGGCGTCGGCCCCGGTCTTCGCCGAACTCGTGCCGACACTGATCCACGAGTTGGGCATCGCACCGAATCCGGGCGCACCCAGCTGCGAGGCCGGCTGACGTGGTCGTTGATCCGTCTGGCATCCAGCAGGTGGACGACCTGCTCGGCAGGGGGATCGTGGTCACCGACGTCGTCGACGACTCGCGCCGGGTCACGCCCGGTTCGCTGTACGTCTGCCTGCGCGGCACGTCGTTCGACGGACACGACTTCGCGGGCCAGGCCGTCGTCGACGGCGCCGTGGCACTGTTGGTCGATCATCCGGTCGATGCGCCGGTTCCCCAGATCGTGGTCGACGACACTCGTGTCCGGGTCGGGCCGATCGCTGCGTTGCTGGCTGGTCATCCCAGTCGCTCACTGACGACGGTCGGGATCACCGGGACGAACGGCAAGACGACGACGGCACAGTTCCTCGAGGCGATCTTCAACGGGACCGGACGGCCGACCGGCGTCGTCGGCACGCTCCACGGTCCGCGGACAACCCCTGAAGCAGCGGATCTGCAACGCACGTTGCGTGGCTTCCTCGACGATGGCTGTGATGCCGCGGTGCTCGAGGTGTCGTCACATGCGCTCGCGCTCCACCGAGTCGACGGCACCGAGTTCGATGCGGTCGTGTTCACCAACCTGGGCCACGATCATCTCGATCTGCACGGCTCGCAGGAGGAGTACTTCCGAGCCAAGGCTCGGCTGTTCTCGCCCGACTTCTCGCGGCTCGCCGTCATCAACGTCGATGATCCCTACGGCCGCCTGCTCGCCGACACGGTGGAGGGTCCGGAGTTCCGGGTGGTCGCGGTGTCGACCGACGACGTCGGCGACGTGTACGTCGACGCTGCGTCGCACCGGTACCGCTGGAGCGGCCTCGAGGTCGAGGTTCCCATCGGCGGTCGCTTCAACGTGGCCAACTCGCTGATCGCCCTGACGACAGCAGTCGAACTCGGTGTCGAGCCGGTCGACGCGGTGGCTGCGCTGCGATCGGTGGCTGTGGTCCCGGGCCGGTTCCAGCTGGTCAGGACTCCGGCCGCCGACCGCCTCGGCCTGACGATCGTGGTCGACTACGCGCACACGCCTGACGGTCTCGGCGAGATCCTCACGTCGGCTCGCGCCGTTGCTGGCGGCAACTCGGTCGTCGTCGTGTTCGGATGTGGCGGAGAGCGTGACCGGCCCAAGCGGCCCGAGATGGGCCGGACGGCTGCCGAACTCGCCGACCGCGTCATCGTGACGTCGGACAATCCCCGCAGCGAGGAGCCGATCGCGATCATCGATGACATCCTCGGGGGAGTCGCGGCCGACTACCGTGCCCGAGTCGTGACTGACCCCGACCGTCGATCGGCCATCCGTACCGCCCTCGAGTCCGCCCGCCGAGGCGACGTCGTCGTGATCGCCGGGAAGGGTCACGAACGCACCCAGGAGTACGCCGACCGGACGGTCGACTTCGACGACGTCCGAGTGGCCGCCGACATCCTGGAGGCATTGGCGTGATCGCCATCATGCTCGCCGGTGCCAGCGCCATGCTGGTGTCGCTGTTCGGCACCCGGTGGCTGATCGTCTTCTTCCGCACGCATGGCCAGGGTCAGCCGATCCTCGGCAAGGAGGATCACGGTCCCGAACATCACATGCACAAGCAGGGCACCCCGACGATGGGCGGCATCGCCATCGTCGTCGCCGCCTTCGTCGGCTGGATCGTCGCCCACCTCCGCCGCGGTCTTGCGTTCTCGGACCAGTCGATGATCGTCTGGGTCGGCGTGCTGTTCATGGCGCTGATGGGGTTCCTCGACGACTTCATCAAGGTCCGCAAGCGGCACAACCGTGGCATCTTCTGGAAGCAGAAGAACTACATCACCATGATCGCCAGCATCCTGATGGCGTGGTGGCTCGTCGTGGCGACGGGCATCTCCGAGACGATCAACATCACGAGGGGCGACGTCGGGCTCGAGGTCCCCACCGCGGTGTGGGTGATCTGGGCGGGCATGATCATCTGGGCGACGACGAACGCGGTCAACGTCACCGATGGGCTCGACGGGCTCGCCTCGGGTTCGGCGCTCATGGGATTCGGAGCCTTCACGATCATCGCGTACTGGGCGTTCCGTAACCCCGACATCTACGGCGCGATCGTCAACCCGCTCGACATGGGCGTCTTCGCAGCGGCCTTCGCCGGCGGCTGCCTCGGGTTCCTGTGGTGGAACGCAGCTCCTGCGCGGATCATCATGGGTGACGTCGGGGCCCTGGCCCTCGGGGCCGCGCTGGCATTCTGCGCCCTGACGCTGAACACGACGCTGCTGCTCGTGTTGATCTGCGGCATCAACGTCATGGAGGCGGGCTCCGTTGCCATCCAGATGGGCGTGTTCAAGGCATCGGGCCGCAAGAAGCGGCTCTTTCGCATGTCGCCCATCCATCATCACTTCGAACTCATCGGTTGGCCCGAGACCACGGTCATCATCCGCTTCTGGCTGATCTCGGCGATCTGCGTCGCCACCGCGCTCGCCATCTTCATCGGTGACTTCACCGAGATCACGGCGGGTGGATCGTGACGCGTGCCCTCGTGTACGGCCTCGCAGTCGCCGGGGCCGCCACGGTACGAGCACTGCAACGCCACGACATCGAGGTCGTGGTCGCCGACGACGAGGTCACCGCCGAGCGTCGCCAACTGGCGCAGGAGCTCGACGTGCAGATCATCGAGCGGCCGATCGGGTCGGAACTGAACGGGCTGATCCGATCGTGTGATCTGGTGAGTCCGGCACCCGGTGTTCCCGAGACCCACGATGTCGTCACCACGGCGCAGACGATGGGCGTGGAGCTCGTGTCGGAGATCGAACTGGCCTACCGGTGGGAGCAGCAACGCAACGGGGGAGCGCGCCCGATGGTGGCGATCACCGGCACCGACGGCAAGACGACCACGACGCTGCTCGCCGTGGAGATGCTGCGCGCCGGCGGGCTGCGCACGATCGACGCCGGCAACACCGACACGCCGCTGGTCGACGCCATCGCGCTGGATCTCGACGCCTTCGTCGTGGAGGCGACGAGCTTCCGTCTGGCTTGGACGCCGTCGTTCCGTGCCGACGGCGCAGCCTGGTTGAACCTCGCCCCCGACCATTTGAACTGGCATCGTTCGATGTCCTCCTACGAGCTCGCCAAGGCGCAGGTGTACGCGAACCAGCGACCGAGCGACGTCGCCATCGGCTTCGTCGACGACGAAGCGGTCATGCGTCGCCTCGTCGCGGCCCCCGGCCGACACGTGACGTTCGGGGCCAGCGGTGCCGACTACCACGTGGCCGGTGGATCGCTGCGCGGGCCGGGAGGCGACATCGTTGCGATCGAGGCGATGCGCCGAAGCCTTCCGCACGACATCACCAACGCGCTGGCTGCCTCCGCGCTGGTGTTGGAGACCGGGCTCGTCGACGTGTCGGCCGTCGCCACCGCACTCGCAACGTTCACCGGGCCTCCCCATCGCCTCGAGCACGTCGGAACATGGAACGAGGTGGCGTGGTTCAACGACTCGAAGGCGACCACGCCGCACGCGGCCGGCGCAGCGATTCGATCGTTCGATCACATCGTGCTCATCGCAGGTGGGTACGACAAGCACGTCGACCTGTCACCCATGGCGGCCGATCGCAGCCATGTCGACGCCGTCATCGCCCTCGGGGCGACCGCGCCGGCAATCGTGGCAGCGTTCGAGGGGGTGGCCCGTTGCGATGTCGTCGACGACATGGCCGCCGCCGTCGAGCTGGCACGGACCATCGCACGCCCGGGATCCACCGTGCTGTTGTCGCCGGGGTGTGCCAGCTTCGATCAGTACCGCAACTTCGAACACCGTGGCGAACACTTCCGAACGCTCGTCACGAACAACCCCCACGAGGAGCACGCATGTCCAGCACGTTGACCGTTGCCGACCGGCGCCGAGCGGCACTCGACCGCATCCACGGGGGCGAGAACCCGCAACGTCGACCGCTGCGAGGCGCCAACGAGCGTCGGACCGTCGCGGCCGCCGACCGTCGCGCTCCCCGCGTGGCCGGCGCCCGAGAAGTTCTCGGTCCGCCACCGGGTACCTACTACGCCATCGCCGGCGTGGTGACGGTGCTCGTGATGCTCGGTCTCGTGATGGTGCTGTCGGCATCCGCCGTCACCGAGGCCAACCTCGGGCACTCGCCGTACCGGGTGTTCGCCAAGCAGGCGATGTGGGCTGCCATCGGGCTGGTCGGACTCGTGATCGTCGCCCGGATCCCCTACCGGTCGTGGCGCAGGTTCGTGATTCCGCTCGGGCTGTTGTCGGCCGCGGCCATGGCGGCACCGTTCGCTCCCGGCATCGGTGCCAGCGTGAACGGGGCCCACTCCTGGGTGCGTCTCGGGCCGCTCAGCCTGCAGCCGTCGGAGTTCCTCAAGCTTGCGGTGATCGTGCTGGCTGCCGATCTGCTCACGCGACGACGTGACGACCTCGCCGACCGCCGCTCGACGCTCGTCCCACTCGGTCTGTTGGCGATGCTCGGAGCGGGCCTGTGTCTGGCTCAGGGTGACCTCGGGTCGGCCGTCGTGCTCGGTGCGATCGTGTTCAGCGTGGCCTGGATCGCCGGTGTGCCGGCGACGCCGTTGGCCGTCATGGTCGCCGGCGCCGCGGGCGCAGCACTGCTGTTCGTCGTGTCGAGTCCTCGCCGACTCGATCGGTTCACCGCCTTCATGAACGTGTCGGGGGAGAAGGATCACCTCGCGTATCAGACCTATCAGGGCTTCTTGAGCATGGCGTCGGGCGGACTGTCCGGGTCGGGGATCGGTGGGAGCAAGGGCAAGCTCGGGTATCTGCCCTATGCCCACAGCGACTTCATCTTTGCGGTCATCGCCGACGAACTGGGCCTCGTGGGCACCATTGCGGTCATCGGTGGATTCGTGATGCTCGTCGGACTCGGTGTCCAGGTCGCCCTCGCCACGACCGATCGATTCGGGATGTTGCTGGCCGGCGGCCTGGCTGCATGGTTCGGCGTCCAGGCCATCGTCAACCTCGGCGGCGTCACCGGCCTGATGCCGGTGACGGGGCTGACGTTGCCGTTCTTCTCGGCGGGCGGGAGCTCGTTGTTCGTCAGCATGATTGCTGCCGGCCTGCTGTTGAGTGTCGCCCGGCGGGTCAACTCGCCATCGCTCCCCGAGGGCTGAGCATGAGTGTGTTCGCCGTCGTCACCGGTGGAGGAACCTCGGGTCACGTCCTGCCGGCGCTCGCCGTGGCCGACGCGCTCGTGGCCGCCGGACATGACGCGACGAGCATCAGATACGTCGGCGCCCAGCGAGGCATCGAGACCCGCCTGCTCCCGGCGACGCCGTACCCGCACGACTTCCTCGACGTCGTCGGGTTCCAACGCCGCATCACGCGACAGAACCTCACGTTCGTCACCAAGATGACCAGTGCGACGCGTCGGGCGACCACGTTGTTGCGCAGGTGGGCGCCCGAGGTCGTGGTGTCGGTCGGCGGATACGCCAGCATGCCGGCGGTGTTCGCCGCTCGACGGTTGGACATCCCGGTCGTGGTGGTGTCGTACGACCGCACGCCCGGACGCGCCAGCCGGCTCGCTGCCCGACGAGCCGCAGCGTGTGCCGTTGCATTCGACAACTCGCCCCTCCCGCGGGCGGAACTGACGGGGGCGCCCGTTCGCCGGGTCATCCTCGATGTCGAGCGGTCCGGGCCACAGCGGTCGGCCGCCCGCGCGTCGTTCGGCATCGCCGACGATCGGTTCTTCGTGGCCGTCATGGGCGGCTCGCTGGGTTCAGGAGTGCTGAACACGGCCATTGCCGACTACCTGGCGGTTCACCGGGACGATCGGTTGCTGGCGGTTCGCCAAGTGGCCGGCGAGCGCTTCGCCGCACACGTCGAGACCGTGGGCGACGGAGGCAACGGTGTGCTGCATCAGGTCGTCGCGTACGAGTCCGCGATGGAAGCGGTGTATGCCGGATGCGACCTGCTCATCGGGCGTGGCGGAGCGAGCACCGTGCACGAGGTCGCCGTCACCGGGACGCCTGCGATTCTCGTGCCCTGGGCCGACTCCGCCGACGATCATCAGACCGACAACGTCCGCTGGCTCAGCGAGGTCGACGGCGCTGTCCTGCTCCCCGAGAGCGACCTCGGACGGCTGGGCGAACAGATCGACGCCCTTCGCGGCGACCCGTCGAGATGCAGCGAGCTGTCGGCCGCGGCCCGCCGACGTGGAGAGATCAGTCGATCGGGTGCATTGGCCGAACTGATCGAGCGCGTCGCCGTAACATCTGCTGCATCGTGACGCCCCTCGTCTCCGTCTCTGCCCGCGCTGGTGTCGCGCCGTCGTTCGAGTCGGTGCGCGCAGGGTCGGTGGCTCGCCTCCGCTCCCGGCCGGTTCCGTCCGTCGCCGTCCCGCTCGCGCCACTCGATCTGGCGATCCCGCATCGTCTCCATGTGGTGGGCGTCGGCGGCCCCGGCATGAGTGCTGTGGCGATTGCGCTCGCCGAGATGGGGCACCGTGTCTCGGGTTCGGACCTGCGTGATCATCCGGTGCTGGAACGTGTGCGCGCAGCACACGTCGATGTGCACCTCGGCCACGATCGTGCCCTCGTGCACGGCGTCGACGCCGTGACCGCCTCCACGGCGATCCCGGAGCGCAACATCGAACTCGACGAGGCCCGCCGTACCGGCGTCCGAGTGTTGACGAGGGCCGGCATGCTGTCGTCGATCTGCGCCCAGGCCGACTCCATTGCGGTCGCCGGCACGCACGGCAAGACCACGACGACGTCGATGCTGATGTTGGTGCTCGCCGGCGCCGGACTGCGCCCGAGTTTCATCGTGGGCGGCGACGTCACCGATGTGGGGACCGGGGCACAGTGGACCTCGGGCAGATGGTTGGTCGTCGAAGCCGACGAGAGCGACGGCACCCATCTCGAACTGCCGCTGCACGGCACGATTCTCACCAACGTCGAGATCGACCATCTCGATCACTACGGCTCGTACGACGGGATCATCGACAGTTTCGACCGGTACCTCGCGCAGATCCCGGGTCCGAAGGTGGTGTGTGGCGACGATGATGTGTGCGTGGCACTCGCCGACCGCCACGGTGCGATCACGTATGGGCTCTCGGCGGCATGCGATGTCCGTGCCGTCGATGTCGTGGCGACGACGGGTGCATTCACCTTCACGATCGAGCGACGGGGTGCGACGGGAACGTACGACCAGGTCGGCGAGATCGCACTCCCGTTGCGGGGCCTGCACAACGTCACCAATGCCACGGGGGTCGTGGCCATGGCGCTGGAACTCGGCGTTGCGTTCGACGACATCGCTTCTGCGCTCGGCCGATTCGGTGGTGTCGCGCGTCGATTCGATGTGAGGGGAAGCGACGGCAACGCCACGTTCGTCGACGACTATGCGCACCTCCCGACCGAGATCGACGTCGTGCTCGCCGCGGCCCGCGCGAGCGGCGACGGCTGGCAGCGCGTGATCGGCGTGTTCCAGCCGAACCGGTACAACCGCATTGCCGAGATGTGGCACGAGTATGCGCACGCATTCACCAACGCCGACGTCGTGGTCCTGACCGACATCTACCCGTCGGGGACCGTCCCGATCCCCGGAGTCAGCGGCAAGCTGATCGTGAACGCCGTGACCGAGGCCCATCCGGAACTGCGGGTGGTGTGGCTCCCGCGGCGCGACGATCTCGTCACGTTCCTGTCCGCCGAGGTGCGAGCCGGTGACGTCTGCATCTCGATGGGATGCGGCGACATCGCCACGCTGCCTGGTGAGGTGCTCGATGCACGTCGGAGATGACGCCGCAACTCGCACCTCGCCGATCGGGTGGCGATTGCGGTCGATTCGCTGGGAGCACTGGCTGAGCGCGGCGTCGCGCTCGGTCCGCTGACGACGTACCGAGTCGGAGGGCCGGCGGCGGTGTTCGTTCGGGCCCGGACCCGCGAGGATCTTGTTCGTGTCGGCGTCGCCGCACAGGAGTCAGGGCTCGACGTGCTCCCGATCGGTCGCGGCTCCAACATGCTGATCGCCGATGCCGGCTTCGACGGGATCGCGGTCACGCTGGTCGACGACACCATCGACATCGACCCGAGCGGCGCGGTGGTGACCGCCTCGGCGGGTTCGGCGCTGCCCGTGGTTGCCCGCAAGACCGCTGCCGCGGGGCTCACCGGGTTCGAATGGGCCGTGGGCGTTCCCGGATCGATCGGCGGTGCCGTCAGGATGAACGCCGGGGGGCACGGCTCGGACATGGCGGGATCGCTGATCGACGTCACGATCGTCGACCTCGCTGCGAGCTGCGAACGAACCATCGCAGTGTCCGACATCGGACTGAGTTTTCGCCACAGCGAGCTGCCGGAGTCGGCGGTGGTGGTCGAAGCGCGGCTGCAACTCGCCCACGGTGATCGCAGCGAATCCGAGCGCATGATCTCCGAGATCGTGAGCTGGCGGCGCGCCAACCAACCGGGCGGCCAGAACGCCGGGTCGGTCTTCGTCAACCCGGTGCCAGGCGAGGTGACTGCAGGAGCCCTGATCGACGCCGCAGGGCTTCGAGGGCTCCGTGTCGGCTCGGCGCACGTGTCCGAGAAGCATGCCAACTTCATCCAGGTCGATGACGGTGGCAGCGCGGACGATGTCCACGCGCTGATGCAGATCGTCCGCGATCGGGTCGAATCGACCAGCGGATACGCACTGCGCACCGAGATCCGTCTCGTCGGATTCCGGGGGCACTGACATGGCGTGGCGACGCCGGCCGTCGCAGGAGGTCGAGCCCGACGGGAACACGACGGTGCCGGACCATGCCGACGCGGGACACCCCGACGTCGGCGTTCTCGACGAGTTGTCGAGGGTGTTCGGTGACAACGAGTCGGAGTCCGACGACGCCGGCGAACCGGAACGGTCGATCATCTCGATCGGCGGCGACGACCTCCCCGATGCGGTGTACCTCGACGAACAGGTCAGCGACGGCTCGGTCAGTGCACCGGTGTTCATCGACGACGACGGCAGCAGCGATGCGCTCATGCCCAAAGACGCCACGTCACGGGGTATCGAGCCGCGATTGCGACAACGTCGTATCGGAGTGCGGCGGGCGGCGAGTCGCCGCAGGCTCTGGTGGGCCGCGCTCGCCGGAGTGGTCGTGCTCGTGGCGGTTGGTGTGTTGGCGGTGCTCGGTTCGCCGTGGTTCGCCGTCGACACCGTGACGGTGACCGGCAACGTCTACACGGACGCAGACGAACTCGCTGCGGTCGTCGACGACCTGCGTGGTACCCCGGTGCTGCGGGTCGACACCGCCGAGGTCGAGGCCCAGCTCGAGGCCATCCCCTGGGTGCAGGCAGCCCGCGTGAGCACCTCCTTTCCCGATTCGGCCTCGATCGAGATCCGCGAGCGCACCCCCGTGGCATCGATGCTCGGTGAGGACACCCGCTCGCGTGTGCTCGATGCCGATGGCCGCGTCGTCGCGGTCATCGAAGGCCAACCGGTGGCGCTCGTGTGGATCAGTGGTGAGGGCACGCTCGACTTGAGCGCCGGCGAGTTCGCCCCGATCGGCTACTCGTCGGCCGCGTCGCTCGTCACCAAGCTCACCCCGACGATCCGCTCGCGGGTCGAGTCGATGGTGGTGACTCCCGACGGCTCCGATCTGGTGCTGGTGCTCACGAGTCCGAGTGGCCCCATCGAGGTGCGATTCGGCTCGGCGATCGGTGACAACGCCCAGATCGAGAAGCTCGTGCGCCTCGAACGAAAGCTCGCCGACGTCGGTGACGACCCCGTGTCGGTCATCGACGTCTCGACGGCCGAGGTGACCGTGCGATGATGTCGCATCGACCGTCCCCATTCTCGGGATGCGAACCTGGCAGGATGTGCGCACGTACAATCCAGCGCTCGCTCGTCTGAAACGAATCGATTCATGAACCAGAACCAATGGAGGATCATCTGATGGTCGGCGCTCCGCAGAACTATCTCGCCGTGATCAAGGTCGTCGGAGTGGGCGGCGGCGGTGTCAATGCCGTCAACCGCATGATCGACGCCGGCCTCAAAGGCGTCGAGTTCATCGCCGTCAACACCGATGCCCAGGCATTGTTGATGAGCGATGCCGATGTCAAGCTCGACATCGGACGTGACCTCACCCGCGGTCTCGGAGCCGGAAGCGACCCCGAAGTGGGCCGCTCGGCCGCCGAGGCGCACCACGACGAGATCGAGGAGATGGTCCGCGGCGCCGACATGGTGTTCATCACGGCGGGCGAAGGTGGCGGTACCGGTACCGGTGCCGCCCCGGTCATCGCCGAAATCGCCCGCGAGGCGGGTGCACTCACCGTCGGTGTCGTCACTCGGCCGTTCTCGTTCGAGGGCCGTCGTCGTGCCGTGCAGGCCGACAACGGTGTCCAGAAGCTCAAGGAGAAGGTCGACACACTGATCGTCATTCCGAACGATCGTCTGCTCACGGTCGCCAACGACAAGACGAGCGTGCTCAATGCGTTCAAGATGGCCGACGAGGTGCTCCTCCAGGGTGTGTCGGGCATCACCGGGCTGATCACGACGCCGGGCCTGATCAACACCGACTTCGCCGACGTCAAGATGGTGTTGTCCAATGCCGGCTCCGCGCTCATGGGAATCGGTCAGGCGAGCGGCGACGACCGTGCGGTCTCGGCAGCCAAGGCGGCGATTTCGAGCCCGCTGCTCGAATCGGCGATCGACGGAGCCCGCGGCGTGTTGCTCAACATCACCGGCCCGTCGAGCATGGGCCTGTTCGAGATGAACGCTGCTGCGGAGATCATCCACGGCGTTGCTCACCAGGACGCAAACATCATCTTCGGAACGGTGATCGACGACGAGATGGGCGACGAGGTGCGCGTCACCGTCATCGCGGCCGGATTCGACCGTCTCGACGATGCCGCCACCGTCCGGTCGATCGCCGGCGACGTGGCGACGCGTGCGACGCCGACGCGAATCACCGAACTCTTCGGCAGCGACGACGACGCCGATCCGCTCGCCTCCACCGACGACGACGACGACTTCGACGTTCCCTCGTTCCTGAAATAGGGCACCGGTCGCCACGCGGCATGCTCGAACTGCTGCGTCGCGATCTCGGCGAGTGCGTTGCGGTCGTGACGGTGTCGGAGCGCTCCGACGGCGACGTGCATCCTGAGCAGGTGTCGCACGATGCGCTCGTGGTGAGGCAATTGGCAGCAACCAGGAGTCGCTGGATCATGCTCGATCAGGTGCACGGAGTCGAGATCTACCGGAGTCGCCCTGACACCCCGCTCACGTCGATGGTCGGCGTCGGCGACGTGCTGGTGGGCGACGCGCCGATCGAGGGTCGTGCCACACGGCCCGTCGCGGTCTGGGCAGCCGATTGCGCTCCGGTGATGCTGTTCGACCGCCATGGTGTGCCGGTGGCGTGTCATGCCGGGTGGCGCGGCCTCGCAGCCGGGGTGATCGACGTTGCCGTCGCAGCGGGCTCCCGACCCGTTGTCGCGATCCTCGGCCCGTGCATCCATCCGTGCTGCTACGAGTTCGGCGAGCGTGAACTGGCCCAGGTGGCTGCCGGTGTCGGCGTCGACGTGGATGCCATCGCCGCCACGACATCATCCGGCGCGCTCGCGCTCGATGTTCCCGCGGCGGTCACCGCTGCACTCGCACGCCACGACATCGATGTCGTGATCGGCGGGGCATGCACGGCATGCGATGGGCGTTGGTTCTCGCATCGCCGTGGCGACGTCGAACGTCACGCGATGGTCGGCTGGAGCGAGGTCACGCAGAGAGACGACGCCCGAGGAGTTGATGCACCATGAACAACGACGTCGACATCGCTGAACCGCTGGCTGCGATCCAGCGTCAGATCGCCGACGTCGAACGTGAGTTCACGCACGAGGTGCGTGTCGTCGCCGTCACGAAGGGGTTCGGCGAGTGGGCGATCGAAGCCGCGGTGTCGGCCGGTTGTCGGGCGATCGGTGAGAACTACGCCCAGGAACTCGCGGCCAAACGTGACGTGATCGAGCGGCTGGCACCGGAGGTCCACTTCATCGGCCGGCTGCAGACGAACAAGGTCAGACTCGTCGCCGATCTCGTCGACGTGTGGGCGAGCCTCGACCGAGCGCCGCTGGTCGACGAAGTTGCCAAGCGGGCGCCTGCTGCCCGGGTGCTGATCCAGGTCGACACCACCGGCGACCCGGCCAAGGGCGGTTGTGCGATTGTCGACGTGGCGGCGCTGGTCGAGCGGGCGCGAGATGTCGGCCTCGTCGTGGCCGGGCTGATGACGGTCGGGCCCACCGGGGAGCCGGCAGAATCCGCACGGGCGGGCTTTCGTCAGGTGAGGGATCTCGTCGACGATCTCGGCCTCGACGTCTGCTCGATGGGGATGAGTGGCGATCTCGAGGTCGCTGTGCAGGAGGGCTCGACCGAAGTCCGCATCGGCACGGCGCTGTTCGGCCCCCGGCCACCGCGTCACTGAACGAGTGCGGCCCGCAACGCCGTCCACCGTGTGCGGGGTGCGCTCGGCTAACCTGCGCCACGCAGGAGGAATGCATGTCACTCTGGAAGAAGACCATGGACTACCTGGGTCTGGGTCCCGACGATGCCTACGACGACTACGACGACTACGACGAACCCGCGGCTGCGCCGAGGCAGAGTCGTGGACAGCGTGATGCCGAATCTCGTGGATCGTCCGGCGCCAACGGCTCGAACGCGCAGCGCGGCTGGGACGCGGACGCCGACGAACCTGCCGTGCGCACGGTGTCGGCCCGTCCGAGCTATCCGTCGCGTGACTTCGACGCGTCGGCGGCGCGACGAACCTCCGGCAATGGCTCGTCGGGTCGGTCCGACGATTCGGGCGTGCAGGTCCGTCCCAATCCGTCGCAAGCCCAATCCAACAGTCTGCGCACCGTGTCGGGAGGGTCCATGGAACCGCATACGGTTCGTCCGCGTCGTTTCGATCAGGCACAGGAAGTCGCCGACAAGTTCAAAGACGGCCAGCCCGTCATCATGAACCTCGAGGGCACCGAACGAGAGGTGGCCCGACGCCTCATCGATTTCGCGAGCGGGATCTGTTACGCGCTCGACGGGTCGATGGAGAAGGTCGCGACCGGTGTGTACCTGCTCAAGCCCCCCGTCGCACAGCGTGCGCCACGCTACGACGACTACGACGACTGAACTCGAAGGAGATCACCATGGAGATGAACCCCCAACGCGTCCGCAGCGCCGAGTTCAAGACCGTTCGCAAGGGCGCCGATCCCGAAGAGGTTCGTGTCTTCCTCAGCGACGTCGCCGACGAACTCGAACGTGCGCAGAACCAGTCGACCGCAATGGAGGCGAGAGCGCGGGCCGCGGTGGCCCGGTTGCAGGAACTCAACGAGGCGGGGTCGACGGCCGCCGCCGCCCCGACCGTCGATGCCTCGGTCGAGGAGTCCGAGACGATCAGCCGCACGCTCCTGCTGGCCCAGCGCACGGCCGACCAGGCGGTGGCGAGCGCGCGGGCCGAAGCCGAAGCAGATCCTTCGCCGGGCCAACGACGAGGCAGCCAAGACACTCGACTCGACTCGCGAGATGTCGGCGCAACTGGTCGTCGAGGCACGCCTCGACGCACGCAAGATCGGTGAGGCCGAGCGCAACTCCGTGTCGAGTGAGGTCGAGGCCCTCAAGGCGCGGCGCGACTTCCTCGAATCCGACGTCCACCACCTCGAGACCTTCCTCGTCGACCAGCGAGCCCGGGTCCGCGAGGCGGCCAGTTCCCTGCTCGACATCGCCGACCGGGTTCCGGGTGGTCTTGGTGACGTGCGTGCGCCGCTGTTGTCGGCGTCCGACGACGACGAGACGGCGACACCACGACACGACACGACAACGAGGTCGGCGTCGCGTCGGTCGAGGGCGACACCGAGCCGGCGGACCTGCTGATCGTCACCGAGATCGCTGCTGACGACGACGGCGACGCGATGGGCGACACGACTCCTGGATCCGCCGTCGACGCCGCTGATCTGAACAGCGATCCCTGGACCGGCACGGGCGACCCGACCGAGGCGATGCCGGTGTTCCGCATCGATGACGACGACGAGTCCGGGGTCTGCGGTCGGGCGCGACGAGTCGGGCGAAGACTTTCGATTCTCATTCGACGACGAACGCTCCTGAGCACCGAACTCCCGGCGTCGGGCTGACCGAGCCTCGGTAGCATCGCCGTCGTGTCCTATCCCGACGTCGACCCCCGGCCGAATTTCCCCGATCTCGAGCACGACGTCCTCGCGCGTTGGGCCAAGGACGACACGTTCCAGGTTTCGATCGACCAGCGTGAGCCGGGCGAGTTCGGCGCCAACGAGTTCGTCTTCTACGACGGCCCGCCGTTCGCCAATGGGTTGCCGCACTACGGCCACCTGCTCACGGGGTACGTCAAGGACGCAATTCCGCGTTATCAGACGATGCGGGGACGTCGCGTCGAGCGACGGTTCGGCTGGGACTGCCACGGGCTGCCCGCAGAAGTGAAGGCCGAACAGGAACTCGGCATCTCCGGGCATCCCGAGATCTCCGAGTTCGGCATCGACCGATTCAACGACGCGTGTCGCACCAGCGTGCTGCAGTACACCGACGACTGGCGCGAGTACGTGACACGCCAGGCGCGCTGGGTCGACTTCGACAACGACTACAAGACGCTCGACCTCTCCTACATGGAGAGTGTGATGTGGGCGTTCAAGACCCTGTGGGACAAGGGCCTGGTCTACGAGGGGTTCCGCGTGATCGCGTACTGCTGGCGGTGCGAGACGCCGTTGAGCAACACCGAGACGCGCATGGACGACGTCTATCGCGATCGGCAGGATCCTGCTCTCACGGTCGGTTTCGAACTCGACACGGGTGAACGAATGCTCGCCTGGACGACGACCCCGTGGACGCTGCCGTCGAACCTGGCGCTCGCGGTCGGGTACGACATCGACTACGCCGTGGTCGATCTCGACGGCGTGCGCTACGTGATCGCCGAATCGCTCCTCGGCTCGTATTCGGCCGAACTCGGCGAGGCGACCCTCGTGGAGACCCGCAAGGGCAGCGACTTCGTGGGGCGGCGATATCGGCCGCTGTTCGACTACTTCGCGGAGACGGAACGCTTCGGTACCGCCGAAGCGTTCCAGGTGCTGGGCGCCGATTTCGTGTCGACCGAGGACGGCACGGGCATCGTCCACCTCGCGCCGGGCTTCGGCGAGGACGACCAGCTCGTGGCCAATGCTGCCGGGATCCCGACGATCTGTCCGATGGACGAGCACGGTCGGTACACCGCCGAGATCACCGACTGGGCGGGCACGCACGTGTTCGATGCCAATCCGCTCGTGATCCGCGTCACTGAAGGAGCGCGGTGTCGTGCTGCGCCACGCCACCTACGACCACTCGTACCCGCACTGCTGGCGCTGCGCCCAGCCCCTCGTGTATCGGGCGATCTCGTCGTGGTTCGTGCAGGTCACTGCGATCCGCGACCGGATGGTCGAGCTCAACCAGGAGATCAACTGGCAGCCGGCACACATCAAGGACGGCAGCTTCGGCAAGTGGTTGGAGAATGCCCGCGACTGGTCGATCAGCCGGAACCGTTTCTGGGGATCGCCCATCCCGGTGTGGCAGTCCGACGATCCGACCTACCCGCGCACCGACGTCTACGGTTCGCTCGCCGAACTCGAGGCCGATTTCGGCGTGCCCGTGACCGATCTGCACCGGCCTCAGGTCGACGACCTGGTGCGACCGAACCCGGACGACCCGACGGGTCGATCGATGATGCGGCGTGTCCCAGAGGTGCTCGACTGCTGGTTCGAGTCGGGTTCGATGCCGTTCGCTCAGGTGCATTATCCGTTCGAGAACACCGAGTGGTTCGAACACCATTACCCGGGCGACTTCATCGTCGAGTACATCGGCCAGACCCGCGGCTGGTTCTACACGCTGCACGTTCTCGCCACGGCGCTCTTCGACCGGCCCGCGTTCGCGAACTGCGTGAGCCACGGCAATGTGCTCGGCGACGACGGTCGCAAGATGTCGAAGAGCCTCAACAACTATCCGGACCCCCGCGAGATGTTCGACAAGCACGGCGCTGACGCCATGCGCTGGCATCTGCTGTCGTCCGCGATCCTGCGCGGCGGCGACGGCATGGTGACCGAGGAGGGCATGCGCGACACGGTTCGCCATGTCCTGCTTCCCGTTGTGGAACTCGTGGTACTTCTTGTCGTTGTACGCCAACGCCGCTGGTCATCAGGGCAGCGCGCGCATCGACTCGGCCAACGTGCTCGATCGGTACGTGTTGGCCAAGACCCGCGCGATCGTGAGCGATCTCACCGAGACGATGGACGCCTTCGATCTGTTCGGCTCGTGTCAGATCGTTCGTGACTACCTCGATGTGCTCACGAACTGGTACATCCGCCGCAGCCGTGACCGTTTCTGGGCGGGCGACACCGATGCGATCGACACGATGCACACGGTCCTGTCGGTGCTCACGAGGGTGATCGCTCCACTCCTGCCGCTCGTCGCCGAGGAGATCCACTCCGGTCTCCACGGCGCAGCTGCCGGCAGCGTGCACCTGACGGATTGGCCAGTGCTCGACGAGCTTCCCGCCGATGACGATCTGGTCGCAACCATGGATCTCGTGCGCGATGTCTGCTCGGCGACGCTCTCGGTGCGAAAGGCGCATCAGCGCCGAGTTCGGCTGCCGCTGCAGACCGTCACGGTGGCGTCACCCGATGCGTACCGACTGGTCGACTTCCGCGATGTGATCGCCGACGAGGTGAACGTTCGCCAGGTCGAACTCACCGACGACGTCGGTTCGGTTGCGACCGAGCGCCTGCAATTGGTGCCGGCACGTCTCGGGCCACGCCTCGGCAAGGACGTCCAGCAGGTGATTCGTGCGCACAAGTCGGGCGACTGGACCGTCGACGGTGACGTGGTCACCGTGGGAGGTGTCGTGCTGGAGGCCGACGAGTACACCCTCGAACTCGTTGCCGAGGACGACAAGGCGAGCGCCGGGCTCAGCTCTCATGCGGGCGTCGTGGCGCTCGACATCGAGGTCACACCCGAGCTCGAACTGGAGGGCCGCGCACGCGACCTCGTCAGGCTGATCCAGCAGGCGCGACGGGACACCGGTCTCGACGTGTCGGATCGGATCGTGCTCACCGTCGTTGCGGCGGAGCCGTGGCTGGACGCGGTGGCCGCGCACGAAACGTTGATCGCGAGTGAGACGTTGGCGACGAGTGTCGTGACCGAACGTTCCGGCAGTGACGCCGAGCCGGTGATCACCGTCGTGCGGGCTTGACGATCGATCTGCGGCGGCAATGCCGCTCGATCGGGCGGACGTTCCGGTAGAGTCCGCCGCTCACCCGCCTGGAGGAGCGCACATGGCTGCAAAGAAGACGAGTTCCGCCAAGAGCACGGCGCCGAAGAAGGCTGCGCCGGCCAAGAAGGCCGTGCCTGCGAAGAAGGCTGCGCCGGCGAAGAAGGCTGCGCCTGCGAAGAAGGCTGCGCCGGCGAAGAAGGCTGCGCCTGCGAAGAAGGCTGCGCCTGCCAAGAAGGCCGCGCCTGCCAAGAAGGCTGCGCCGGCGAAGAAGGCTGCGCCGGCGAAGAAGGTGGCCCCGCCGAAGAAGGCTGCGCCTGCCAAGAAGGTTGCGCCGGCGAAGACGGCAGCGCCCGCGAACAAGGCAGCGGCTCCCGAGCGGAAGAAGGCGGTTGCGAAGACTCCGGCAGCGTCCCAGGAAGCCGAGCCTCACGAGCATGACCCCGTCACTGCTCTCCAACGCCCAGTTCGAGCGCTTCGAGATCCCACCTCCTCGCGGTCACAGCAAGGACGGCATCGCCTACACCAAGGACTTCGACGTCAAGTTCCTCAAAGCGCAGCGCGACGAGCTGCTCGCCCGTCGCCAGTCCGAGCTCGCTCGGGCGATGCGTCTCGAGGACGAAGCGACGAGCATCATCGAAGACGGTGAGATGGGCGACGTGCAGTTCGACGACGAGGGCGGCGAGGGAGACACGATGGTGGTGCAGCGCGACCTCGACCGAGTGATCTCCACTCAGGCACGCCAGACCATTCTCGACATCGATGCCGCGCTCGCCCGAATCGAGCAGGGAACCTACGGCTACTCGGCGATCTCGGGGATGCCGATTCCCCGTGAACGGCTCGAGGCCATTCCCGAGACCACGGTGCTCGCCGCGGAGAAGGTCAGCGGCGTCGGTCCGCGCTGATCGGGATGCCTTCACTCGGCGCATGGCGTACGCCGGTCGTCATCGCCGCCGGTGTCGTCGTTGTCGATCAACTCGCCAAGCATTGGGCCGTCACGTCACTCGGAACCGATCGAGTGATCGACCTGGTGTGGACCCTGCGGTTCAACCTGGCGTTCAACAACGGCATGGCGTTCGGGCAGGGACGTGGGCTGGGGCCGGTGATCGGCGTGGTCGCGACCGTGGTGATCGTCTACCTGCTCGTGTCGCTTCGTGATCAGACGAGCAAACTCAGCACTGTCGGCATGGGGCTGTTGATCGGCGGTGCCGCCGGCAACCTGATCGACCGGCTGTTCCGCGGCGACGCATGGCTCAACGGGGCCGTGGTCGACTTCATCGACCTGCAGTGGTTCCCGATCTTCAATGTCGCCGACATGGCCGTCAACATCGGAGCCGCGTTGTTGATCCTCGGCAGCATCTTGTCGGCACGGGCTCACAAGCACGCCGAAGCAGTCCCGGTCGACGGCGAATCGCAGTCCGAGGCCGAGCGGGGATCGCCGGCGTGATCGTCGAGCAGGTGCCGGCGGCGCTCGCCGGGGAACGACTCGATCGCATCGTTGCGTTGATCGGCGATCTCAGTCGAGCCGAGGCGGCAGCAACGATTGCCGCGGGCGGTGTGCGCGTCGACGGCGAGCCTGCTGCATCGGGCAAGGTCCGACTCGTCGAGGGCCAGGAGGTCGAAGTCGACCCGAGCGCCGTGCCGGGCCCGGTGTTGCCGACTGCTGACATCTCAGTCCAGTTCGGCGTCGTGTACGAAGACGACACGGTCATCGTGGTCGACAAGCCGGCCGGGCTCGTGGTGCACCCGGGCGCCGGAAACCTCGACGGCACGCTCGTGAGCGGGCTGCTCGCTCGCTATCCCGACATCGAAGGGGTGGGTGAGGATCCCGTCCGGCCGGGCATCGTCCACCGTCTCGACGCGGGGAGTTCCGGGCTCCTGGTGGTCGCTCGCACCGACGAGGCGGCCGAACATCTCATCGACCAGTTCGCAGATCACAGCGCAACGCGACGCTATGACGCCGTGGTGTGGGGAGTGCCCGATGCGCCACACGGCATCATCGATGCACCGATCGGTCGCGATCGGGGTGATCCGCTGAAGATGGCTGTCGTGGCCGCAGGGCGCCCGGCTCGAACCGACTATCGGGTGATCGGCACGTACTCGAACCCGGCCGTCGTGTCACGTCTCGAATGTCGCCTCGAGACGGGACGCACGCACCAGATCCGTGTCCACCTGGCGTCGATCAATCATCCGCTGGTCGGCGATCCGACCTACAGCCAACGTCGCCCGACGCTCGGGTTGACCCGTCCGTTCCTCCACGCCGCCGAGTTGGCGTTCGTGCATCCCACCACCGGCGAACGTGTCACGTTCACCAGCCCACTCGCGCCCGACCTGGCCGCCTGGCTCGCCGCCGCCGAGGTCTGAGAGTGACAGCCGGCGAGGGAAGCGCCTGAGTCACGCCGGCGAGGGAAGCACCTGATTCACGCCGGGGAGGGAAGCGCCTGAGTCACGCCGGCGAGGGAAGCGCCAGCGACGAGCCGGACGAGGCCGATCCCGATCGCGGCGCTACGACTCGTGGTGAGGCCGAGCAAGTGTTACGGCCAGGGGGCGTCGCCGCGGGCGATGTCGGCGATGTTTGCGAGGGTGAAGCCCTCGAGGTAGGTGCGCATGTGATCGCCGGCCTGATTCCAGATGCCGAGCAGGACGCACTGGCCCTCGTGGTCGCAGGAGCCGTCCTGGTGGGGCTGGCCGAAGTCGCCGAGCGTGATCGGCCCGTCGACCGCTGACACGATCTCGGACAGTCGGATCTCCTCGGCCGGTCGGGCGAGGACGTAGCCGCCACCCACCCCGCGCTTGGAACGCACCAGCCCCGCACCCTTCAGGGCGAGGAGGATCTGCTCGAGGTATGGCTGGGGGAGTGCGGTGCGCTCCGCGATGTCACGCACCGATGTGGGTCCTGCCTCGTCGCCGTGCAACGTCAACGACAGCAGGGCCCTGCTGGCATAGTCACCGCGAGTCGAGATCCGCACACCGTCACCCTATTCAGTGGCCGGCCCGCAGACGGCTTTCGCAGCGCTTGTCGCCGGTGTCGTCGACGTGGTGGACTGCACGGGTGACGACGGGCGGCCCGATCATTCCGGATTACGCCGGTGCCAACGTGCGAGGGATCGTGTCGGCCCTCTTGGGCCCGACGTCGTGGACCTCCGGACTTCCCGCGTGGATGCCGGAGCCGGTGCGTACTGCTCGCAGCGTCGTGCTGCTGGTGCTCGATGGTCTCGGTTGGGATCAATTGCAGGACCATCGTGCGCAGCTTCCCACCGTCGCCTCGATGGTCGGCGGCCCGATCCACACCGTCGCCCCGACGACCACGGCGACGGCGTTGTGCTCGATCACCACGGGCCTGACTCCGGCAGAGCACGGCCTGATCGGGTATCGGATGGTGCTCGGTGGCGAGATCGTGAACGTGCTGCGATGGTGTGTGGGCGATCAACCCGTGCGTCGATCCCACCCTCCGCACGATGTGCAGCCGTTCGATCCGTTCCTCGGCCAGACCGTGCCGGTCGTCAGCCCGGCCGAGTTGCAGAATTCTGCGTTCAGCGAGGCACATCTGCGTGGGTGTGTACCTGTTGGGTGGCGCGCCGCGTCGTCGATCGCGGTGGAGGCACGTCGCCAGGTCGAAGCCGGTGAGCGCTTCGTGTACTGCTACTACGGCGGCATCGACAAGATCGCTCACGAGCGCGGCTTCGGCCCGTACTACGAGGCAGAGCTGCGTGCGGCCGATTCGTTGGTGGCTGATCTGTTGGCGGCGTTGCCGACGGGGACCACGCTGCTGGTGACGGCCGACCATGGGCAGGTGGACGTCGGCGACCGGATCGTCGTGCCCTCGAGGGAACTGCTGGCGAACGTGGCCTTCCAGTCGGGTGAGGGGCGCTTTCGGTGGCTGCACGTCGCGAAGGGCGCCGTCGACGACGTGGCTGCGGTCGCCGAGGCCGAAGTCGGCCACCTGGCCTGGGTGGCGACACGCGAGCAGACGCTCGACGAGCAGTGGTTCGGCCCATCGATGGCCCCGGCGGTGCGTTCTCGTCTGGGTGATGTCGCGCTCGTGGCGTTCGAGCCCGTGAGCTTCCACGATCCCGCCGATACGGGCCCGTTCGAACTGGTGTGCCGGCACGGATCGCTGACGTCGGCCGAGGTCAACGTGCCGCTGGTCGGTGCGTCGGCCTGATGCCCGGGTAGAAAGGCAGACATGATCGACAGTGACGGCGCTGAGCCAATCATTCCCGACGAGGTCACCACGAGTGACTCGGCGATCCTGGCCGAGAGCCCCGAGCCCGAGGAGATGGTGACGTCGCCGGCCAAGGTGATGCGCATCGGGTCGATGGTGAAGCAGTTGCTGGAGGAGGTCAGGGCATCGTCGCTCGACGAGGCGTCGCGCGAGCGGCTGGCGGAGATCTACGACCGCTCGATCATGGAGCTCTCCGAGGCGTTGTCGCCCGACCTGCAGGACGAACTCAACTCCCTCGCGCTGCCCTTCGGCGAAGGTGAAGTGCCGAGCGAGTCGGAGCTGCGCATCGCAAAGGCCCAACTCGTCGGCTGGTTGGAGGGCCTGTTCCACGGCATTCAGGCCACCTTGATGGCCCAGCAGTTCGCCGCCAGACAACAGCTCCAGGAAATGCGCCAGCTCCCCGGCGGCCAGATGACGCCCCCTCAACCCGGCGAGCAGAGCCAAGACCGCCCCGGCACCTACCTCTAGCCCAGCCCAACCCCAAAGGAACCGGCCACGAATCGGTAGATGTCGTCGTGATCGTGGCTGCATTGAGTGGCTGCGACCAGTGAACGGGTGGCGCCGGGGGAGCGCCAGGGACCGGCCGAAGGCCGCAGCCGTGGTGCTTCGCCGGTGACAGGACCCGTGAACGGAGACCGGAGCGCGAGCGCTAGTGTCGAACCACATCCAAGTAATTCGAGAGCAAGATCCGTGACCGATTCCTTCACCCACCTCCACGTCCACACCGAGTTCTCGATGCTCGACGGGGCGGCGCGGCTGGACGAACTGGTGGCCAAGGCGGTGCGTGACGGCATGCCGGCGATCGGGATGACCGACCACGGCAACATGTACGGCACGTTGGACTTCTACAAGGAGTGCAACAAGCAGGGGATCAAGCCGATCATCGGCACCGAGGCGTACATGGCCTACGACAGCCGCACCGAACGACCCACTCGACGCGGGCGAATCGACGACTCGGGCGGCGACACGGAGGGCGGCAAGAAGCTCTACTACCACTTGACGCTCCTGGCCGAGAACCAGACCGGGTACAAGAACCTGATCCAGTTGTCGAGCCTGGCGTTCATGGAGGGGTACTACTACAAGCCCCGGATGGACTGGGAGCTGCTCGAGAAGTACTCCGACGGACTCATCGCCACCACCGGCTGCCTCGGCGGACAGGTGCTCCAGGCGCTCCTCAACGGCGATGAGAAGGGCGCCATCGACAAGGCGGCGCGCCTGCAGGACATCTTCGGGCGCGACAACCTGTTCGTCGAACTGCAGGACCACGGGCTCCAGGCCCAACGCGACACCAACCCGAAGCTGCTGGAGATCGCCAAGAAGATCGGCGCGCCGTTGCTGGCCACGAACGACAGCCATTACACGCACCAGCACGACCACGAGTCGCACGATGCGCTCCTGTGTGTTCAGACCGGGGCCCTGCTCTCCGACGTCAAGCGCTTCAAATTCGAGGGCAGCGAGCACTACCTGAAGTCGCCGGCCGAGATGCGGTACCTGTTTCGTGAGGTGCCCTCCGCCTGCGACAACACGCTGTGGATCGCCGAGCGCGCCGAACTCGAGATCGAGTTCGGCAAGCCGTTGCTGCCTGACTTCCCGGTGCCGGAGGGGTTCGAGAACGACGTCGCGTATCTCCGGCATCTCACCTACGAGGGCGCCCGCAAGCGCTGGGGCGACAACCTGTCGGCCGACGTCGAGGAGCGGCTGGCATTCGAGCTGAAGACCATCAACGACATGGGGTTCGCGTCGTATTTCCTGATCACGTGGGATCTCATCAAGCACGCCCGCGACTCGCGTATCCGCGTCGGGCCCGGGTCGAGGATCCGCGGCCGGCTGCGCGGTGGCGTACTCCTTGCAGATCACCGACCTCGATCCGATCAAGTACGACCTGCTCTTCGAACGGTTCCTGAACCCGAGCCGCATCTCGATGCCCGACATCGACATGGACTTCGACTCGCGTTACCGCGACGAGATGATCCGGTACGCGGCCGAGCGCTACGGACGTGACCACGTCGCACAGATCATCACCTTCGGCACGATCAAGGCCCGCAACGCCGTGCGTGACGCGGCGCGAGTGCTCGGGTACCCGTACGGTGTCGGCGACAAGCTCGCCAAGGCGATGCCGCCGATGGTGATGGGCCGCGATACGCCGCTGAAGTACTGCTTCGAGCAGAACCCCAAGTACGCCGAGGGGTACAAGGCAGCGGCTGACCTGCGAGCGATGTACGACTCCGACGACGACCTCAAACGGGTCATCGACGTGGCACGAGGGCTCGAAGGGTTGAAGCGCTCCGACGGGATCCACGCCGCGGCCGTGGTGATCACCAAGGAGCCCGTCACCGACTACGTGCCGATCCAGCGAAAGCCGGAATCGGGACAGGACCCTGCCGACGCGCCCGTGGTGACGCAGTACGAGATGCACGGGATCGAAGACCTCGGGCTGCTCAAGATGGACTTCCTCGGGCTGCGAAACCTCGACGTGATCACCGACGCAGAGACGATGATCCGGCGCCTCCGTGATCCCGACTTCATCGTCGAGGAGATCTCGCTCGACGATCCGGCCACGTTCGCGCTGCTGTCACGTGGCGACACGATCGGGGTGTTCCAGCTGGAGTCGCCGCCGATGCGCCAGCTGCTGCGGGCGCTCGCCCCGAACTCGTTCGAGGATGTGGCGGCCTTGATCGCGCTCTACCGGCCCGGCCCCATGGGCGTCAACATGCACTACGACTACGCCGATCGCAAGAATGCCCGCAAGCCCGTCGAGTACTTCCATCCCGACGCCGAAGCGGTGCTGGGTGACACGTACGGCCTGATGATCTATCAGGAGAGCGTGATGCGGGTGGCGCAGAAGTTCGCCGGCTACAGCCTCGCCGAGGCGGACAATCTCCGAAAGGCCGTCGGCAAGAAGATCCGCGAGATGATGGTCGCCGAACGGGTCACCTTCGAAGCCGGGGTGGTCAAGGAGGGCTACGGCGAACTCCTCGGCAAGCAGTTGTTCGACATCATCGAGAAGTTCGCCGACTACACGTTCGCGAAGAGCCATTCGTTCGGTTACGGGCTCGTCACCTATCAGACCGCCTATCTGAAGGCGAACTTCCCGGTCGAGTACCTGGCATGTCTGCTCACGAGCGTCAAGAGCAACCTCGACAAGGCTGCGACGTACCTCGCCGACTGCCGGTCGATGGCCATCAAGGTGCTCCCGCCCGATGTGAACCGGTCGATGTCGAACTTCGGTGTGCTCGCCCCGTCCGATGTCCCGCTCGGCGTGTCGCTGCCCCTCGGGAGCCCCGGTGCGATCACGTTCGGGCTGTCGGCGGTGCGCAACGTGGGCGAAGCCCTCGTCGAGCTGCTGATCGCCGAACGTGACGAGAACGGCCAGTTCACGAGCTTTCACGACTTCGTCGAGCGGGTGCCCGAACCGGTGCTCAACAAACGAACGATCGAGTCGTTGATCAAGGGCGGAGCCTTCGACACGCTCGGTCACACCCGGCGCGGCCTGCTGACGGTGTTCGAACACATCATCGACACCACGGTGAAGCGCCGTCGTGAGCGTGAGAAGGGTGTGATGAGCCTGTTCGGCGACTGGGGCGACCCATCCGACGGTGTAGGGGCCGAGACGGACGCGTCGAGTGGCGAAGGGTTCGACGAACGCACCGAGATCCCGGAGCTCGCATTCGACAAGACCGAACAGTTGCGCTACGAGAAGGAGATGCTCGGTCTGTACGTGTCGGATCACCCGCTGTTCGGGGTCGAGGCGGCGCTGCGGCGCAAGGTGGAGCACTCGGTGCTCGACCTGCAGACGATGGACGACGGCGCCAACGTGGTCGTCGGCGGCGTCATCACGAACCTGGCTCGCAAGTTCACGAAGAAGGGCGATCAGATGGCGGTCTTCCTGCTGGAGGACCTCGATGCGTCGATCGAGGTGACGATCTTTCCCCGCACGCTCGCCGAACAGGGCCACAAGCTCGAAGACGACCTCATCGTGGCCGTCAAGGGCCGACTCGACCGGCGCGACGAATCGCGCTTCGGCCTCATCGGCCAGACGGTCACCGTCCTGTCCGGATTGACCGACGGGCCGGCGGCGCCATTGCGCCTCCGGCTGCCGTCGACGTCGCTCGACGAACTCAAGATTCAGCGTCTGAAGCGCATCCTGCGCGAACACCCGGGCGACTCGGTGGTGATGGTCGACATCGGGCAGGGCAAAGTGCTCAAGTTGGCCGACGAGTTCCGGGTCGATCTCGACCGTTCCGTGGGCGAACTCCGCATGGCCTTCGGACATGAGGCGGTGCTGCTGTAGAATAGGACGAATGGCACTCGACGTCTCGACCAACGACGCTGCAGCGCTGACGGATTCCGACCTCGACGAATTGGCGTCGATGGAGGACGCGTTCAGCGCCGGGCAGCTCTCCAAGGCCAAAGAGGACTGGGTCCTGATCACCACCGCCCGCTTCGGCGGTGCGTTGCACGGGTTCACGTTCTCCACCCTCGAGCGCATCGGCGGTACGCCGTGCGTGCTGATCGGGTTGATGTCGGTGAAGCGTTCGTCGAAGCGCGATCAGGTGCTTCGCGGACTCGTCGGTGAGGCCTATCACCGAGCGCTGATGGCGTTCCCCGACGAGGACGTGGTGGTCGGGTGCCGTTTCGTCAATGCTGACGGCCTCGAAGCGTTCAAGGATCTGCGAGAAGTCACGCCGTCGCCCGGTTCGAACGCTGTTGGTGAAGAGCGGGCGTGGGGCCGTCGCCTGGCCAAGCGCTTCGGTGTCGATGCCAAGTACGACGCCAATTCGTTCATTGCCGCCAGCGGGAGCGCTGACGGCTACCTCGATCACGAGTCGTCGAAGCCCGAGAAGATCGACGCCGCCGTCGTCGAGATGTTCTCGGCTGTCCCGGTCAGCAAGGGTGGTGCGATGGTCGTGTACGGCTGGACCATGGCCGAGGATCTCTTGAAGCTCGGCAAGCGCTGAGTCATCCGTGACATGACCGAGTTCGCCGAGGTCGTTCGGGCTCGGCGGATGACCCGGGCGTTCGACGACCGTTCGATCTCGCCCGGCGTGCTCGACGGCCTCGTCGATCTGGCCGCCCGATCTCCGAGCGCCGGCAAGACCCAGGGCTGGCATCTCGTCGTGCTCGAGGGGGCGGAGACGGCGATGTTCTGGGACACGACACTGCCTGCGGTGAAGCGCGACTCGTTTCGCTGGAAGCGGCTGCTCAATGCCCCGGTGATCGCTCTGCCGCTGGCCGACTCGAAGGCGTACGTCGATCGGTACGCCGAGCCCGACAAGGCGCAGACGGGTCTCGGTGCCGGCGCTTCGGCGTGGCCGGTGCCGTACTGGACGATCGACGCCTCGATGTCCGTCATGACGTTGCTGTTGGCCGCAGAGGATGCCGGCCTGGGGGCGCTGTTCTTCGGAGTGTTTCGCGGTGAGCGCGAGCTTCGTCAACGACTGGGGATTCCGACTGGCCTCGAGTTGCTCGGAGCCATCGCGCTCGGTCATCGTGCGGACCCGACCGGAGAGTTGGCCGCCGGCTCAGCCGTGGGGTCGGGCCGCAGTGCCGGCCGCGACCGGCGACGACCGCCGCAGATCATCCACCGGGGTGGTTGGTAGCTGCCTCGTCGCTCGAGACCTCGGTACCGGCCTCGGTACCGGCATCGAGGGTGATGGTGTCGCCGGCGAAGGTCACCTTTCGACCGGTGAGGGTCTCGGCGAAGCCCTGCACGGTGTCCTGCGGCGCCTGGCATGCGTACTCACGGCAGATGTAGGCGAAACCGTCGGAACGTTCGTGCCACAGCGGTGAGTCGTAGGGCTCACCCCAGGCCAGCACGGTGTCGGGCCGCCAGATCGAATGTGCGAGACGCACGAGATCGGGCCGATCGCCGACGACGACCACCTCGGTGATGCCGCGTCGGCGGAGGTCTGTCGCCACGAACGCATTGGAGAACTGGCCGGTCGACTTCGCTGTCTGGCCGGCGAGCAACTGGAGGATGCGGTCGGCCTGATTCGTGTAGCGCTGTTCGCCCGTGAGTGCGCCGAGGCGGAACAGGGCGATCGCCGCCGAGGAATTCGCGGACGGGGTCGCACCGTCGGCGATGTCCTTCTGGCGAACCACCAACGCTTCGGCGTCCTCGGCGGTCGTGTAGAGACCGCCGTGGTCGGGGTCCCAGAACCATTCGAGCATCGTTTCGGCAGTCGCGACCGCGGCGTTGATCCAGCGTGCCTCGCCGGTGGCCTCGGCCAGGCGGGTGAACGCATCCACGAGGGCAGCGTGATCGGCGGCGAGCGCGGCGTGTCGTGCCCGGGGGGTGCCGTCAGCCTGCCAACTGCGAAACCAGCGGCCGTTGGCGCCGCGAAGTTCGCGCAGCAGGAACTCGCCGTTGGCGATTGCAGCGTCGAGCCAGTCGCGGCGTCCGAACACTGCGGCAGCCTGAGCGAGCGACGAGAGGAACAACGCATTCCATTCGGTCAGGACCTTGTCGTCGAGACCGGGCCGGCGACGCTGTGAACGAGCGGCGAGGAGCCGGCGGCGCGCATCGTCGAGTTCGGGCGTTCGCATCAGTTGGCCGCGTGCCGACAGGCGGTTGGGGAGGGATCGGCCCTCGAAGTTTCCCTCGTCGGTGATCCCGTACCAGTCGATGAGCGTCTCGACGATCGCCCCGTCGAGATCGGCGAGCGCGGCGCGTACCTCGTCGGGTGTCCAGGTGGAGTACCAGCCCTCGACGCTGTTGCCCGTCGGGGTCGAGCGAGTCGGCGTCCTCGGCCGAGTAGAAGCCGCCGTCGGGGTGACGCAGCGTGGTGAGGACGTAGTCGATGGTCTCCTCGACGACGAGCCGGTACTGGGGCCGGCCGATCACGATCATGGCGCGGAGGTAGGTGCCGAGCAGGAGCGCCTGGTCGTACAGCATCTTCTCGAAGTGCGGAACGAGCCACTCCCGGTCGGTCGAGTAGCGGGCGAATCCACCACCGATGTGGTCGTACATCCCGCCGGAGCACATGGCATCGAGGGTGGTGGCGACGATGTTCTTCGGTCCGTCGCCGGCGTTGGTCATGTAGGCGCGCAGCATGAGTTCGAGATGGAACGTCGATGGGAACTTCGGGGCCTTCCCGAATCCTCCCCACTCCTGATCGAACGAGGCGGCGAGCGTCTGCAGTGCCTGGTTGAGTTGCTCGATGCCTGGCGCGGCAGTGGCCGGGCGCAGGTTGGCGGTCGTGTCGATGGCCTTGACGAGTGCCTCGACGTTCTGGCGGACGTCGGCGGGCTTGTTGCGATAGACGTCGTCGATCGCGTCCATGAGTTGGACGAACGCGTCCTTCGGGAAGTACGTGCCGCCGTAGAACGGCTCTCCGTCGGGTGTCATGAACACGGTCATCGGCCAGCCGCCGCGCCCGGTCATCGCCTGGACGGCATCCATGTAGACGGCGTCGACGTCGGGACGCTCCTCGCGATCGACCTTGACGTTGACGAACAACTCGTTCATCTTGGCGGCGACGTCGGCGTCCTCGAAGCACTCGTGGGCCATCACGTGGCACCAGTGGCACGCGGAGTAGCCGACCGAGAGCAGGATCGCCACGTTGCGTTCCCGGGCGGCGGTGAACGCTTCGGGGCCCCACGGGTACCAGTCGACCGGATTGTCGCGATGCTGGCGCAGGTACGGAGACGTTTCGTCGGCGAGGCGATTCACCCCGTGGACGGTATCCGTCGCCATCGCGGCTGCGGACCTGGCGAACTCGTGAACTCGTGCGCGAATAGTTCGCGCACGAGTTCACGAGAACGGGTCAGGCGCCCATTGCGTGGTAGCCGCCGTCGACGTGGATGATCTCGCCGGTGGTGGCGGGGAACCAGTCCGACAGCAGGGCGATGCAGGCCTTGGCGACGGGTTCGGAGTCGGTGACGTCCCAGCCGAGTGGTGCGCGGTCGTCCCAGCTGTCCTCGAACACGGCGAAGCCGGGGATCGACTTGGCTGCCATCGTCTTGATCGGGTCCGGCAGCAACGAGGTTCGAGCGGATGCCTTTCGGGCCGACCTCCTTGGCGAGATACCGCGACACGCTCTGGAGGGCCGACTTCGCCACACCCATCCAGTTGTAGGCGGGCCAGGCCTGGCGGTTGTCGAAGTCGAAGCCGACGAACGAGCCTCCCTCGCTCATCAACGGAAGGAACGCGTCGGCCAACGCCTTGAGGGAATAGGCCGAGATGTGCATCGCCACGGCCACGTCGTCCCACTGGGCGGCGAGGAAGTCGTCACCCAGGCACACCGCCGGAGCGAACCCGATCGAGTGCACCACGCCGTCGACGTGGCCCCACTTCTCCGCGAGCGCCTCGCGAACTGCCACGCCGTGCTCGGGCACCGTGACATCGAGTTCGTACACGTCGATGCCATCGCCGAGTTTGCGGGCCGTCCGCTGCGTGAGCGAGAGGGCCCGACCGGCGCCGGTGAGCACGATCTCGGCCCCCTCCTGGCGTGCCAGCCTCGCCACTCCGAACGCCAGCGAAGCGTCGGTGAGGACGCCGGTGACCACGATCTTCTTGCCGTCGAGCAAACCCATGGATCGGACCGTAGATCATCTCGCCCGTGCCATCGACGATGTCGGCGGCGCCTTGGAGGTTCGACGCGCCGTTGTGCCACGCTGTCGCCATGCGCATCGGCATTCTCGGCGGAACCGGACCAGCAGGAAGCGGCCTCGCCGCCCGACTGGCGAGCATCGGCCATCCCACGGTCATCGGGTCACGTTCGAAGTATCGGGCGATGGAAACCCGCGACGAACTGATCGGCAAGTGGCCACAGCTCGCCGACCTCCTCGAAGCAGGCGACAACTCCGACGCCGCGAATTGCGACCTGATCGTGATCGCCACCCCGTGGGACTCCGCCGCCGGCACCGCGCAGGAGAACGCAGCCGCGATGGAGGGCAAGATCGTCATCTCGATGGCCAATGCGCTCGTGCGGGTGAACAAGGAGTTCCAGCCGCTGGTGCCGCCGCGCGGCAGTGTCGCTGCGCACGTCCAGGCCGCAGTTCCCAAGTGTCGTGTGGTCGCGGCGTTCCATCACCTTCCGGCGGCCGAACTCGGTCACATCGACGAACCCATCGACTCCGACGTGCTGATCTGCGGCGACGATCCGTCGGCAGTACAGATCGTCAGCGACATCGTCGCCCATTTCCCGGGCTGTCGGCCGCTCGATGCCGGCGAACTGTCGAACGCAACGGCCATCGAGGCGTTCACCGCAGTGCTGCTGCAGCTCAACGTGCGCTACAAGACGCGGGTCGCCCCGAAACTCACGGGAATCAAACGCGACCCTCGCGCTGTTGACGCCGGGTGATGCAGCTCTACGACACCGCGCGGCGCGCCATCGTGGCGTTCGAACCGAACGATCACGTGCTCATGTACACCTGCGGGATCACGCCGTACGACGCCACCCACCTCGGCCATGCAGCCACGTTCGTCTCCTACGACGTCCTGCAGCGCCGGCTCATCGACATGGGACACACGGTGCGTTGTGTGCGCAACGTCACCGACGTCGACGACCCGTTGTTCGCCAAGGCACGCGAACTCGGCGTGCACTACCTCGATCTGGCGGCCGGCGAGGAGGCCCGTTTCGAGCGTGACATGGTGGCACTCAACGCACTCCCGGTCGCCGTTGCTCCTCGCGCGTCGTCGGCGATCCCGGACATCCGCGGCTTCATCGGCATGGTGCTCGACCGCGGGTACGCGTACGAGTCCGGTGGGTCGGTGTACTTCGACGTGTCGAAGTTCGAATCGTTCGGATCGCTCAGCCACTACACCGACGATGAGATGTTGGTGCTCGCGAAGGAGCGTGGCGGCAACATCGATGATCCCAACAAGCGCTCACCGTTGGATTTCGTGCTCTGGCACCCCTCGGCCGACGACGAGCCGAGCTGGGACACCATGTGGGGTCCGGGTCGTCCCGGGTGGCACATCGAATGTTCGGCGCTGGCGCTGCGCGAACTCGGAACCACGATCGATCTGCACGGCGGGGGTGCCGATCTGATCTTCCCGCACCACGAGTGTGAGCGCGCCCAGTCGGAAGCCGCCACCGGCGAGCTGTTCGTGAAGCACTGGATGCATACGGCCTTGATCCACATGGACGGCGAGAAGATGTCGAAGAGCCTCGGCAACCTGGTGTTCATCGATCAGCTCCGTGAGACATGGGATCCGCGGGCGATCCGCATGGCGATCATCGAACATCACTACCGCGTCGAGTGGGAGTGGGACGACGAACTCATGCCACGCAACCAGGCCCGTCTCGACGCCTGGAACGAGCGCGCCGGGTCGAACCCCGACCTGCTCGATGAAGTTCGTCGTCGCCTCGACGACGACCTCGACACGCCCGGCGCCATCGCTGCGATCGATGATGCCGCACGCTCCGGCGCCGGCGTCGGTGAAGCTGCTGCGTTGCTCGGCATCGACCTCGACTGACGCGCGCGGACCCCGTGCGTTGACACGAAGTTCATCGGCCGCGCTTCTCATGCCCGGTCCTGGCGTCTACTCTGGCTGCCGTGACACAGGGACCAGGAGCAGGAGCGATGCAGCGCAGGGTGCGCCAGCTCGGCCGTCCCGTCTCCAAGCGGCTGTGGCACATCGAGCTCTCGGGATACGAGCGTCTGCCGGCTGCGGGCCCTGCGATCCTGTGCCCGAACCACGTCAGCTTCCTCGACTCGGCGTTCCTGATGTTGACCGTGCCGCGCAACATCTCCTTCGTGGGCAAGGCCGAGTACATGGATTCGTGGAAGACCAAGTTCCTGTTCCCGGCCATGGGCATGATTCCCATCGACCGTGCCGGTGGCGACAAGAGCACCGCTGCGCTCGACGCGGCCGAGCAGGTCCTGCAGCGCGGTGAGCTGTTCGGGATCTTCCCGGAGGGCACCCGGAGCCGCAATGGCGATCTCCACAAGGGGCGCACGGGCGCTGCTCGCCTGGCGATGAAGCTCGACTGCCCGATCTTTCCGGTCGGCGTGATCGGCACCGACCAGATCCAGCCGCCGGATGCGAAGATGCCCAAGCTGTTCCGTTCGTGCGAGATCAAGATCGGTCGCCCGGTCAGGCCCGAACGGTATCGGGGTCGCGGAGCCGAGCACATCGCGTGGCGTTCGATGATCGACGAGGTCATGTACGAGATCCGTGAGCTCACCGGCCAGACCTACGTCGACTCCTACGCCGGCGCCAAGGCCGAGACCGAGCCGACTGTTGCCGGGCGGGTGTCATCGGTCGCCGACCCGATCTCCGACAGCTCCAATCGCACGCACGTGGCTGAGCACGAGCTCGCCCTCGTCGCCGGCAGCTGAACGCACCTCACCGGAAACCCTCCCAGCGGTCGACCACCGCGGCTCGTATCCTGACGGTCGCATGTCGAACATCACGGTCTCTCTCCCCGACGGCTCCGAACGCGAATTGGCTGACGATGCCACGGCGCTCGACCTCGCCGCTGCCATCGGCTCCGGCCTGAAGAAGGCGGCGGTCGCCGCAGTCGTCGATGGGGTCGAGACCGACCTGACCACGTTGCTCCACGATGGCGCCGTCGTCTCGATCGTCACTGCCGGCTCCGACGAGGGCCGTCATGTGCTCCGTCACTCGACCGCGCACGTGCTGGCGCAGGCGGTGACCCGCCTGTTCCCGGGCGCGAAGTTCTCCATCGGGCCCGCCATCGAGAACGGCTTCTACTACGACTTCGATCTCCCCGGCGGTGCAACGTTCAGCGACGACGACCTCGAACGCATCGAGGCGGAGATGCGTGACATCGTCAAGGCGAACCAGCCGTTCGTGCGGTCCGAGATGTCGATGGCAGAGGCCAAGGCACTCTTCGCCGATCAGCCGTACAAGATCGAGATCATCGAGCGTGTCGAGTCGCTCCAGGGCGATGGCGGCGTCGACGACGAGGACTCGGCGGAGGTGGGGGAGGGAGGCGTCATCAGCGCCTACCGCAACACCGATGCGTTCGTCGACATGTGTGTCGGTCCGCACGTGCCGTCGACCGGCAAACTCGGGTTCTTCAAGCTGCAGCGGGTGTCGGGTGCGTACTGGCGTGGCAACGAGAAGGGCCCGATGCTGCAACGCATCTACGGCACGGCCTGGGAGTCGAAGCAGGCGCTTGCCGAGCATCTCCACCAGCTGGAGGAGGCGCTCAAGCGCGACCATCGCAAGCTCGCGACCGAGCTCGACCTGTTGAGCTTCCCGCACGAGCTGGGTGGCGGCCTTGCCGTGTGGCACCCCAAGGGGGCCATCGTGCGCAAGTTGATGGAGGACTACAGCCGACTTCGTCACGAACACGGCGGCTACGAGTTCGTCTACACGCCGCACCTCGCGAACGGGAAGCTCTTCGAGACCTCCGGGCACCTCCAGTGGTACGCCGACGGGATGTACCCGCCGATGGAGATGGACAACGGCACCTACTACATGAAGCCGATGAACTGTCCGATGCACTGCTTGATCTTCCGCAGTCGCCAACGCAGCTACCGCGAGCTTCCGCTGCGGCTGTTCGAACTCGGCAACGTCTATCGCTACGAACGGGCAGGCACCCTGCACGGCCTGATGCGTATTCGCGGGTTCACGCAGGACGACAGCCACATCTACTGCACCAAGGAGCAGCTGGCCGAGGAAGTGGCGAGCCTGCTCGACTTCGTGCTGTCGGTGCTGCGGGCGTTCGGGTTCGACGAGTTCACGTTCAATCTCTCGACGAAGGACCCCGACAAGTACGTCGGGAGCGACGAGATCTGGGACGAGGCGACCGAGGCGCTGCGTGAGGCACTCGACGCGCACGGCCTCGACTACGCCGTCAAGGAGGGTGACGCGGCCTTCTACGGCCCGAAGATCGACATCGATGTGCGTGACGCCATCGGGCGTTCGTGGCAGCTGTCGACCATTCAGGCCGATTTCCAGCTCCCCGAGCGGTTCGGGCTGGAGTACGTCGGCGCCGACAACGCTCGGCACCGTCCGATCATGTTGCACCGCGCGCTGTTCGGCTCGATCGAGCGGTTCTTCGGGGTGCTCATCGAGCACTACGCAGGTGCGTTCCCCACGTGGTTGGCGCCGGTGCAGGTGAGGGTGCTGGCCGTGGCCGAGGCGCACGAGGACTACGCCGCCACCGTCGTCGAGGCGCTGCGTGATGCCGGTGCCCGCGTCGACACCACCGTGGCCGACGACGGCCTCGGCAAGCGGATCCGCAACGCCAAGCTCGAGAAGATCCCCTACGTGCTGGTCGTCGGCGACGACGACGTCGCGGCGCACACGGTCGGTGTGAACCCGCGCGGCGGAGAGGTCGAGCGCGGCGTCGCGCTCGATGCGTTCGTCGAGCAGTTCTGCGCCGAGGTGGCCACTGCCGAGACGGCGGCGCTCGGCGCCTGACATGCTCGAGCGAATCTGGTCGGGCTGGCGCTCGGCCTACGTCACCGGCGCCCCCGTCCGATCGGAACCTGAAACGCCGGGGTCAGACCCTCTCGATTCAGGTCCTGGCGATTCAGGTTCGGTGTTCAGTCGGTTGCTGCGCTCGGGCGCTCCGGACACCGACACGTACATCGTGCACCGCTCGACGACCTGTTTCGCGCTGTGCAACCTCTTCCCGTATGCCAGCGGGCACCTGCTCGTCGTGCCGTACCGCGAGGTGGCCGACCTCGAGGGGTTGACGCCGGAGGAGACAACCGATCTGTGGGCGACCGTCACCGAGGCGGTTCGCGTCATCCGCAGCGTCTACCGGCCCGATGGACTCAATGTCGGCCTCAATCTCGGCCGACCTGCCGGCGGGTCGGTGCCCGATCATCTGCATGTCCACGTGGTGCCACGATGGACCGGCGACTCCAACTTCATGGCCGCGATCTCCAACACCCAGAACCTGCCTGAGGCCCTGGTCGACACTGCCGCGAAACTGCGCTCCGGATGGAGCGCCGTAGCCTGATGTCGATGACCGACGACCTCCGCGACGAACTTCCGGACGATCTCGATTCCACGGGCTTCGTGGGTCCGTACCAGTTCCCCGACAACAGCCGTCGTCGGTGGCCGGCCGTGATCTATCTCGTCATCTCCGCACTGTGCGTGATCGTGTACGCCACATTCCCCGACGCGCCCCTCGTGAACGAGGGCCTGCTGGTGGCGGCCGCCGTGCTCACTGCGGTCGGGATCTTCTCGATCACCTCGAGTTGGACGATGCACGTCGACGAGAAGGAAGCACTCGCAGCCGCACAGCAAGCGTTGGGATTCCCCGTCGGGCATGCGTCGGTCCAACAGGTCTGGCGGGGGCTGCGCAGCCGCCCCACGTGGCGCGTGATGGTGTACTCGGCCGAGGATCCACCGGCCCGACGCGGACTCGTGCTCGTCGACGCCATCGACGCAACGGTCGTGGAACAGCTGAGCGAGGACAACCCGGATCTCGCTCCAGAGTCGCGATAACGTCTCGTCGATGTTCGACGGCACGTTCCGAAAACCGGTCGACAAGGCCGTCAAGCCGATCGGCAATGCGCTGCGCAAGACGGGCCTGACGCCCGACCATCTCACGATCCTCGGATTGCTCGTCGGTATCGGCGCCGCAGTCGCCATCGGCTCCGGGCGGCTTCGGTTGGGGCTGCTGCTCGTGATCCTCGCAGCGCTGCCCGACCTGTTCGACGGTGCGCTCGCCAAGGCGACCGACGCCTCCAGCCAACGTGGCGCATTCTTCGACTCCACCGTCGATCGGGTCACCGATGCGTTCCTGCTCGGTGGCATCGCCTGGTACTTCGCCAGTACCGAATCGCCGTACATGACCGTCCTGCCATTCGCCGTCATGGCCGTTTCGAGCATCATCAGTTACGAACGGGCGAAGGCCGAGTCGCTCGGCATCGAGGCCAAGGGCGGCCTGATGGAGCGCGCCGAACGCATCATCGCGCTCTGCGTCGGGCTGCTGTTCCCGGTCCTCCTGATCCCGATTCTGTGGATCATGCTGGTCCTCACCACGATCACCGCGATTCAACGCTTCCTGAAGGTGTGGAAGCAGGCCGCGGTCGCGCCGGTCACTGCAGCACGTATCGAGATGCGACGGTCACGGCGCCAGAGTCGGCGTGTCGCACGAACCGAGCGTCGGCGCACGAGCGTGCCGCGCCGGCCGACCTGACTCGTGCCTGCTCGACCGATCACTGATCCACGCCGATTCACCGACCTGGCGACGACGTCGTCGTACCGCTTCGGCGCCGCTGCTGCGCAGTTGATGCCGGCGCGGGTCGCGGCCGGGCTCACCATGCCGTTCGGGTTGGGCGCCAACTTCGCCAGTCGGGAGCGCCGCGCGATGATCTCGCGGCATCTCCAACGGGTCGACCCGACGCTGCGCGGTGTGCGACTTCGCCGTGCCGTCCAGGAGGCCTTCGACTCGTATGCCCACTACTGGCTCGAGAGTTTCCGTCTCCCGAACCTGTCGGGCGCAACCGTCGAGCGAGGGTTCGACGTCGAGGGCTACGAGAACATCGTCGATGGACTGGCCCATGGGAACGGCGTGATCCTGGTGCTGCCGCACCTCGGCGGTTGGGAGTGGGCGGGTCGCTGGATCGCCGAGCAGGGCCATCAGATCACCGTGGTGGTGGAGAAGATCGATCCGCCGGAACTCTTCGAATGGTTCGTCGAGCTGCGCTCTGCGCTCGGGATGAACGTCGTGGCGCTCGGCCCGGAGGCCGGCACGACCGTGATGCGGGCCCTTCGTGACAATCACGTGGTCTGCCTGCTCGCCGATCGCGATCTCCAAGGCGGTGGCCCCGAGGTCGAGTTCTTCGGCGAGCGCACCACGATGCCCGCCGGTCCGGCGACCCTGTCGATGCGCACGGGCGCGCCGATCCTGCCGACGGCGGTGTACTTCACCGATCGTGTCGACGGTCACCACGCCTGGGTGCGCCCGCCGTTGCCGATCGAGCGTGTCGAGAAGCGACTCCGCGACGACGTGCAACGCATCACCCAACTCCTCGCCGAGGAACTCGAGATCCTCATCAGGCGGGCGCCGTCGCAGTGGCACATGTTCCAGGCGAACTGGCCCAGCGACCGGTACGGCAACACCCAGGTAGGGACCGGTCCCGTATCGACGACATCTCTGCCAGCTGAGTCCCGACGTCGAACTGTCACTGATGCTCCAGGTCGTGACTCAGTCACAGACGCCGACGTCAAACCCCTCCGTCTCGTCGACCCGGTGACTGACGACCAGACCCCGAGGATCTCGAGCAGCTCGCCCGATCCGTCCCGATCGTCGCCCTGTCCGACGTGCTCGGCGACCGCGATCGGCTCGACGTCGCAGTGGCACTCCGCGGCTGCCGAATCGGCAGGCGACGACGGCACGCTACGACCGATTTCAGAGTCGGACGTGGCGCAAGCGCTCTGTCAGGAAACTTCGGTAACGGTGGGTAACGCGCAAGGCGACCCCGCAATCGACGTTGGCGCATCGCCCCGGTCAGCGAATGCCCGTGTCCCGGGCGAACGGTCGTCAAGACGACTGACCAACCTGCCGAAGAAGCAACATCGAACAGGAGACGAACTTCTCGATGTCGGCGCGATCACGCGCGCTCGTCGGATTGGCGGCTGTGCTCACAGTCGTGTATCTCCTCGCGCCATCGAGCGGTGCCGCGGAGGTCATTCGGGTCCTGGCACCTGCGATCGCCGTCGCTGCGATCGTGGTCGGCATCGCTGGATTCCGGCCGAAGCGCAGGCGGCCATGGGCGCTGATCGCATCGTCGATGGGGCTGCTCGCGGGAGCGAACGTGGTGTGGGCTGTGCTGTTCTTCCGTGGCGACGACACGTTTCCGTCGGCCAGCGATGCGATCCACCTCGTGTCGGCCGTGGCGCTCGTCGTCGGCCTGTCGATCCTCTCGCGTGACTCGGGAGTCGGACAACGACGGGCTCGGCGGGATCGAGGTGGCGATCGTCGGAATCGCCGTCGGGCTCGGCATCTGGCTCGCAGTCGTCGAGCCGTATCTCTCCGACGGCGACCTCGCGCTCGGTGACCGGATCTGGGCGATGCTCGTGCCCATGCTCGGTGCAGTGGCCGTCGCAATGGCCGCTCGGATGGCGATTCAGTCGCAGTTCCGCTCGGCCGCCCCGACGTTGATGATGATCGGCGTTGCGTTGCTCGTCATCGCGGACGTGTTGCGTGCAGTCGAGGAGCTCCGCGACAACTACGGCGCCGGTGGCTTCGTGGCGGCGTTGATCATCCCGGCGTCGCTGTTGATCGGCGCCGCCGCACTCGATCCCACGATGACGCAGATGAACCGGGCCGTCGAGGTCGGACCGGTCTTCGGCATCGGACGCGTCGTCTGGCTGAGCGTTGCCGCGCTGACGCCGCTGACGGTGTTGCTCAGCCTGCTGGTCACCGGCCTCGGAACGGCAACGACGAGGACGCTTGCCGCGATCTGTTCGGTCGTCGTCGTGATACTCGCACTCACCAGGATGTGGCGCCTCGTCGCCACGGTGCAGGGACTGACCGAGCGACGGGGGCAGGATCGGCTCGCCGCGATGGTCGAGCACTCCAGTGACGTGGTCTTGCTCGTCGACGCCGACGGGGTCATCCGGTATGCGAGCCCAGGGCTGGCGAGCACGCTCGGGCACCGGCCGAGCGACTGGACGGGTCGGTCGGTGATCGATCTGGTGTCGAGCGACGACCGCGACGCCGCAGCCACGGAGCTGCGCAAGGCGGTGCGGCTCGAACACGGTGGCATGGTCAAGTTCGAGGCGAGCCTGGTTCGTGTCGACGGCGACCGTCGCCGGATGGAAGCCACGATCGCCAACCTGCTCGGTGGTGACGCCGTCGACGGGGTGGTCGCCACGTTCCGCGATGTGACCGAGCAACGCAATCTCGAACGGCAGCTGAGTCATCGGGCGTTCCACGACGAACTGACCGGACTCGCGAACCGGGCGTTGTTCCTCGACCGGATGGATCACGCGTTGCGGGTGGTGCGTCCCGATGCCGATCCGGTGGTGGTGTTGTTCGTCGATCTCGACGACTTCAAGTCGGTCAACGATGCGCTCGGCCATGGTGTCGGCGACCAGATGTTGCGAGCGATCGCCGAGAGGATTCGGCGCGTGTCCGGCGTCGGCGACACCCCAGCGCGCCTCGGTGGCGACGAATTTGCCCTCCTCCTGGAGGATCGCGGGGGCGTCGACCGTGCGATCGACGTCGCCGAGCAACTCCTGGCCGACCTCCACGAACCGGTCGCGTTGGCCGGATACGACGTCACCGTGCTGGCGAGCGTCGGTGTCGCGGTGTCGACGCCCGGCATGACGACCGCCGGCTTGCTGCGTGACGCCGACATTGCCATGTACGAGGCGAAACGGGCAGGAAAGAGCCAGATCAAGATCTTCGACCCGGCCATGAGGCTGTCGGCGTCGAGGCACCTCGAATTCCGCAGCGACCTGTCGAACGCCATCGAACGCAATCAGCTCCGGCTCGTCTACCAGCCGATGGTGGATCTGCAGACGCACCGGGTCGTCGGTGCAGAGGCGCTGTTGCGATGGGACCACCCCACGCGGGGAACGGTGTTGCCGAGCGAGTTCATTCCGATCGCCGAACGTGCCGGCCTCATCGTCCCGATCGGCAACTGGGTCATGGAGCAGAGCATCCGAGCCGCTTCCCGATGGCAGGCGCGCGGTCCGCAGCAACTCAATGTCAACGTGTCGGGAGGGCAGATCCGCTCACCGGAATTCGTCGAGCAGGTTCGCGTGTCGCTGCAGACGTATGGACTCGATCCGCGTCGCGTCACGCTCGAGATCACCGAGACGATGTTGGTCGAGGAGATCGAGTCGGCCGTGGGAAATCTTGCCGAACTGCGCGGGCTTGGTGTACTCATTGCACTGGATGACTTCGGCACCGGCTACTGCTCCCTGTCGTACCTGCAGCGGTTCCCGGTCGACGTCATCAAGATCGATCGCCAGTTCATCGACGAACTCGACGAGCATCCTCGTTCTGCGACGCTGGCACGGATGATCCTGCAGCTGACGTCCGGGCTCGACATGGTGAGTGTCGCCGAGGGGATCGAACGCCCGACGCAGCTGCGGGCATTGAAGGCGTTGGGGTGCAATCTCGGTCAGGGATCGCTGCTGTCGGAACCGTTGGAGGCGGCGCATCTCGAGCGGTGCTTCGGTGTGGCGTGACGGTGTGGCGTGACGGTGTCGCGTGACGATCAGCTGATGAGGATCGGCATCGTCAGTCCGTACAGCTTGACGGTGCCGGGCGGCGTCCAAGCGCAGGTGCTGGGCCTCGCCCGGGAGCTGCGCCGGCGCGGCCACGAGACGCGTGTGCTGGGTCCGTGTGACGGCCCACCGCCCGAGAGCTTCATCACACCACTCGGCGACTCGCTGCCTCTCTCGGCCAACGGCTCGGTTGCGCCGATCGCCCCCGACCCGTCAGCGGCACTGCGGACCCTTCGAGTGCTCAACGACGAACAGTTCGACGTCATCCACCTCCACGAGCCCCTCGCCCCGGGCCCGACGTCGACGGCGTTGATGGTGCATCGTGCTCCCACGGTCGGCACGTTCCACATGGCGGGGACCTCGGCGAGCTATCGCATCCTTCGTCCTGCGCTCAGCCGTTTGATCACCCGCATCGATCACAAGGTCGTCGTGTCGAAGGATGCGTTGGCGCTCGTCGAGCGCTACCTCGGTGGCGAGTACGAGGTGCTGTTCAACGGTGTCGAACTCGACGAGATCCGATCAGCAACACCGTGGCCCGACAACGACGCGAACACCCCGGTCGTGTTCTTCTGCGGCCGTCACGAGGAACGCAAAGGCCTCCGGGTGCTCATCCAGGCCGTACAGCAGCACTCGCTGCCGGTACGGGTGTGGATCGGCAGCGACGGCCCCGACACCGAGGAACTGACCCGCTCGACGGCGGGCGACCCACGATTCGAGTGGCTCGGTCGGGTCACCGACGACGAGAAGTTCTCCCGGCTGCGTGCGGCTGACGTCTTCTGTGCGCCGTCCTTGCACGGCGAATCGTTCGGGGTGGTGCTGATCGAGGCGATGGCAGCGGGCACGGCGGTGGTGGCCAGCGCGCTCGACGGATACCGAAACGTGGCGACCGACGGTGTCGACTCGATCCTCGTCGAGCCGGGTGATCCGGTGGCTCTCGCCGATGCGTTGCGCACGATCGTCCACGATCGAACGCTCCTGGATCGCCTCCGCGACGCCGGGATGCAGCGTGCGGATCAGTTCGCCATGACCTCGCTGGCCGATCGGTACGTGGAGATCTACCACGCAGTGGTGGCCCGTCGAGCCATCACCGGTTGACCGTCGCCGGGCCCGTACACTGGCGGCCATGCTTCCTGCCATCATCGTGATCATCGTCGTGGTGATCCTGGTGGGGTTGTTGATCGCCGGCTACAACGGACTCGTCCGCTCCCGCAACCAGGTCGAGAACGCCTGGTCGCAGATCGATGTCCAGTTGAAACGTCGACTCGACCTCATCCCCAATCTCGTCGAGACCGTCAAGGGCTATGCCGCCCACGAACGCGAAACACTTGCTGCGGTGGTCGAGGCGCGCAATGCGGCCATTGCTGCTCCCGACACCCCCAAGGCGCAGGCCAATGCCGACGGTGTGCTGACCGGCGCACTTCGCCAGCTCTTCGCGCTCAGCGAGGCGTACCCCGATCTCAAGGCCAATCAGAACTTCCTGGCCCTCCAGGAGGAACTCACTGCCACCGAGGGACGGGTGGCCTACGCTCGGCAGTTCTACAACGACAGCGTGCTCACGTACGACAACAAGCTCGAATCGTTCCCGACCGTGGTCCTCGCCAAGATGTTCAACTTCGAGTCACGCGAGTACTTCGAGGCCGACGAGCAAGCGCGAACTGCCCCCACCGTCGAGTTCTGACCCGACGTCGTCCATGTTTGAACTGATCCGATCGAACAAACGACGAAGCGTCGTGCTCGTCGTCGCCTTCATCCTCGTCGTCGGACTCGTCGGCGCCGCCATCGGCGCTGTCGTCGGCAATGGCATTGCGTTCACCGTGGCCGCGCTGGTGATCAGCGCGCTCATCGCCTTCACGTCGTACTGGAAGGCCGACAAGATCGCGTTGTCGGTGAGTCGAGCGCATCCGGCCCCGCCCGAGGAGTACGCACGGCTCCACAATCTGGTCGAGGGTCTGTGCATCGCCGGGGGCATCCCCAAGCCGGGCATCTACGTCATCGACGATCCCGCACCGAATGCGTTCGCCACCGGACGCAACCCGAACCATGCGGCGATCGCGGTGACCACCGGCCTGCTCGAGATGATGAACCGCGTCGAGTTGGAGGGCGTGATCGCCCACGAATTGAGCCACATCCGCAACTACGACATCCTCGTGTCGACGCTGGCGGTCACGATGGTCGGTGCCGTGGCACTGATGAGCGACCTCGCGATTCGTACGATGTGGTGGAATGGCGGGCGCGTCGCCCGCAATGGCGATCGTGGCGACGGCAACAACCCGTTGGCCTGGATCGGCATCATCATGCTCATCGTCGCCCCGATCGTCGCCAAGGCGATGCAGGCCACGATCTCGCGCCGGCGCGAGACACTGGCCGACGTCAGCGCTTGCCAGCTCACCCGGTATCCGCCCGGACTGATCTCCGCGCTCGAGAAATTGCAGGCTGATACGACGGTGACGCATTCCGCGTCCACCGCTACGGCACACTTGTGGATCGAGCAGCCCATGAGTGGCGTCGGCGACGACGGCAAGCTGGGCGGCATCCACAAGCTGTTCGACACCCACCCCCCGCTCGATGAGCGCATCGCCCTCCTGAGAGAACTCTGATGAAAATGATCCGACCCTTCGTGGGCCTTGCCGCTCTCGCCCTGATCGCCGCTGCGTGCGGTGGCGGGGGAGAGTCCGCCGAATCCACCATCGTCACCACGACATCGTCGACCACCACCACCACGACGGTCAAGGCGACGACCACCACATCGTCGTCGACCTCGACGTCGACCACGCTGCCGTTGACGATCCGTCAACCGCTCACCGGTGATCCGCTGGAGAGCGCTGACGACATCCTGCAACGCCCGGCGCTCGTCGCCAAGATCGACAACAACGCTGCTGCTGTGCCGAACCACAGCGGGCTCGCCGTTGCCGACATCGTGTTCGAAGAAGTCGTCGAGGGTCGTACCACCCGCTTCGCTGCCGTCTTCCACTCGCAGAGTTCCGACCCGATCGGTCCCATCCGATCCGGACGCACACAGGACATCGCCCTCTTCTCGTCGTTCAACAGCCCGCTGTTCGTGTGGAGTGGTGGGAATCCCGGCGTCACGCGCATGATCAACGAGTCGACGCTGATCAACATGGGCCCCAGCGTGGCCAAGGGCTACTTCCGCGGACCGGGCAGTGCCCCGCACAATCTCTACACCAGTACCGACAACATCTGGTTCCAGACCCCGCCCGAGCAGCCGGGGCCGCCACCACAACAGTTCCAGTACCTCGATGACGGCGAAGCCGTCGACGGCGCCCCGACAACGGGCGTGAAGGTGCGCGTCGGCAGCGAGAACATCGAATGGACGTGGAACCCGGACGTGTCGAAGTTCGAGCGTTCGCAGCGCGGCCGTGCTCACGACGACAAGACCTTCGGACGGATCGGCGCCACGAACGTCGTGATCATGGGTGTGCAGTACGACCGCAGCGTCGTCGATCGCAACAGTCCGGAAGCGCAGACGATCGGTGAAGGGCCCGATCTGGATGTTCACCGACGGACAGGTCCGCCAGGGCACGTGGAAGCGCGAGATCGGCTTCTATCCGATCGCGTTCCTGACCCCCGAGGGCGAACTGATGGAACTCCAGCCCGGCAACACCTGGATCGAACTCGCCGACATCGTCGATGTCGACGCCGGTGGCGTCCAGGTGTTGGAAGCAGCACCACCCGCACCCTGATCCAGCACAGCGGGAATCGGCCCGACGAAAGTACGATGTGCGGGATGACCGAGAGTCGCAGCACCGGAACCTTCCCCGTCAAGCGGGGCCTCGCCGAGATGATGAAGGGTGGCGTCATCATGGACGTCGTCACCCCGGATCAGGCCAAGGTGGCAGAGGATGCCGGCGCCGTGGCCGTCATGGCGCTCGAGCGGGTCCCGGCCGACATCCGCCGCGATGGCGGCGTGGCGCGGATGAGCGACCCGGAGATGATCGATGGCATCCAGGCCGCGGTGTCGATTCCGGTGATGGCCAAGGTCCGCATCGGACACTTCGTCGAAGCCCAGATCCTGCAGTCGCTCGGCGTCGACTTCATCGACGAGTCCGAAGTGCTCACCCCGGCCGACGAAGCCCACCACATCGACAAGTTCGCCTTCGACGTGCCGTTCGTCTGCGGTGCCACCAACCTGGGTGAGGCGTTGCGACGCATCTCCGAGGGTGCGGCCATGATCCGCTCGAAGGGTGAGGCGGGCACCGGCAACGTGGTCGAGGCCGTGCGTCACCTGCGCTCGATCATCGGTGACATCAGGAAGATCACGCAAGCCGACCAGGCCGAACTCTTCGAGTGGGCCAAGCGCCTCCAGGCGCCGTTGCCGTTGGTCCAGGAGATCGCCGAGACCGGCAAGCTCCAGGTGCCGCTGTTCTGCGCCGGCGGCCTCGCCACGCCGGCCGATGCAGCCCTTGCGATGCAGTTGGGCGCCGAAGCGGTGTTCGTCGGCTCGGGAATCTTCAAGTCGGAGGATCCGTCACCGCGTGCCAAGGCGATCGTCGAGGCGACCACCCACTTCAACGACGCCGCGATCCTGGCGAAGGTCAGTCGCGGGCTCGGTGCGCCGATGACCGGCATCGGAATGGATGAGATCAACGAGCGCTATGCCGAACGGGGCTGGTGACAACAAGCACGGCGGGTCCGGGCCGATCGTCGGTGTCCTGGCGCTGCAGGGTGCGTTCGAGGTCCATCAGCAACGACTGCATCACCTCGGCGTACGTGCGCCTCTGATTCGTACCCCACGCGAACTCGACACGGTCGACGCATTGATCCTGCCCGGGGGCGAGAGCACCACGATGTCGCGGCTGCTCACGACGAGCGGGCTGTTCGACGTCCTGAAGGGTCGCCTGGCCGACGGGATGCCCGTGTTCGGGACGTGCGCCGGGATGATCCTGTGCGCGACCGATGTGCTCGACGCCCGTCCTGATCAGCGTGGATTCGACCTGATCGACATCACGGTGCGCCGCAACGGCTATGGCCGCCAGCTCGACAGCTTCGAGGCCGACCTCGATGTCGGCGGTCTCGATTCGGTGTTCCATGCGGTGTTCATCCGTGCGCCCCTGGTCGAACGGGTCGGTGCCGATGTCGAGATACTTGCCCGCCACGACGGCGTGCCTGTTCTCGTACGAGGCGGACGTTGTACCGTGGCGGCGTTCCATCCTGAACTCACCGATGACACCCGGTTGCACGAACTGTTCGTCGAGCACCTGTCGTCGGCCAACTGACGTGATCTGAAAGAGTCGAGATGTCCGGCCACTCCAAATGGGCAACGATCAAACACAAGAAGGGCGCTGCCGACAAGGCGCGCGGCAAGCTGTTCGCCAAGCTGGCCCGCCAGATCGAGGTGGCCGCCAAGAGCGGCGGCGACGTCGACACCAACCCCACCCTTCGCACGGCAGTGCAGAAGGCCAAGGCGGGCCGGATGACCAACGACGCCATCGACCGAGCCATCAAGCGGGGCACCGGCGCCGATGACGGTGGCACGTACGAGAGCATCATGTACGAGGGGTATGCGCCGGGCGGCGTCGCCCTGATGATCGACGTGCTCACCGACAACCGCAACCGCACCGGCGCCGAGATCCGCAACATCTTCTCCAAGCTCGGCGGCTCGATGGCCGAGCCGGGCGCCGTCGGCTGGCAGTTCCATCGACGGGGGGTGATCCTCACGGCCGATGGTGTCGATGAGGACACGATCATGATGGCGGCGATCGACGCCGGTGCCGACGACGTGATCGCCGAGAGCGATGGCGCCTTTCGTGTGATGACCGATCCGTCGATCGTGTACGACGTGAAGGCAGCAATCGACGAGACCGGCATCGAGGTCATCTCTGCGGATTCGCCGATGGTGGCCGAGAACCTCGTGCCGGTGACCGACACCGCCGATGCCAAGGCGATCCTGCGCATCCTCGACGCGCTCGAGGACAACGACGACGTTCAGGACGTGTTCTCGAACTTCGACATGACTGACGAACTGATGGAAGTGGCCGCCTCATGAGCGTCGGGGTCGGCGACACTGCGCCGGCGTTCACGCTTCCCGGCACCGGTGGGCGTGAGTACACGTTGGCGGAGTTCAGCGGGCAACCCGTCGTGCTGGTCTTCTATCCCGGCGACGACACGCCGGTGTGTACCAAACAGCTCAACACCTACAACGACGATCTCGACCAGTTCAGCGAGATGAACGCCCAGGTGATCGGCATCTCCGCGCAGGACGTGTCGAGCCACGATGCGTTTGCCGGCAAGCACGGCTTCGACTTCCCGCTGCTGGCCGACACCGACAAGGCAGTCGCCGGCCTCTACGGCACACTCGGCCCGATCGGGTTCCCGCGACGAAGCGTGTTCATCATCGACGCCGACGGGGTGGTGCGTTACGCCCACCGCGCCATTGCCGGGCTCACGTTCAGGCCGGTGAAGGAACTGATCGCCGAGTTGGAGAAGATCACCAGTTGATGCGGTCGGCGCACTAGTCTTCGAACCTGTGTTCGCCAATTCCGTTGAATCCCGGTCGTCGAGATCGACCTGCCGGGTGCTGGGAATCGACCCCGGTCTCACCCGATGCGGCTACGCCGTCGTCGACGGTCGTGGGCCGACGCGGGCGGTCGCGATCTCGATGGGGGTCATCACGACACCGCCGACCGACCCACTCCCGCAGCGGCTCGCAGCACTGCGAACGGAGTTCACGGCACTGATCGGCGAGTTCGCCCCCGACGTGGTGGCGGTCGAGCAGGTGTTCTTCCAGGTCAACGTTCGTACGGCGATGAGCGTCGGACAGGCGAGCGGGCTTGCGCTCGCCGAGGCGGCGCTCGCCGGCTGTGAGGTCATCCAGTACACGCCCAACCAGGTGAAGGACGCCGTGGCCGGGTGGGGCGGGGCGAACAAGGAGCAGGTCCAGAAGATGGTGCAGGCCCGGCTCGGCCTCGCCACGATGCCGAAGTCGGCCGATGCTGCCGACGCCGCCGCGCTGGCGCTGTGCCACCTGGCGATGTCGCCGGTGCTCTCGCCTCGCGCGCGTGCCTCCCAGACGTCACACAGTGCCCGGTCGAACCCGGCCTCACGTGAGCGCAGCGCATGATCGGGTCGCTGCGCGGGTCGGTGCTCGAACGCAATCTCGATGGCACCGTGCTGCTCGAGGTGGGTGGTGTCGGATACCTCGTGGCGGTGTCGACACGTGTGTTGGCCGAGTTGGAGCCGGGGACGCCGGTGTTCCTGTACGTGCATCACCACATCCGCGAGGACGCCCAGACGCTGTTCGGGTTCACGTCGCGTGACGACCGCCAGACGTTCCAGGTCTTGATCAAGACCAACGGCATCGGCCCGGCTCTGGCCATGGCGATCCTCGCCACGCATCCACCCGCCGCACTCTTCGATGTGGTCGCCAACAACGACATCGCAGCGCTCACACTCGTTCCCGGTATCGGCAAGAAGACCGCCGAGCGGCTCATCGTCGAGCTGCGCGACCGGTTGTCGGTGCCGATGCTCGACGGTGCCGGCACGTCGGGGTCGGCATCCGCGGTGGCCGATGTCCGAGACGCGCTGGCCGGTCTCGGCTACGGCACCGACGAGATTCGTGACGTGCTGCGTGAGCTCCCGTCCGATTCCGACTCGGCAACGCTGCTGCGTGATGCGCTGAAGACGTTGGGTGCACGACGTGCGTGACGAATTCCTCGATCCAGGCATCGGCGACGCCGCCGACGACCTGGTGGCAGCCGAGATCGAACTCGAAGCCGGGCTTCGGCCGCGGGCGCTCGACGAGTTCGTCGGCCAGCGCGAGCTCAAGGAGCACCTGCGCATCGTGTCTGGAGGCGGCCCGTCGACGCGAGCAGCCCGTCGACCATCTGCTGTTCGCCGGGCCTCCTGGGCTCGGCAAGACCACGCTGGCGGGCATCGTCGCCACCGAGATGGGCGTGCACCTCCACGTCACGTCCGGGCCGGCACTCGAACGGGCCGGCGACCTCGCCGCGATTCTCACGAAACTCGAAGACGGCGACGTGTTGTTCATCGACGAGATCCACCGGCTGTCACGCGCCGTCGAGGAGATCCTGTACCCGGCAATGGAGGACTTCCAGCTCGACATCGTGGTCGGCAAGGGTCCGGCGGCGTCGAGCATCCGGCTGACGATGCCGCCGTTCACGCTCGTGGGCGCGACCACTCGCACCGGAATGATCACCGGCCCCCTCCGTGACAGGTTCGGGCTCGTGGCCCGCCTCGACTACTACGACGCCGAGGAATTGCAGGCGATCGTCGAACGGGCAGCGCGGATCCTCGCCGTCACGATCGACCGCGACGGCGCGTGGGAAATCGCCCGGCGGTCGCGTGGTACGCCGCGTATCGCGAACCGGCTCCTGCGGCGCGTGCGCGACTTCGCCGAGGTTCGCGCCGACGGCACGATCGATGCGGATGTGGCTCGGGCAGGGCTCGCATTGTTCGGCGTCGACGACCGGGGCCTCGACAAGGTCGACCGGGCGATCCTCACGGCGCTGTGCACCACGTTCAACGGTGGCCCGGTCGGGCTCTCGACCGTGGCGATCAGCGTGGGTGAGCAACCGGAAACGGTCGAGGACGTGTACGAGCCGTTCCTGATCACGCAGGGCATGATCGCCCGCACCCCCCGCGGTCGAGTGGTACTCGATGCCGCCTACGAGCACCTCGGCCTCACCGCACCCCGCCGCTCATCGGGCGCCAGCCTCTTCGATTGAATGAGACGCGGGGTCGGACCCCGCGTCTCATTAGCCTGCTGCAGGTGCGGATTTCGGACTTCGACTACGAGCTGGCGGACGACCGGATCGCGCAGACGCCGATCGAGCCGCGTGATGCCGCCCGGCTGCTCGTGGATCGTGGGAGCGCGGAACCCGAGCACCGCCACGTCCACGACCTGCCCGACCTGCTGCGCGAGGGCGACGTGCTCGTGCTCAACGAGACCAGGGTGATTCCGGCTCGGCTTCGGCTGCACCGTGCGACCGGGGGAGCGGCCGAGGTGCTGTTGCTCGAGCCGTGGGATGCCGCCCGGCGGACATGGGACGCCCTGGTGCGCCCCGGCGGCAAGATGCGTGTCGGTGAGCTGCTGTACGCGGGCGAGATGCCGGTGGTGCGCGTCGGTGAGCGCACGCCGGCCGGCGACACGTTCTGGGTCGAGCTCGTGGGGGATGACGATCCTGTCGTGCTCCTGGACCGCCACGGCGAGATGCCGCTGCCTCCGTACATCGGCGAGCGCCTGACCGATCCGGATCGCTACCAGACGGTGTTCGCTCGTGAGCCCGGGTCTGCAGCTGCGCCCACCGCCGGCCTGCACTTCACCCCGGAGTTGTTCGAACGGCTGGCCGTTGCCGGCGTGCGCACGGCGACAGTCGAGTTGGTTGTCGGTCTCGACACGTTCCAGCCGATCAGCACGGAGAACCCGCTCGATCACCCGATGCACACCGAGCGCTATCGGGTCTCGCCCGACACGATGGCCGCCTGTCGGGCCGCTGATCGGGTCGTCTCCGTCGGCACCACGGCGGTGCGGGCGCTCGAATCGGCGGCACGTTCGGGCGAACTCTCGGGACGCACCGACCTGTTCATCCACCGCGGTTTCGACTGGCAACTCGTCGATGTGATGATGACGAACTTCCACCTTCCGAAGACCACGTTGCTGATGATGATCGACGCGTTCATCGGCCCGCGGTGGCGGGCGCTCTACGACCACGCGTTGGCCCACGACTACCGCTTCTTGTCGTTCGGTGGTGAAACGGATCCAGGCCGATGACGGCTGCGATCGTCTCGCCCGTGAACGCCGCAACGTTCGCGTGTCGACATGGGTCGACGTCGACGGGATGTGGAACCTGCGCGGACTGTTCGATCCGGTCTGCGGGGTGCGTCTCGACGCGAAACTCGCTGCGACGATCGAGGCGATGTTCGCTCAGACGGTTCCGGAGGGCTGCCCGACGATCCGTTCGAGAAACAGAAGTTCCTTGCCGGGCATGCGTTGATGGCGTTGATCGAAGGTACCGCCGGCGTCGGCCGGGCGGGACGGGCCGAGTTCGTGGTGGTCGTCGACGCCGACACCGACCCTGCCACCGATGGGCCCGGCCCGATCGCCGAGTGGCCGATCCCTGTGGAGATCCCTGGCCGGGTGCTCGCCGATCTCGCCGGTACCGCCGACGTTCACGCGGTGGTGGTGCGTAACGGGGTGGTGTTGCATGCCCCGGGAGAGTTGAACCTGGGTCGCAGCACACGACTGGCGAACCGGGCGCAACGCGAGCGTACGCGTACCGTGGCTGCGATCCCGGCTGCACTGCTACGACTTGCAAACTGCATCACATCATCTGGTGCGACGCGGCGGCACGATCTCGACAACTGATCCCGGTCTGTACGAAACATCACGCCAGAATCCATCACGACGGCTGGGTCATCGAACTCGGACCCAACCGGCAACTCACCCTGCGACTCCCCGACGGCACCATCCACAACACCGGACCACCCAGCCGACGCACGCCGCCTGAGCGGCGATACCGTCGTCGGGATGCATCCGGTCGAGTTCCAGGTCGAGGCCACCGACGGCGCTGCACGCTCGGGCACGGCGGTCACGGCACATGGCAGCTACACCACGCCGCTCTTCATGCCGGTCGGCACCCGTGGAGCGATCAAGTACCTGAGCGCGGCCGATTACGAGAGCGTCGGCGCGCAGATCGTGTTGGGCAACACCTATCACCTCATGTTGCGGCCCGGCGCCGAGCTGGTCGAACGGTTCGGGGGGCTGGGTCGATTCGCCGGCTGGGATGGCCTCACGCTCACCGACTCGGGTGGCTTCCAGGTGTTCTCGCTCGACCCGAAGATCGACGACGACGGTGTGACCTTCAAGAGCATCTACGACGGTTCGTCGCACCGCTTCACGCCGGAGATCGCCGTCGACGTGCAGCAGCGGCTCGGTGCCGACATCCAGATGGTGCTCGACGTCTGCCCACCGCTGCCGAGCCCGCCGGACGTGATCCGGCTGGCGGTCGAGCGCACCACTGCGTGGGCAGCACGCGCCAAGGCTGCACACACGAGACCCGACCAGGCGCTCTTCGGCATCGTTCAGGGTGGCATCAGCGACACGATGCGGCGCGAGAGTGCCCAACAGATCGTCGAGATCGGCTTCGACGGCTACGGCATCGGCGGGCTGTCGGTGGGGGAGACGCGCGCCGAGATGCTTCCGGCGCTTGCGGCTGCACTCGAGCACCTCCCGACGGACCGCCCGCGATACCTGATGGGTGTCGGCGACCCGGCATCGCTCGTCGAGGCCGTGGCGCTCGGTGTCGACCAGTTCGACTGCGTGATGCAGACCCGGCTCGGCCGTCACGGCACGGCGCTCACCTCGACCGGACGTTTCCAGGCCAAGGCGGCCCGCAACGCCGAACTCGGCCGACTCGACGAACCGCTCGACCTCGACTGCCGCTGCGAGGTGTGCGCCCGCCACAGCCGCGGCTACATCCGCCACCTGCTGCAGGTGGGCGAGCCGACCGCAGCACGCCTGCTGTCCATCCACAACGTCGCCTGGACCATCGATCTGATGGCCCGGATGCGCACCTCGATCGCCGCCGGCACCTTCGATCAGCTGCGCCGTTCCATCCTGGATGTGTGGAGTTGACGGGTGCGCCGTCGGATTGACAGCTAGGCTCGCCCGCCGACATGACTGCGCAACTCTCCATGATCATCGCCCAGGAATCAGATGGAGGCGGTAGCGGCGCCCTCATCCAGCTCGGCATCCTCCTGCTGATCCCGTTCGCGATGTACTTCTTCCTGATCCGGCCGCAGCGGCGCCGGGTTCGCGAGCAACAGGATCTCCAGCGTTCGATCCAGGTGGGCGACGAGGTCATCACCACCTCCGGCGTCTTCGGCACCATCACGGGTGAAGACGGCGACAATCGGTTCTGGCTCGAGATCGACGACGACGTCCAGATCCGTATCGCCCGGGCCGCGATCCAGGGCAAGGCATCCCTCGACGGTGAGCCTGCAGCGCCTGCCAGCGAGCCCACAGCGCCCGCCGACGCCGTCGAAACCGAGTCGGCGAACACCGCCGACGACGACTGATCAACGCGATGCGTCGCCGCTTGTGGACCTCGTTGATCGGCGTCGTGCTGATCGTGATCGTCACGTTGGTCTACAACGTTGCGACCGACAACACGCCGATCCTCGGCCTCGACCTGCAGGGCGGCGTGTCGGTGATCCTTGCGCCGGTCGAACCTGCCAGTGAGCAGGATCTGATCATCATCCGTGACCTCATTCGCGACGAACTCGAGCGCCGCGGCATCGCCGAGCCCGACGTACGAGTGCAGGGCCAGACGATCGTGGTCGATCTTCCGGGTGTGCGCGACCAGGGAGATGCACTGAGCGCCGTCGACGTCTCCGGTGTGGTCGAGCTCCGACCGGTTGTCAACTTCTCCGACTGTCCGGCTCCCGAGGCGGCGGCGCCGGCCGAGACGCCGTCAACGGGTTCGACGGTCGAGCCGACCACCTCGACCGTCGAGCCGTCCGGCTTCCGGCGCCCGCAGGCGCCGCCTGCCGACAGCGTGCCGACCGACACCGCGCCGACCGACACCGCGCCGACCGACACGCGCTGCCGACCGACACCGTGCCGCTGGGACCGGTCGTCGACGAGCAGGTGGCGGTACCGACCGTGGCGGGGGCAGAACTGCTCCCGAGCCGGGACGGATCGGTCGTGTGCGTCGGGCCTGCGCAGGGGACCGGCGAGGTGTTCTCGAAGGGCAGCGCCACGCTGACGCTCGACCAGGGTTTCGGCGTTGCCGTCGACCTGCGTGGTGATGGCCAGGCCACCTGGAACGCCCTGGCCAACGAGTGCTACAACGCGACACCGACCTGTCCGTCGACGCAGCCGGGCCTGCGCGGCCAGATCGCCATCGTGCTCGACGACGTGGTGCAGTCGGCCCCCCAGGTGAACCAGCCGAACTTCACCGACTCGGTGGCGATCACCGGCGACTTCTCCAAGGAGGAAGCCGAAGACCTCATCAGCGTGCTCAACCGTGGAGCGTTCCCGGTGCAGGTCGAGGCGCAGGAGGCACGAACCGTGTCGGCATCGGCGGGTTCGGACTCGTTGAACGCCGCCATCATCGCCGGCCTCGTCGGCATGCTGGTGGTGGTCGTGTTGCTGCTCGCCTACTACCGCTGGCTCGGCCTCGTGATCGTCGGCGGGCTCATCGTGTGGGCGGGCATGGTGTTCTCCATGGCGTCGTTCGTGTCGGGCTGGACCAACTACGCCCTCAGCCTCGCCGGCGTGACGGGCATCATCGTGGCCATCGGCGTCACGGTCGACAGTTACGTGGTGTTCTTCGAACGCATCAAGGACGAACTCCGCAACGGTCGAACGATCAAGAACGCGGCGCCGCGCAGCTTCAGGATGACGTGGCGGACCATCTGGTCGGCCGACGTCGTGTCGCTGATCGGCGCCGTCATCTTGTTCATGCTGAGCGTCGGGTCGGTGCGAGGCTTCGCGCTGTACCTCGGACTCACCACGATCTGCGACCTGCTCGTGTGCTACTTCTTCACCCGTCCGGCCGTGCTGCTGCTCGCTCAGAGCAAGTTGATGCAGAAACAGGAGCACGTCCTCGGCATGAATGTGGCAACAGCATGACCCTCGACAACTCGGTTTCGAGATCAGGTCTCGGCCGTCTCTCTCGCGGGCAGACGGCCATCGACTTCTACGGGCACCGGCGGATCGGGTTCTACAGCGCGATCGATCATCGTTGTCGTCACCGTGGTCTCGCTCTTCTACCAGGGCCTGAACCTCGGCCTCGACTTCGAGGGCGGCAACGCCTGGGACATCCCGGCCGGCGAGACCTTCGGTGTCGCCGAGGCCGAACAGGTGCTCGCCGACAACGGGATCTCCACGTCGGGCGCCCGAATCCAGCTGCGAAGCTCGGAGTCCTCCGACGTGGTGACGGTGCAGGTCGAGGAGATTCCGCGCGACCAGGCGGCGCACGGTGACGGCCGACTTCGCGGAAGCCGCCGGTGTGGCCGAGCAGGACGTGAGCTTCTCGTTCACCAGTTCCACGTGGGGCCGAGAGATCACGGAGAAGGCGATCCGGGCACTGGTGGTCTTCCTGATCATCGTGTCGATCTTCATCTCGATCCGCTTCGAGTGGCGCATGGCCCTGGCGGCCATCGCCGCGATGGTCAACGACGTGATCGCCGCTGTCGGTGTGTACTCCGTGTTCCAGTTCACGGTGACCCCTGCGACGGTGATCGCCTTCCTCACGATTCTCGGCTACTCGCTCTACGACACCATCGTCGTGTTCGACCGGGTCGAGGAGAACGAAGGCAAGTTCGCGGCCGTGCGCATGCCGTACGAGGATGTCGTGAACATCTCGATGAACCAGGTGCTCATGCGGTCGTTGATGACGAGCCTCTCGTCGATCATCCCCGTGCTGTCGCTGTTGATCCTCGGCGCCGGTGTCATGGGCGCCGTCGCTCTCCAGGAGTTCGCGCTGGCGTTGCTGATCGGCATGATCTCGGGTGTCTACTCCTCGATCTTCATCGCCACGCCGCTGTTGGCGGTGCTCAAGCGTGACACCGGACGCAAGACCCGTCGTGAACGGCTCGTCGGTGAGGAACTCCGGGCCATGGTGATGGGCGCCGGAGCACGCGCCCACGTCGTTTCCGAGACCGACGGCGTGTCGGTCGACGGCGACAGTGGCGAACGCGAACTCGTGTCGATCGGTCAGCCCACCGATCAGTTGCTGACGCACCCGCCGCGACCACGCAAGAAGAAGCGTCGCTGATCCCGGTTGGTGACGGGTCGTCGTCCGCTCGTCGTCGTGGCGGTATCCTCCGACCATGGCAGCCGACTACGGGTCCCTTCGGAGCTTCGTTCGCGAGATCAAGGACTACCCGACCGACGGGGTCACGTTCCGTGACATCACGCCGCTGCTCGGCGACGGTGCCACGTTCGCCGCCGCAGTCAACGGTCTGGTCGACGAGTTCGATCACCTGACGATCGACCGGGTCGTCGGCGTCGAGTCGCGGGGCTTCATCTTCGCCTCGGCGGTGGCCTACCACATCGGAGCCGGGCTGGTTCCGGTTCGCAAGGCGGGCAAGCTCCCCTGGGCGGTCGTGCGCGAGGAATACGAGTTGGAGTACGGCTCCGACAAGCTCGAGATCCACCGTGACGCGATCCATCCGGGCGAGCGGATCCTGATCATCGACGACGTTCTCGCCACGGGCGGAACAGCCGCTGCAACGGCGCGCCTCGTCGAAACGCTGGGTGGCGTGATCGCCGGGCTGGGATTCGTCATCGAACTCGACGAACTGGGAGGCCGCGCCCAGGTCGGGGAGCGCACCGTGAGGTCGTTGCTTCACTTCTGAGGCCAGTTGATCATGGGGACGGTCGATCGAGTACTTCCCTGGAGGCGGCAGCACGTCGAGGTCGCCAACTCCGAGCTGACGCCGCTGCTGGCGTCGTACCGCCGTCGGCACCCCAAGGCGCCCGTGGCCACGATCAGCCGGGCGTACCGTGTTGCCGCCGAGGCCCATCAGTCGCAGATGCGCTCGAGTGGTGAGAGCTACATCAACCATCCCCTCGCCGTGGCCCAGATCGTCGCCGACATCGGCCTCGACGAGATCTCCGTGACCGCCGCGCTGCTCCACGATGCCGTGGAGGACACCGAGATCACCGTCGCCGATGTCGAGCGTGACTTCGGCGCCGAGGTGGCAGCGATCGTCGACGGGGTGACGAAACTCGAACGGATCCGCTTCGATTCGCGTGAAGAACAGCAGGCGGCCAGCATGCGCAAGATGCTGGTGGCGATGGCCAAGGACCTGCGTGTGCTGGTCATCAAGCTGGCCGACCGGCTGCACAACATGCGAACGATTGCGGCCATGCCGCTCGAGAAGCAGCAGCGCATCGCGCAGGAGACGCTCGACATCTACGCGCCGCTGGCCCACCGCCTCGGTATGCAGGAGATGAAGCAGCAGCTCGAGGATCTGGCCTTCGCGTCGCTGCATCCCAAGCGCTTCGCCGAGCTCGATCACCTGGTGAGCAGCCGCACGCCGGAACGGGACCTCTACCTCGCCAAGACGCTTGCCGAAGTTCGCGCGCGACTCGACGAACTGGGCATCCAGGCCGAGGTCACGGGCCGGGGCAAGCACCTGTGGAGCATCTACGAGAAGATGGTGGTGAAGGGTCGCGAGTTCGACGAGATCTTCGACCTGATCGCGATCCGAGTGGTCGTCGACTCGATGAAGGACTGCTACGCGGCACTCGGATCGATCCACGGCCGCTGGCGTCCGGTCGTGGGGCGGTTCAAGGACTACATCGCGATGCCCAAGTTCAATCTCTATCAGAGCCTGCACACCACGGTGATCGGGCCTGCCGGCAAGCCGATCGAAGTCCAGATCCGTACCGTCGAGATGCACCAGCGAGCCGAGTGGGGCGTGGCTGCGCACTGGGCGTACAAGGAGGGCTCCGACAAGCCGGCTGACATCGACTGGCTGAGCCGCATCATCGACTGGCAGGAGGAGATCTCCGATCCGGCCCAGTTCATGCAGAGTCTGAAGACCGACCTGGAGCAGGGCGAGGTCTTCGTCTTCACGCCCAAGGGGCGCGTGATCACGCTGCCGGTCGGCTCCACCACCGTCGACTTCGCCTACGGGGTGCACACCGAGGTCGGCCACGCGTGCATCGGTGCCAAGGTCAACGGCCGGCTCGTGTCGCTCGACCACGTGCTGGCCAGCGGCGACAACGTCGAGATCTTCACCTCCAAGGTCGAGACGGCCGGGCCGTCGCAGGACTGGTTGACCTTCGTTGCGTCGCCGCGGGCACGCAACAAGATCCGTCAGTGGTTCAGCCGTGAGCGTCGCGTCGACATGGTCGAGGCCGGTCGTGACGATCTCACCTCGGAGCTCCGGCGTGAACGTCTGCCGGTGCAACAGGTGTGGAAGTCGGTCCAGTTGCACGATGTCGTGACGGAGTTGAGTTACGTCGACCTCGATGCCCTGCTCGCCGCCATCGGTGAGCACCACGTGTCGGCGAAGTCGGTCGCCCAGCGTCTCGCCAAGGCGTTCCGCTCGGGTGACGAGGACGATCAGATGCCCGCCACCATCAGCTCGCCGCGTCGCGAGCGCGCCGACGGGGGAAGGTCACGCGTCGGAATCCACGTCGAGGGGCTCGACGACGTCCTCGTGCGGCTGGCGAACTGCTGCACGCCGATGCCGGGCGACAGCATCATCGGCTTCGTCACACGGGGCCGGGGCGTGAGCGTGCATCGTTCCGACTGTGCAAATGCGGTGTCGCTGATGGCAGAGCAGGCGACGCGGATGATCGAGGTCGAGTGGGACGGCGGTGAGCAACGTGGTGCCACCTTCGTCGCCGGGGTCGAAGTCGTGGCGCTCGATCGGTCGCGCCTGCTTGCGCGACGTCACGAACGCGCTCGCCGACCATCACGTCAACATCCTGTCCTGTCAGACCGTGACCGGCAGCGACCGAGTCGCGAAGATGCGCTTCGAGTTCGAGTTCGCCAACCCCGGCTATCTCGACGCGGTGATCCGCACGATCAAGGGCGTCGATTCGGTGTACGACGCATATCGCCTGATTCCGGGCGCAGCCACGCCGGTAGCCTGACCGGCCGTGCCAGCGTTCCAGACCACTCCCGGTATGCGCGACATCATGCCGCCCGAGAGTGGGCGGTGGCGTCGGTTCACCGAGGTGTTCGCCGACGTGGTCGAGCGTGCCGGCTACGGCCAGATCATCACGCCGCTGCTCGAGGACCTGGGTGTGTTCACCCGGATCGGTGATGCCACCGATGTGGTCACCAAGGAGATGTACGACTTCGTCGACAAGGGCGAGCGCCACATCGCCCTGCGGCCCGAGATGACGGCGAGCGTGTGCCGCGCCTTTGCCGAGCACCGTCCCACGGTGCCGTGGAAGGTGTTCTACTCGGGCTCGAACTTCCGATACGAGAAGCCGCAACGCGGCCGCTATCGCCAGTTCGACCAGGTCGGCATCGAGGTGCTCGGCGCCGACGACGCGTTCCTCGACGTCGAGGTCATCGCTCTGGCCTGGGAGTTCTACGCCCGCTTGGGGCTGCGACAGGTGACACTCGTCGTCAACAGCCTCGGCGAACCCGACGACCGGGCCCGATACGTCGAAGCGCTGCGACGGTACTTCGAGGCGGCCGGCGACCAGCTCAGCGAACAGTCGCGAGCGACGCTCGACCGCAACCCGCTGCGGGTGCTCGACTCCAAGCGTGAATCAGACCAGGCGCTGATCGCCGCTGCCCCCCAGATCGGCGACTTCCACAGCGCCGATGCAGCGGCACATTTCGATCTGGTGCTCGACGGGCTGCGGGCGCTCGACATCGAGTTCACGATCGACCCGAAACTCGTGCGCGGGCTCGACTACTACCGACGCACGATCTTCGAGTTCCAGGGCGGCACGCTCGACTCGGCGCAGAACGCACTCGGCGGTGGTGGCCGGTATGACGGTCTCGTCGAGGCGCTCGGCGGGCCCGCCACGCCCGGAATCGGGTTCGCGCTCGGTGTCGATCGAACGCTGATCGCATGCGACGACGAGGGTGTGTTCGCGGCCGAACCCGTCGAGCTCGATGTGTTCGTCGTCGACGTCACCGGCGGGCTCCAAGGCGTCGCCATCACCGCTGAGTTGCGAGCCGCAGGGTTCGCCGCCGACCGGGGCTACGACAACCGGTCGATGAAGGCCCAGATGAAGCTCGCCAATCGCAGCGGTGCCCGTTTCGCCGTGATCATCGGCGACGACGAACTCGCGGCCGGCACCGTCGTCGTCAAGCCGATGCACGGCGAGGGCGAGCAACGTTCCGTCGCCCGGTCCGAAATCGCCACCCACCTCACTGTCCCCTGACCAGAATTGAATCGAACCCATGAGTGACCACACGATTTCCTCCAACGCAACGAGCATGCGCACCCATCTGTGCGGCGAGCTGCGCAGCGATCACGTCGGCCGGACCGTCAGCGTCTGCGGCTGGGTCGGGCGCCGCCGCGAGCACGGCGAGCACCTTGCGTTCATCGACCTGCGTGACCATTCGGGCATCATCCAGTGCGTCATCAACGACGACGTCGACGTGCGCAGCGAGTACGTGCTGCGAATCACGGGTGTCGTGCGTCAGCGTCCCGAGGGCACACTGAACGAAGGCCTGCCGACCGGTCAGGTCGAGATCGGCGACTGCCAGGTCGAAATCCTGCGCCAGGCCACCCCGCCACCGTTCCCGATCGACGCCCGTGCCGACGACGTCGACGAGAACGTCCGCCTGCAGCACCGCTATCTCGACCTGCGACGCGAGCGGATGCAGAAGAACCTGCGGGTGCGCTCGAAGATCAACGCTGCGGTCCGCAACGCGATGGACGCTCAGGGTTTCGTAGAGGTCGAGACACCGATGCTGGTGCCGTCGACCCCCGAGGGGGCCCGCGAGTTCCTCGTGCCGTCGCGCAAGGAGCCGGGCTCGTTCTATGCACTGCCGCAATCACCGCAGCTGTTCAAGCAGCTGCTGATGGTTGCCGGCGTCGACCGCTACTACCAGATGGCGCGCTGCCTGCGCGACGAGGATCTACGCGCCGATCGCCAATACGAGTTCATGCAGCTCGACATGGAGATGAGCTTCGTCACGCAGGACGACGTGCTCGACGCCGTCAGTGAGGCCGTGCTCGACGCAGCCGAGGCGGCGACGGGGGAGCGGCCACAGCCGATCGAACGGATCACGTGGCGCGACGCAATGGATCGTTTCGGCATCGACAAACCCGACATGCGATTCGGGCTGGAGCTGACGGAGTTGACACCGATCTTCGCCGCCACGGAGTTCAAGGCATTCGCCGGCGCCGGTGCGATCAAGGGCATCCGGATACCCGGTGGCGCCTCCGAGTACGGCCGCAATCAGCTCGACAAGCTCACGGATCGGGCGAAGTCGCTCGGCGCCAAGGGGCTCGTGTGGCTCAAGACCACCGATGACGGCTTCGAGTCGCCCGTGGCGAAGTTCCTCTCCGACGATGAAGCGGCGGGTCTGCGTTCGGCCATGGATGCGCAGTCCGGCGACCTGATTCTCGTGGTCGCCGACGAGTGGATGACCACGTGCGAGGTGCTCGGCACCCTGCGTAACGACATCGGTCGCCCGCCCGTGCACGAGGGCCCGTATCGATACGTCTGGGTCGTCGAGTTCCCGTTGTTCGTGGGCGTCGACAAGGAGTCGGGACGCCCGAAGCCGGGGCACCACCCGTTCACCCGGCCGCATCCCGACGACGTCGACCTGATCGAGTCCGATCCGCTGGCCGTGCGGTCGATCGCGTACGACCTCGTGCTCAACGGCTGGGAGCTCGGCTCCGGATCGATCCGAATCCACGAGGCCGACCTCCAGCGGCGTGTGTTCCATGCCCTCGGGATCTCCGACGACGAAGCCGAGCGCAAGTTCGGTTTCTTCCTCAACCCGTTCGACTACGGCGCTCCGCCCCACGGTGGGTTTGCGTTCGGCCTCGACCGTCTCGTTGCGATCCTGGCGGGCGAGGAGAACATTCGCGAGGTCATCGCCTTCCCCAAGACCCAGTCGGGCACCGATCCCATGACCAACTCGCCGATCCCGGGTGACGTCAAGGCGCTTGCCGAGCTCGGCCTCAAGGTCCTGCCTCCTGCCACCTGACGCGCCGTCGCCCGGGCGTGCGATGAGAGATGAGCGCAACTGTCGCGCCGGAAACTCATCGCAATGGTCTGATCTGGCAGGCTCATGCGATGAGTTTCGACACCGAGATCACTCGTGACGGCGAGACGTTGATCGGGCCGCTGCGAGCGCCGGCGCAGATGCTGGCCGAGCAGGAGTACGCCGGCCACACGAGCGTGCACGACGAGGCGACCGCTGCACAGCTCGGCCTCGCCGGCGCGCCCATCGAAGGCCCGACCCACTTCAGCCAGATCGATCCACTTGCGGTCGAACGCTGGGGCCAGGCGTGGTTCGAACGGGGCTGCGTCAGTTCGCACTTCCTGAACATGGTGGTGGAGGGCGAACAGGTCAGAGCTTCCCTCGAGCCCGTCACGTCCACCCTGGCACGCATCAGCGCCGAGAAGGCCGATGGCACACCCGTACTCACCGGCACGGCAACGATCGGGAGCGACGACACGACCGAGTTGGACGAGCGTCGGCAACGGGCGCTCGCCGATCCCGGCACGCTCCACATCGTCGACCAGTTGGAGTTGGGCATGAGGATCGCTGTCGACGAGCCCGTCACGATGGGCTTCGACGACCACAACGGGAGCCTCTATCCCTTCACGTTGGCGCAGAAGCTCGCCAAGATCACGGAGCCCTCGTCGTGGTACCTCGCCGACGGTGACAGCCCGTGGGGCCGCCCTGTCGTGCCGACGGAGATGCTCAGCGTCATCGCTCACCGGTCGAACGCCCACTTTCCGGTGCGTGGGCCGGCGATCGGGCTCTTCATCGACCTCGAAGTCCGCTTCGTCGATGGCCCGGTGTTCGTCGGACAGCCCTACGTCGTCGAGCACACGCTCGTGGGAATCGGCCAGAGCAAGCGCGTCGAGTCGTACTGGACCGAATCGACACTCACCGACGCCGAGACCGGGATCCATGCCGCCACCGTGCTGCTCCACCAGGGTGTGTTCAAGGCGTCGTACGCCGAGTATCCGGCCGACAACTGAGCCTCGGCCGTGAGTCGAGCGTCAGCGTTCCTCGGGGTACACGACGCCGAGTTGGGCGCGGATGTCGTCGAGGAGCTCCATCGTCGACACGGTCGTGGCGAGCGGGATCACATCGCTTTCGCGGTGGCCGTCGCGGATGCGCTCCATGGCGTGCTGTGCCTCATGGGCGAGGCCGTGGTTGGGGCGCTCGACATGCACCGGTTCCTCGCCGGCGATGCGGACCGTGAATCCCGAGGGGAACCAGAACGGTGCGTCGACGTCGATGCGACCCAAGGTGCCGTACACCGAGGCGCGCAGGCTCGTCGCCATGTCGAGTGAGGTGTGGAAGACACCGATCGCGCCGCTGGAATACGACACGACACCACCGACGGTGGCGTCGACGCCGGTCTCGCCGAGCGTGCCGATCACCTTCGCCTCGACGGGGTCGCCGGCGAGGAAAGCGGGCGAACGTGACCGGGTAGATGCCGACGTCGAGCATCGCTCCGCCGGCGAGGTCGGCGCGGCGGTGGCGTCCATCGGGATCGAAGACCGAGATGCCGAAGTTGGCCTCCACGACCTTCAACTCGCCGATCTCGCCGTCGAGCACCCGCTGGCGGACCTCGACCACCGCCGGGATGAACCAGGTCCACATCGCCTCCATCAGGAAGCGGTCGTTGCGGCGCGCGGCATCGACCATCTCGCGCGCCTGACCGGCGTTGAGCGCGAAGGCCTTCTCGCACAGCACGTGTTTGCCGGCATCGAGCGCGGCGATCGTCATGGCATGGTGGTGGCTGTGAGGCGAGGCGATGTAGACGATGTCGACGTCGGGATCGGCGAACAACGCCTCGTAGGTGCCGTGCGCGTTCGGGATCTCGAACCGTGCCGCGAAGTTGTCCGCGGCTTGCTGGGTGCGTGATCCCACGGCGGCAATTCGGGCGTCGGGCAGCGTCGCGAGGGCGTCGCACATACTGGCAGCGATGCCGCCAGTGGCGGCGATTCCCCAACGAAGCGGTTCGTGTTCGGTCATGGCCGGACCGTAGCCCGGACCGTGGCCCGGACGTCACACGTCACCGAGCCCCGCTAACGCTGTCACATCCCCCACGTATGGTGCGTGGTGACCGACTCCTCCCGCTGGAAGCAACCAGAAGGAGCAGAGACATGACCGAATCAGATGTAACCGACACGCACGGCGAACATCGCCGTGTTGCGCGGTGCGGTCCGCGGGGAACCGGTGACACGAGTGCTGCCGTCGGGCGGCGTCGTCGTGCAGTTCGACGTGTCCACGACCGTGCGGGCTCGGGGGACGGTTTCGAACACCTCGGTTCCGGTCGCGTGGGCCGATCCGTCGAGCGCTTCGATGGCATGTCTCACCGAGGGCAACGAGCTGGTGGTCGTCGGCACGGTGCAGCGACGCTTCTTCCGGGTCGGCGGCGCTACTCAGAGCCGTACCGAGGTGGTGGCCGACTCGGTCATCCCGGCCCGACGGCGCAAGCAGGTCGACGCCGTGCTCGACGCGGTGCTCGATCGACTGTGCCCCTCGTGAGGGTGCTGTCTCACACGAGACTGCGGATGACGAGGCCCGTTCGCAGCTTCGGCGTGAAGAACGTCGACTTGGGTGGCATCAGCGCGCCCTCGCGGGCCGTTCGCTCGATCTCGGCGACGCTCACCGGTCGGATCAGCACGGCAGCAGCGGCGGCACCCGCGGTGACTGCATCGACGACGTGGTCGACGCCGTGTTGATACGCGACGCGATGGTCGAGGTCGGCCAGCGCATGCTCCAGCCAGGCGCCGTCGAGCGCCCGCACCGAGTCGAAGGCCCCGGGTCGCGGTGACAGCCACTGTGCGGAACCATCTGGAGCGACGAGGCAGAGCACCCCCTGGGAGTCCATCGTCGCGAGGGTGTCGACGCCGACGATGCCGGCGTCGGAGCGTTCGAACACGGCGTCGAGCGCAGTGGTCAGATCCTCGAGTGTCACATCGTGATAGAGCCGGTGGATCGCCTCGACCGACAGCTGATCGGCCACGAGTTCGTTGACGAACGCCAGTGTCTCGTCGGCGGGCGACGGCTGGTTGTCGTTGCCGGCGCGTACCTCGTCGCGGTAGGTACGGCTGATGCCGTAGCGATGATGTCCATCGGCAATGAGGACGTCGTCGGTGGCGATCAGCGCAGCAATGGCCTCGACTCGCGCCTGATCCGACACCCGCTCGATCACGTGCTCGACGCCGTCGACGGTCACCGAACTCAGCGGCTCACCGGGCTCCGCGAGCAGGTCGGTCAAGCCCGTCGCGAGCGAGAGCCCCCACACGGGCGACAAGTTGGCCTTCGTGGCTCGGGTGAGATCGAGCCGGTCGGTCGACGCCTTGGGAGTCACCCGCTCGTGGGGGAGCACCCCGCCGGCGCCCTCGTCGACGACTTCGAGGCCGCCCAGCACGCCGGCGATGTCACGCTCGGCGCCCGTCGAGTCGGTGAACCGCATGCGGTAGATGGTGAACGTCGGGGCGTCGTCGTACTCCATCACGCCGGTGTCGATCCACTCGTCGAGCGTCGTCGCAGCGGCGAGATACCGGTCGGGGCCCTGAGACTCCTGCGGCACATCGACGTGGGTGATGTTGAATCGACTGCGTGATCCCAACGCTTCGAGGTCGGCGGCTGACAGCACGTCGTACGGCGGGGCGATGAGATCGTCGATCGAGCGGTTGCTGTAGCGCAGGGCGGGGAACGGAGTGAATCGCGGCACGACGACAGGATGCCATCGTTGACCCCCCGTGCTGCAACGATCGCCCGTGTGAACAGTCGCGCCGAGAGATGGGACCACGTCGACACGGACCACATCGACACGGTCCTCTGCGACCTCGACGGCGTCGTCTGGCTCGCCCATGAGCCCATCGTCGGATCGGTCGAGGCCATTGCCCAGCTCCGTGCATCGGGCCGGCGGGTGATGTTCGTCACCAACAATTCCGCGGCGGTGCGCGCGCAACACGAGGCGGCACTCGCGGCGATCGGGATTCCGGCGGTGGGCGATGTGGTGAGTTCTGCGATGGCGGCGGCGTTGCTGGTGCAGCCGGGTGATCGCGTCCTGGTCGCTGGTGGCCCCGGTGTCGTCGAGGCCCTCGAGGAACGAGGGGCCGTCGCTGTCGTCAACGACGGGCGGGGGAGCCCCGTCGGCTTCGACGCCGTGGTCGTCGGGTTGCACCGTGACTTCGACTTCGACCGATTGGCGGTGGCGTCGGCAGCGGTGCGCGCCGGTGCCCGACTGATCGGCACCAACACCGACGCCACCTATCCGACGCCGTCGGGCCTGGCGCCCGGGGGCGGCTCGATCCTCGCCGCGATCGCCACCGCCGCCGGAGTCGAGCCCGTCATCGGCGGCAAGCCCCATGAGCCCATGGCCGACCTGATCGCCCGGCTGGTGTCGACGCCCCAGACGACGTTCGATCCGTCATCCACCCTGATGGTCGGTGACCGCCCGGAGACCGATGGGCTGTTCGCGCAGCGCCTCGGTTGCCGCTTCGCGCTCGTTCGCTCAGGAGTGTCGCAACCCGAAACGCACATCGACGACGACATCGTGGTCGACCTCGACCTGGCCGATCTGGCATCGGTCGCGGCACATCTCGCGTCGACCCCTGACCAGGGCCAGTAGCCTGAGGGTATGGCAAAAACAACATTGCAACGACTGGTCGACGCAGGCGTCGAATTCAGCAACATCTCTCGCAAGCAGGCCGAGTCCATCGTGCAGTCGATGGTGAAAGCCGGCGAGGTCAGGCGTGACGACGCCGAGAAGGCGGTGCAGACACTCCTCGATCGTGGTCGTGAGACCTCCGAGAACATGCAGCGCGAGTTCTCCAAGCAGATGACCTGGCTCTCGGAGCGCTTCGACGAACTCGAGGACCGCTTCGAGGAGCTCGCCGAGAAGATCGCCGAGCGCGTCAAGGCCGAGATGAACAGCGCCACGCCGGCCAAGAAGGCTCCGGCCAGGAAGACGGCCGCCAAGAAGGCTCCGGCGAAGAAGACCGCTGCGAAGAAGGCTCCGGCCAAGAAGACGGCTGCGAAGAAGGCTCCGGCCAGGAAGACGGCTGCGAAGAAGGCTCCGGCCAAGAAGGCCGCGGCTCCGAGCACCCCCGCCGGCTGATCATTCTGTGGCGGCTCGTCGACGACTCGACGCCGAACTCGTTCGGCGCGAGCTGACGGCGAGCCGCACCGAAGCACAACATCTCATCGCGGCGCATCGCGTTCGGGTGAACGGCGCAGTGGCCGACAAGGCCGCTCGCCAGGTCGCCGTGGCCGACGCCGTGGTGATCGACGGCCCTCCGGCCCGATTCGTCGGGCGGGGCGCCGAGAAGCTCGATCACGCCCTCGCCATCTTCGATGTCGATGTGACGGGACGGCTGGCGCTCGACGTGGGCGCTTCCACGGGCGGGTTCACCGACTGCCTCCTCCAGCGGGGTGCGGCCCATGTGATTGCACTCGACGTCGGGCATGGTCAGTTGCACGAGCGGCTCCGCGCCGACGACCGGGTGACCAATCTCGAACGGTGCAACGTGCGCCACGCGGATCTCGACACCATCGGCGGGCCGGTCGACGTCGTGGTCGGCGATCTGTCGTTCATCTCGCTGCGGCTCGTGATCCCGATCCTGACGCGTCTGTGCCAACCTGGGTCACCGATGATCCTGCTCGTCAAGCCGCAATTCGAAGCTGGTCGTCAGGAAGTCGACAAGGGACGCGGGGTGATCACCGATCCGGTCATCCACGAACGGGTGCGCAGCGAGGTCGCCGATGCCCTGCACGATGCCGGCTGCGACGTCGTCGGCTGGACGACCTCGCCCCTCACCGGCGCTGATGGCAACGTCGAGTTCCTCGTCCACGCACGGACAGCAGCCGCATGATGCAGGCCATCGCCCTCGTCGCCCATCACGAACGATCCACCGCCCGCCGGTACGCGCTCGAGGCGCAGCTGTGGTGTCGTGACCATGGCATCGAGTTCTGGATGCCGGGCGAGGACGCCGTCGCACTCGAGCTGGCCGACGCCGCGAGCGACAGGCCACTTGGCGAGGCCGACCTGGTCTTGAGCCTCGGTGGCGACGGCACGATGCTCCGCTCGGTCCGGCTGCTCGAAGGAGCAGCCGTGCCTCTCCTGGGCCTGAACCTGGGATCGCTCGGCTATCTCACGGAGGTCGAACCTGATCGGCTCGACGAGGCCCTGACGAAGATCGTGGCCGGCGCCCCGGCAGCTGGCACCTCGACGAACGGATGATGCTCGACGTGGCGGTCAACGGCATCCGCGTGGGGCGAGCCCTCAACGAGGCCGTCGTCGAGAAGGCCGTGGCCGGACACACCGATCCGTCTGCTGGCGCGCATCGACGGCGAACCCTTCACGTACTACGCCGCCGACGGGCTCATCGTGGCGACGCCGACGGGGTCGACCGCCTACTCGCTCTCGGCACGCGGTCCGATCGTTTCGCCGCGCCACCGGGCCATGCTCCTCACGCCGGTGTCGCCGCACATGCTGTTCGATCGCACGCTCGTTCTCGACCCGTCAGAGGTGATCGAGATCGAAGTGTCGGGTCATCGGCTCGCCGAGCTCACGCTCGATGGTCACGCGGCGGGGTCCCTCGACGACGGCGATGTCGTGCGCTGCGAACCGTCCGAGGCCACGGCCAACTTCGTGCGCTTCGGCGGTGAGCGGTACCACCAGATCCTGAAGGCCAAGTTCGGCCTGGCCGACCGCTGATGCTGACCGAACTGCACATCGAGAACCTCGGTGTCATCGAGCGCATCGAGATCATGCTCGGCCCGGGTCTGACGGCGGTCACCGGCGAGACCGGGGCGGGCAAGACGATGTTGGTCGAGGCCATCGAACTGCTCGTGGGGGGACGAGCCGACGCGTCGATGGTTCGCCACGGCGCCGACGAGGCACGTCTCGACGGACGCCTCATCACCCCTGACGGCACGGAAACAGTGCTGACGAGGGTGATCCCGACGTCGGGTCGGTCACGGGCGTACGTCAACGGTCGGCTGGCCACCGTTGCCTCGCTCGCCGAGGCAGCCGCCGACGCCGTCGACCTGCACGGCCAACACGCCCACCAGTCGCTGCTGTCGACGGCGACCCAGCGCGCCGCGCTCGACGAATACGGAGCCATCGATCTCGGACCGTTGCGGGCGGCGCGGGCACGACTGACCGAGATCGACGCGGAACTGGCTGCGCTCGGGGGCGACGATCGGGCGCGAGCGAGAGAGATCGATCTGCTGCGATTCCAGGTCGACGAACTCGATGCAGCAGCCGTCGTCGACGCGGGAGAGGACGAGCGTCTCGATGCCGAGGAATCGGTGCTGGCCGACGCGACGGCTCACCGCGAGGCTGCAGCGACCGCCGTGGCATCGATGTCCGACGATGGTGGAGCGCACGACGCGATTGCGGCGGCGCTCGGAGTCGCTCGATGGACGCTCACCCTTCACCGAACAGGCGACACGGCTTCGCGACGTACTGGCCGAACTCGACGACGTGGTGGGTGAGATCCGCGCGGCGGGAGAGCGGATCGACGAGTCGCCCGAGCGGTTGGCCGAGATCCGTGAGCGCCGGCAGGTGCTCAAGAATCTGCGGCGCAAGTACGGAGACGACCTGGCCGCAGTGATGGCATTCCATGCAGAATCCGCCGACCGGCTCGCCGAGCTCGAACGTTTCGACGAGCGCGCCGGCGAACTCGACCGGGCGCGCCAGGACGCACTGGCGGCCGAACTGGTTGCTGCCGAAGCTGTGGGACGGCGCCGTCGCGAGGTCGGGCCGCTGCTCGCTTCAGCGGTCGAGACCGAACTGCGCAGGCTGGCGATGCCGCACGTGTCGGTCGGCGTCGAGATCGGTGATCATCCCGACGATCACCCTGGCGATCGGATCCAGTTCCTGCTGGCGGCGAACCCGGGATCGCCCCTCCTTCCGCTCACCAGGGTGGCCTCAGGTGGCGAACTCGCCCGAGCGATGCTGGCATTGAGACTCGTCCTGTCGTCGGCCGCGGGCCGGTCCGAGGACGGTCGCACGCTGGTGTTCGACGAGGTCGACGCCGGAATCGGTGGCGCAGCTGCCCAGGCGATCGGCGACGCGCTCGCGCAGCTGGGCCGGTCGCATCAGGTGCTCGTGGTGACACACCTCGCCCAGGTGGCAGCCGCGGCCGACGTACAGGTCGCCGTCGCCAAGACGGTGAGCGGTGGTGAAACCTTCGCCCACGCAGCGCCCATCGACGGCGAGCATCGTGTGGCCGAGGTCGCGCGGATGCTGTCGGGCTCGACGACCGATTCGGCCCTCGACCACGCTCGGGAGCTCCTCGACCGCTGAGTTCCGACGCCGCGAGGCGGGCAGGTTCGATCCGGTATTGATTCGTGGGATTCCACGGGGCAGGCGCGCGGCGGGGTATGGTGATTTCCCGTCATGGTGTCGTGCGGACATCGGGAATCGAGACGGAGGATTGGCAGATGCCGAAGCACATTTTCGTGACGGGAGGCGTTGCCAGCTCGCTCGGCAAGGGCCTGACTGCTTCGTCGCTCGGTCGACTGCTCAAGCTGCGCGGCCTGCGGGTCACGCTCCAGAAGCTCGATCCGTACATCAACATCGATCCGGGCACGATGAACCCGTTCGAACACGGCGAGGTGTTCGTGACCGACGACGGTGGTGAGACCGACCTCGACCTCGGTCACTACGAGCGATTCATCGACGAGAACCTGTCGCGGAACTCCAACGCCACGACCGGCTCGATCTATCAGGCCGTGCTCGCGGCGGAGCGTCGTGGCGACTACCTCGGCAAGACCGTTCAGGTGATCCCGCACATCACCGACGAGATCAAGCGCCGCGTCCAGCGGGTGGCTCATGACGACGTCGACGTGGTGATCACCGAAGTGGGCGGCACCGTCGGCGACATCGAGATCCTGCCGTTCCTCGAAGCGATCCGTCAGTTCCGCAACATGGTCGGGCGCGACAACGTCTGCTACATCCATGTCACCCTCGTGCCGTTCATCGGCCCGTCGGGGGAGCAGAAGACCAAGCCCACGCAGCACTCGGTCACCGAGCTGCGCAGCCGCGGTATCCAGCCCGACGTGATCGTGTGCCGCAGCGAGGAGCCGTTGTCCGACGATCTCAAGCGCAAGATCTCCAGCCTGTGCGACGTCGAGGAACGTGCGGTCGTCAACGCCGCCGACGCCAAGAACATCTACGAGCTGCCGTTGATCCTCCACGACGAAGGCCTCGACGACTTCGTCTGCGAACTGCTGCGTCTCGACGGCCGGCCGGACCTGACGTACTGGGAACAGTTCGTCGCCAAGGTCGAGGCGGCCACGACCCCCGTGCGGATCGGACTCATCGGCAAGTACATCGAGCTCCCCGATGCGTATCTCTCGGTGGTCGAGAGCCTCAAGCACGCCGGATTCCACCATGGCGCAAACGTCGAGATCGTCTGGGTCCAGTCCGAGACCGTCGAGGGCCTGCTCGCGGCCGGCCAGCTCGACCACCTCGACGGCATCGTCATTCCCGGCGGTTTCGGCTACCGGGGCGTCGAGGGCAAGATCGCCGCTGCCCGGTACGCGCGGGAGGAGGGCGTGCCCTGCCTCGGGCTGTGCCTCGGGCTGCAGGCCATGACGATCGAGTTCGCCCGCGACGTGGTCGGTCTGGTCGACGCCAATTCCACCGAGTTCGACCCGACGACGCACCATCCGGTCATCGACTTGATGTTGGAACAGCGGGGCATCGAGGACAAGGGTGGCACGATGCGCCTCGGTGCGTATTACGCCGTGCTCGCGTCGGGCTCACAGGTTGCGGCTGCGTACGGCGAGCCGGTCGTGAGCGAACGTCACCGTCACCGTTACGAGTTCAACGAGCGCTACCGCGGCCAACTCGAGGAGGCCGGACTCTGGTGTTCGGGCACGTCGCCCGACAACCGTCTGGTCGAGTTCATCGAGCTGCCCGGCCACCCGTTCTGGGTGGGGACGCAGGCGCACCCGGAGTTCAAGAGTCGCCCCGATCGTCCGCATCCGTTGTTCCGCGAACTGATCGCTGCAGCGCTGGCGCGACGCGCTGCCACCGATCCGGCTCCGGCTGTCGAGTCCGCTGTCGGCGAGTCTGGCGTTGCCGAGACGGTCGCGCCGGTGGAGCCGTCGTTGTCGTCGTGAACGACGACGCTGTCTTCCGACGGGTGTCGGAGTCGGTCATCCACGAGGGGCACGTCTGGAATCTGGCTGTCGCCGAGTTCGAGGCGCCCGACGGGTCGACGTTTCGGCGTGACATCGTCCGTTCGCCCGGCGCCGTCGGTGTGGTGCCGCTCGTCTTCGATGCCGAGGGGAACCCGTCGGTCGTGCTGGTCTCGCAGTATCGGCCTCCGTACGAGCGCAGCGTGATCGAGATTCCGGCCGGCATGCGTGACATCGAGGGTGAGGACACCGCCGAGGTCGCCCGTCGCGAGCTGATCGAGGAGGCGGGTCTCGACGCCGAGCATCTCGACCTGCTGACCGAGATCCTGCCGTCGCCCGGGATGACCGATTCGGTGACGACGCTGTATCTCGCAACCGGGTGCACACCGGTACCGCATGATCGCCACGGCCCCGAGGAGGAGCACATGAAGGTGATCCACGTGCCGCTCGACGAGGCGGTTGCGATGGTCGAGCGTGGTGAGATCGCCGACGCCAAGTCGGTGGTGGCGTTGCTCTTGACCGATCGCCGTCTGCGCGCCTCCGACCACCCGTCTGGCGCGAGCTGAGCCGGGGGCGACGACCGCCCGATGTTGCCACTCGAGGTCGAGGAGTTCCTGTCGTGGATGCTCGCCGAGAAGGGGCGAGCACCGAACACCTTGGCCGCCTACCGTCGTGATCTCACGGCCTATTGCGACTGGCTCGACGCGCACGGATCGACGCCGCTCGATGTCGATCACCAGCAGCTGGTTGCGTTCGTGGGGGAGCGACGCGCGACCGGTGCGGCGACATCATCGATCGCACGTCAACTCGCTGCGATCAGGATGCTGCACCGGTACCTGTCGATCGAGGGGGAGCGGCGCGACGATCCCGCTGCCGATCTCGAGGGCGTTCGGGTTCCCGCCGGCATACCCAAGCCGCTCACCGAGGCCCAGGTCACCAGCCTCATCGACGCTGTCGTGGTCACCGAGCCGATTCACCGGCGTGACCTTGCGTTGATCGAACTGCTCTACGCCACCGGCGCTCGCATCTCCGAGGCAGTGGGGCTGTCGATCGGGGAGATCGATCTCGGTGCGCGACTCGTGCGTCTGTACGGCAAAGGATCCAAGGAGCGGATCGTTCCCTTCGGGTCGACCGCGGCATCGGCCCTCGACGACTGGTTCTCGCCGAGTGGGCGGGCCGCAATGGTGCCCGATCAGTGGCGGTCGCGGGGCGACGCCGAGGCGGTGTTCCTGAACACGCGCGGTGGCCGGCTGAGCCGCCAGGCCGCCTGGGCAGTGATCAAGCGATACGGAGTTCGCGCCGGGATCGGCGGGGAGTTGTCACCGCACGTACTGCGCCACTCGTGTGCCACCCACCTCCTCGATCACGGCGCCGACCTGCGCGTGGTCCAGGAGATGCTCGGCCACGCGTCGATCTCGACGACACAGATCTACACCAAGGTCAGCCAGGAGCGCCTGTGGGACGTGTACCGCTCGGCGCACCCTCGGGCCACACTGGTTCGATGAGCAGCGCCAATCCGGTCACGAAGGTGTGGCATCTCGTCGCCAGATTCGTCACGTCGTTGCGCCCCACTCCGCCCTCCGTCGATACCGAGCTGTGGGTCGACGAACACCTGCTGGCCGGTGAACGCCGGTTGTGGGTACAGCTGTCGAATCAGGATCGACGACACAGCGCCGCAGTTGCTCGTCGATTCGTGGAGTGCCGACCCGATGCGACACGGGCCGAGATCGCCGGCGCGATCCTGCACGATGTCGGCAAGATCGAATGCGGGCTGGGGACGTTCGGGCGCGTCATCGCAACGGTTGTCGGGCCGCGCACCCGTTCGTTCCGCGCCTATCACGACCACGAGGACATCGGTGCGGCGATGGCGCAACGAGTCGGCTCCGATCCGGCCACGGTGGAGCTGATCGCACAACGCGGTCCGGCCTTCGACGCGCTCGAGGCGTCGGATCACGCCTGAGCACCACCTCTCCGTCGTTCTCGTGAACTCGTTGCGCAACTATTCCGCAACGAGTTCACGAGAATGGTGGTTGATTGCTGGCTGGTTGACAAATGGTTGCGGTTGACATGTGGTTGCGGTACGGTGGGGCCATGTCGATCGTCGATGCCATGACGAAGGAAGTGGTGCTGAGGACCGGTGGCGATGCGGACATGCTCAGGCAGATCGTCGACCGCCTCGATCATCAGTTGAACGCCAGCTCGTTGCAGCGCACGGTGCGGTTGTGGGACATCTCGGCGACACAACTCGCCGAGATGTTCCGCATCAGCCGGCAGGCAGCGTCGAAGTGGATCGCCGACGGCGCCCCGGCGAGTCGGCGCGATCAGGTCGCAGTGCTCGGCCAGGCGACGGATCTCCTCGATCAGTGGGTCAAGCGGGAACGGATTCCGGCGGTTGTACGTCGGCCGGTCGAAGCACTCGGTGGTCGGACGCGCCTCGAAGTCGCGCGTGCAGGGGAGTTCGAGGTGCTGCGTGACGAGCTGTACGACACGTTCGACCTCACCCGCATCGCACCGTGATCGTCACGCAGGTGCCCGACCGTCACATCTGGCTGCGTATCACCCGCCCGGACTACGCCGACCCGTTCGACCCGAAGTTCGCCCAACGTCGCGGTGGACGCTGGAACCCGCCTGAGTCGTGGCCGACGTTGTACCTGAACGAAGACCTCGCAACGGTGCACGCGCAGGTGAGGCATCTGTTCGCCGGGCGGGGGATCGAGCCCGACGACCTCGACGACGACGCGCCGATCCGCCTGGCGGCAACGACACTGCCGGGTCGCCAGCGAGTCGCCGACGTGATCAGCGTTGCCGGTGTCGAGTCGGTTGGTCTCCCTGCGTCGTATCCCGTCGATGACCGAGGTGAGCCGGTGTCGCACGAGGTGACGCAGGCCATCGGAGTCGAGGTGCACGACGCCCACCTGCGCGGGGTGTGGTGTCGCTCGGCGTCCGGGTTCGGGCACGAACTCGCCTGGTTTCTCTCGGCGCGAGCGACGGCCCGCCCCGTGTGGGAACAGCCCCTGCCGTTCGGTACATGGCGGCATGCACCCACGCTGACGGACCTGCACCCCTGACCAGACGTTCTCGTGAACTCGTTGCGCAATAATTGCGCAACGAGTTCACGAGAACGGAGTTGCGGGGAGGAGGCCGATGTTGGCGTGGGCGCGAGCGAGCGTGGCGGACGCGACCTCGCGGGCCTTGTCGGCGCCGACGCGCAGGAGGCGAGCGAGTTCGCCCGGATCGTCCATCAGCTCGTGGTATCGGGCCCGGATCGGGTCGAGCACGGCCAGCACGGCTTCGCCGGTGTCGACCTTGAGGGCCCCGTACTGCTCGTACTGCTCGGCCACGGCCTGGGGTGTGCGACCGGTGACGGCGGCGTTGATCTCCAACAGGTTGGCGACACCGGGCTTCTCGGCGCGGTCGTAGCGAACGGCATCGGGGCCGGTGTCGGAGTCGGTCACTGCACGCTTGAACTTCTTCATCACGGACTTCGGGTCGTCGACGAGATAGACGCATCCGGCCTCGGAGTCGTCGGATTTCGACATCTTCGACATCGGATCCTGCAAGCTCATCACCCGCGCCCCCGCTGCCGGGGTGACTGCCTCGGGCACCACGAAGGTGTCACCGAAACGGTGGTTGAACCGGATGGCGACGTCACGCGTGATCTCGACGTGCTGGCGTTGGTCGTCGCCGACGGGCACCTCGTTGGCGTCGTACAGCACGATGTCGGCGGCCTGCAGCGCCGGGTACGTGAACAACCCGGCGGAGATGAACTGGTGCTCACGCTTGGCCGTCTTGTCCTTGAACTGGGTCATCCGCGACAGCTCACCGAAGCTGACCGTGCACTCCATGATCCAGCCGAGTTGGCTGTGCTCGGGCACGTGGCTCTGGACGAAGATCGTGGAGACGTCGGGGTCGAGCCCGATGGCGAAGAACATCGCTGCCAACGACATCGTCTGGCGGCCGAGCACGTCGGGTTCCTCGGTGACGGTGAGCGCATGCAGGTCGACGATGCCGTGGAACGCGTCGCAGGAGTGCTGTCCGGCAACCCAGTTCCGCAGTGCCCCGAGGTAGTTGCCGAGATGCACGTCGCCGGTCGGCTGCATGCACGACAGCACACGTGTGGTCGAGTTGCTGGCCGAGTTACTGGAAGGGTCGGTCACGGGCGACGACGATACCCCGTCAGGCCCCCGGCGCTCCGGTAGGTTGTGCGCCAATGGCCCTCGACGCTTCTCCCCACGTCGTCTCCACCCCCGTCTACGAGGGGCCCTTCGACATGCTCTTGCAGCTGATCCTGCGCGAACAGGTCGACATCTACGAAGTGAACCTGTCCCACATCGTCGACGCCTACCTCGTCGAGATCGAGAAGATGCAGTTCCTCGACCTCGACGTGGCCACGGGCTTCCTCCTCATCGCGGCGACGCTCGTCGAACTCAAGGCTCGCCGACTGCTGCCCAACCCGGCCGACATCGACCTCGACGACGAGCTTGCACTGTGGGAAGAGCGTGACATGCTGCTCGCCCGCCTGCTCGAGGCCAAGACCTTCAAGGACGTCGCCCAGGTCTTCTCCCGCCTCGCCGACGATGCCGATCTGTCGTTCCCGCGCGTGGTCGGCCCCGACGAACGCTTCGCCGACGTCGTGCCCGACATGCTGGAGGGCACCAGCGTCGCCAGCCTGCGCAACGCCGCCATTCGTGCGCTCACGCCCAAGCCGGTGCCCGTCGTCGACCTGTACCACGTCAATCCGATCACCACGACGGTGGCCGACGCCGTGGCCGAACTCATCGACGAGTTGCCTCGCGTCGGACGGATCACGTTTCGCCGTCTCACCGCCGACTTCGCTGATCGCATCGAGGTCATCATCCGGTTCCTTGCGGTCCTCGAGCTGTACAAGCAGGGTGCGGTCGAGCTCGACCAGCCCGAACGGTTCGGCGACATCGAGGTCGTCTGGACCGCAGATGCCGAGTTCGACACGGGCTCGATCCTCATCGACGCCTACGAGGGCTGAGCGCCGTGTCCGACGAATTCAGCAACATCGACGACCTCGGCGGCGACGGCACCGGCGAACCGGTCGACCATCGGGTCGCGGAGTACAAGCGTGCGATCGAGTCGATCGTGCTGGTTGCCCACGACCCCGTTCCCGCCGAGCTCCTCGCTCAGCTGCTCGAAGAGCCGACCGTCCTGGTCGAACAGTGGTGCGAGGAGCTCGCCGAGTCGTACGTCGCGTCCGGCCACGGGTTCGAACTGATCCACATCGCCGGCGGATGGCGCTATCAGACCGCGACCGACCTGACGCCGTACGTCGAACGCTTCCTCCTGCACGACCAGCGCGCCCGGCTCTCGGGCGCCGCGTTGGAGACCCTGGCGATCGTCGCCTACAAGCAGCCGATCTCGCGGGGCCAGATCGCCTCGATCCGTGGTGTCGATCCGGATGGTGTCATCCGCACGTTGCAGGCCCGTGGCTACATCGACGAGATCGGACGCGACGACGGGCCCGGCCAGGCAGTCCTGTTCGGCACCACCGGCACGTTCCTCGAGAAGCTGGGTCTCGCCTCACTCGACGACCTGCCACCGATCGCCGAGTTCATCCCGAGCGCCGAGGTGATCGAAGCGCTCGAAACCGGGTTGCGGATCACACCGATCATCGAGGTGTCGACGAACCAGGCGACACCGCACGATCAGACCACCGAGCCGTGACCGACCGCACGCCCGAGCCGCCACTGTGGGAGCAGATGGCTGCAGCCAGCGCTGCACTGCCGCAGGGTGAACGCCTGCAGAAGGTGCTGGCAGCCACCGGGTACGGCAGTCGCCGAGTGTGCGAAGACCTGATCGCGGCGGGCCGGGTGACGGTCAATGGCACCGTTGCCGTGCTCGGTCGTCGCGTCGATCCCGACGTCGATCGGGTCGAGGTCGACGGTGCGCCGATCGGCGTGCGCCCGGGCCTCGTCTACTACCTCCTCAACAAACCCATCGGCGTGATCACGACGGCCCGCGACACCCACGGGCGCCAGACCGTGCTCGATCTCGTCCCGAGCGACCCACGCGTGTTCTCGGTGGGTCGTCTCGACGTCGACACCGAGGGGCTGTTGCTGCTCACCAACGACGGCCAATTGGCGAATCGGATCGCCCATCCGTCGCACGGCATCGAGAAGGAATACCTCGTGGAGGTGCGTGGCGGTCCGGCCTCGGCCGGTGCCTTGCGTTCGCTGCGCGAGGGTGTCGAACTCGACGACGGGATGACGGCGCCGGCCAGGGTGTCGCAGCCGGATCCAGGCGTCTTGCGACTCGTCATCCACGAGGGCCGCAACCGCCAGGTTCGTCGAATGTGCGAAGCCGTCGGGTACCCGGTCCATCGTCTCGTGCGCACCCGCATCGGTCCGCTCGTCGATCGATCGTTGCGGCCGGGCCAATGGCGAGATCTCACCACCGACGAATGGCGGGCACTGACAGAGGCTGTCGCCGATGCGTCCGCCAGTACGCTCGAACCCCGTGAGTGACGTGCGTCGAGCCAACGTCATCGGCCTCGGGCTGATCGGCGGGTCGATCGCGCTCGGGCTTCGCAAACTGGGCTGGCACGTGAGCGGCGACGATGTCGACCGGAACACGGCGGCGGCGGCGATCGAACGTGGCGTCGTCGACGAACTCGGCGTGGATCCGACCGCCGAGATCACGTTCGTCGCGGTTCCGGTGCTGGGTGCTGCTGATCAGGTCAAACGCGCACTCAGCGAGACGAGCGGCGCGGTCACCGATGTCGGAAGTGTCAAAGCAGCGATCTGTTCGGCCTGTGACGACCCGCGCTTCGTCGGCGGGCATCCAATGGCGGGCTCCGAGCTCGATGGCCTCGACGGCGCCCAGGACGACCTGTTCGAAGGTGCTGTCTGGGTCCTCACCCCGGGCGCCGACAGCGACGACACCGTGTTCGCGAAGGTTGCGTCGATCACCGGCTCGCTCGGCGCCGAAGTCGTTGCGCTGTCGCCGGAGCGTCACGATCAGCTCGTCGCCGTGGTCAGCCACGTCCCGCATCTCACCGCTGCCACCTTGATGGGGCTGGCCAGCGAACGCGCCGAGGAACACGCTGCACTGCTGCGCCTCGCCGCCGGTGGATTCCGCGACATGACCAGGGTGGCGAGTGGGCGCCCCGGCATCTGGCTCGACATCTGTGCGGAGAATCGCCCGGCGATCGTCGATGTGCTGAATCAGTTGATCACCGGCCTCACGGAGATGCGCGACATCATCGACGCCGACGACCGCGAACGGCTCTATGCCCGTCTGACTGCCGCCCGCCAGGCCAGAGTGAACCTCCCGGCCCGAGTCGTGCATCCCGACGAACTCGCCGAGGTGCGCATCCCGATCCCCGACCGGGCGGGCGCGGCAGCCGAGGTGTTCACGTTGGCGGCAGAACTCAGCGTCAACATCGCCAGCTTCGAAGTCGTCCACGTCGCCGAGAGCACCCGCGGCGTCGCCGTGGTGCTCGTCGACCGGACGCTCGTCGAACTGTTCCGCGGCGGCCTGCTCGCTCGCGGGTTCCGACCAGCCGTTCAGCCGCTGTCATGACGGGAGCGTCGTGACCGCCGCTGACGGCACTCACCGGGTGCGACGCGCTGACGGACCGGTGATCGCCGAGGTCCGAGTGCCGCCGTCGAAGAGCATCGCCAACCGGGCACTGATCTGTGCTGCGCTGGCCGAGGGCACCAGCGAGGTCATCGGTGTCGCCCCAGGCGACGACACCGCGTCGATGATCACCTGCCTCCAGCAACTCGGCTGTGGCGTGGGCATTCGTGTCGACGACGACGAACGCACCGCCGACGTCATCGGCACGGGTGGCGACCTGACGCCCGGGCCGATGACGCTCGATGCCGGCCTCGCCGGCACCACGTCGCGTTTCGTCACGGCGCTGGTGGCGCTCGGCACCGGTGAGTACACGATCGACGGCGCCCCGCCACTTCGTCGACGCCCGATGGGCCCGCTCCACGACTCGCTCACCGCGCTCGGTGCGAGCGTCGTTCCCGGCGAGACCGCCGGGCACCTGCCCGTCACCATCGCCGGCCCCCTGCGCCGAGCCGATGCCGTGGTGATGCCGGGCGACGTCTCGAGTCAGTACATCACGGCGATGATGTTGATCGCTCCGTACGTGCCGGGTGGTCTCAAGCTGTGGTTGTCGTCGGGTCTCGTGTCGCGTCCGTATCTCGAGATGACCCGATCGGTGATGGGGGCGTTCGGTCACTCCGACGTCGAGCTCCGTGATCGTCACGTGATCGTCGGGCCGGGGGAGTACCTCGCCACCGACTTCCGTGTCGAACCCGATGCCAGCTCGGCGAGCTACCCCTTGGCCGCAGCCGCGATGGTCGGCGGTGCAGTCAGCGTGCGCGGGCTCGGGAGCGAGTCGGTGCAGGGTGATGTCCGCTTCGTCGAGATCCTCGAATCGATGGGTTGTCTCGTCACGATGAGCGCCCACGACACCGTCGTCATGCGCCGCCGTGACACGCCGCTGCGGGGTGTGGAGGTCGACATGGCCGACATCTCCGACCTCGTCCCCACGCTGGCCGTCGTGGCGACACAGGCCGTGACGCCCACGCGGATCACCGGTGTCGGCTTCATTCGCGCCAAGGAGAGCGATCGCCTCGGCGACCTCGCCGGCGAACTCCGAACCACCGGGGCGCTGGTCACCGTCGAGCCCGACGGGCTGCTGATCGAGCCGACCGACCTCCTGCACGGCGCCCGACTCCGCACCCATCACGACCATCGCCTCGCCATGGCCTTCGGACTGTTGGGCCTCGTCGTCGACGGCATCGAGATCGTCGACCCGGCAGTGGTGTCGAAGAGTTGGCCGAGCTATTGGGATGCGCTCGGCGCGATCCCGGCGCGACTCCTGTGACGGACGACGACGCGCAGACGACGCCGGCGATCGAGCGCGTCGCCGCGTTCGACGTCGACGGCACCCTCACCCGCCGCGACTGCGTGGTGCCGTTCCTGCGTCGGGTTGCCGGCACGCGACTGCTGACCCAGGGCATGATCCGCCAGAGCGGCGCCGTGACGAGGGCAGCCGCTCGTCGAGACCGAGATGCGTTGAAGGCGACGAGCGCGATGGCTGCCTTCCGAGGTGTGCCGATCCACCACGTCGAGGCCGAAGCACACGATTTCGCCCGATCGGTGTTCGACACCGGGCTGCGCACGGACGTCGTCGAGGAGTTGCGGCTCCACCAGGAGAACGGCGACACGGTGGTCTTCGTCTCGGCGTCGTTCGAGGTGTACCTCCGCCCGCTCGCGACGTTGCTCGGGGTCGACGACGTGCTGGCTGCACGGCTCGAGGTCGACCCGGACGGTCTCCTCACGGGGCGGTTGATCGGAGCGAACTGCCGGGGGCCCGAGAAGGTCCGGCGGTTGCACGAATGGCTCGACGAGCGTTCCGGCGGCCGCTCGGCGGTGCACGTCACGGCATACGGCGACTCGAAAGGCGACCGCGAACTCCTCGCCGACGCGGAGGCGCCACAGTGGGTGGGACGCGGGAAGATGCCCCGATGAGCGTTCGCCGGCCACTACGGTCGCCGTCGCACATGGACACACGGACGCAGTCGACGCACTGAACGAGCACGGAGTCCCGAGGTTCGACTCGTGCTGAGCGGACTGTTGCGCGAATCCCGTCCGAAGCAATGGCTCAAGAACATCCTGGTCTTTGCCGCCCCCGGGGCGGCAGGTGTCCTCGACGAAGGCAACAACCTGGCGTTGACCCTGCTGGCGTTCGTCTCGTTCTGTTTCGCAGCCAGCGGCATCTACATCTGGAACGACCTCCTCGACGTCGAGGCCGATCGCCGCCATCCCACCAAGTGCAACCGGCCGATCGCGTCGGGGCAGCTCGCGATCGGCACTGCACGCGTCGCCGGTGTGGCATTCCCGATCATCGCGCTCGGACTCGCCGCGCTCACCGGGCGCTGGCAGACCGTTGCCGTCGTGGCCACCTACATCGTCATCACCCTCGCCTACACGTTGCGGCTCAAGCAGGTCCCCGTCGTCGATGTCGTGACCGTGGCGGCGGGATTCGTCCTGCGAGCAGCGGCGGGTGCCGTCGCCGTCGACGTCCCCATGTCGCGTTGGTTCGTGCTGTGCATCACGTTCGGCTCGTTGTTCATCGTCGTCGGCAAGCGCTACGCGGAACTGAACGAAGTGGGCGATGCCGCCGGCACCCGCGCGACGCTCGAGGTCTACTCGATCAACTATCTCCGGATGATCCTCGCGGTCAGCCTGGCGGGCGTGCTGATCAGCTACTGCGCGTGGGCCTTGGAGACCAGCGACGTGTCGACGAGCAGTTGGCCGTTCTACGAGTTGTCGATCGTGCCGATGCTGATGGCCCTGATGCGCTACCTGCTCGTGCTCGAAGAAGGTGGAGGATCGGCGCCCGAAGAGGTGTTCACGAGCGATCGACTGCTGCTGTTCCTCGGATTCTGCTGGCTCGTCGTCTATGGTCTCGCCGTCTATGTCTCCTGAGGGCGCCACCGGCGCGAACGATCTCCCCGCGGTCATGGAGCTGGTCGCCGACGTCGACGGCTGGATGACACCGGGCCAGGCAGCGACCCTCTTCGACGCCGCACGACGCTGCCCGCCGGCAGGGTCGATCGTCGAGATCGGCAGCTTCCGAGGTCGATCGACGATCGTCCTGGCCAGCGCCGCCCCACCCGATGCACGCATCATCGCCATCGACCCGCACGCGGGCAACGATCGTGGCCCGCAGGAGATCGACGGATATCAGGACGAGGCCAGCAACGACCATGCGGTGTTCGTTGCGAATCTCGAGCGGGCGGGAGTCGCCGATCGGGTCGGTCACCTGCGGATGTTCTCCGACGAGGCCCTCGGCCACGTCGATGGACCCGTCGACGTGCTGTACATCGACGGAGCGCACCGCTATGCGCCGGCGTTGGCCGACATCCGATCGTGGGGGGATCGTGTCGCCGATGGCGGCACGATGCTGATCCACGACTCGTTCTCGTCGATCGGTGTGACGGCGGCGATCGTTCGTTCGCTCGTGCCCGGGTCGCGGTTCCGCTACGTCGGACGATCGCGCTCGATGACGATCTACCGGGCCGACCTCGCTGCAGGGCCGGGCGCACGGCTCGGCAACGCCGCACGACAGATTGTCCAGCTCCCGTGGTTCGTCAAGAACGTGACACTCAAGGTGATGCTGTCGCTGGGGTACGGCCGACTGATGACGAGATTCGGTCGCCCTGCGCCGGAGTGGCCCTACTGAGCATCGTGGCCGTACTGAGCATCGATCCAGCACTATCCTCGGCACTCCCGTGAAATCCGAGCAACGAGAACTCTCCGGGTGGGGCAACACCTCGCCGAGCGTGGCCTCGATCGTCGACGTCAGTGGTTCCGAGCTCAGCCGACCCGGGTCGCTGGCCGAACTCGGTGCGCTGCCTCGTGGTGTCATCGTGCGAGGTCTCGGCCGGTCGTACGGCGACCCCGCCCAGAACGGCGGTGGAACGGTGCTGCGCCTGTCCGGCGACGATGCGTCGCTCGTGCTCGATGCCGAGGCCGGGATGCTGACAGCGGGCGCCGGCATCAGCCTCGACACGATCCTGCGCGACATCGTGCCCCGCGGCTGGTTCGTGCCGGTCACGCCGGGCACGCGGTTCGTCACCGTCGGCGGATGCATCGCCAGTGACGTCCACGGCAAGGGACACCACGCCGATCGATCGTTCGGATCCCATGTGGTGGCCATGACCATGCTGCTCGCCGACGGCACGATCGAGCGCATCACCCCCGAGACGCATGCCGACCTGTGGTGGGCGACCATCGGCGGCATGGGGCTCACCGGCATCATCATCGATGCCACCTTCCGGCTCATCCCGATCGAAACCGGTCATTTCCTCGTCGACACCGAGCGTGTGCCGAACCTCGACGCCCTCCTCGAACGCATGGAGGACGGAGACCACCAGTATCGCTATTCGGTCGCATGGATCGACCTCGTGGCCACCGGAACGTCGTTGGGCCGGTCGGTGCTCTCGTTGGGCAATCACGCCACGCTGGGTGAACTCCGGTCGTACGAGCCCAAGGCGGCGCTCGATCCGCTGGCGTTCGACCCGCCGGTGCTGCCCGACGTACCCGTCGGCATGCCGAACGTGTTGAACCGCGCCGCCGTTCGCGCGTTCAACGAGTTCTGGTACCGCAAGACACCACGTGAGCATCACGGCATCGAGAGCATCACGGCGTTCTTCCATCCGCTCGACATGGTCGGACAGTGGAACCGACTGTACGGCCGGGGCGGTTTCCTCCAGTACCAGTTCGTGGTGCCGTTCGAGGCGGTCGACACCCTGCGTGCGATCGTCGGCAAGATCTCCGCCGAGGGTCATGCAAGTTTCCTGGCCGTCCTGAAGCGCCTCGGCGCCGAGAGCGGCGGCCTGTTGAGCTTCCCCAAGGCCGGTTGGACGCTCACGCTCGATCTTCCGGCCGGGGTCGACGGACTCGGACGTTTGCTGCGTGAGCTCGACGAACTGGTCATCGCGGCCGGCGGCCGCCACTACCTGGCCAAGGACGCGTTCTGTCCGCCCGAGGTGATTCGGGCCGGCTACCCACGACTCGACGAGTGGAAGGCGATCCGGCATCGAGTCGATCCGGACGGCCTGTGGGTGAGCGATCAGGCCCGGCGACTCGAACTCATCTGACATCCACCCGACACCCACTGCGAGAGGCCTCTGTGCAGAACGCAATCCACCAACCCCAATCGATCCTCGTCCTGGGCGGAGCAAGCGACATCGGGCGTGCCATCGTGCAGGCACTCGACTCACCGACGCTGCGTCGCGTGATCCTCGCGTGCCGGAACCCGGCCGGCGTCGACACCTCGGGGCTCAGCGACCATGCCGAGGTGGTGGCCGTGGAGTTCGACGCCACCGACCACGCCGCTCACGAGGGATTCATCGAGTCGCTGGCGATGACGTACGGCGATCTCGACATCGTCGTGCAGGCGTTCGGACAGCTCGGCGCCGACGACGGCGACGACCCCGTGAAGGCGGCTCACCTCGCCGAGGTCAACTACGTCGGGGCGGTGAGTTCGGGGCTCGCGGTGGCCCGACAGCTCAAGACGCAGGGCCACGGCACGCTGGTGGTGTTGTCGAGTGTGGCCGGTGTGCGGACGCGGCCGTCGAACTTCGTGTACGGATCGACCAAGGCGGCGCAGGACGCGTTTGCCACCGGGCTCGGCCATTGGCTCCACGGTTCGGGTGCACACGTGCTCACCGTGCGGCCCGGCTTCGTTCGTTCGTCGATGAGCGCCGGCCTTGCGGAGGCGCCGTTCGCAGTGGATCCCGCCGATGTTGCCGAGGCGACCGTGAAGGGTCTGCGGCGCGGTTCCGACGTCGTGTGGGCGCCTGGCATCCTGCGGCTCGTGTTCGGAATCCTGCGCTTCGTCCCCGGACCGATCTGGCGCCGCCTCGACCGCTGACCACCCCGACACCTCGCATCGGGTGAATCGCCCGGATCAGTTCTCGAGAACCGGGGGAATCTCCGGGAAGCGGCCGGGGACGTCGGCCGGGCTCACACCGCCGCCACCCTCGCAACGTTCGAAGATCATCACGAGGTTCTCCTCGAACGTTCGGATCAGGCAGAAGTTGTCGGCGACGGCCTGGTTCGCTTCCTGTGATCCCCGTCGCATCGTGGCGTTCGGCTCGACCCAACCACCCCAGATGTTGGTGAGCACGAGATAGTCGGCGGCCTCGATGTCGTCGGCGAGGCCCGAACCAGCGGTGTCGGCGATTCCCGGATCCATCTCGACGAAATAGGTGCCGGGGGTCAGCTCGGGGAACAGGTAGTACACCGACACGTCGTTGTACACCGTTCGGCTGAGGTCGGCGGTGCCGACGATGATGCGATCGCCGGGGTCGGTCAGCGCGTCGAGTTCGACGATCATGTCGTTGAACGCCGTTGCCACATTCGGGTCGGAGAACCAGAACTTGCGATCGTCACGCTCGACGAGGAAGGGCAGTGGCAGGTTGCCCACCGCCACCCGGGTCTGCAGGAGGTACGAGCGATACGTGTAGAACGGTGCGATCGCGAGCATGAGGGCCAGCACGATTCCCGTGCCGATCAGGCCAGGGGTCCACGTTCGAGCGGGGTTGCGGCGGCTGCGGGCATCGGCGATCGAGGCAGCGAGCAGCGGCCAGGAACCGATCGCCACCCACGCCAGGTGGGTGGAATCGGGCCGCTGCATGGCCTGGGGCAGGATGCCGAGGCCGAAGATGCCGGCCGCCAGGAGCACCATGTTGTGCTCGTCTCGGGCACCGCGACGGCGCCGCCACCACGCCCATGCGGGCACCGTGACGGCGATCAGGACCACGGCGAAGAACCAGAGGAAGAGCTGCTGGCTGGCTGCAGGGGCGGGGAGTCGCCACCAGGGCGCGTCGCCCTCGGCGATCGCCTGGAGCGCGCCGTCGACCTTGTCCCACGACGGTGGCACCGGGAGTTCACGCCCGGGACGCAGCCGGATCACCGGGTCGAGCACGATCCCGTCGAACACGTTCCACGGCCCGGCGACCACCAGATGGATCCACATCGGGATCAAACCGACGACCGCAGCGATGATCAGCGGACGCAGGCCGGTACGTCGGTGCATCCACACCGCGCACAGCAACGCTGCGCTCAGCGCCAGGATGATGTCGGGCCGGAACGTGAGCGCCAGGCCGGCGAGCAGACCGGCGACTGCCCAGTCGAATGTCCGTGCGGTGGTGCGCGCCCGCAGGGCGAAGACGATCGCCCACATCGCCATGGCGACTGCCCCGTGCCACGCCAGCGCGGACAGCCCGATCGGGGTCATGATCAAGAGCGCAGCGATGACGCCGGACCCGACTGCGGTCACCCGGCCCCAGGTTCGGGTCAGCGCGTAGATCGCGAAGACGATTCCGAGGTTCTGCAGGAGCCCGAACGTGCGCTGGGCCTCCAGCGTGTAGCCCAACACCCAGTACCAGAGTGCAAGGACGTCGAGTGAGCCGGGCCCGTAGAGGTGCAGGAAGTCGACGTTGGGGATCTTGCCCTGCTGGACGAGCTTCGGGAAGACGAGCATGAAGCCCTCTTCCATCGACGATCCGGTCGCCCGGTACAGCCCACGGACCGGCAGGAGGCAGAAGGCCAGCAGTGCCGACACGGCGACCAGGCCCCGCAGCGACCAGCGCAGACGACCCCCGCTGACGAACGGGATCGACACGGCCCGCTCCGTTGGCGTCGAGGCGTCCTCGACGGGGGGAGTGGCGAGATCGGTCAAGCGTCGAGATGGTAGCCAGTGCAATGCGCAGGTGGGGGTCTATCGTCGTTCGGATGCCTCCAGACGTGCCGGTGTCGGCTGGTCCCGACCATGCGCACGATGACCTCCAGTGGTACGTCGACGAGTTGATCGCCCACGGCGTCCGCAGGGTGCACACGCTCGCATGGCGTGATCTCGACGATCCCGACGCCGGCGGTTCGGAAGTGCACGCCGACGAGTTCATGCGGCGGTGGGCGGCTGCCGGGCTGGAGGTGTTGCACCGCACGTCGTCGGCGCGTGGGCTGCCGGCAACGGCCCACCGCAACGGCTACGAGGTCGTCCGGCGTGGCAGCCGGTACTCGGTGTTCCCGAGAACCATCGCCGCAGAAGTGACGCACCGCATGGGGCCCTACGACGCACTGGTCGAGATCTGGAACGGCGTGCCGTGGTTCTCGCCGGTCTGGTGCCGGCGGCCGCACATCACGTTCCTGCACCATGTGCACGGCCCGATGTGGGACCAGATCCTTCCCGGGCCGTTGGCGGCGCTCGGTCGGGGTCTCGAGAGTCGACTGGCACCGCCCTTCTACCGTCGCACGCCGACGGTCACCCCGTCGGATGCCACCCGGGACGAGCTGATCGAGCTGGGATTCCGACCCGAACTCGTCACGGCGGTTCCCAACGGCACCGACCCCCGGTTCCACCCCGGCGGTGAGAAGACCGTGCAGCCGTCGATCATCGCCGTCGCCCGGCTGGCGCCGGTGAAGCGGCTCTCGCTGCTCATCGAGTCGGCCGTGGCCGCACGCCGCGAGGTACCCGGGCTGACGCTGACGATCGTGGGCACCGGGCCCGAACGTGAACAACTCCTCCAGCAGGTGGCCGACGCGGGGGCATCCGGCTGGATCACGTTCGCCGGCCACGTCGCGCCCGACGACCTCGTGGCGATGTATCAGCAGGCGTGGATCGTGGCGAGCGCCTCGCTGGCGGAGGGGTGGGGACTCAGCCTGACCGAAGCAGCCGGGTGCGCAACACCTGCCGTCGCCACGGACATCAGGGGCCATCGCAGCAGCGTGGTCGACGGGGTGACCGGCATCCTGGCCCCGCCCTCCGAGCTGGGATCGGCGATCGTGCGGGTGCTGACGGACGGCGAACTCCGGGATCGTCTGGCGCGCGCCGCCCGTGCGCGAACGGAGACGATGACCTGGGATCAGAGTGCGCTCGGCGTCATCCGGGTGCTCCACGGGGTCGTCTGCCGTGGGAAGTAGCCTGCCGACCGACATGCGCAGCGTGGTGGTGCTCCCGACGTACAACGAAGCCGAGAACATCGCCCTGTTCCTCCGAGCGGTTCGTGACGCCGCGCCGACGACCGATGTGCTCGTCGTCGACGACAACAGCCCCGACGGAACCGGCGCGATCGCGGAATCGGTCGCCGCGGAGATCAGCGGTGTGACGGTGCTCCACCGCCCCGGCAAGGCCGGCCTCGGGAGCGCATATCGCGAGGGGTTCGCACAGGTGCTCGACGGTCGTTACGACGTCGTGGTGTCGATGGATGCCGACTTCTCGCACGACCCGGACCAGATCCCCGAGTTCATCGAGGCGATCGGGAGCGGCGCCGATCTGGTCATCGGATCGCGCTACGTACGCGGGGGCGGGACCACGGACTGGCCGGTACGACGCCAGCTCCTGTCGAAGTGGGGCAATGCCTACACCCGCACCATCCTGGGCGTGAGCGCCCGCGACTGCACGAGCGGCTATCGGGCCTATCGGGCAACGGCGCTGGCGGCGATCGACCCCACGTCCACCTCGGCGGAGGGATACGCATTCCTGACCGAGTTGGTCCGACGGCTGACGACGTCGGGAGCGGTCGTGGTCGAGCAACCCATCGTGTTCCGCGACCGGTTGCGTGGCAAGTCGAAGATGTCGGGTCGGATCATCGTGGAGTCGATGTTGTTGGTGACGCGCTGGGGGGTTGCGGACCGGATCAGACGCGTCCGGGGCCGTCGGTGAACGACACCGTTGCTCGTGTCGTCCGGTCGGTGTGGTCGCCGGTCGTGGTGGTGCTCGTGCCGTTCGTCGTGGCAGCGGTTCGCGTGGCCACGCGGACCTGGTACCCGGTGCTCGACATGGCGATGACCGAGTTCCGTGTCCGCGACGTCGGCGGAGTCGACACGCCGCTGATCGGGCTTCCCGGGCGCATCGGCACGTTCCCCGACCAGGGCAGCCACCCCGGCCCGCTCGGCTACTACCTCCTCGCTCCCGTGTACCGCCTGTTCGGGTCGTCGGCGATCGGCCTCCTCGTTGCGGCGGTGGTGATCGCAGCGGTGTCGGCGGTGGCCTGTGTCCTGGTGATCCGCCGGATGGGTGGCATTCGGCTGCAGTGGGCCGTCGTCGTCGTGCTGCTGGTGGTGGTCCAGACCTACGGCTTCGATCTCGTGGGCCAGCCGTGGAATCCGTACCTCCCCCTGCTGCCGTGGTTGGCGACGCTGATCGCCGTGTGGGCGGTGGTGGTCGGCGACAACGGTGTGCTCTGGGTCGCCACGTTGGCGGGAACGTTGTGCGCGCAGACCCACCTTCCGTACGTCGGCCTCGCGGGATCGATCGTGGTCGGTGCCACGCTCGTGGTCGCATGGCGCTGGTGGCACGGTGAACGGGGGAGCGAGGATCGGGCCCGAACCGGCCGGAGCCTCGCCATCGGGGTCGGCGTGGGCGTCGTGTGCTGGGTCCCCGTGGCACTCGACCAGCTGTTCGGCACGCAGAACCTCTCGATGATCATCGACTACTTCCGCGATCCTCCCGAAGCGGCGATCGGCAGGCGTGCCGGGCTCGAACTGCTCCTGCGGCACCTGGACGTCACGCGGTTCGCCGACCTCTCCGCGTCGGGCACCGACATCTTCGAAGTGGCAGCCACCCAGGCCCAGCGGTCGCTGATTCCGGGCGCCCTCCTCCTGATCGTGTGGGCAGTTGCCGCCGCGGTTGCCGTGTTGGTGGTGCGCGACCGCCGACTGGTGGTGCTGCACGGTCTGCTCGCCGTGTGTGTGGCGCTCGGTGCCTTTTCGATGTTCCGCATCTTCGGCAAGGTCTGGTACTACCTCACCCTGTGGGCGTGGTCGATCACCGCGCTCATCGTTGCTGCGGTGATCTGGACCGCCGTCGCAGTGATCGCCCGCCGGCTCGGCGATCGACGCCAGCGCCTCGACCAGGCCGTGTCGGGCCTGCTCGTCGTGATCGGCGCTGTGATGTGGACGACGCTCGTGGTGCAGGCGGCGACGGTCGTCGTTCCCGAAGCGCACCTGTCGCGTCCGCTGGGAGCCGTTGTCGGCCCGACGGTCGACGCGCTGGAAGAACTGGGCGACGGCACCTACGCCGTGGTGTGGAACGACGCTGCATCGTTCGGTTCTCAGGGCTTCGGCCTGGTGAGCGAACTCGAACGGCGTGGTTTCGATGCCGGCGCGCCAACACTGTGGCGGGTCCCGATCACGCCGCAGCGCGTCGTCGACATCGAGGATGCCGACATGGTCGTGCAGTTCGCCACCGGTGCCTATCTCGACGAATGGCGCAACGAGCCGCGTGCGATCGAGGTCGCCACGTACGAGCCGCGGTCGGCCGCAGAGTTGGCGGAGTTCGAGCAGCTCCGTACCGAGTTGCTCGACGGCCTCGCCGAGCTGCCGATCGACGCCGATCGGTACGACGCGCTGGTGACGGCGGTCGACTTCAACCTCTTCAGCGTGCAGACCGACCCCGAGGTGCCGATCGAGTTGCAGCGCACCGTCGATCGGATGTTGAAGCTCGGCCAGGAAACCGCCGTGTTCCTCGTGCCGCCCGACGTGTACGACTGACCGACGGAGAACGACCCCCGGTCTGTCGGGGTCGGGTCCGGAAAGACCGGCGGCGGGCGTTCAGCTCGGGCAGGCCCAGGGGCCTTCGGCGAACAGACCGTAGGTGGTCGACATCCAACGCAGAACCTGCTGCGAGTCGGCCTCGAGATCGGTGTCGCTGGTTGTCGTTGCCGTGCCGTCGGTCACCCACCTCGCAAGTGATCCGTCGATCACCAGCAGCCACGCCGCATCGAGATCGCCGGAGCGTGCCGCGGCGAGCTGATCGATGGGGTCCGTCTCGGTGAGCAGGTTGTCGTCGACGACGATGGTGCCATCGACCAGGTCGCCGGCGAGGCGGTCGGCGAGGTCGCGTGTGGCGGCCTCGTCGTCGGCACTCAGTGCACTCGCCAGTGCGACGGTGCACGCCGGCCCGTCGTAGTCGAGCGCCTCGACACCCTCGAGTTGGAACACCCGCGTCGTCTCGGTGCCGTCGGCGCGCCGCGACGGGCCGAGTTGGCGGACGAGGCCCTCGTCGGTCACACGGAACTCGATCCCGAGTTCCTGCATGCGCATCATCATCGTGGAGCTGTAGGGCTCGAAGACTCGGAGGTTCGACACGTCGTACACGACGGGATCGTGGTCGGCGAGCACGCCGAGCTCTGGCAACACACGCCGCATCGCGGGCATGGTCGAGTAGGCCGCCACCGGACCATCCGGACGTTCGAGGTACGCGAGATTGGCGATCGAGAGCACCACGATCAGACCGATCGAGATTCGATCGAGCCAGGCCGACGATCGGTGCGACGCCGTCGCGTCGGTCCTGCCCCGCCCGCCTGGCAGTCCAGATCTCCGTCGCCATCCAGACGATCGAGAAGGTGATGAACACCGACAACGGCCACACCCAGCGGACGTGGTGCGACGAGAACCCCACGGCGCCGATCGTGAGCTTGCTCAGCGCCACCACCGTGATCGGAACTGACACCGCAGCGAGGGCGCCGGCGCACGTCGCTGCCAGAAGGCCACGACGGTGCGCAGCGATGGTCAGTGCCACCAGCAGCGACACGACACCGACGAGTGCGAGCATCGAGATGGCGAGGCCGGGGAGACCGGTCATCACGAGTCGGTAGCCGTCGGCGGTCGGGGTGACCTGTGTGATCGGGACCGTGGTGGAGTAGCCCGACCTCATCCACCACGGCGGCAACGCGATGATCGCGCTGGTGATCTTCGTTGCATCGGTGAGCCCGAGGGTGACCTCGCCGCCGCCGGAGTTGGAGGCCAATCGAGTCAGATTTCCTCGACCCTCACCGAAGAACTGCTCGTACAGCGGCTGGATCCAACACAGCACGAACACCGCGGCGGTGACAGCGGCCGTTCGTGACGTCAGTGACCGGATGACGGTGGCACGTTCGACGGGCCGATGGAGCCACCACGAGACTCCCAGCGCAGCGACGACGAGGGCGCCGAGCACGTACGCGTAGCTGATGTGGGTCTGGATCAGCACGCTGCCGACGAAGACGGCCCAGGGAATGCAGGCACGTCTCCCTGCGGTGCATCCCACCATCAGCACGAGCAGCAGCAGGAACGGCAACAGCAACGCGTGGGCCTGCCAGATGTCGAAGAGCATCTCGCTGCCCATCGACCAGGAGAGCGCCGCAGCGGCGAGCAGCATCCAGCGCTGCATGCTCCACCCGCCGATGTGGCGGCTGGCGATCGAGATCCCGATGATCGACGCAATGTTGAGTGCTCCGACGCCGATCGCGGCACCGGGTCCGGGGGGAAGCGTCAGCGCGAACGGCGCCATCAGCAGGTCGTACAGCGCACCGGGGTTGTTCATGTTCTCACCCACCGACAGCGACGCAGATGTCCACGAACCGAGCAGTGGATGGTGTTCGGTGAAGACGTCGACGGCACGGAGATAGAGCAGTGCGTTGTCGCCGATCGGGAACCACTCCCGGCGCAGCGAACGTACGACCGCGGCGACGATCGGCATGACCGCGACACCGACGACGAGCGCACGAACCCATCGGCGGGGGCCGCCGGCATCGTGTGACGACGGCGTCGACCTCGGGTTCCTGTTCGACGTCGGTGGTGGTCATGATTCGGGCGATGGTGCCATCGTGCCGATGCCCTTCATGGCGATGGCCGACGACTGGGCGAATCCGGAGAACAGCACCACGAATGCCGTGAAGCTCGCGGCGAACACGGTCAAGACGGCGATCAGTGCGCTCCAGGCGACCGTACCGGGAGGGTCGCCGAGCAGACCCGTCGCCATCGACACGAGAAACACCAGGAGCGTCAGTGCGCTCGTGGCCGCGACGAACATCATGCGCACTGCGATCCGCTCCGAGAACGGCAGGAGCATCCGGACCCCGTGGGCCATCAAGGCGTAGGTGTTCATCCGCGAACTGCCGGCGAAGCGATGACCTCTGGCGCAGGGCACGGTGGCGGTGGGCCGCCGCAGCGCGAGCAACGTCGAGGAATAGCAGAGGTCGAAACTCGGATGCTGAATGGTGACGGCGAGCGAGTCACCGCGCTGCGCGGCGAAGTTTCCCGACCGGATCGTGGTGCCCGTCAGCACGCGGAACATGATCCGGAACACGACGTACATCACCCGGAATCGCAGCGGTTCCGAACGCTTGGTCCGCTGTGCGAGTGCCAGAGCGACCGTGTCGGCATCGAGTGCCCGCAGCAGCCGCGGGACGTCGCACGGCTGATCTTCGCCATCGGAGTCCATCGTGACCACGACATCGCCGTCTTCGAGTTCGGCGACGATGTGGCGCAGCCCGTAGACGATGGCGCGTTGGTGCCCGAGATTGAACGGCGGCCGCAGCACCTCCACGTCGTCGAAGTCGTCGAGCGCGTGGATGTCGGGATCGGTACCGGCCGAGTCGTCGATCACGACGTAGCGGAGATCGACGTGCAGGCCGTCGGCCCTGCAGGCGTCGGTTGTCTCCGTGCGCAGCCGCACGAACGACTCGGTGTCGTTGAGCATCGGGCTCACGACCCAGCAGCGGGTGGCGTCGGTCGACTCGCTCATGACCGGCTCATGTCGGCTGTGTCGTCGACTGGGTGGTCGGCTTCGACGCAATGGCGACCACCGAGGTGCCGGCGGGCCACACCCGGCGCCAGCGGGCAGTCAGGTGGCTCACCGCGTAGCCGAGCCGATTCATCCGGTCGCTCAATCGGGGGAAGTCGACGTCGGAACGGTTCCCCGGGCGCAGCTTGCGCACGGGCAGCATCACCAGCATCTCCGGGAACAGGTACGCCGTGCTGCGCACCTCGAACCCGGCACGTTCGAGCAGGGTGCGGACCTGGCGCCGCGAATAGCGGCGGTAGTGGCCGAGTTCGACGTCCCACGAGGAGAACGCCCACTGCAGCGCCGGAACCGTGAGCACGAGTGTCGTGCCCGGATCCAGACGCTCGGCGAGCGCGGTGAGCGCGCCGAGATCGTCCTCGATGTGTTCGACGACGTCGAGCATCGTCACCACGGTGTCGGCGCTGATCGTCGCTGCGGGGTCGTGGCGTGCCTCGGAACCGAAGTGGGCCGCCAGCGCGGCGTCGAGGACCGGCGACAGTTCCTCGAATCGGTACCGCACGCCCGGAACGTGCGTGGCCATCCAGTCGCCGAGCATGCCCGATCCGGCGCCGATGTCGAGCACCTGGACGGCGTGCTGTGCATTCGCAGCGTCGGCGACCAGGCCGAATCGCACCCAGTGCCAGAACGTGTGCGCCGACGGGTCCTGGATGTTGAGCTGCTGACGTTCCAGCAGAGTGGGGATCCCGTTCGAGGGTGTGTCGCTGCTCACCGGTCGATCACTGTAGAGGGGACGCCCGAGGTGGCGTCGGCTTTGTAGTGTTACCCGGATGCGTGTGCAGCCCGGGGGAGTGACGTGAAGATCGGGGTGCTCGTCGTCGCCTACAACGCCGAATCGACGTTGCGGTGGGTTCTCGACCGGATTCCGCCCGAGTTGCGCGCCGAGTTGGCCGAGGTGCTCGTCATGGACGATCACTCGTCGGACTCGACCTTCGATGTCGCTCACGGGTACGTGGCATCGGGCACCGACATTCCGCTCACGATCATCCGTCACGATCACAATCTCGGCTACGGCGGCAACCAGAAGGCCGGCTATCGCTACGCCGTCGATCACGGTTGGGATGTCGTCGTGCTCCTGCACGGTGACGGTCAGTACGCGCCGGAGAAGATGGCCGACCTGTTGTCGCCGATCGTCGCCGGCGATGCCGACGCAGTGTTCGGCTCGCGGATGCTCGATCCCGGTGGTGCACTCCGCGGGGGAATGCCGCGTTACAAGTACGTGGGCAACCGGATCCTCACGACCGCACAGAACGCGATCACCGGTGCACGTCTGAGCGAGTGGCATTCGGGGTATCGCGCCTACCGGGTGGCGGCGCTCGCCGAGCTCCCGTTCGTCGGCAACAGCGACGATTTCGACTTCGACACCGAGATCATCCTGCAGCTGCTCGGTGCCGACAAACGCATCGTCGAAGTGCCGATCCCGACCTACTACGGCGACGAGATCTCGCGGGTCAACGGCATCGCGTATGCCCGCGACATCATGATCGACACCGTTCGGCACCGCCTCGGCGAGTACGGGTTCGGACGCGGCGACCTCGGTCGAAAGCACGAGCCGTACGAGTACAAGCCGTCACCGAACAGTTCCCACGCGATCGTGCTCGAACTCGTCCCGGTCGGACGGCCGTTGCGGATTCTCGACGTCGGATGCGGTCCGGGCTGGGTGGCCGCAGAGCTCCGTCGACGAGGCCATCACGTGACCGGTGTCGACGTCGTGGCCGACGACGCGATCGCGGAGCGAACCGACCGGTTCTTCGTTGCCGACGTGGAGGGTGGTCTTCCGCGAGGAGGTGGGCGACGGCTACGACGTCGTCATTGCTGCCGATGTCATCGAACACGTTCGCAACCCCGACGAGCTGCTGGCCGATCTCGCGGGCCGGATGGATCCGGCGGGCACGATCATCGCCAGCGTGCCGAACTTCGGCCACTGGTATCCGCGCCTGCGCACGGTTGCCGGGCTCTTCGACTACGACCAGCGCGGCATTCTCGACCGCACCCACGTGCGCTTCTTCACCCGGCGGAGTTTCCGGCGCACGCTGGCGAACACCGGGCTCGTCACGACCACCGAGTCGTACGCCGGACTGCCGCTCGACGTGCTCGGCGTCGAGGGGACGCTCGGCAGTGTCGTGGCTGCCGGTGACGGGCTGGCGCGCCGAGTCTGGCCCACACTGTTCGCGTACCAGTTCGTGGTCCGACTCGAAACAGCGCCGCACCTGCTCGACCCGCCCGTGACGTGAGCTCGAACCTCGAGCACGCTCCGGACGCCCGCACCACCTCCGCTGCCGGCGGCGAGGGCCAGGAGTCGACTCACCGGGGGATGTCGGCCGACACCGTGGTGTGGATCATCACGGTGGTGGCCGTCGTCGTCTTCTGGCTGGTGGCCACATCGTGGCGGCCGTGGCAGCTGTTCGATCGGGCGGGGTTCAGCGCCGACTTCTACGACGAGCAGGCGCGAGCGTTCTGGCACGGCCGACTGGCGGTGGATCCGGCGATCCCGGGCCCCGAGGGTTTCGTGGTGGGCGGCAAGACCTACCTGTACTACGGGCCCTTCCTCTCGCTGGTGCGCATGCCGTTGATGCTCTTCGGAGATCTGTTCGTCGGCCGGTTGGTGCGCGTGTCGATGTTGATCGCGGTGGTGGTGCTCTGCCGGTGGTCGGCGCGTCTGGCTCGCGCCGGCCGTGCGGTGATCCGGTCGGCGACGCCCACGAATCCGGTCGACGACCGTTGGGCGCTGGGGCTCTTCACCGCGGCGGTCGCGTTCTCCCCGGCACTGTTCGCCGCCGGCTGGATCTCGGTCTACAACGAGACCGAGTTGTGGGCACTGACCCTCGCAGTGATCGGCTTCGCCCTGATCGCCGAGTGGGCCGCATCCGGGTTCGCCGATCGCCGGCTGCTGCTGGGCGCTTCGGCCGCAGCCTTGGCCGCCACACTGACTCGCGCGCCGATCGGGCTCGGTGTCTCGATTGCGCTCATCGCCTGCGGCGGCGTGCTGCTGTGGCGCAGTCGGACCACCGGCTTCGATCGCGGTCGCTCGGCGCTGCTCGGCGGGCTGCTCCCGATCGTCGCCCATGTCGTCGTCAACTTCGCGAAGTTCGGCACCTTGACCTCGGTGCCCGGTGATCGACAGTTGCTCTCGTTGACCGATCCGGCTCGCGCGGCCTGGTTCGCAGGCAACAACGGGAGTTTCTTCTCACCTCGGTTCCTGCCCACCACGTTGGTGCAGTACCTGCGCCCCGACGGCATCCGGTTCGAACGGTTGGTTCCCGGCATCCGGTTCGGCCCCTTGGCGGTCGATCGGGGAAGCTATCCGGCCGAGTCGATCACCCCGGCGTCATCGCTGCCCGTCAGTGCCACCCTGTTGCTCGTCCTGGCGGTCGTGGGCATCGTCTGGATGATCCGGCACCGGAATCGGACCTGGCTGCTGCTCGTCGGCAGCGGCGGTGGCAGGCGCAGTACCGACGTTCATGATCGGGTTCGTCGCCAACCGCTATCTGATCGACATGCTGCCGCCGCTGATCGTGGCGGGTGCGATCGGAATCTGGGTGGTCCTGGCCCTGCCGCGACAACGGGTGGTGAAGATCGTCGGCGTGGTGCTCGTCGTGTGGGGCCTCTGGGTGAACGCGTCGCTGGCCACGTGGACCAACGAGTACAAGACCCTGGGATTCACGCAGCTGCGTTACGACATCGACGATGCCCTGTTCGGCACTCCGGCGCCGTCGCTCATCGCGCTCGTGGCCGGCGTCGACGTTCCCCGAGACGGGATCGTCGCACTGGATCCTCGATGCCAGGGTGTCTACATGGCCGAGCAGGGTCACTGGTTGGCGATCGACCGTGGCGGTACCCGCCGAGCGAGCGGAGTGATCGACGAGGTCGGCGAGGGCGCTGTCCTGGCGGCGGGTTCGGGCTGGACACTCGAGCTGGTGCCGTCGGGTACCGGCACCATGCTCCGGGTGGTCGATTCGACGGGTACGACCACGTTCGAGCAACCAGTCGAGGTCACCGCTCCGACGACCTACGAGGTCGTCCTCGACAACGTCTCGCGTGAGTACCGGGCGAGGGTCGGCGATGCCGTGGTGCTCCTTCCGGTCGAGCTGTCGGCGATACAGCCCGTGGAGGCCGACGGCGCCCCGTCAGGGTTGTGTGTCGACCTCAGCCGACAACTCTGACCGTCACCGCGTCGGCGATGAGCCGACGCCCCGCATACCGGGATCTCGCTCATCGCTCGGCGGTCAGAGGAGGGCGATGGCGGCGGCGACGACCACGAGGGATGCTGCGGCCCACGTGACGACGACGCTGCGCTGCGGCACCTCCAGACGTCGCAACGGCTGTTCGACGGCCCGATGCAGGATCACGGCGACCGCCAGCGACGCGGCGACCTTGAGGGCGAGCAACGCCCACGATTCCAGACCCGTGCGGTCCGGGGTGAGGATCAGGATGATCGGCCAGTGCACGAGGTACCACGAGTAGCTCAACCTGCCGACGGTGACCGCCGGCGCCCACGCGAGCACCCGGGTGAGAGGTCCCGGGGCCAGCAGCGACATCACCAGCGCGGCATTCACGAGCGACAGCACGCCATACCCGCCGTGCAGCAACCACGGCGGGTCGTAGTCGGTGGTGGCCGCGAGGAGCACGATGACGCTCATCGCCGCGATCCCGACCGGTCGCAGCAACGACGACACGCGGGCCAGGATCTCGGCTCGGGTGTGGAGGAGCACCGCCAGCGCGGAGCCCGCGAGGAGCTCCGAGGCGCGTGTGATCGTGCTGAACTCCAGTTGGTACTGGGGCCAGTTGGCGAGCAGCTGGACGACCATCGACGCCGACCAACCGCAGGCGACGAGGATCGTGAGGGTGCGGATGGGTCGTGCGGTGCGCACCGCGGCGATCACGACGACGACGAGCAGCAGGTAGAACTGCTCCTCGATCGCCAGTGACCAGAACGGTCCGAGTGGCCCGACGATGGTACGCAGCAGGGCGTTCTCGCCACTCCAGATGACGTGCCAGTTGGTGTATCCGAATGCGCCGGCCAGCGCGTCCGATGTCGTCATGCCCGTCCAGAACCGACTCGAGAGCACGACCGTGGCGAACACGACGACGAGCGATGCCGGCGCGAGCCGCTTCAGACGTCGCGTCCAGAATCGGCCGAGGTCGAGGCCCGTTCCGCCCGAGATCTGGCGAAGGAGCAGCGTCGTGACCAGGTAGCCCGAGAGGGTGAAGAACACCGAGACACCGATGAACCCGCCCGGTGCAACGCTCGAGAGGTCAGATGTCGCGCCGGCGTGGAAGAGCACCACGGCGATCACGGCCACGGCACGCAAGCCGTCGAGGGCCGGGTGGTACTCGCTCACGGCCGACACGGCCGACACTGCCACCCCCGGCGACGGGGTCGGCGCGTCGTGGGTCACCTCGGGCCGCGTTTCGCATCGGTGGCGAACAACGTCGACACGGTGAGCAGCACCACGCCGAGCAGCGTCCAACCGTGGAGCCACTCGAATCTGATCGGCCAGCCGGCGCCGGGATAGGGCCGATCGGTGCGAACCACCACGAGGACGACCAGGCTCGCGCCGAGTACGAGGGCGGCCCCGATCGCCGTGAGCAGCCGAGTGCGGCGCAGGATGATGATCGGGACTCCGAGGAGCAGCGCGACGAGCGCCCACGCCCATCCGACGAACACTGCGCTTGCCGCGACGCCTGCGCCGACGGTGAGCGCCGCCGCTCGCCGGGTGGCTCGATCGCTCAGCGCGGCACGTCTCGGTGGCCGGTTGGCAGTGTCGGCATCGTCAGCATCGTCGGCGCGCCGGCGATCGACGACGACGAGGCCGAGCGCCAGCAACACGCCGAGACCGGACAACGCGAAGGCGATGTTCAACTGGCGCTGCACCGGCCAGCTCACGGTCACCGTGGTCGGTGTCGAGGACGCCTCCAGGTACCAGCCGTTGGCGTTGCCATCGACGAGCGTCGGCGCGCCGAGCGACCCGTCGTCGGTCGATGCAGTCCAGCCGGTGTTGTACCCCTCACCGACGACCAACCAGCACCCGGTGGGGCACGGTGGCACCTCGACGACTCGTCCGTGCCTCGACTCGGTCACCTCGACCGGGGTGACCAGCTCCGATTCCGCATCGGGTCCCCCCTCGGTCAATCGCACCTGGTCGACCTGGAGGCCCGTCGTTGCCGAGCCGGTCGCGATCAACTCGTGTCGACCCACGTCGAGCCGATCGATCGGGTCGCAGGGAACGGCGGCGACCGGTTGGCCTGCGAGCAACGAGTCGGTGGTCGCAGTGAAGGAGATGTCGAGCGGGCGACCGTCGAGTTCGATGAGATCGGAACGGCACTCGGCGGTGATCGTCTCGACCGGGGCGACACCGGGTGAGGCTCCGTCGAACTCGACCTCGGAGATGGCGGCGGGAAGCACGATGGGTTCGCCGAATCGACGATCGATGGTCGTGCGTGGATCGACGCCGGTGATCTCGATGGTGAGCTCGTCGAGCGACACCGCACGGGGGAGCTGGATCACACCGGGCGAGGTCGGCTCGATCGACACACTGACCGTCCCGTCGGCGTCGGTGAGGCTCGAGTTCGGTGACGGGGGAGAAGTCACCCTCCGGCTGTGTGACGCTGAGCGTCGATGCGATCGACGAACCCGACAGGGTGAGGCGGTGACCGGTCGGCTCGCCGAACGGTGTGATCCAGCTCGTGGCCGTGTCACCGTCGAGGGCGGCTGCTCCACGAGCGGCCGGCACGCCCGTGAGGTGGCCGTCGTCGCTGACGTTCTCGCCGAGGAGCGCCGCGAGCACGTCGCCGTCGGCTCGCTGATCGAGGCGGAGCGTCATGTCTGCGTCGACGGCGACGGATCGAGCAAGTTCGAACCGGCGCTGCATCGCCGGCTCGGGATCGTCGCGCCACCGGTCGGTCGGATCGGTGCGCAGGCGGGTGAACAGCAGACTGATCGGAGTGTCGGGCGCGTCGGCAGCAACGCTCAGTGCGTCGATGGGCGGACGGATGAACTCCATGGTGGGTCCGAGCCCGAGGTCGATCTCGCTGAAGCCGACTCCCCGCAACGCGTCGCCGAGTGGTGGCTGCGGGGCGCTCGTGGCGGCGATGGTGATGGTCACCTCGGTGGGGCCGTCGGTCGGCTCGACGTCGATGCGCTGGCCGGAGCCGTTCAACGAGGTGTGATCGAGCTCGACGCGCTGCACGGGCCGATCGTCGACCACGAGGTCGATCGCGGTGATGGTGCGGTCGTCGGGGCCGGCGTCGGGTTGGCGCAACGTGACGTGGTCGATTCCGGCATCGGAGCTGAGCACGATGAACTCGCCGACGCCAGGGGCTCGGTCGGCGACGGTCCAGCTGGTCGCCGGATCGCCGTCGATCGCCATCACCGGTCGATGCTCGGGCAGATACGCGAACGGCTCGCCGTAGGCGGACGCAGCAGCGGTGACGGGTCCCGACTGCACCGAGATGGTCTGTGTGGCCTCGTCAGCGGTGTCGAAGACGGGGAGCCGTTGGTCGGCGCCCTCGAAGCGCAGCACGTCGGAGTCGGCGCCGCCGGACTCGGTGAACCCCGTGACGTCCTGCGAGCTGCGCCAGTGATGGGCGCGGTCGCGATTCGTGTCGGTCACGACGAGTCGGGACGCAGAACGCAACGCATCGACCAGCCCATCGTCGAGCGAGGCGCTGTAGCGGATCAGTTCGGTCCCGTCGATGATTCCGGCACCTGCTGCATCGACGATCCCGGCGCCGTCACCGGACAGCACGACTTCGTCGGTCTTGACCCTCACCGTCGGCACCGGATCGTCGACGGCGACCAGCGTGACGGGAGCGATCGCCGACCCGACGCGACCGTCGCTGATCGACTGCTCGTCGACCATCGGCCGGTCGGGCTGCATCGTCGTCGGTTCACCGAAGCGCACCGGAGGGAGCAGCCCGGTGTCGGCGGCACCAGGCGACGTCAGGAGGTCGTCGACGATCTCCGGCCGGGCGAGCCGGAAGCGGTCGAAGGCGACGTCGCCCGTGACCCAGACGGTGTCGACACCCAGCAGCCGCGCAACCGGCGCAACGCTCGCGACGTCGAGGGTGCCATCCTGGAATCGGTCGTCGAGCGCGAAGACCAGGTCCATGGCAGCGGCGCTTCCGAGCGGAAGCAGGTCGCGTGTGACCAGGGGTCGCTCGGTCAGCGCCGGCAGCGGTTGGTCGACCGTGTAGCCCCATCGGTAGGCGCCGAACTCGGTTCCCGGAACCTGCAGGACCCGGTACCCGTCGGGGAGGTCGTCGAGAAACGCCGCCGCGTCGAGCCAACTCGCCGGCGGGTCGGCATCGCGCTCCAGCGCGGGGTCGACGAAGCCGCCGGTGCGCAGGGCCGGGAGGTTGGCGACGGCAAGGATCGCAACGATCACCGCGAACGCACCGTCGGCGCGCATCCGGTGATCGGTGAACGGCAGGTGCAAACGGACACCACGGAGCGCGCCGACTGCCATCGCGGCGCCGAGCGCCAAACCGAGCACGAGCACCGGCACGGCACGGGTGCTGCTGCGCAGTGCCAGCGCCAGCCCGCCCTCGCCGTCGCCGAGGAGCACCGACATCACCGGAGAGGGGTCGTCGATCGGGTGCACGCCGACCGCGAGGATGGTGCCGACGCCGATCAGCAGTGCTGCGTAACGACGGTGAGCCCAACGGGTGGCGACGAGACCGACGAGGCACGTGGCGAGGAGCGCCACACCGAACGCGATGATCTTGATCGACGCCAGGTAGTCGAGCGATGCGGTCGTGGTCGCGGCGAAGGAGTCGCGGATGTAGAACAGCCAGTATCCGAGTCCGCGGACCACTTCGGTCGACGTCGACGTGAACGAGACCGAGTCGAGTGATTCGGAGTACGCCAGCACGTCGGATCCGTAGCGCCCCTGGATCATCAGCATCACGATCCACCACAGCGACACGAGCGTCGACAGCAGTGCCACCTTGGCCGATGTGGTCAGCGCACGCATCCACGTGATGTCGCGCCTCCACGCCACATGGATCAGCCAGAGTGCCGGCGCCGGAATGATCATCGCCAGCGCGGTTGCGTTCACGGAGCCGACGGTCAGCACGATGAGTGCGATGAGCGCTGGATGTCTCCAACGGCCCCGGGTGGCCGCCAACGCGGTACACCCGACGATCCACCCCAGGCCCGCCCAGGGGAGCAGGAGCACGGACGTCCGGGAGATGTACGGGAGCACGTAGGGCGACAGCTGGTACACGAGCGCAGCGACGAGGGCGGCGAGGGGAGCGAGCCCGATGACCCGCGACATCCACCGCACACCGAGGCCGGCCGCGATGAGCAGCGTGCCGATCCAGAGGCGATGGGCGATCCAATCGGGGACACCGAGCAGATCGAACAACCAGAACCACGGGCCGGCCGGCCAGAGGTAGGAGATGTGCTGATGGGGAACCCAACCGGCGAACTGGCGGGGATCCATCGTGGTGGTCGCGTCGGCGAGGAATCGCCCGGGGTCGAGGTAGATGTAGAGCTTGGAGTCCGACGGCATCCGACCCGGGGCTGCGCTCAGCGCCGGGACGTACGCCAGGAGGCCGAGCACGATGACCGAAACCCACGTGGAGTTTCGCCTGATCCACGACATGGTGACGTCGCTCACCGAGCTCGCGGCAGGAGGCCCGACATGCGCTTGACCACCTGGAGTGCACCCTGCTTCGCGGTGCGGCGATGATGCGACGCCCCGCTGTCGTCGGCCTGGGCCCGGTGCTCGACGAACCAGTCGTAGCTCTGCGCGAACATCTCGTCGGTCGACCACGTCGGCGTCCAATCGAGCTGCTCGCGCAGGTGATCGAGGTCGAACCACATCGACTTCGAGTACATCAACCAGTGGTACGGGGCAAACGGTGTGATCCCGAGCGTTGCGCTGAGGTGCATTGCGAGGCCGGCGGGGCCGGCAGGAACCGAACGGACGACGGCTCCGGTGCCGGCGTGGAGACACAGCGCCTCGAGCGTCTCGCGCATGGTGCCGAAGCGGTCGGTGCCGACGTTGAACAACCCGGGGCCCGCCTGTCGAGCGGCGAGGATGCAGACGTCGGCGAGGTCGTCCGAATGCACGAACTGGTAGCGATTGGTGCCGTCGCCGAGCACGATGGGATCGCGCCCGTCGGCGATCCAGTCGAAGAGGATGCCGAAGATGCCGAGGCGGCCGTGCCCGAGGATCGTGCGTGGTCGCACGATGGACACGTCGAGACCCTGACGGGCAGCGTCGAGACACGCCCATTCGGCGGCGAGCTTGGCGAGTCCGTAGGCCTCCATCGGCGCCGGTACGGTCGACGGCAGGACGGGGTTCGTGTCGGGCACGCCGAACACTGCGCTCGACGAGGTGTGGATCACCTTGGACACGCCGGCGTCGGCGCACGCCTCGAGAAGCCGTCGGGTGCCGTCGACGTTGACGGATCGCAGGAGGTGCAGATCACGTGCGAGCGGAACCTGCGCGACGTTGTTCATGACGATGTCCACGCCATCGACGGCATCGCGAACAGCAGCGCGATCTCGGATGTCGCCGGCGACGAACTCGACATCGTCGGAGCGATCGTCGGTGTCGTTCAGGTCGAAGATGCGGACCCGATGCCCGGCGGCTCCCAGGCGATCGACGAGCAGGGAACCGAAGTAGCCACTGCCTCCGGTGACGAGAACGAGGCTCACAGCTCGATGCCCTGGTCGAGGCACCAACGGATGCTGCGGCGCATGCCGTCGTACAGCTCGACCTCGGGCTCGTAGCCGAGGTCGCGTCGGGCGGCCGAGATGTCGACGGCGATGGTCTTGTTCATCTCGCCGAGTACGTGCAGTTGCTGGTTGTAACGGCCCGACCGTTGCAGGGTCCGGTCGATGCGCTCGGCCACGGTGCCGGCGACGTCCGGAAGCCGAAGGCGATTGGGCTTCACCTCGAAGCCCTCGTCACGCATGGCCCGGCCGACGGTTTCGACGATCTCGCGCACGGTGTAGGGCCGGGCGTCGGCGATCCACCAACCGAGTCCGGGTTCGGTCGGGGTGAGTTCGGCGCGCACGATGCCCTGCACCAGGTTGTCGATGAACACCATCGAACGCCGTTGGCCTCCGTCGCCGAGCACGGGAAATCGGCCGGTGCGCACGAGCGTGAAGAACGTCGTCTGGCGTGCGGGTTGGTGTGGTCCGTAGAACCAGGGGGGCCGCACCATCACGACATCGAGGCCACGTTCGGCGGCGTCGAGGATGCGCAACTCGCCATCCATCTTCGAGCTGCCGTAGCCCAGGTACGGTTGATACGGCTCGTCGTTGCGGAAGGTGTCGGACCGTGAGGGGTTCGTTCCGAACGGGCTGTTCGACGACACGTGCACCATGCGTCGCACGCCGTGACCGAGCGCGGCGCGTGCGATGTTCTCGGTGCCACGATGATTCACTGCGTCGAACTGCGACATCGCACTCGGATGGATGACGCCGGCGGTGTGGATCACGTCCACGGTCCCGCTCAGGCCGTCGAAGAGTCGCTCGACGTCGGCGGCAACCGTGACGTCACCGACGACGACATCGACACGCTCCGACGAGATGAGCGAACCAGTGACCGTCAGCGCATCCGACACCGCCGCCGGATCGTGCACGAGCAGACGAAGCCGACCGGGCCGTGCCCACTGCCCAGCCTCGAGCGCAGCGACGAGCCCGGTGCCGAGCCAGCCACCGGCTCCGGTGATCACGGTCGTGTCGGGATGGCTCAGCGACATCGTCGGTGCGGTCATCCGGCCCTCTCGTCGACGAATCGTCGCGCATTGCGTATCGCGATCGCCATCACCGATGCCTGCGGATTGACACCCGGGGCATCGGGAAGCAGCGAAGCGTCGTTGACGTAGACGTTCTTCGAGCCGTGCACCCGTCCGAAGCTGTCGGTGGCGCACCGGCGGACATCCTCGCCCATCGGAGCGGTGGAACAGAGATGCACGGTCATGACGCTCGCATTGTTCGCGGAGAACGCCGATGTCATGGTTGCGAGGTCGCGCCGCGAGCGGACGACGGGTGCGCCCCGGAACGACGGGTAGACCTCGAGCGCGTCGGCCTCGAGCATCACCAGTGCGAGCCGGGCCAGGCCACGACCCAACAGCTCGCGATCACGCCGCGTGAGGCGATAGGTGACGATGGGGTCACGCAAGCCGGGGACTGCCTGCACCCAACCACGCCCCTGGCTGGTGATCGCGGCGTAGTAGATGACCAGCTCCGGCCATGCGGTGACGGCGTGGCCGAAGTCGCGCCAGTTGTCGGTGAGTGCGAGCGCCACCAGACCGGGGTGGCTGGCCGAGCCACCGAACGAGATCTCGGGCGCGAACTCCTTGACCTGGATGACGGCGACGTCGCCCGGGGTGTTGACCTCGCCGTCGAAGCGGGCTGCGAGCTTCACCGTGGGGTGCACAGCGAGCGTCCGCCCGATCCGATGGCGCAGCCCCGAGCGTTGCAGCATTGCCGGCGTCTGGATCGCGCCGCCGCAGACGATGACGTCACGGAAGCTGATGGTGACGGGATGTTCACCGTCGATCGTCGACGTGAGCTCCGCCCGCAGCGCCGTGGCGTCGTGCATCACGAGGTGGTCGAGACGATGCTCGGTCAGCAGCCGGGCGCCGGCGGCGATGGCGCGAGGCAGGTAGGTCTCGGTCATGCTCTGGCGCCGGCCGTCGGCGGCGCGTCCGCTCTCGGGGTAGGTCATCCAGCGGGGGATCTCGTCGTGCTGCCAGCCGAGGGCCTCGGCGCCCCGACTCAGGATGTCGCTGGCCGGGGTCTGTTCGCCGGGAACGGTCTGGACGCTCAGTACGTCCTCGACCTCGTCGCAGATTGCTTCGAGGTCGTCGGTGGCGAAGTCGACGATGCCGTAGTCGGCTCTCCACCGATCGAGGGTGTAGCCCGGGGGCCGGCGGTACAGCCCGCTGTTGACCTCGGTGCCGCCGCCGGCGCAACGCCCCTCGGTGTAGGCGATCGACGGCAGTCCGAGGGCCACGGTGACGCCACCGGATCGGTACTGCTGGTTCATCTGCTCCAACGAGAACGGCGTCACCGAGCCCTGCGGAACCCAGCTGCCCTCCTCGACGATCAACACGTCGTGGCCGGCTTCGGCGAGCGTTGCGGCAGTCGTCGCTCCACCGGCGCCGGATCCGATGATGAGCACGTCGCAGTCGTGGTGGCGTTCGGGTCTCATGGTGCACTCCCGTCGACGGCGGTCGAGGGCCACTTCTCCCAGACGTACGTGTAGCCGAGCGACCGGACGAGTCGCGGGTACTCCGACAGGAGCGGAAGTTGGATCCGCACGGCGACATCGAGTGCCAGCGACGGGCCCACGAGGCGACCGAGGAGATCGACGAGTCGGCTGATGACGACGACGCCGAAGCGGGTGAACGACGCAAGGCCGTCGACTCGCTCCTCGATGAACGCGACGGTGTCGGCACGTCGGTGCGCCTCGAGGTGCGGCAGGTCACGGGTCAGGAGCCGATCGGCGAACCGTCCCACGGGAGTCGTGAGTGGCGAGGGACGTGACATGAGCGGGTGAATCGTAGCAATCAGCGTGACCGCGGTGGTGGCTCAGCGAGAGTCGTCGGTGCGATATGCGCGTCCGCGGCGATGCAGGGTGACGAGGTCGTGGATGCCCCACGCCGTGACGAGGCGGAACGCCTCGAGGACGACGCGCCCGTCCATCTTCGACTGGCCGGCGACGCGGTCACGAAATGCGATCGGGATCTCGACGACACCGAGCCCGGCACGGACGGCGCGGTAGGTCATCTCGACCTGGAACCCGTAGCCGCTGGCCTGCAGGTCGTCGAGGCCGATGGTTCGCAGTGCCTCGACGCGGTAGACGCGATATCCCGCCGTGGCATCGTTGATCGCGAGGCCCAACATCACCGCGACGTACCGATTGGCCCACCGTGACAACCAGGTCCGCCGCCGCGGCCACCCCGTCACCGTGCCACCGGGGATGTACCGGGATCCGATCACGACCGGAATGCCCTGGTCGGCAACGGCGAGCATGATCGGCAGCGCGGCGGGATCGTGTGACAGATCGGCATCGATCTGCACGACAGCGTCGTAGTGCTCGTCGAGGGCGAGTCTGAACGCCTCGCGATAGGCATCCCCGAGCCCTCGCTTGTCGGGCCGTTCGATCAGTCGCAGCCGTCCGGTGTCGTCCATCCGTTCGCGCACGAGGGCGCGGGTGGAGTCGGACGAGTCGTCGTCGACCACCACGACATCGGCGTCGGGGACGCGTGCATCGAGTTGATCGAGGAGTTCACAGATGTTCGCCGCCTCGTTGTGGGTCGGCACGATGATCAGTGTGCGCACGGTCCACCGACCCTACGGGATGGCGCCGAACGCGGCGTAGAGCCCGGTCACGGCAACCAGTCCGGCACCGCACAGCACGAGTGTCAGGTCCCAGCCGGCGCGATCCCAGCTCGCACGATGATGATCAGGGTCGTCGTCGGGGTCGGGCCACCAGGCCGCAACAGCGATGAAGAGTGGGAACGCCGTGAACAGGAAGCGGGGGCGGGCGGTCACCGTCTCGGGGGCCAACATGAGGGCGATCACCACGGCGCTGTAGGCCACGAGCACCCAGGAGAGCCGGACCTTCCAGGCGCAGTAGACCATGGCGACGAGCGCGCCGACCGAGAGGGCGGTGAGCGCATCGGTCGGCGATCCCAGGGGATTGGTGAGGAAATCGAACGAGTTGGTGATCGCCGTGGCGCCGAAACTCGTCCCCTCCGACCAGGCCTCGCGTTGGACCCGGAACCAGGCGCCGCGCTCGCCGGCGGTGTGGTCGACGTACCACTGGAACCCGATGAACCCGATCGGTGCGAGGATCGGGGCGCTGAGCGACCACCAGTCGCGGTTGCGCCGAATGGCGAGGAAGCTCGCGACAGCGCACGCCGCGACGAGTGCGATTCCGTTCGGTCGTGCACCCGTCGCGACGGCGGCGAAGACGCCGGCGAGCACCCATCGTTCGTCGATCAGGAACCACAGGCATGCCGCGGCGAGCACGATCAGCATTGCTTCGGAGTAGGCGAACGACAGCACGAAGCTTCCCGGGAACACGGCGAACAGCGTCATGGCCCGTGCCGCGACCGACACCGAGTAGAGGCGGCGGGCGAGCAGGCCGACGAGCACGACAGCGATGGCACCGAGCACGAAGTTGACGAAGAGTGCCGCGAACGTGTCGCCACCTGGCAGCACGACATCGACGGCACGGACAGTCCAGGGATAGACGGGGAAGAACGCGGCGCGTGCCTCGAGTTGTTCGTAGGTGATGTCGGCCGGGATCGAGTCGGGGTATCCGAGTCGAATGAGTTCCAGGTACCAGCGGCCGTCCCACGACGTCAGCACGTTGGTGATCGTTTCGTAGGCGGTGGGTTCGACGGTGCCGTCCTTGCGCGCGTCGACAGCCATCTGCGAGGCGCGTACGCCGGCGGCCGCGATGACGCACATCCGTGACACCACGTACGCGGCCATGCCGACGAACAGCGCCCGATGCCAGTTGGCCCGGTCAGAGGTGACGGTGTTCTCCACCACAGGGGCGTCATTCACCTGGGAGGTCACGGCGAGAAGGTAGCAGCAGCGTCGAGCATCGGATGGGTCACTCGTTTGATGACGCGGGTGTGGCGCTCCGGCACTCCGTTCGTTGCGACAGTGTGAATCCGGCACGATGACCGCGTGAGCGACCCTGGCGTTTTGTACAGTCACGCGTCATGCCGGTCCATCTGCCCGACACCGTCGACGCTGCTGTTGCGCATCTCGCGCACGACCCGATGGCAACCGTGCTCGCCGGCGGAACTGATCTGATGGTCGAGGTGAACGACGGCCACCGCCGCCCGGGCAGCAGCGTCGTGGTCGTGAACCGGATCACCGAACTGCGGTCCTGGCGGCGTGATCAGTCGGCACGGTCGGTCACGATCGGTGCTGCGGTGAGTTACCGGGAAATCGAAACCGGCCCGCTCGGTACCATGTTCCCGGCGCTCGGCCAGGCCGCCCGGACGGTCGGATCGCCGCAGATCCGCAACGCCGCAACGCTCGGCGGCAATCTCGCGACCTGCTCGCCGGCAGGCGATGGTCTCCCCGTGCTGGCCGCGCTCGACGCAACCGTCGAGCTCGCCTCGGCGGCGGGTCGTCGAACGATGCCGGTGCGTGACTTCATGGTCGGCGTGAAGCGAACGGCATTGATGCCGGGCGAGATGATCGTGTCGATCTCGCTGCCGCTGATCGCCGGTTGGCAGGGATACGCCAAGGTCGGGGTACGCAACGCGATGGTGATCGCGGTCGCCAGCGTGTGCGTCGTTCTCGATCCCTCCCGTCTGAGCGTGGCCGTGGCGCTCGGTTCGGTCGGGCCGACCGTTCTGCGATGTCCCGAGGCGGAACAGCATCTTGCATCCTCGATCGATTTCACCACGTTCGAGGTGTCTCCGACCGATCTCGAGCGGTTCGCCGGTTTGGTCTCGACGGCGAGCCGCCCGATCACCGATCATCGCTCGAGTGCCGAGTATCGGCGCCATGCCGTTGGAGTGCTCGCCAAACGACTGGTTCGACGCGCGTCGAGCGAGGAAGTGGCCGCATGAGCCCCGACACCCACGACAGCGACCACTACGTCCTCGATGTCAACGGCGCACGGCGCGAGGTGACCGACTCGTGGTTGGGTGAGAGCCTGCTCGACGTGTTGCGCGATCGGTTGGGCCTGATGGGCACGAAGGGCGCATGCGAACAGGGCGAGTGTGGCTCGTGCAGTGTCATGGTCGACGGCGTGCTGGTGTGTTCCTGCCTGGTGATGGCGGCGAGTGCGGTCGGTCAGCCCATCGTGACCATCGAAGGGGTTGCCCCGGTCGGCTCGCCCTCGGACGTGCAGGCGGCGTTCGTCGAGGCGGGCGCGGTCCAGTGTGGCTTCTGCACGCCGGGGTTGATCATGGCGGTCCATGACCTGCTCGAACGCAGTGCGACTCCGACCGAGACCGAGATCCGTGAGGAACTGGCCGGCAATGTGTGCCGATGCACCGGGTACGGCCGAATCATCGACGCTGTCCAGCGTGTCGCTGTCGACCGGAGGCGCTTGCGATGACGATCACCGACGCTCCTGCCATCGGTCGGTCGACCCGTGCGGGCACCATCGGCACGTCACCGTCGCGCCCCGACGGCACCGCCAAGGTGCAGGGAAGCTTCGAGTTCTCCTCCGACCTGTCGGCCGACGGCTGCCTGTGGGGCGCCACCCTGCGGTCACCGCACCCGTACGCCCGGATCTGCTCGATCGACGTCACCGCCGCATGGAAGATCGACGGCGTCGAAGCCGTGATCACCGCCGCCGACGTGCCCGGCAAGCTCACCTATGGCCTGATCAGCCAGGACCAGCCGGTGTTCGCCGCCGACGTCGTCCGCTACGTGGGTGAGCCGATCGCGGCGGTGGCCGCCGACCATCCCGAGACGTGTCGACGGGCGCTCGAGGCGATCGTGGTCGAGTGGGAGCTGCTCGAGCCACTGCTCGACCCCGAGGCGGCGATCGACGGGAGCCACGCCCCGATCCATCCCGACGGCAACCTGATCCGCCACCAGCGCATCGTCACCGGCGACGTCGACCTCATCGGCGACGTCGTCGTCGAGGGGACCTACGAGATCGGGATGCAGGATCAGGCATTCCTCGGGCTGGAAGCGGCACTCGCTGTTCCGGATCCTGGTGGCGGGGGCGTCGAACTGCATGTCGCGACGCAGTGGCTGCATGAGGACCGGGGCCAGATCGCTGCGTGCCTCGGCCTGCCGGTCGACTCGGTGAGGCTCGTGCTCGCCGGTGTCGGTGGGGCGTTCGGCGCCCGCGAGGACATCAGCCTGCAGGTGCACACGTGTCTGCTCGCGTTGCGGCTGGGTCGACCGGTGAGGATCGCCTACAGCCGCGCCGAGAGCTTCCTGGGTCATGTGCACCGCCACCCGGCGAAGATCTGGATGCGTCACCACGCAACGTCCGAGGGCGAGATCGTCAAGATCGAGTCGCGGATGGTTCTCGACGGAGGGGCGTACGCCTCGACGTCGTCGGCGGTACTCATCAACGCGGTCACGCACACGCAAGGCCCGTACCGCTGCGCGAATGCAGTCGTCGACGGCTTCGCGGTGCGGACCAACCACCTGCCGTGCGGCGCCATGCGCGGGTTCGGCGTCGTGCAGGCGTGCTTCGCCCACGAGTCGCAGATGGACAAGCTGGCCATCGCCACCGGCATCGATCCGGTCGAGATCCGGTTGCGTAACGCAATGCGAACCGGCGACCGTTTGATCACCGGTCAGCCCGTGTTGAACGTCGCTCCGGTCGAGCAGTGCATCCGTGACACGGCCGCACTTCCGATGCCCGACCCGCCGACTCCCGGTGGTCGCCACGGGGCCACCGGCGCGGTCGACGTGATGCAGATCCCCGGCGGTGCGGGTCGTACGGCAGATCGATCCGACATCGTGCGGGGTGTGGGCTGGGGCGTGGCGATCAAGAACCTCATGTACTCGGAGGGCTTCGACGATTACGCCACCGCCCGATGTCGGCTGTCGAACGGTGTCGCCACGCTGAAGTTCGCAACGGCGGAAGTCGGCCAGGGCTTCGTGACGATCGCCTCGCAGATCGCTCGCACGATCCTGGGCGTCGACGAGGTGGAACTCGACCGTATCGACACCCACGTCGGCTCGGCCGGCTCGACGTCGGCGTCTCGCCAGACGTGGATGAGTGGGGGAGCGGTCGATGCGGCGTGCCGCACCGTGCGCGAGCGGCTGTTCGAACACGTCGGGCGCCTGCACGACATCGATCCGATCCGTCTGGCGGTGGAGGAGACCGACATCGTCGACACGGTGTCCGGTTGGAGGCTGTCGGTCACCGAGGCGACTGCGGGTGTCGAGTTCGACGAGACGGTCGAGTACCGCCATCCGCCGACCGAGGAACTCGACGAGAACGGCCAGGGCAACTGTCACACGGCGTTCGGGTTCGTGGCGCACCGCGCCGTGGTCGACGTCGATCCGGAACTCGGGCTCGTGAAGGTGATCCAGATCGCCACCGCGCAGGATGTCGGGCGTGCGCTGAACCCGCTGTCGGTGCTCGGCCAGATCGAAGGCGGTATCGCCCAGGGGCTCGGGCTGGCCGTGATGGAGGAGATCATCCAGATCGACGGGGTGATCCGCAACGGCAACTTCACCGACTACCTGTTGCCGACGTTCCTCGACATGCCCGAGGTCGTGGCCACCCTGATCGAGATTCCCGATCCGCACGCTCCGCTCGGCGCGAAGGGAGTCGGCGAAGCACCGTGCATCTCGTCGACGCCGGCGATCGTCAACGCGATCCGTGATGCCCTCCGCCAGGTCGACGGCATCGGCAAACCCCTCGACCGCGTCCCCGTGCGCCCCAGCGACATCTGCCTCTGACGTGTTACACCGAGGTCAGACCCCAGATGTAACATCGGCAATGTCGAGATGTCGGTGATGCTGCGTGCGGCTAGGTTCGGATCACATGCCCGACGAGCGCGAAATCATGACCTGGGACATCTTCGGGACTGCCTCTCGAGACCTTGCCCAAATGGTCGCCGACAGTGACTACGAGCCCGACATGGTGCTGGCCATCGCCCGCGGTGGGCTGTTGATCGGCGGTGCCATCGGGTACGCCCTGTCGGTGAAGAACGTCTACACGATGAACGTCGAGTTCTACACCGGCGTCGACGAACGCCTCGAGGTGCCACGAATCCTGCCGCCGGCGCCGGACTTCGTCGACGTGTCCGATGCTCGCATCCTGATCGTCGACGACGTCGCCGACACCGGGCACACCTTGCGTTCGGTCCAGGAGTTCTGCGCCGGCAAGGTCGCCGAGGTACGTACCGGGGTGTTGTACGAGAAGTCGCACTCGTTGGTGAAGTGCGACTACATCTGGAAGCGCACCGACATGTGGATCAACTTCCCGTGGAGCGACAAGGATCCCGTCGCCAAACGCGACTGGTCGGTCAAGGACGCCTGACGCGTCAGGACCCGGAAAAGGCCGAGCGCTTGGCCTGCTGGAGACGCTCCTCGAGGCGCTTCGGGGGCACGATGCCGAGGAGTTTCTCACCGCTCCACACGGTGACGACAGGTCGAAGCGGGTTGAGCCGGGGCAGGACCGCGGTGAGGTCCTCGTCGAGCGACGCCTTGGCGAGCGCGTTGAACGGCACCATCAGCTGGGTGAGCATCACGAGCGGTCGACGTTCCGACGGAATGGCCCACAGCTGCTCCTCCATCACGAGGCCGTCGAGGCGACCGTCGTCGTCGACGACCGCGACGGCGCCCACATCGCCGAGTCGCTGACGCTGCCCGATCATCGAGTCGGCGTCCATGTCGGTACCGGCCTGGGCGATCCCGAACCAGGTGAGGTCACGGACCTTGATGCCGTCGAGTTGTTCGCTGATGTACGACGACATGATCTCGGCACGGGCATTCATCGCAATGAACACGCCGGTGATCAGGATGAACACCCCGAACTGGCCGTTGAGCATGAGCACCACGCCGAACCCCGCGATGCCCCAACCGAGGACCCGACCGGCATTACCGGCGTCGCGCATCGCTCGGTACTTGTTGCCGGTGCGGGCCCAACGATAGGCCCGAAGCACGCGACCGCCATCGAGCGGCGCGCCGGGGAGCATGTTGAACACCGCCAGGATCAGGTTCACGAACCCGATCCACGCGAGCACTGGTGACTGCAGCGCGAGGCCGGCCGCGAAAGCGGCCACGCCGATGGCAAGGCTCACCGCAGGGCCGGCGACGGCGATGAGGCCGTCGGCCTTCGGTGTGGGAGGTTCCCGATCGAGGTGGGCGACCCCGCCGAGTGCCCACAGGTCGATCGATTGCGTCTGGACGCCGTAGCGGCGCGCCACGAGCGCATGGCCGAACTCGTGAGCGAGGATCGAGGCGAAGAATGCCGTCGTGGCGATCAGACCCGCAACGACGCCGAGCTGCGTGGTCAGGTTGACGCCGAAGAGGGCGGCGACGAGGGCCATGCTCCAGTGGGCTCGCACCGGGATGCCTGCGTAGGTGCCCAGGCGCATCGAACCGGTGGTCATGGAGTGCTCCTTTCAGGGGACACTGCGTGGAACCGTACGTGACGTCGGGGTATTCCGGGCGTCGCGGCGCCGGGGAATCAGCCGCGGTGTTCGAGGATCACGGTGGCGCAGTTGCGGCCGCTCGCACCCCACACACCTGCGCCCGGGAAGGTGGCCGCACCGGTGAGGTACAGCCCGCCGACCGATGTCTCGTACTTCGTGAGCTCGGGATTCGCGTTGCGGAACGCCGCCAATGGTCCGCCGGCGAAGCTCGTGGCGTGCCCTGCCGGGAGATGGAAATCGCGTTCGTACACGTCGGGCGTCATGGCTCGCCACTCGATGATCGAGTCGAGGAAGCCGGGCTCGCACAGCTCCGCGAACGCCTCGAGCCAGCGGCGTGGCTCGTTCGAGTCGGGCCAGCCTCCGGTCAGGCCGAACGGGGTGTAGATGGCCTCGAGGCTGAACACATGTCGACCGGCGGGCGCCATCGACGGATCGAGTGCCGTCGGAACGTTGACCAGCATGCCGGGGCGGTCCATCACACGACCCTCGGAGATCAGCCCGGCACCCCGATGGATCTCGGCGAGGCCGGGAGCGATCGCCGTGGTCGGCCCGAGCGGCCCGTCGAAGCCACGCAGCACGGGCGCAGCAGAGAGCACGGCGTCGACCTTCGACTCGTACCCTTCGTCGTGGTGGATGTTTCGCCACCGGCGCACGAGATCGGTCGCCGACGCCGGCGGATTGCGCAGCCATCGCAGGAACGTGTCGTGTGGGTTGCAGGCCGACACGACGATCGGCGCGGTGATCTCGGTGCCGTCGACGAGCGACGATGCCGGCGACACGATCGCCAGTGCACGTGATCGTGTCGACGGGGCTCTTCGTGCGCAGCGTGCCGCCGGCGGCCTCGAACGCGGCGAGCAGCGCGAGTGGCACCTGGCCGCTGCCGCCGACCGGACGTCCGACCTTGCCGACGTGGCGCATCGCATGGGTGAGGGCGCCCAGCCCGGTGCCGGGAGTCTCCGGTGAGATCCCCCACACCATCGGTCCCGTCAGGGCACCCGGGCCGGCGATGGCGTCCTCGTCGAAGAACGAACGGAGCACGTCGGCTGCGCTGCGACGCGACCACCGCATCAAGGTCGGGGCTCCGCTCAGTCGTCGGCGCAGAGCGAGCTTGGTGAGGCCCGCAATCGTCGGTGGCTCGGCGGCCGCCTCGAACACCATCTCGATGGCGGGCATCGCGGCCTTGGCGTAGCGGCGATAGCCGTCCACCTGGGAGGGAAAGCTCCGACCGATGTCGTCGAGTGTCGCCTCGAGATCGTGGTGGTGCGACCAGCCCCTGCCCTCGGCGGCGCTGGCCCACGAGAAGTTGTGCTGCGCCGGCTCGACATCGAGGTATCGAAGGCCGAAGCCGGCAAGGTCGAGTTCGTCGATGACCGGCGTGGTGCGGAACGTGAGGTGATCGCAGTTGCAGATGTTGACCGTTGCACCGGCGAACTGCTCGCTCGCCGCCGTCCCGCCGACGTCGGCGCGGGCTTCGACCAGCAGCGTTCGCATCCCTGCCCGAGCGAGGTATGCCGCTGTGACCAGCCCGTTGTGGCCGGCGCCGATGACGATGGCGTCGAAGTCGACGGTGGATGGTTCGGATGCGGTTGCAGACACGCAGGAGAGTCTCCCGCACCTGGATGTCGGCGGCGTAACGTTGTGAGGTGACTTTCGTTTCGCGACAACTGGCCGACCTGCGCGCTCCCCAGGTCGAGCAACTGATCACGTCACGCAGCATTTTCGTCCAGCCGCTGGGCGCCGTCGAGCAGCACGGACCGCATCTGCCGTTCAACACCGATCTGCTCATCGCCGACCGGGTCGCAACTGCGGCCGTGCAACGAGTCGGTGCCGACCTCGACGTGTGGCTGCTGCCCCCGTTGGCGTACACGAAGTCGAACGAGCACGCCTGGTCGGCGGGCACGATCTGGCTGTCGGCGACAACGCTGCTGGCGGTGCTCGACGACATCGGTCGGTGCGTGGCGACCACCCCGGCACGCAAGCTCGTGTTCTTCAACGGCCACGGCGGAAACTCCGCACTGGTGGGTGTCGCCAACCGTGAGATTCGCCTGGCGCACGGCCTCATGACGTTCCTGGCGCATCCGGGGGTCCCGCCCGACCAGGGCGGCGCGTCGCCGACCGACGAGTTGGGCATGGGGATCCACGGCGGTACCGACGAGACCTCGATCATGCTCCACCTCGCACCCGAACTCGTCGACATGTCGACGGCGACGCGCAACGTTCCCGAGGCGCTCGCCGACAACAAGTACGTGCGCTTCGGCGGTGCGGTCGGATTCGGCTGGCTGTCGAACGACTTCGGCCCCGATGGACACATCGGCGATCCGACCGTGGCCACGGCCGAACGCGGGGCCACCTTGTTCGACGCGGCCGTCGGTGCATTCTGTGACGCCCTGGCCGAGGTGGCCCGGTTCGAATTGCCGGTGCGTTGAGCATGGCCGCCGAGACGCACCTGCACGAGCTCAGAGTCGACGTGGAGCATCTCCTCGCCCGACTCGATGCACTCGGAGAGATCGGACGCATCGACGGTCCGAATGGTGAATGGGGCAACGCCCGCCTCGCCCTGACCGACGCCGATCGTGACGGTCGTGATCTCGTCGTGACCTGGATGCGCGATCTCGGTCTCGATGTGGCGATCGACGCCATCGGCAACGTCGTGGCGACCCGGCAGGGATCCGATCCGACACTCGCTCCTGTGATGATCGGTTCGCACATCGACACCGTCGGCACCGGTGGGCGATTCGACGGCAATCTCGGCGTGCTGGCGGGCTTGGAGGTCATCGAGACCCTGGCACGCCACGACGTCGTCACCCATCGGCCGGTGCAGGTGGCGTTCTTCACCGATGAGGAGGGGGCCCGGTTCGCTCCCGACATGCTCGGGAGCCTCGTGTACGTCGGCGGGATGCCGCTCGAGGAGGCGCTCGATGTCGTCGCATCCGACGACCATGCCCGGTTGGGTGACGAACTCGAACGCATCGGGTACGCCGGACCGGTGCCGTGCCCGCACCCGGCGGCGCCTCATGCCTACGTCGAACTCCACATCGAACAGGGCCCGATCCTCGAGGCCGAGGGCGTCACGATCGGTGTCGTCGAGGGGGTCCAGGGCATCTCGTGGACCGAGATCCTCATCGTCGGGCAGTCGGCTCACGCAGGAACGACGCCGATGCGTTTGCGTCACGACCCGGCGTTCTGCGCCGGCGCGATCGCAACGTACGTGCGTGACCTCACCCGCCACCTCGGTCACGATCAGGTCGGCACGGTCGGTCGGATCGACGTGTACCCGAACCTGACCAACGTCGTGCCGTCACGTGTCGTGATGACGGCCGACATGCGCAACACCGACGATCGGATGCTGCGCGAGGCCGAGTCGCGGCTCGCCACGTTCCTCGAGGAACTCGCCGAATCCGAGGGTGTCGAGATCACGACCCGATCGTTGGCCCGCTTCGAACCCGTCTCGTTCGACGCAGCCATGGTGAGCCGGGTCGAGTCGACGGCGACCCGCCTCGGCTACTCCACGCGTCGCATGCCGAGCGGTGCCGGCCACGATGCGCAGATGCTCTCGCGGGTGTGTCCCACCGCCATGGTCTTCACGCCGAGCGTCAACGGCCTGAGTCACAACATCGCCGAGTTCACGCAGGCTGCCGACATCGAAGCCGGCGCCAACGTCCTGCTCCAGGTGGTGCTCGACCTGGCCGCCTCACCGGTGTGAGATGACGTCACGTTTCGACCTCGTCACGGTCGACTCGCCCGACACCGATGCGATCGCACGGTTCTGGACGGATGCGGCAGGTCTGCACGAGATCGAGCGTGAAGACGTCGATCGATGGATCGTGCTCGCTGATGGCGATGGTGTGCGACGCCTGGGCATTCAGCGTGGGGTCACACGCAATGGCTCGATCCACCTCGACCTCGCGTGCGAGTCGGCCTCGTTCGACGATGAGTTGGCACGATTGGTCGGTCTGGGGGCGCGGCTGGTGGGCGAGCCCCGTCGCGAGCCGTACGGATCGATCGCCAACCTCACCGACCCGGATGGGAACCCGTTCGACCTCTGCGCGTACTTCTGAGCATCGATGGTCGGTGAACGCGAACGGGGGACGCTCCTTCGAGCGTCCCCCGTTCGGTGTTCGGTGTTCGGTGGGTCAGCGGTGGTCGGTCAGAGGCCGATCGAGGTGTCGATGAACTGGTTGGTGACGATGTCGTCCGGTGTCACGCCTTCCTTCGGCGTGGCGCCCTGTGCCGTGTAGATCGGCACTGCCAGTTCGATCAGCTTCGCCACCCGGTCGGTGTCGAACTGACCGACAACTCCCTCGGGGCTGTTGGCGATCAAGCCGTCCTCGATGATCTTGGCAACGCCGAAGTCAGCCGCAGCCTGGGTGTAGTCCCAACCGAAGTCGCCGCCGAACTGGGCGACGGCGTCGAGGATGATGGCGTTCGTCCGGGCGGGGTCGGCAAGGTAGTCGATGCTGGCCTGCTGGATGATCGGCACGAGCTTCGTGAAGCACGCCGAGTAGGTCTCGATGTTCTCCGGCTTGGTGGCGATCGACTGGGCGTAGTTCTCCCAGCCGATGTCGTTGATGTACTCGTACGCGACGGGCTTGCCCCAGTCGGTGAGCTCCTCTTCGTAGAGGAACGGCTCGGCGGAGGCGAAGCCCTGCTGTGCAGACGCGCCTTCGTCGGCGATGAACAGGCTCGGATCTCCGGTGTAGGAGCCGTCGACCTGTTCGGCGCTGAGCACGCCCGTGCCGGTGAGGAAGTCCATGTAGGCCGCGCCACCGAAGTAGCGGACCTTGACACCCTCGGTGCCGAGATCGGCGATACCGGTGACCTCGGGATAGGTCGCCGGATCCCACATGATCATCTGCGGGTTCTTCTCGTAGCCGGACTCGATGGCAACGGTCGGGAAGTCACCGGAGAACTGGATCGCCTCGTCGGTGTAGACGAATCCGAGCAGCACGTCGTCGCTGGCGTACATGATCTGCGTGACGGGTGAGAAGTTCTGGGCAGCGCCGCCGGAGCGGATCTGCACCTTCACGCCGGTGTCGTTGCCGTTCGCATCGATCAGCGGGCCGGTCACGTAGGCGTTGCCGGCGTCGATCTCGTAGCCCTCACCGATCAGCTGGTAGAGGAAGCCGTGCTCGGCTTCGGGCATCCAGTCGAGCTGGATGGCGACGGTCTCGGGACAGTCACCGGCGAGTGAAACGGCTTCGCCGTCGGTCGCGGCGTCCGTGCCGGCCGTGGTGTCACTGGTCGGCTCGGACGTCTCGCTGTCGCTGTCGCTGTCACTGCCGCACGCCGCGACGGCGAGGCCGGCGGCGAGGGTGAGGCCGAGCAGCTTGGCGCTGCGGGTGGTTTTCATGGTTGCTCCTTGTTGGGGGTTCACGCTGGCTGGGATCGGGGAATCGAGACGATTCCGGGTGGGTGGGAAGTGTGCGGCTACGACGATTCGTCGTGCCAGCGACCGATGGCGAGTTTGCGGATTGCGCCGAACGCCAGGAAGACAGCAATGCCGAGCAGTGCTGCGACGATGAGGCCGCCGTACACCTGCGGAAACCGTGCCTTCTGGCGGAACTGCTCGACGACGACGCCGATGCCGGGCTTCTGGCCCGCGCGGAAGAACTGTTCGCCGACGATTGCCCCGATGACGCTGAGGCCTGCCGCAATGCGGAAACCGACGAAGATCGACGGCATGGCGGCGGGGAACTGCAGCTTGCGCAGCCGAGTCGACCGCGTGGCTCCATGGAGCGTGAACAATTCATGCTGCGCGACGTCGACCGATGTCAGGCCGAACAGCGTGTTGGTCACGATCGGGAAGATCGAGATCATCACGCACACGAAGATGCGTGCACCGATGCCTCCACCGAACACCGAACCGATCAATGGAACGATCGCCAGCACCGGAAGTGCCTGCGCTGCGACGAGATACGGGTACATCGACCGTTCGAGCCAACGTGCCTGCGCCATGAGCACTGCGATCGAGATGCCGAGCACGACGCTGATCGCCAGCCCGATCAGCGCCGTGAAGGTGGTCCATGCGAGACCCGTGATCATCTGTTGGCGAACGACCGAATCGAGGAACGACTGGTCGATGACGGTCGTTGGTGACGGGAGCAGGAATCCCGGCTTGTCGAAGAAGCGACGCATGCCGTCGCGATGGAAGTACTCCCACAGCGCGACGAAGACGACGAGGAACACCAACGGCCCGACGAACGCTCGCACGAATGCTTTCACGGTCGGCTGTCCGGATGGTCCGGTGTCACCCATCAGCGACGGGTCGGATCCCAACGCGGCATAGGTCGGCGACATGCTGTCGGTCTGTTCGGTGAACGCGCTCACGAATGCGCTCCCCGAAGTGCATGTGAGATCTGGCCGCAGAGTTCGGCAAATGCGGGGTCGAAGCGCAACTCCGGATCACGTGGGTAGGCGAACGGCACGTCGAACTCGCCGACGACCGAGCCCGGCCGCCCACTCATCACGAGGATGCGTGTGGAGAGGAAGACGGCTTCGCTGATCGAGTGGGTGATGAACAGCCCGGCGAAATTCTTGCGGAGGAACAGCGAGATCACCTCGTCGTTCAGGCGTTCCCGGGTGATCTCGTCGACAGCGCCGAACGGCTCGTCGAACAGGAAGACCTTCGGCTCGAGTACGAGGCTGCGAGCGAGCGACGCCCGCATCCGCATGCCGCCCGACATCTGCTTGGGGTATTTGTCCTCGTGCCCGCTCAGTCCGACGAGTTCGATGTTCTCGATCGCGCGTCGACGGCTCTCGTCCCGGGGGAGGCCCTCGAGTTCGGCGAGCAGCTCGACGTTCTGGATCACCGTTCTCCACGGGAGCAGCGTGGCGTCCTGGAAGACGTAGCCGAGTCCTGTGTGGTCGACGCTCACGAAACCGGTGGTTGGCTTCGTGAGTCCCGACGCGATGCGAAGCAGCGTCGACTTCCCGCAGCCGGATGGTCCGACCACCGTGACGAACTCGCCGGGCTTGACGTCGAAGGACGTCGACGTCAACGCCTGGGTCCCGTCGGGGAACGTCATCGACACGTCGCGGAACGTGACGGCCGAGTCGGTTGTGGTGGCGTCGGGTGTGATGGTGTCGATCATCGGTGTCCTCAGTGCGTGATCATTCCGCCGGTGACGTTCATCGCCTGTCCGGTGCAGTAGTCGGCGTCGTGTGAGGCCAGGAAGAGTGCCATCGCGGCGACATCGGAGGTTTCGGCCAGCCGCCCGAGCGGTGACTTCGACGACCACTCGGCGATCTGCTCGGGAGTCCGTGTCGCTGCCCCCATCTCGGTGAGCACGTAGCCGGGGCAGATCGAGTTGACGTTGATCCCGTGCGATCCGAGTTCGGCGGCCGCAACCTGGGTGAGCGAGATGACGGCCGCCTTCGACGCGGCATAGTGGGCCTGGCCGGCCGCGCCGACCTTTCCGCCCATGCTCGCCATGTTGACGATCTTGCCGCCGGCACCCTGAGCGATCATGGAGCGAGCGGCCACCTGCGTCGTGAGCAGCATCGCTCGGGTGTTGACGGCGAAGACCCAGTCCCACTCGTCGCTGGAGATGTCGAGCAGTGGGGTGATCCTGAACACGCCGGCGTTGTTGACGAGGACGTCGACGCCGCCGAGTGAGGCGATCGCGGACTCCATTGCGGTCGTGGTGGATTCGGCGTCGGTGAGATCGCAGCCGAACGCCATGCCGTCGATCTCGTCGGCGACCGCCCCGGCTTCGTCGACGAGCTGGTCGAGGATCGCCACTCGGGCGCCGGCGCCGGCGAACCGGCGAGCGATCTCCGCTCCGATTCCGCGCGCTGCGCCCGTCGCCACGACGCGGCGACCGGTGAATCGGGAATCCGTCGGCACGAGGCGTCCTCCGCTGTCGACCATGATGGCCGCCACTATAGGTCGGTGGTCCCAGCCCGTCGGCGGCCGCTCTGTTAACTCCGCGTTTCGCTGATCCTCACCCCGCGACGCCACACGTGGCGGTCGGCCGGACCGAAGGCGATCGCCTCTCTGACGGTCGCCGCTCGGATGGCGACGAGATCGGCCGGTGACCCCGGCGCACACGACGCAGGGGTCGCCCCGGTGACCTCGGCGGCACGGTCGGTGACCGATGCCCACGCGTCGTCGGGGAGCAGGTGGCTCGTCATGATCATCAAACCGGCGGTCTCGAACGGGCACGCGCGCCCGACCGGGTTGAACGGATCCTGGAGATTGTCGGCGCCGGCCGCGACGATCACGCCGGCCGCGCGGAGCGCGGCGACAGCGGTGAGTCCTCGAGGCATCGGGGCGTGGCCCCGGCCCTGGAGGAACAGGTTGGTGTGGGGGAGCGCGACGACGCTGATCCCTGCGGACGCGACGATGTCGGAGATCTCGGCTTGTCGCCGCGAGGTCTGCATGCCGAGGCTCACGCAATGGCTGGCGGTCACCGGGTGCTCGAATCCGGCCAGGACCAGCTCGGCCAGATCGACGAGACCGAGGACGTCAGGGTCGAGGGTTTCGTCGGTGTGGAGGTCGACGCCGACTCCGTGATCGGTGGCGATCTGGAGGAAGACTTCGGTGGCGCCGCGGGTGTCACCGCGGTCCTCGAGGTGAGGACACCCGCCGACGAGATCGGCGCCGGCGGCGAGCGCGTCCACGAGCAGGGAGCGCTGGTCGGCGCCGGCGGGCCCGACGACCGGCCAATCACACAGGGCGACGATCTCCAGGTCGATGACGTCGGCCACTCGCCGTCTGACCTCGGCCAGGGCCTCGACGCTTCGCAGTCCGTGCTCGACCGTCACGTCGGCATGGGTCCGGACGAACCGGAACCCGTTCGCCGCCATGAGGCGTGCGGCGCGTTCGGCCCGCTCGACGATGTTGTCGACATCGAACAGGTGCCGGCTTGCGCTCATCGCGTCGATCGCGCCCATCAGGTCGCCGGTCGGATTGGCGACGTGCTCGGCGAGGAAGGCCTTGTCGAGGTGGGCGTGCGGTTCGACCGCCGAGGGTGAGAGGAGATAGCCGGCGAGATCGACCGTCTCGTCGGCGGTCGTCGAGATCGAGGTCGAGATCTCGGTGATCACCCCGTCGACGATCAACACATCCATGCGGGTCGTCTGTCACAGCTCCGTGAACAATCGTCGCCTGCTGTAGGAGGGTGCTCGACATCTGCGCGAAACTACCTCCATGTCAGAACGGCCCGACCTGAAGCTGGGAGCCTTCTTCTTCGGAGGCGTCGAAATGGATGACGCGGGTGCCGGATTGCCGGCTCCGATGGATCGCCGGTACTCGAACGACGAATGCTGGAAGGCCACGCTCGACTACGTGAACTCGGCCAAGGAGGCCGAACGGCTCGGGTTCGACTCGTTCTGGACGACCGAGCACCACTTCCAGTACGAGGGCTACGAGGTCATCCCGAACGGATTGCTGATCTCCACGTGGATTGCGGCGCAGACCACCACGCTGCGCTTCGGGGCGATGTTCAACGTGGTGCCCCAATGGAACCCGCTGCGGTTGGCCGAGGACTTCGCCACGCTGCACAACCTGTCGGGCGGTCGAGCGATGCTCGGTGTCGGCCGTGGCACGGTCCCCCGTGAGGTGCTGCACCTCAACGACAAGGGGGTGTCGATCGGTTCCATGGACAATCCTGATCAGGTCGACGCCGACATCCACAACCGCGAGGTGTTCGAGGAGTCGATGGAGATCATCCGTCGTGCCCTCACGCAGGAGTCGTTCTCGTTCCAGGGCAAGCATTTCCAGATCCCGATCGACGGGATTCCCGACCGTGGATCGACGGTGCAGGAGATCACGCTGGTGCCCAAGCCGATCCATCCATTCGAGATCTGGCAGGCCGTCACGTCGCCTCCGACGCTCGACTACGTCCCCGTCGTCGACCACGGTGCGGTGTTCTGGAACCAGCACTACAGCTTCATCAAGCGGTTCTGGGACAAGTACGCCGAGACCTACCACGATGCTCACGGCGTCGAGTTGGCACCCCACGAGAAGCGCATGCTCGTCGTGTCGTACCGCATCGAGGACACGATGGAGGAGGCACGCGCCTCAGCGCTGCCCGGCCACGACGAGTTCTGGAAGTTCCTCGGTCCGTACGGCTGGAGCCGTGGCTACATGGGCCCCGATGGCAAGCCGTCGCAGCCCGGTCTCATCCCGACGCTCGACGAGTCGATCGAGAACAAGACGATCCTCGTCGGCCCACCGGAGAAGGTCGCCGAAGAGGTGGCGTTCCTGCGTGACCTGCTCGGATTCGAGTACCTCACGCTGTTCCCGCACCTCATCGGCGATCCGTACAAGAAGGCCGACGAGCAGATGGCCCGCTTCGCCGAAGAGGTCCTCCCGCTCCTGTAGGAATGGCGATGCACACTTCGGGTCATGAGTCCAGGCATGCATCGGATGACTGCGACGTCAGCGCCGGCTCGAGTGAGAACTGCGGTTCGAGGTGGACGAGCCCGGGTGCACTCACCACGACCTCGAGCCGGCCGTCGCGAGACGCCTTGACACAGGCCTCGGCACCATTCGCCGACCAGTAGGGCATGTACCACGCCCGAACCAGGACAACGCCGGGTCGGTCGACGGCGATGACGATCTCGTCGGGCGACTCGCGCACGAGTACACCGGGATCTTCGACGATCGGTTCGGCGTCGGTGACCTCCCAGATGCGCCAGTGCTCGGATGTGTGCACCAACTCGAGTCCGGGCACCCCGCGCTCGATGAGCGCTGCCTCTGCTGTTCCGCCCTCGTCGAGCTCGACGTCGGGCAGCGCGACCCAACGCACTGCGTTGTCGTGGAGCCACTGGCGATACTTCTCGACGGTCAGCGAGGGGTCGTACAGGATGAGGTTGCGATCCATGTCGACCTGCCGCTCCCAGCCTCGGGCGATGGGCACGTACGGAGCGACGTACGCGACCTCCCAGTGCCCGTTGGTGAACGGAATCTCGACCCGGCCGATCGGCCCGCCGGCACGCGCGACGAAGTCGACGAGCGGTTGGTGGTACTCGGGCCTGCCCGCCGGATCGCTGATGTGGTCTGCGCTGGCCACGGCGGGCAGCACGAGCCAGAGACTCAGGGGGACGGCCGCAACCAGTACCAGACGTGGCCGTCGTCGCCCGAGAGCACAGATCATCACAGGCACGACGAACAACACCACGAGTCGCGTCATGTTGCCGCCCAGTGGATTCGCCATCACGAACAACGGCAACGTCATCACCGCCGCGAGTACGGCCGAGATGCGGAGCACCCGCTCGCTCGCCGGAAGCACGATCGCGACGCCGACGCAACAGGCCAGCACACCCACGAAGGCCGCACCGCGGAATGGAAACACACCGGGATCGGGGAACAGGACCGAGGTGATCGCGACCGGCGCGACGCTGGCCACACTCATACCCACGGCGACGCCGAGCGCCACGTGGTCACCCTGGCGTCGACGCAACCACAGGTCGACGACCAGTCCGGCGACCCCGACTCCGAGGAAGACACCCGCAACGGGACTGGCGAGGGGTGACAGCAGGGCGCCGACGACAGCCAGCAGACCGTGACCCCGCTGATAGGCGAGCAGGGCGAGGAGGCCGAAGGCGAGGCCGAGAGCGAACGGGAGTCGACCGACCGCGAGGTTGACCGCCGTGCCGACCGCGAACCAGGAGGCGGCGAACGCGCTGACCGCTCCGTAGCGTTCTCGAAGCAGCAGCATGAAACACATCGTTGCGACCACGCTGCTCACGATGCCGACGAGCATGGGCCCGAACCATGCTGCGAGTGGCGGGAACACCACGCTGTACCCCAACGTGTAGTGGCCCCCGTACCACTGGCCGTTCCACAATGTCATCCCGACAGACGCGGAACAGTTCGACCCGGAAGAGGTGCGCGGGCCAATCCGAACCCCGCAGTCCGGCGATGGACACGAGGAGAGCCAGCAGCAGTGCGAGCGCGGGCGGAGCGAACAACGTGAATGCATCTCGTGACTCGCTGCGGCGACTCTGGGCTGTGCTCACCGATCGTCCTGACGTCCCGCCAAGATTTCACATGCCTCGTCAACCCTACGCTTCGACGTCACCGCGAACCAGAGCCCTTCCGGAGCGGCCGTCGATCAGGAGCCTGCGGCGGAACCGATGACGGCACGGGGGTCGGCGGCGCCGGCGAGCATGCCGGTGGGCTCGACGACGATGGCGTGGGCGTGACCGAACGCGGAGTCCCAGGCGGGTTCTGACGTGGCCCGATGGCCCCGAGCGGAGAGCCCGTCGACCCACCCGTCAGGTGCGTGGCCCTCGACGCCGATCGACGGGCCGCCGGCCCCGGTCCACGTGTCGAACCCGGTCTGCGGGCCATCGAGGGCCCAGCGCCCGGCGTTGATGGCGACCGCTGGTGACTGACCGTGATGGAACAGCCGGGTCAGGAGCTGCAGGAGGATCTGCGGCTGAGCGTCGCCACCCATCGTGCCGAACACGCCGGCGAGCCGACCAGCGCGTGTCGCAAGTGCCGGTGACAACGTGTGCGGTGGTCGCCGCCCCGGGCCGAACTCGGCGGGGTGTCCGGCGATCAGGTTGAAACCGAGCCCCCGGTTGTGGAGGTTGATCGCCGTGTTCGGCTCGACGAGGTGGGAGCCGAACCCCGACGCGTTCGACTGGATCAGTGAGACGCCCATCCGGCTTCCGTCCGGCCCGATGCCGGCCGTGCAGAGATAGGTGGTGTCGCCGTCGGAGGCGGGGGCGGTCCGGCCACTGGATCGCTCGAGCCCGATCATGGCGACCCGGTCGGACACGGAGGCCAGCAGTGCAGCGCCGTCGGCGCCATCGTGGAGCCGCTCAGGGCGGTCGAAGCCGGCAGCCGTGGCTGCTTCGACGAGGAGATGGGCCCACCGCTCGTCGTCGGGGTCGTCGGGGAGATCGAGCTGCTCGGCCAACGCAGCGGCCGCGAGGGTGAGATAACCCTGGGAGTTCGGGCCGATGGTGTGCAGGTCGACACCGAATGCCGAGCCGGTGAGCGGCACCACCCAGTCGGCCTGGTTCGCGGCGAGGTCGGACTCGACGAACAGGCCTCCACCGAGTTCGAGGAGTCCGTCACCGAAGGCGCCTCCGTAGAAACCGTCCCGCCCGGACACGGAGAGCCCGGCGAGTACCAGCGCGGTGCCGGGACGGCGCACGACTGCGCCGGTGGTCGTGGCCTGAGTGGCGAGTTCGGCAAGGTTCGATCGGCTCTCGGCGTCGAGGCGGCGAAGCGATCCGACGAGCAACGGGCTCGCCGGAAACCCGTCGGCGGCGAGCCGGCGCGCGGGTGCGAGCACCACATCGAGCGGGAGCGAACCGAATCGTTCGTGCAGCGCCATCCACCCGTCGACGCATCCCGGCACGGTGACGCTACGGACGTCGAGTTTGAACGGCATGTCCGTGCGACCCTCAGCCCGGAGTCCGTCGGGATCGGCGCCCGAGCCGGCGCGACCCGAGGCGTTCAAGGCGAACGTCTCGCTGTGCCCGTCGGTGCTGTCGACGTGGACCAGCGCGAACAGGTCGCCGCCGATTCCGCACAGGTGCGGCCCGGTCACGGCGAGGGCGGCATTGCAGGCAATGGCGGCGTCGACAGCGTTGCCGCCGAGTGCCCACATCTCCATGCCCGCCGAGGTGGCGAGCTGATCAGCGCTCGCCACCATGTGGCGTGGTGCTCGAATGGTGCTGGTCGGTGCGATCGACACGGGCATCGCGAGGACCCTATTCGACCCTCACTCGTACCACTCGTTGCGTTCGGCGAGTACGCCGCGCAGTACCTCGGGACGATCGGTCATGATGCCGTCGACCCCGAGGTCGAGCAGGCGGTGCATCTCCGCCGGGTCGTCGATGGTCCACACGTGAACGGCGATTTCGCGGCCATGGGCGGCACGGACGAACCGCTGGTTGACGACGTTGACACGTCGGCCAACTCCGGAACTGGAGGCGTGGACGGGCACCTGGGCCACCCGCCGAGCGGTCGGGGCGATTCTCCCGGTGAGACGGAGCCGGGCGATCTCCTGCGGGCTTGCGCATGTGAGCAGGTCGGGGCCGAGCAGCGAGCGGAGCTTGGTGAGCCGTGCATGGCTGAACGAGCCGATGCAGATTCGGGCCAGCAGGTCGCGGTCGCGCACGAGTTGAACGAGCGCCGGCGCTGCGGCATCGGACTTGCAGTCGATGTTGAAACGAGCATCGGGGAATCGATCGAGCAGGTCGGTCATCAGCGGAATCGGCTCACGTCCATCGACGCGTAGCTCGCTGAGTTCACTCCACGTGCTGGCAGCGATCGTGACATCGACGCCGCACGTTCGTTGGAGATCTGCGTCGTGAAACGCAACGAGCTCGCCGTCGGCGGTGAGGTGCACGTCGGTCTCGAGGTAGCGATAGCCGAGCGAAACCGCATGCTCGAATGCCGGCATCGTGTTCTCGGGTGCGCTGCTCGTTCCGCCTCGATGGGCGAACGGAATCGGCCCGGGCCAGTCGAGATACGGATGAAGGGCAGTCACGGCGCCGACTGTACGCGCCGATGCTCGTCACATCGCGGCGGTCGCCCCGTCGGAGAGCCGTTGGGCGAGCCAGGCGAGCGGTATCGACAGCAGCATGGTCACGGTGGCGACGACGTTCACGAGTGGCACGTTGTTGGGACGCGTGAGGTTGTTGAGGATCCATTGGGGAAGCGTCTCGATGCCCGGCCCCGCAGTGAAGGTGGTGACGACGATCTCGTCGAAGCTCAGGGCGAACGCCAGGATGCCACCGGCGAGGAGTGCCGATCGCACGAGCGGAAACGTCACGTGACGGAACGTCTGGATGCCATGCGCACCGAGGTCGGCCGAGGCCTCGAGGAGGTTCGGTGACATCCGACGCAGGCGGGCCACGACGTTGTTGTACGCGAGGACCACACAGAACGTCGCGTGGGCGATCACCAGCGAGTGGAAGCCGAACCCGACCTGGAAGTCGAACACGCCGACATCGATGCGTCGGCTGAACGTGTTCTGCAAGGCAACGGCGGTGACGATGCCGGGCAGGGCGATCGGCAAGATGAGCAGGAACGAGATCGAGTACCGCCCGAAGAACTTGTAGCGCTGCAATGCGAATGCTGCCAGCGTGCCGAGAACCAGGGCCACCGCGGTGGCCGCGAGGGCGACCTTGACCGAGGTCACGAACGCCTCGCGCGGCCCTTCGGCCTCCCAGGCTTTCGACCACCAGTCGGTGGTGAAGCCGCGTGGCGGCCACGACAGCGACGTGGAGGTGTTGAACGACAGGATCGCCACGACAGCCAAGCGGCACGTAGAGGAACGCGAGGGCGAGCCAGGTCCAGATCCGCAGCGACCACCGGGTGAACGCGCTGAGATTCATCGGCGCCTCATCACAGGTTGTCGAACGCTTTCAGGCGCGACATCGTCGCCAGGTACACGATGATGATGATGATCGGCCACAACGTGAATGCAGCAGCGAGCGGCTGGTTCGGGGCGAGCAGCGTGCGGGCGATGAGGTTGCCGATGAGCTGCGTCGTGCCGCCGACGATGTTGGGCATGATGTAGTCGCCGAGCGACAGCGAGAAGGTGAAGATCGAACCAGCGGCGATGGAGGGGATGATCATCGGGGTGATGATCGAGCGGAACGTGCGCAGCGGGCGTCCGCCGAGATCGGCCGACGCGTCGAGCAGCGACGCGGGGAGTCGATCGAGCCCCGCATAGATCGGGAGCACCATGTAGGGCAACCACTGGTAGGCCAGCGTGATGACGAGCGCCGTCTGGCCGAATCCCGGGGTCCACCCGATCGTCGAATCGAGCACGCCTCCGCCACCGGATGCCGAGAACTCGCTTCCCGGGCTGAACATGGCCCGCCAGGCGTAGCCCTTGACCAGGTAGCCGCCCCACAGGGGGAGCAGGACGGCCACGACGAGCCCCCGTCGTGCCCATGGCTTGGCCACCTTGGCGATGTAGAACGCCATCGGCAGTGCGATGGCCAGGCAGAGCAGTGTCACGGCGAGCGCGACGCCGACGCTGCGGATCACCGTCCAGGTGAACTCTGACGTGGTGAACGCCACGTTGATGTTGTCGAGCGTCAGCTCATTCGTCGGCTTCTGGGTGGTCCCATCGAGTTTGAAGAACGCTGTGACCACGAGCAGCAGGAGTGACCCGACGTACACCACCAGCAGCCACGTCACCGGAGCGCCGAGTGTGGCCGTCAGGCTGAGGCGCGGATGATGCGTGAAGACGCGCGCCAGCCGGCGCACCGGCCCTCCTGGTGGAGGACCGGTGGCCGGCGCATCGTCGGTCTGATCCGGAGGGATCAGCTGCGCAGTTTGCTCCACGCATTGACCCATTCGGTGTAGGGCAGACAGGCGACATCGGTGCGACCGTCGAGGCATTCCTCGGTGGCGGTCTGCCAGTACCACACGTCGGTCCAGTACTCCTCGTCGTCGGCGTGGAACGTCGTGCAGTGATCCGGGTCGGCGGTCAGGTCGCAGCTGAGTGCGTTGCTCGGTGCTTCACCGAACCACTCGGCAACTTCTGCGTTCGCCTGGGGCGAGATGATGTGATCCATCCACATGTACATGCAGTTCGGGTTCTTGGCCTGCGACGAGATCATCCACGTGTCGGACCAACCCGTTGCCCCCTCGACCGGCTTGACGGCGTCGATCTTGGCGCCATTGGCCGTCGCGAGGTTCACGATGACCTGCCACGTCGTGCCGGCGAGCACGCTGCCGTCTTCCAGGGCTGCTTGCTGATCCGTGTACAGCGCCCAGTACTGGCCAACGAGGTCCTGCTGCTGCGTGAGCAACTCGATTGCGGCGTCGAACTGGGTCTGGTCGAGTGCGTACGGGTTGGTGATGCCGAGATCAGGCTGCGTCGCCATGAGGTACAGCGCGGCGTCGGCGATGTAGATCGGCGAGTCGTAGACCGACACCGACCCAGCAGCTGCCGACGATGCCTCGAACATCTCGGCCCACGAATCCGGCGCTGTCGTGTACAGCTCGGTGTTGTAGGTGAGCAGGTTCGCTCCACGGCCGTGGGGAACGCCGTAGGAGACACCATCGACGCTGTTCCATGGCTTGAGCTTCAGACCTTCGAAGACATCGGCATAGTTGGGGATGAGGTCGGTGTTGACCGGGGCGACCTCGCCGCCGGCGATCAACCGCGTGGTCGCGTCGCCCGAGGCCGACACGCCGTCGTACTCGCCCGTCTGCATGAGCTGCACCATCTCGTCGGAGCTGTTGCCGGTCTTGACGTTCACCTGGCAACCGGTGGCCTCTTCGAACGGGGTCACCCAGTCGACCGCAGGATCGGTCGAACCGTCCTCGACGTAACCCGGCCCAGGCAATGAGGTTCACCTCGCCTTCCCCCTCGCCGAGCTCGGTCATCGCTGCGCCGGCGTCACCGCCGTCACCCGGTGCCTCGGTTGCGGCTGGTGCTTCGGTGGATGACGCCGCGTCGCTCGTGGCCGTCGTGTCGGCCGTGGTGTCGGTCGTCGAATCCGACGTGTCATCGCTGCCGCACGCGGCCAGGACCATCACGAGTGACAGTCCGATCGCTCCGATTCTCCTACTGGTTCTCATTGCTTTTCTCCCCTTCATTGTTGACGAATGTGTTGGTTGGTGTGGCTGGTTGGAAGATCCGTGGTGTCGTCCGCCGGTTCGGCTGGGTCGTCGTCGATGACGGCGAAGGCCGCAGCAGGCGGCCATGCGACGTCGACCGTCGTGCCGACGTCGTCGTCGCTCCAGGTGGCGCTCGCAACGGTGACCGCCAGTCGTCCGCCGCGCTCGAGCTCGACGTGAACCCGAGAATCGGCGCCGAGGTACTGCACGTCGGCGATGGTGCCCGACGCGACCACGTCTCCGGCCGCCGCACCCTGGGCCTTGCTCAGCACGGTGATCCGTTCCGGCCGCACGGTGTGTGCGCCTCCGACTCCGAGCAGGCGCTTGGACGACTCGTCGTCGAGCAGGTTGGAGGAGCCGACGAAGCTCGCCACGAACGATGTCGCCGGATGCTCGTAGATCTCGCGGGGTGTGCCGACCTGTTCGAGCCGGCCATGGCTGAAGACGGCCACTCGCGAACTCATCGACAGCGCCTCGCCCTGGTCGTGGGTGACGAAGACGAACGTGATGCCCACCTCGCGCTGGATCGTGCGCAACTCGACCTGCATCTCCTCGCGCAGCTTGAGGTCGAGTGCGCCGAGTGGCTCGTCGAGCAACAGGACCCGCGGTTCGTTGACGAGCGCCCGGGCGAGCGCCACCCGCTGGCGCTGCCCGCCGGACAGCTGGTTGGGTCGCCGCGAGCCGTAGCCGGACAGTCGCATGATGTCCAGCATCGCTCCGGCCCGACCGCGGCGGCTCGATCGATCGACGCCCTTGACCTTGAGTCCGTACTCGACGTTCTGCTGCACCGTCATGTGCGGGAACAACGCGTAGTCCTGGAAGACGGTGTTGACGTCACGGTCGTACGGCGCCAGCGAGGTCACCTCCTGGCCGCCGAGCAGGATGGCACCGGCAGTCGGCTTCTCGAATCCGGCGATCATCCGCAGCACGGTGGTCTTGCCCGATCCTGACGGTCCCAGGAGCGAGAAGAACTCGCCGTCGCCGATCGTGAGATCGAGATCGTCGACGGCGACGACGTCGCCGAATGTCTTGCGGACGCGAACCAGTTGGATCGTGCCCCGTCCGTCCCCTGTGGTTCTGACCACGATGCTCCAACTCCCGGCGCCACCTCAACCGCTGAGATGACGCCGAAGCAGGTTAGTCCGTGGTGCCACGCCGCCAGAAACCATCACCGATCCACCGGTTGACAGCGGGCGTACTGTCGGGTGCAGGACACAACGACTTCGAAAGGAGAGGCTCACATGCCCGATTTCCCGGCGATTCACCACGTGGCGCTCACGGTCAGCGACCTCGACCGGAGTGTGCCGTGGTACCGAGGGCTGCTCGGTACCGACCCGGTCATCGACGAGGACACCGGACCGTTCCGTCACGTCGTGTGGCTCATCGGTGGCACACTCATCGGACTGCACCAGTTCGCCGACGCTGATGCCGGGAGTGACTTCGACGAGCATCGTCTCGGTCTCGATCACGTCGGGTTCGCGTGCGCAGACCGTGCCGAACTCGAAGCGTGGCAGGCACACCTCGAGGGTCTGGGTATCGCCCACGGCGGCATCGTCGACGCCTCGTACGGGTCCGGGTTGTCGTTCCGAGACCCCGACAACCTGCCACTCGAGTTCTTCGCGCCGCCGGGCTGAGCGCGGAGCCGACGTCAGATGCTGCGGCCGGCCGCTTCCCAGTATTCGTCCTTCAGGAGCCGCTTGTAGAGCTTGCCGGTCGGGTGGCGGGGGAGTTCGACGCGGAAGTCGATCGGACCGAGGGCATTTGACGTCGGCCAACTGTGTGCGGCAGAACTGGATCAACTCGGATGCCAACGCCGCAGCCGCGGCATCATCGGCCGGCATCTCGACCGGCTGCACGACGGCCTTCACTTCCTCGCCGAAGTCCTCGTTCGGGACGCCGAACACGGCGACGTCGATGACTTTGGGGTGTGTGACGAGGACGTTCTCGGCCTCCTGGGGGTAGATGTTCACCCCGCCGGAGATGATCATGTAGGCCTTGCGATCGGTGAGGTACAAGAACCCGTCGTCGTCGAGGTAGCCGACGTCGCCGAGCGTGCTCCACCCCTTCGGATGGCGTGAACTCTTCGTCTTCTCCGGGTCGTTGTGGTACTCGAACTCGGCGCCACCCTCGAAGTAGACGGTGCCCGACTGGCCGGTTGCCACGTCGTCGCCCTCCTCGTCACAGATGTGCACGATGCAGCCGATCGGGGACCCGACCGTTCCGGGGTGGGCCAGCCAGCTCTGGCTGTCGCAGTACACGAAGCCGTTGCCCTCGCTGCCCGCGTAGTACTCGCGGATGACGGGGCCGAACCACTCGATCATCTGCTGCTTCACCGGTACGGGACACGGAGCCGCGGCATGGATCACACACTCGAGTGACGAGACGTCGTAGGCGAGACGGGTCGCTTCGGGGAGCTTCAGCATGCGGATGAACATCGTCGGCACCACCTGGCTGTGGGTGACGTGGTGCTGCTCGACGAGGCGGAGGTACTCCTCGGGATCGAAGTGCTCCATCGCGACGATCGTGGCGCCGAGAGCATGCGTGGCCAGGCAGAATCGAAGCGGGGCTGCATGGTAGAACGGCGCCGGCGAGAGGTAGATCTTGGTGTCGTCCATGCCGAACAGCAGCTGGAGCAGTGGCATCACGCCGCCGGGCGTGCCCTCGAGCGGAGTGTTCGGAAACGGTCGAGTGATGCCCTTCGGCATGCCGGTGGTGCCCGATGAGTAGAGCATGTCGAGTCCGGCGACGCGTGCTTCGTCGAGGGGGTCGGGCGACTGCGCTGCGACTGCCTTCTCGTAGCTCTCGTAGCCGTCGATCGTGCCGTCGAGCATCAGACGCAGCTCGACATTCGGCGTGGTCGGAACGATCTCCGCAGCCTGATCGGCCTTGTACTTCGAGGTGATGTAGGCCCGGGCGCCGCAATCGTTGATGATGTACTCGAGTTCGGGGCTCGTGAGCCGCGACGACGTGCAGGTGTAGACGAGGCCGGCGTAGTGGCATCCCCACACGATTTCGAGATACCGGTCGTGGTTCTCCATGCACATCGCGACGTGGTCGCCGGGCTGGAGGCCCGCGGCGCGCAGCAGCCGGCTGAGCCGGTTGGCCGCAGCATCGAGTTCGGCGAAGGTCTGGGTGAAGCCGGACCCGGCCATGATGAGGGCGAGTTTGTCGCCGTGTTGTTCGAGATGAGCACCAGGGAACATGCCCGGGCAACGTAGTCGACAGGTACGTTGCGCTCATGGGTCGAGATCGCTTCGCCGAGTTGATGGCCGTCGATGCCGGAGCCGTGCCCCTCGATGAGGCGGCGCTGCTCATCTCGACCGAGCTGCAGCCCGGGCTCGACATGATCGAGTGGTTGGCGGCCCTCGACATGCTGGCGGGGGAGTGTCCGACGCCGACGGCCGTCGGTGTGGCCCGCTACCTGTTCGACGACGAGCACTTCGTCGGGAACCGCACGGCCTACTACGACTGGCGCAACTCGTGTCTCGATCGGGTCATCGCCACGCGGACCGGCATCCCGATCAGCCTGTCGGTGTTGATGATCGAGGTGGCCCGACGGGTCGGTGTGAAACTCGTCGGGGTCGGAATGCCGACTCACTTCCTGGTCGGCGTTGCCGGTGACCCGGAGGTCTTCTTCGACCCGTTCACCGGTGGGCGCACCCTCGATCGCGCCCAAGCGCGGGCCATGTTCGAAGACCTGACACATCGGCAGGTTCCATGGGACGAAGCCCACCTCGACCCCACGTCGAACCGTGACATCGTGATCAGGATGCTCAACAACCTCAAGGCAGTCTTCGCCGGTCGTTCCGACGCAGTCCGCCTCGGGATGATCATGCAGCTGCGGGCGACGATCCCCGAACTCGCCGACTCCGAGGACGCCGAGATCGCAACCGCCTCCGCCATCTTCAATTGACCGACCCCCGTCAACCCAAGCCCGAAATGTGCGGAGATATGTGCACTGGGTGCACGAATCCCCGCATTTTTCGGACTTTCTCGGGGGTTGTGGGGTGTCGCGTCGACGTCAGCGGAGGGCGGCGGCGATCAGTTGGTCGCCGAGGAATCGATCTGCGATCGACGTCGCAACGTCCGGTGCCAGGTGGATCCCGTCGGGTCTGGCGTCGTGGTCGTTGTCGAGGTCGTTGCCGGAGTACCACGATGCGAGGTCGATGACACGCACCGTGGCCGGGTGGGAGGCGGCGATCTCCTGGTACACCTCGGCGAGAATCTGATGGCGGAGCGGGTCGCCCTCGCCCTCGGATTTGTCGTTCCACCACACGTTGGGCACTGGTTCGCGGACGAACGCCACGCGCGCCGCGCCCGCGGCGATCAGGTCGTCGACCAGCTGTGTGTACGCCGTGACCAGTCGAGAGCGGTACTCGGGATCGCTCGGTGACAGCAGTTCGCCGCCGTCCCATCGCTGGTCGAGGATGTCCCACGTCGATGTCATCACGGTGACCACATCGGGCTGGGTCCGTTCGACCTCGGGGTAGAGCTGGGTCTGAGTCCAGCCGTCGCAACTCGCGGTCGACACGATGTCGTCGCCCCAACTTCGTTCGCCGCCCATCACGAACCCACAGCCCAGTGCGGCATGCACCTCGGCCTGGGCGAGCTGTGGATGCGACGCTGCCCATTGCACGACACCGGTGCCGAGCGCATCGCCCGTGGAGTCGCCGGTGACGACGATCCGTACCGGACGCGCCAGCTCGGGCAGCGGCGTGGTCGTTGCCGTGGGCCCCGCCGTTGTGACGGTGGCCTCGGACGGCGCGGTGGACGAAACCCCGGGCGTGGACGAAGCCCCGGGCGTGGTCGCAGCCCCTGGTGTGGTTGCCATCGTCGTCGGGATGCTCGTCGTCGATGTGCCGGGAGCGACCGTGAGAGCGCCGGGGCGAGCGTCGACGTCGATGGATGCTGCCTCGAGCGCACCGGTCTCGACCTGCCAGTAGTTGGACGGCCCAGCAGGGACGACGAGGATGGCAACGGCGATCACCGCGAGCGACGCCGCCGCAGCCGCTCCCGCCGTGACACGGAACGCGACTCCACGCTGCGACCTGATGGGGCGCTCGAGCAGGAAGTAGCTGGCGATCGAGATCACGGCAGTGATCAGGAGTCGAACGACGGTCAACATCGGCCCGTCGAGCCCGGTGCGGTCGGCATCGACGATCACGAAGACGGGCCAGTGGACCAGATAGATGCCGTAGGAGATCATGCCCACCGCAACGAGCGGCCGGAGCGAGAGCACACGTCGGAGCGCGCTGTCTGCCTGCAGCCCGACGATCAGGCCCCCGGACACCACGGCCACGAGCGGGAGGAATCCTTCGTACGCGGGTCCGCTCGACGCAGGAAACAGCACGACGGCCGCGGCGAGAGCACCCAGGCAGACGGGCGCGAGCAACGAGACGTGCTTCGGGAGCGACGCGCCGGTGAGCACGAATGCGAGGAATGCCCCGACGAGGATCTCTCCGAGGCGCGCAGGCGTCGCCCAGTACGCGGCATCGGGCCCCCAGACGTGACGCGATCACGGGCGCAGCGGCCATGGCTGCGAGGGTCACGGCGCCCACCACCCGTGTTCTGCTGGGCCGGGCCTCGATGCGCGTCAACAGCAGCGCCACCAGTGGTGGCCACAGCCAGTAGAACTGCTCCTCGATCGCCAGCGACCAGAAGTGCTCCAACGGGGAAACCGCGCCGCTGCCCTGTGCGAGCAGATCCTGATACGAGGTGTCGCCTGCGAGCAGCACCCAGTTGGAGACCTGGAGCAGCGCACCGACCACCTGCGTGCGCAGTCCGACCACACCGTCGAAGACATCCGAGACAGCAGCGATGACCACGACGGCGGCCACCGTCGCGACGCTCGCCGGCAGGAGACGTCGCATGCGACGGCCGTAGAACGCCCGGAAGTCGACCGACCCGGCCCCGTCGTGTTCTTGCAGGAGCAGGCTCGTGATCAGATAGCCCGACAGTGTGAAGAAGAGCGAGACGCCGAGATAGCCGCCACCGAAGCCGGGCGTCCCGGCGTGGAACAGCACGACAGCGAGCACCGCCAGCGCCCGCAGACCGTCGAGCGCAGGCTGATACTCGAGACGGTGGGTCTCCCTCATGGCGCCGACAATCTAGAACCAGCGGTCCCACGCGAGGCCATCAGGATCCACCCCGACCACGTTGCTGCTTCGGCGTCGTCGTCGAAGTACGTTTGCAGGCCATGACGATGACCGATCCCCGAACCGATCTGACGGCCGACGAGCAGCGTGTCAGCGAGCTCGTCGACGACCTCCTGGCGTCGTTCCCGCCGGCGTCGACCGATCCGAAGGTGTTCCTCGGCGAGCAGTACGACCGGGGTCTCGCCTGGGTCCACTTCCCCGAGGGGTTCGGTGGCCTCGGCCTCAACCCGAAGCTGCAGAAACTGGTCAACGAGCAGGTGTACGCCGCCGGCGCGCCGAACCCGATGTACCGCAACCCGATCGGCCACGGCATGTGCGGCCCCACGGTGGTTGCGTGGGGGAGCGACGAGCAGAAGCAGCGGTACCTGCGGCCACTCTTCACCGGTGAAGAGATCTGGTGCCAGCTCTTCTCCGAGCCGGGTTCCGGCTCCGACTTCGCCGGCCTGTCGTCCACCGGCGTGCAGGACGGCGACGAATGGATCGTCAACGGCCAGAAGGTGTGGACCACGCTCGCCCACCTGTCGAAGTGGGGTCTGCTCGTCGTGCGGACCAACCCCAGCGCCGTCAAGCATGCCGGGCTCACCGCGTTCGTGGTCGACATGCAAGACCCCACGGTCGAGATCCGCCCGTTGCGCCAGATGACCGGCGAGGCGGAGTTCAACGAGGTGTTCTTCTCCGACACCCGCATCGCCGATGCCGAGATGCTCGGTAACCCCGGCGACGGCTGGCGGGTTTCGCTCACGACCCTGATGAACGAACGGGTGTCGATCGGTGGAACGATTCCGGCGCGGGGATCGGGCACCATCTCGGCGCTCGTGCAGACGTGGCAGAAGCTGCCGGAGTCGGCGAAGGATGCCGTTGCGCTCGACGACGTCATGAAGCTCTGGGCACGCGCCGAGGTGCTGCGCCTCACCAACATCCGAGCGAACCAGAACCGCAAGATGGGCGATCCCGGGCCCGAGGGCTCGATCGGCAAGATGGCGTCGGCCGACCTCAACAAGGACATCTACGACGAGGTCGTGAACCTCCTCGGCGCCGACGGGATGCTGTACGGCAGCTACGAGATGATCCGGCCCGAGACCGCAATGGGGTCCGACACGCTCCAGAAGGCGTTCCTGCGGAGTCGCGCCAACTCGATCGAGGGCGGCACGACCGAAGTCATGAAGAACATCCTCGGCGAACGCGTGCTCGGGCTTCCCGGCGATGTGCGCGTCGACCGTGACGTTCCGTGGTCCGAGGTGCCGCGGAGCTGACGCTGGTCGGTCCGATCCGACACCGGTGGTCGGGCCGCCGCCTTCAGGTACGGATCAGGCTGGACAGCACGTCGCTCGCACCGAGGCTTCGGTCGTCCATCACGGGACGGTCGAGCATGCTTCCGCCCAGGAGCAACGTGGCTGCAGATTCGATCGAGTTCTGCAGTTCACGGATGTTGCGCGGCGGGGGGAAGTACTCGTCCTCGTCAGTGACGTCGACGAGCTCGACGCCTCGGCGTGGCGCGAGGAATTCGAGAACGGCGTCGACCAGTTCCTCTGGCGCAGACGCCCCGGCGGTGACGCCCACGATGCCGGAGAGGTCGCCGGGCAGTTCGGCGACGTTGTTGATCCGGTAGACCCGCTCGCACCCCTCTTCCCTGGCCAGTTGTTCGAGTGCCCTGGTGTTGGACGAATTGGCCGATCCGATCACGACGACGACATCGCACCGGTGGGCCAACTCCATGAGCGCGGCCTGCCGGTTGGTGGTGGCGAAGCAGAGGTCGCTGCGCCCCGGCGTCCACACCTCGGGAAAGCGCTCCTTGACACGCACCGCCACGCCTTCCCAGTCCCGATGCGACAGGGTGGTCTGGGCGAGGAGAGCCACCGGCTCGTCCGAGAGCTCGAGTTCGTCGACCTCGGCCACGGACTCGACTCGATCGATCGAGTCCGGTGCCACGGCCATCGTGCCGATCGCCTCCTCATGACCGGCGTGACCGACGTAGACGATGCGGTACCCCTTGCCGGCGCGGACCTTCACCTCGTGATGGACCTTGGTGACGAGCGGGCAGACCGAGTCGACGACGTACGAGCCGCGGCTGCGGGCGGCGTCGAGCACCTCGGGAGCCGAGCCGTGCGCCGACAGCATGATCGGGCTCCCGACGGGGACATCGGCGATGTCGTCGACGAACACCACACCCTGCGCCTTGAAGCGGTCGACGACGAGCTTGTTGTGCACGATCTCGTGGTAGCAGTACACGGGGGCGGGGAAGCTGCGAACCATCCACGCGAGCGCCTTGATCGCCATCTCGACCCCGGCACAGAACCCGCGGGGTTGGGCGAGCAACACCACGTCGACGCGAGCATCGGTCCGGTCGGGAGACATCTGGCGCAAATCTACCCGCGACTCGTGACCGGTAGCCTGACGAACCCATGTCTGCCGTGTCCGACATCGAGCGCGAGATCGAACGCGCGGCGCCGACGAGATCGCTCGCGCCCATGGTCGTGGCCGTCACTGCGGGCTCGCCGGCCGATCTTGCCGGTGTACGCCCTGGCGACGAGATCGTGCGGGTCAACGGTGACGTGCCGCGCGACATCATCGAGTGGCAGATGGCCACCGATGAGGCCGAGGTGGAACTCGACGTGCTGCGTGGCGGGCTCGACCTGGCGTTCTCGATCGAGAAGCGTGAAGGCGCACCGCTCGGCGTCGATGTGTCGAGCGCGGTGTTCGACCGGGTTCGCACGTGCGACAACCACTGCGAGTTCTGCTTCATCTATCAACTGCCCAAGGGCATGCGCCGCAGCCTGTACCTGAAGGACGACGACTATCGGCTGTCGTTCCTGTACGGGAATTTCACGACGTTGACCCGGTTCACCGAGGCCGACCTCGAACGGGTCGTGACCGAACGGCTGTCTCCGCTGCATGTCAGCATCCACGCAACCGATCCCGACATCCGCAGCCAGATGCTCAAGAATCCACGGGGCGCGATGAGCCTGCGATGGCTGCGGGCCCTGCTCGACCACGACATCGCGGTACGCGGCCAGATCGTCGTGTGTCCCGGCGTCAACGACGGTGCGGTGCTGGCCGACACGATGGCGGGCATCCTCGACCAGTATCCGGAACTCGAGTCGGTGGCCGTCGTGCCACTCGGGATCTCGAAGTTCAACGGCGAGGCGGCCATGCGCTTCCACACGCTCGAGGAGGCACGCGCAGTCGTCGACATCGTCGACGACTGGCAGGACGTGTTCCAGGCGACGCTCGGCAAGCGGATGGTCTACGCCGCCGACGAGTACTACCTGATGGCGCAGCGACCGTTCCCCGCCGCCGAGCGTTACGACGGTTTCCCGATGCACGAGGACGGCATCGGGATGGCCCGCACCTTCGAAGCTGAGTTCCATGGACGCGCCGAAGAGGCGACCGGCGTTCGGCGCGGCTTCTTCGCGGCAGTCGATGCCCCGCCCAACCCGGCGGCCTACACCGGATTGCGGAGCGCGTCGGCGTGCGGGCCGACCGGTTCCGGTGCCGCGACGATCTCGTTGCGGCCCCGTCGGTCAGCTCCGATCGGCGTGCTCACCGGCGAACTCGGCGCGCCGGTCATCACTCCACTCATCGAGTCGCTCGGACGTGACGACGTGCGGGTGATCACGGTGCGCAACGACTTCTTCGGCGGCAACACGGGCGTCACCGGTCTCATGACCGGTGAGGATGTCGCCCGTACGCTCGCAGCCGAGCCACAGGGCCATCGCTACCTGCTGCCCGACGTCTGCCTGTCCGACGAGGGGCGTTTCCTCGACGGCACCACGATCGACGACCTTCCCCGCGTCGTCGAGATCATCGAAACCGACGGCATTGCACTGCGCAGTGCCCTCGAACCATCGGCTCACGCCGGAACGGAACAACCATGACCTCCAACGAGCCGACCGACGCCACGAGCGGCGTCGACACACCCAACGAGCTGGCAACGGTGGTCATCATCGGGCGACCGAACGTGGGCAAGAGCACGCTGTTCAACCGCATCGTCGGTAGCCAGCAGGCAATCGTGGAAGACCGTCCCGGTATCACGCGCGACCGCAAGGAGCTCGAGGCCGAGTGGCTCGACATCCCCTTCCGCGTGGTCGACACCGGCGGCTGGATGCCGGGAGGCGACGAACTCGACGCCAAGGTGAGCCGCCAGGTGGAGGCTGCCGTCAAGGGAGCCGACGTGGTGCTGTTCGTGGTCGATGCGTCGGTGGGGTTGACCGACGACGATTCGAACATCGCCAACTGGATCCGACGGTCCGGCACCCACGTGATCGTGGTTGCGAACAAGTCCGACAACGAGCGCCGCGAGGCCGAGATGTGGGAGTTCATGAGCCTGGGCATCGGTGAGCCCGTGCCCGTGAGTGCGTTGCACGGACGGCGCGCCGGCGATCTGCTCGATCGAGTCATCGAGCTGTTCCCGGAGCACCTTCGCCAGCCCACGTTCTCCAAGCCCGACCCGTGGGCCACCGAAGCGCCCGTCGAGAACGACGAGCAGCCCGCCGTGCCCCGTGTCGCCATTGTCGGGCGGCCCAACGTCGGCAAGAGCACTCTGTTCAACAGGCTGGTGGGGGAGGACCGATCGGTGGTCCACGACCTCGCCGGCACCACTCGTGACTCGATCGACACACTCGTGGAGACCGATGGTGGACCGATCGTGTTCATCGACACCGCCGGCATGCGCCGCAAGGGCAAGATCGACGACGCGGCCGAGTACTACTCGTTCGTCCGGGCGCTGCGTTCGATCGACAATGCCGACGTCGCGCTGCTGGTGATCGATGCGACCGTTGGCGTGACTGCCCAGGACCAACGCCTCGCCGAGCGCGTCGATTCGGCTGGTTGCCCGATCGTGTTGATCCTCAACAAGTGGGATCTCGTGGGAACCGAGGAACGCCTGGAGGTGCAGGCGCAGGTCGCGCGGATGCTGGCGTTCGTCGCCGACAGTTCGGTGCTCAAGATCTCGGCACTGAGTGGCAAGAACGTCGACAAGCTGCATCCTCGCCTGCACGAGGCGATCTCGCAGTACCACACGCGTGTGCCGACCAAGGACGTCAACAAGATCATCGCCGCAGCTCAGCAACGGCAACCGGCCGGTGGTGGCGCCAAGATCTTGTACGCCGTGCAGGGGGCGATCGATCCGCCGACGTTCACGCTGTTCGTCAACCGCGAGATCCCGCAGCACTACCTGCGCTACATCGAACGCACCATCCGTGAGGAGTTCGGGCTCGGTTCGACGGCGCTCAAGCTGCGCGTGCGCAAGCGTCAGTGACGTCGGCTCGGTGAACGTGGACGGAGAAGCCGATGCCCTGGTGTGAAGAATGCGCCAAGTACTGGACGCCCAACTCGATGAACGAGGACGGCACGTGCCCCGGCTGCGGACGTGTCGTCGAGGAGCCGACGTCGAAAGCTGCCGACGAGGAGAAGACGCCCTGGCACTTCAAGCTCATGGTGGCCGTGGTCGTCGTGTATCTCGGCTGGCGTTTCGTCCAGATGGTGAGCTGACCCGGGTGGTGGATGGGCTGGGTCGGGCCGACTCGGCGTCGCTCGGGGCGTCGTCTCCTACGCTGCTCGCCTGACGGTCATTGCCGTCGCGGAGTGGGGTCGACTTCGTTCGTGGATCGTTCCGTCCGGGAGCGTGATCGTGAGTTCTCTCGTGTCGGGATCCAGTTCGAGTCGCCATCCGCCTTCGTGTACGAGGTGGTGGTGGCGGCTACAGGTCGGAATGAGCCTGTCCAGGTCGGTGTCGCCCTGGTGAGCGCCCCATTCATCGACGTGGTGGATCTCGCAGCGATCGAACGACACATCGCAGGTGCCGATGCCGCAGGTGCGGTACATGGCGCGCAAGGCACGGCGTTGATCGTCGGTGGCGAGACGTCGGCTCCGGCCGACATCGAGGACCACGCCGTCGCCGCCGAGCACCACCGGCAAGATGTGGGCATCACACGCGAGTCGACGCATGGTCGCAACCGGGATATCGGTGCCGTCATCGAACTCGCAGACCGAGTCATCCCGTAGGCCGGTCACGAGTGTCTCGAGGTCGACGAGTGCAAGAAGCTCCACCTTGCCGGGCCGCGATGCGCGATTGGACGACGTGGCGAGGTCGACGAGCGCGCGAGCAGCCAGCTTGGAGTGGTCGGATGCCGATCTCGATGCGGAGTCGGATCCTTTGGACAGGGCGGCGGTCTCGGCGTCGATCGCTCTGAACAGCCGTGCGCCGGATTCCGGGTCGAGTTCGGCCCGCAGCCAGTACATGCCGGTTTCGGCATTGACACCCTTGGCGAGCGAGGTTGCATTGCGTTGCCGGGCGGCTCGCTCGAGCCCGCGATCGGCAGCGAGCTGGTCGACCACGCGTTCGACGTACCGCCGGAACTGGGCGGGCGTCGACGCTGCCGCCGCAGTTGCGAGTTCCTCGTCGAGCGACTGCAGTACCGAGAGCCCGTCGTCATCGAGACGTTTGGCGGCGTGCGCCAGCGTGTCGGCATGTTCGGTACCGATTCGGCCCTTGCCGAGCTGAACTGAGACCGCTGGCAGCGACCCCAATGCCTCGGCTCGTCGGGAGATCTGTTCCGCCTGGCGCTTCGAGCAGGTACCGCCTCGGCCGATCAACTCATCCGCAGGAGCACCTGACCCGGCTGCGGCCAGTGCGTTCGCCCGGCGAGCCAGAGCGTGTTCGGTCTCGCTGACGAAACCCTTCACCCGGTCGAGCTCGCGGAGTGCAGCGATCACTCCGACAGCGTCGAGGGCGCGAATGTCCACCGCCTCCAACCGCTCGACCAGGGCACTGACGACCATGGGATCATCATGACAGGGGGCTGTGACAGAGTTGTCGGGACCGGCATGAACTGCGGTTCGGCTGGATAGAGTTTCCGCTCCACACGCATACGGGCTGTGGCGCAGCTTGGTTAGCGCGCTTGTCTGGGGGACAAGAGGTCGGGAGTTCGAATCTCCCCAGCCCGACGGATCTACCAGGGGTTATCCACTCGGGGAACCTCCGGGGGCGGCGTAGATGGCCACCAGGTAGCCCATTAGCCGCTGAACCTGCTGTGCGGTCCCCGTTTATGATGGACACTGTGGCTCCGGTTGGTGGGCGACAGTTTCGGGACTGGTTCCGGTAGCCGGGCGACACTGGCTCCGGTAGCTGCTTGACACTTCGCCCCCGGTTCGTGGGCCAGCCTTCTCGTTGACGATCGCTGGTGGTCGTCTCGATCGAGGGGGTCCGTGGTGCTCGTGGAGTTGGGTGTTGTGGAACAGCGCTTGCAGGCGGTGCTCGAGGTGATCAACGACGGTGCGACCGTCACTGATGTGGCTCGCCGCAATGGGGTGTCGCGTCAGACGGTGCATGTGTGGTTGCGCCGGTACGCGAACGATGGGTTGGCGGGGTTGGTGGACGGCTCGGCGAAGCCGTTGTCGTGTCCGCATCAGATGCCGCCGGAAGTCGAGGCGCGGATCGTGGAGATGCGTCGTGAGCAGCCGGGTTGGGGTCCTCGTTCGATCGGTCACCAGCTCGATCGTGAGGGTGTGGTCCCGTTGCCGGGCCGGTCGTCGATCTATCGGTGTCTGGTGCGTCATGGTCTGATCAGCCCGCAGGCGCGTAAGCGAAGCGGAAGCGGTCGGACTATGTCCGGTGGGAGCGGTCGCGATCGATGGAGTTGTGGCAGATGGACATCGTCGGTGGGGTGAAGCTCGCTGATGGGTCCGAGGCCAAGATCGTGTCGGGGATCGATGACCACAGCCGGTTTGTGATCTCGGCGCAGGTCGTTGCTCGGGCGACGGCTCGGCCCACGTGTGAAGCGTTGGCGTTGGCGATGCGCCGCTATGGATGTCCGTCGGAGATCTTGACGGACAACGGCAAGGTGTTCACGGGCCGGTTCGGGCCGGGGACCGGGGAGGTGTTGTTCGACCGGATCTGCCGGGAGAACGGCATCAAACACATTCTCACGAAGCCGCGGTCGCCGACCACGACCGGCAAGGTCGAGCGGTGGCACAAGACACTGCGCGTCGAGTTCCTCACCGGTCGAGTGTTCAACGACATCGCTGACGCGCAGGCCCAGTTGGATGCGTGGGTCGAGCATTACAACCACGACCGACCGCACCAGGGCATCGGGATGGTGGCACCGTGGGAGCGGTTCCGGCTCGCTGACACTGTGCCGGTTGAGCCGGTGATCACCAAGCCGGTCGAGGATCCTGAAGCGGCGATGCCAGTCGGGGCGACGCGCAAGGTCGGGCGGACGGGCACGATCAGTTTCGCGTCAGTGGCGTTACAAGGCCGGGGTCTGGTTGGTGGGTGAGGTCGTGCAAGTCGTGTGCGATGGCGGGCTGGTGCAGTTGCATCATCGTGGTGTCGTGATCGCCACGCACGCTCGCCGTCACGATCTGGCCAAGCAGAGCGCTGGGCTGCACCGCCGGGCTCGAGGAGCCATCACCGCACCGTTGCGTCCGACGGCGTCGGCGGTGTCGGTGACCCGCAAAGTCGACTCGTCAGGCAACGTGTCCTTTGCTGGGTCTCACTACCGCGCCGGCAACGCATATCGCCGCCGTCAGGTGCAGGTCGCTGTCGTTGGTGATCACGTCGAGTTGTCGATCGGTGAGGAGCTCATCCGGCGCCACCCGATCCGTCACGATCGCACCCGCGAGCACGGCGCACTGGCCAACCCGGGCGGCCGTCCACGCCGTATCAACGCCGCGTAACCCAACCCGAACTGTCAGGTAGCTACCGGAGCCAAAGTGTCAAGCGGGTACCGGGACTTGACAGCCGCTGAACCTGCTGAAAAACTGACGGAGATTGTTGACAACTGGGTCCTCAACCGGACGCTTCCGGTCGACTGTCGACGGGTGATTATGCGGTGGGCGTTGACTTCGTGAGGGTGACTGACTTCGCCGGAAGCAGCGTGGCGCAGCACGTTCTGGACTGCGATTTCCATGCGGTCGCGCAACACGGCTGTGACAGCACTTGTTTGACGGGTGATTCAGGCTCGTAGACGTGCTCGGGGTTGGCACGCAACCTCCCGGATCTTGCTACGCGAAGCGGCGTCGGTAGAGCGTTGGTGTGGTCGCGAACTCTCCGACGAAGTTCTGTCGGAAGGTGACCGGGCTGACGAATCCGCATTCGTGTGCGATGCGTTCGATGGTCCACGTGGTGGTCTCGAGCAGTGTGCGTGCGGCATCGAGACGTCTGGTGAGTACCCATCTGGCTGGTGTGGTCCCGGTGGCGTCTCGAAACCGGCGTGTGAAGCTGCGCTTGCTCATGCAGGCGTGGCCGGCGAGCGCGTCGACGGACAGGTCGTCGTGGAGGTTGTTGAGCGCCCATTCGATGGTGTCCGCGATCGGCCCGGGATCGTGTTGGGATGCGATGGGATGCTCGACGAACTGGGCTTGGTCCCCATCGCGGTGGGGAGCGACGACGAGGTGGCGGGCCACCGTGGATGCCGCGGCAGATCCGAGTTCGGCGCGCACGACGTGAAGGCAGGCATCGATCGCCGATGCGGTGCCGGCAGAGGTGAGGACGTCGCCGTGATCGATGTACAGGGCGGATCGGCGCACGTCGACGGCGGGGCGCTGCGCGGCGAGGGCGTCGGCGGCCGCCCAGTGGGTGACAGCGGTACGGCCGTCGAGCACTCCGCTTGCGGCGACGGGGAACGCGCCCAGGCAGAGCCCGGCGACGCGCGCGCCGCGGCGATGCGCCTCGTGAACGATCGTGACGACGTCGTCATCGGGTGGCGGGAGTTCGACGGGCCAGGAGGGGAACACGAGCACGTCCGCGTCCGCTGTCGTCTCCGGCCCGGCGAGGTTGTCCAGTACCACGCCCTCCGACGTGCGAACGGATCTGCCATCGGCGGTCCAGACAATGGTCCGCCATTCGGGCGCGAGTCCGAGGCTCGACGCCGTCTCGAACACGATGAGCGGCGCGGCGAGATGGAACATCGTGATGCCATCGAACGCGTATACGGCGATCTTCATCGTGTTGGCCTGATCTCATCGGAAATGTGCATTTGTGCCACTCACGGTAGGCGGTGACGCCCCGTCAGGCTGGAGCCGGACTTCCCACGAATCGAAAGAGGCATGCCATGAGTTCTCCGCGCCGAGCACTGATCATCATCGACGCACAGCAGCAGTACTTCGACGGGCTGTTGGCCATCGAGCACCCGCCGCGCGACCAATCCATCGCCAAGATCGTCGAGGCGCTCGAGGTCGCGTCGAGCAACGACGTTCCTGTCGTCATCGTGCAGCACGAGCTTCCGGAAGGCGCGCCGGTTTTCGCTGTCGGGTCCGACGCCCACCGCCTGCACCCCGACATCGAGCAGCGTGCGGATGCCGCGTCGAAGCGGGTGTCCAAGAGTCTCGCCAGCGTCTTCGAGGGAACCGGCCTGCTCGAGTGGCTACGCGCCGAGGGAGTCGACACGATCGCCCTCACGGGCTATATGACGAACAACTGCGTCCTCGCGTCCGCTGCTGCTGCGGAGCCTCTCGGCTTCAGCGTCGAGGTGCTGTCCGATGCGACCGGGGCAATCCCGCTCTCGAACGCCACCGGGTCGGCGTCGGCCGCGCAAGTCCACGAGACGGTGATGACGCTGCTCAACTCGAACTGGGCGGCGGTCGCCACGACCGCCGACTGGATCAGCTCCGTACAGGCCGGCACGACCTTGTCGGGCAGCAACCTGGCCGAGTCGGCGATGGCGGGTCGTTCCATCGGCTGATGGCCATCTCCGAATCACCGCCGGCGACGCCTGGTGACGCATCGCTCGCAGCGGTATTCCGCATCGACGCCTTCCGCGGCCTCTGGGTGGCGAACGTCCTCGCGGCGATCGCCACGGGCTCCAGCCGGTTCGCATTCGTATGGCTGATCGGAGACCTCACTGGCTGGGATCCGGCCCTCGCGCTGCTCGGGGTGGTGATCGGCCTGCCGGCGCTGCTGCTGTCAGCTCACGCGGGCGGCTTGGCCGACCGGCTGGCGCCTCGGCCGTTCGGGGTGACAATGCTGGTGTCGACCAGCATTGTGTTCGCCGGGACTGCGCTGCTCGTGCCGACAGCGATGATGACCGTGCCCGTCGCGTTGGCGTGCGCGTTCTTGAGTGCGGTGCCGATCGCTGGGACCACGCCGCTCTTCCAGGCGCTGGTGCCGGCCGTGGTGCCGCGGGATCGGTTGCTTCCGGCTGTGGCCCTGCAGAACATGGGGATGATGAGCGCCGTGATCCTCGGCGCGTTTCTCGGTGGCGGCATCATCGCCCTGTTCGGGGTGGCAGCGGGGTTCTGGGTGATCGCGGTATCGAGCGCCTCGGCCGCCGTGCAGTACGGCCGCACCCCACTGCCGTCCGGCCCGCCGTCGGCCGGGGTTCACCGCAAGGGCGCGGTGCGCGAGGGCATGCGAATGGGACTGGGGACCGAACCATTGCGCAGCCTTCTGGGCCTGACCTTCGTGATCGGCATGGCAATCACGGCGGTGACGCTGCTGATGCCGGCGGTGGCCCGAGAGGTGCTCGAGGTCGGGGCATTCGGAGCCGGCCTGTTGAACGCCGCGATGGGGCTGGGGATGATGGCCATCTCGCTGGTGGTTGCGGCCCGGCCGGCGCCCGCGCGCCCCGGGTTGGTCCTTGTCGTCTTGTTGGTCGCGACCCTCGGCACCGGTCTGATCCTGTTGGGCTGGTCGCGCAGCTACCCGCTGTCGCTGGCCATCATCCTCGGATGGGGTGCCATTGGCGGCGTCACGATGGCGTTGCTGCGCACCTTGATCCAAGAGCACACCCCGTCGGCCATGATGGGTCGGATCATGGGGCTGTCCGCGCTGGCGATGCAAGGGGCGTTCCCGATCGGTTCGATCGTGCTGTTCGTGCTGGTGCGGGCGGCCGGGTTGACGTCGGCCCTGGTGATCGCCGGCGCATTGTGCACCGCCGCCGTTACCGCGATCGCTCTGCGCCCACAAGTTCGCCGATTGTGACCCAATCACTCGACCATCGACGTGCGTGCGCAGTCCGTCGCAAAGGTCCGACGACATCGACGACTGACGCAAGCGAGAACATCCTCCGTGGCCGCTCCCGCTTGGTGCGGGGTAAGTAGTCGCTGGGGTCGATACCGAACGGCCCACCAGCCCCCAATCGACGACGAGGACGAAGAGATCTGGGCGGCCGCCGGTGCTCGGTAGCCCATCTTCTGCATTGACGAAAGCTGCTCAATTTGGGGGCAAATCCCCACACGCCGCCCACCTAACCGAGTAGGCCGACGAACGTCACCGAGAATCAAGCGCACCCGTCGAATCATCCCCTCGACTGCGGCCGCATCGACCACGGCATGTTCAAAGTTCGCCGCGTCCAATTGCGGGACGACCACCGGACGCGTCACCGAAAAGCAGCGCTCAGTCCAGTGGCCTGACCTGCGAAGTCTCATTCGGGTGGTACGAATCGATTCTCACTGAGGGCCCGCTATTCGTTGCACCCACCCGGTTGACGGATCTGCGGATATCTCGTGAGCATCATCCGACCTGAAGGCGGATCGCAGGGTGACCCCGGCGCCGATCCCGAGGCCACCCGGTAATGCCGGCCTCGGTCACTGCCCATCGCGATGGCCTCAGCCGAAACCGTTGACGAGGACGGCGAAGTGCTTCGAGGTCGCATCCAGACGTTTTCCGACGACCGCTTGGTACTCGCCGGACTCGTAGACCTCCTTCGCCTTCTCCATCGACTCGAACTTCAAGACGACGGTCTGGTGCCCGGCGCCATCGCCTTCGATCTGCGTGGTGGCCGGATCGAAGACGACGAGCTCGCACTCGGAACCGATCTGCAGAGCCGGGCCCGCACCTGCCTGGTACTCCTGGTACAACTCTGCATTGTCGACGTCGTAGTTCACGATCAGATAGGCGCTCATGCGCGCAATCGTGGCAGAGCGGTCACGACTGTCACGACCCGGCCTGCAACCGAGTCAATTATCGGCAGCGAAGGGACGGATGCCCGGAGCTACGGTTGGTGACGAGGAAGGAGACGCAAGATGCCTACCAAGACGCCACAGAAGCACAGCCCCAAAAAGGCCGGCAAGTCCCTGAAAGAGAAGCGCGAAACCAAGAAGGCCAAGAAGGCGAGTCGCAAGAGCATCTCTGGTTGAGATGTGAGCGTTGGGCGCAGATCTCATCTCGCCTGCGACTACGAGGATTGCCGAGGGGATGGCCGCCGTTTCGGATGGACCGCCTGCGTCCGCAATCTCAACGTGATCCGCTCAGGCCG
>CAVURC010000009.1:0-121795 GCA_963743825.1 Ilumatobacteraceae bacterium | reverse complement strand
GGATGACGGGAATCGAACCCGCGTATTCAGCTTGGGAAGCTGATGTTCTACCATTGAACTACATCCGCAAGAAGCTCCCAGGATAGCGGGAGCGAGCCCGAGGCCGTGAAGCGTCAGACCCCGCGAGCGCTGATGGCTGCTTGGTCGTACGGCTCGATCATGATGCACTCGCCCGGGCATTCCTCGGCGGCGTCGACGGCGAGGTCGATGAGCGAATCGGGGATCTGGGCGACTCCACGTCCGTTGTCCGGGCCGTGCCCGGCACCGTCGGCGCCATCGAAGATGATCGTTGCACCGAAGTGCGAGGCCTCCTCCTTGACCACCCAGAGGCCATCGTCACGCGAGACGAACACGTCGGGGCAGATCTCCGAGCAGATGCCGTCACCCGTACACAGATCCTGATCGATCCACACCATCAACGCTGTTGCCATGAAACCGGTCCCTTCGAGTCGTGCCGAACTTGTCCCCCGTGTCTACAGGTCGGGGCACCGGTTCGTACGGGACGTCGGCAATTCATGCGCTCAGCTGGGAGCGTCGTGCAGTCGACCCATCGCCTCGGCGACTGCCTGATCGCGTCGGTGCGGCGAGGATGCCAGTGTCGGCCGCCGCGCCCAACCGGTCGGCCTCGGACCGGTTCTGGCTGAGCTTGCGTTTGCCCTCGATCGACTCGATCTGCACCTCGATGCCGACGATGGCCCGTAGTTGTCTGTCGATGAAGTCTGCGGGCGCGTCGGTGACCGCCCACGGGGGTTCGACCGATCGCGCCGCCTCATGTCGATCGGTCAGATCGACGACGACCTCACGGAGCCACTCGGGGTCGTCGTGGATCTGCACCGCTCCGTGGACGTGGACGACTTCGTAGTTCCAGGTGGGCACCACCTTGCCGTGCTCGGCCTTCGACGGGTACGACGACGGGCTCACGTAACCGTCGGTGATCGGGAACAGCACCAGAGCAGTGACGCCGTCGATGGAGCGCCATTGCGTGTTCGCGCGAGCGACGTGACCCCGGAGTCGCCCCGCCGGTCCAGCACGGCGATCGACCAGGAACGGCAGACCCGTGGCATCGAAGCCGCCCTGACCCATCGTGACGAGGTGGCCGAATGCGGCGCGCTCGATCAGATCGAACAACTCGTCTCGGTCAGCGACGTCGAACGCGGCCGGACGGTACATGCCCGCAACGTAGCCGTGGGGTTGCGGATGGCACCGATCACTAACGTGGCCGATTGTGATCCTGTCCGACCGCACCCTTCGTGAACAGCTCGCCGCCGGTCGGATCGTCATCGACCCGCTCGACGAATCGCTGATCCAACCGTCGTCGATCGACGTGCGCATCTCCAACCTGTTCCGGGTCTTTCGCAACCACACGCGAGGCGTGATCGATGTGAAGCTCGACATGGTCGACCTCACCGAACTCATCGAGATCCCCGAGGGTTCCGAGGAGCCGTTCATGCTCCATCCCGGCGAGTTCGTGCTCGGCTCCACGTTCGAACGCATCGGCGTCCCCGATGACCTCGTCGGCCGAGTGGAGGGCAAGTCGTCGCTCGGTCGTCTCGGCCTGATGATCCACTCGACGGCGGGGTTCATCGATGCCGGCTTCGACGGCCACATCACGCTCGAGCTCGCCAATGTCGCGAGCCTGCCGATCACGCTCTACCCGGGCATGAAGATCGGCCAGGTCAGCTTCATGCAGATGACCACCCCCGCCGACCGGCCCTACGGCAGCGGTGCCGGCGGATCGAAGTACCAGGGCCAACGAGGCCCCACACCCAGCCGCTACTTCGAGAACTTCAATCGCTGACGCTGCCACCGGTGCCGACTTCGGTGTTTGCGTGACAGTTCCGTTGGCCCGTCCCAACAGAACTGTTACGCAAACAGCAGATGGCGGCGGATGGGGGGCGAGTCAGTCGGTGTAGCGGCGGACTCGGGCGCGCTTGCCGCGCAGCGTGGTGCTCGACATCTTCTCGATGACGTGTTCGACGGATGCCTCGGGCACGCCGACGACGGAATAGGCGTCGGAGATCCGGATCGGACCGATGTCGCGGCCGACGAGTCCGGTCTCGTTGGCGATCGCGCCGACGAGGTCGCCCGGGCGGATGCCGGCCTTGCGTCCGAGGCTGACGTGGACGAACCCCGCCCCGGCGCCGGAGTGCTTGCCTTTCGCGCCGCCGCGATCACGCTCGCCGGCGTTGCGCTGCTTGTTCTTGTCGAACTTCTTGGCGTCGCCCTTGCCCCCGCGCAGGCGGTCGGAAGCGTCGGGGATCTCGAGTTCGTCGATCGTCGAGCCGCGTGACTCGTGCACGAGCTTGATCGCCGCGAGTGCGATGTTGCGCTCGCTGTCCTCGCCGGCCAACGCGTTGAGTACGACGTTGAAGTCCTCGAGGTCGACAGCAGCGAGCGCCTCGCGCACCGCCACGACGGTCATCTCGATCTGGCGGATGCGTAGGTCCGACACCGTGGGAACGGTGGCGATCTCGAACTTCTGCTTCGTCAGCCGCTCGATGTTCTCGAGCCCACGACGCTCACGTGGCTCGGCCAGCGTGATGGCGACGCCCTCGCGACCCGCACGTCCGACGCGTCCGATTCGGTGCACGTAGCTCTCGGCGGCCGACGGCACGTCGTAGTTGACGACGTGGGTGAGCGTGTCGATGTCGAGCCCGCGGGCAGCGACGTCGGTCGCCACGAGGAGTTCGGCGGTGCCGTCACGCAAGCGGGCCATGACCCGATCGCGCTGAGCCTGGTCCATGCCGCCGTGGAGTGCTTCGGCGCGGTACCCGCGGCCGTTCATGGTCTCGGTCAGCTGGTCGACTTCGGTACGCGTGCGGCAGAACACGAGCGCCGACTTCGGCGCCTCGATGTCGAGGATGCGCCCGAGCGCCGACGGCTTGTGGGCCCGCTGCACGACGTACACCGTTTGGCGTACGAGTGCCTTCGAGCCGGGCTCGGCGTCGGCGCGACCGATCGTGATGCGCGCCGGATCGGTCTGGTAACGCTTCGCGATCGATGTGATACGCGACGGCATGGTTGCCGAGAACAACACGGTCTGGCGGTCGTCGGGCGTGCTCTCGAGGATCGATTCGATGTCGTCGGTGAAGCCCATGTCGAGCATCTCGTCGGCCTCGTCGAGGATGACGGTGCGGATCGAGTCGAGTGCGAGCGAGCCACGCCCGATGTGGTCGAGCGCGCGTCCCGGCGTGGCGACGACCACGTGGACGCCCCGGTCGAGTGCCTGCAGCTGACGTTGGATCGGCTGGCCACCGAACACCGGCACGACCTTCACACCGAGCTCGCGCCCGTACTTGAACATCGCCTCGCTCACCTGCACGGCCAGCTCGCGGGTCGGCACCAGCACGAGCACCTGCGGCTCACGCCGCTTCGTGTCGATGAGCTGCAACGCGGGAAGCGCGAAGGCCGCCGTCTTGCCTGTGCCCGTCGCCGCCTGACCGAGCAGGTCGCGGCCGGTGAGGAGCAGGGGGATCGTCTCGCTCTGGATCGGTGTCGGCTCTTCGTAGCCGAGTTCGTCGAGCGCCGCGAGGAGTTCGTCGCACAACCCGAGCGACGCGAACCCGGCGGGCGACTCCTCGTCCTGGCGCTCGTCGTTCTCCGTGTCGTACGGCGCATCGTCGACGACGGCCTCGTGCACGAAACTGTCGTCGTCGGTGGTGGTGGTGTCGTCGGTGTCGGTGGTGTGGTCGTCGTTCATCGCGTGCTCCTGGCAGGGGAATTGGTCAACGATACGAACGTCGCGGCCCGGATCGAACAGAATGTTCCATGGCCTACATCGCTGACCGGGTCGCACACGACGCCGACGCCCACATCATGGAGCCGCCGAACTGGCTGCGTGACCACGCCGATCCCGACATCCGCGACCGAATCGAACGTCCCGGCTACGCCAATGAACTGGTCCAGACCGGCGACGGTGACCAGTACGCGACGTCGATCGGCGACCAGGACCGCATCGACGCCGTGTTCGCTCGCCTCGCCGAACGGCACCGGACCGAGGAGTTCCTCGCGAACGAGGACATCGACGTGATGAACCGCAAGAACTTCGCGGCGACCGGGTCATTCCTCGCCGAGGATCGACCCCGTGTCCTCGACTTCATCGGCGTGCAGAGCCAGTTGCTGTTCAACACGTTCCACAACAGCCGCCTGTACCAGTGGGAGCACCAGCCCGACCTCGATCTCGCGTACGGCGCCGCCCGCGCGCACAACCGCGGGATGGTCGAGTTCTGCTCGGTCGATCCGCGCCTCCTGGCCACGTGCTACGTGCCGCTCGTCGACTTCGAGCGAGCAGCAGCGATGGCCGGCGAGGCGATCGGGATGGGCGCCGCGGCGCTGCTCGTGGCCTCCGGCTGCCCGATGGGCCATTCGCCGTCGCACATCGCCCTCGACCCGGTCTGGCGTCAGGCCGAGGAGGCAGGCATCCCGGTCGTGTTCCACGTCGGCGGCACCGGTGACCTGATCGACCGTGCCTACTTCGACAACGGGCTGCCGATCCCTGCCGACTTCCATGGTGGTGAGGAGAACTTCCGCTCCGTCGACTACATGGCCATTCCGTTCCCCCCGATGCAGACACTCGCCACGTTGATCTTCGATGGAGTCCTCGATCGATTCCCCGACCTGCGAATCGGGGTCATCGAACAGGGCTGCAGCTGGCTGCCGAGTTGGATGAAGCAGATGGAGTCGGCCATCGACGCCTTCGGTCGCCACGAGGAACGTCTGCAGAAGCTCTCGCTGCGGCCCAGCGAGTTCGTCGAGCGACAGGTTCGTGTGACGCCGTACCCGACCGAGGACATCGGCTGGGTCACTGACCAGGTCGGGCCTGACATCCTGCTCTTCAACACCGACTACCCGCACGTGGAGGGGGGCCGACGCCCATTCGAGCGCTTCGAGAAGAGTCTCGGCGAGGCATCCGAGGAGGTCCGTCGGAAGTTCTACGCCGACAATTTCGTCGACCTCATGGGCTCCGCCGTCGCTGCCCTCGTCACCTGAGAGTCACAGATCGCCGAACCGCCCGACGTCGATGCCGAGCGGCCCGACGATTCCGCCGACGATCTCCAACAGATCCCTCGGGTGCTGAGCGGTCGCGTCGACCAGTGCCCCCGCCCACTGTTGGATCGCCTCGATGGTCGATGGATCGACGAACCTGCCGTCGGCGTTCGTCTTGGTGCGCGGCGCACTGATGCCGAGCGTTGCCACGACGAGTGCTCCCTGCCAGGTGAGTGTTCTCACGAGCTGGTCGATCGCGAAGACCCCACCGCTCGTACCGGCACTCAGCACGGCGATGGGCCGGTGGTAGATCGACGCCGACCCGACGAACCAGTCGAGCGCGTTCTTGGTGCTGCCGGCCAGGCCACCCGCGTACTCGGGTGCGGCGATCATCACGCCGTCGGCGCCCTCCACCAGCAGTCGCATCTCGGCGACGGGCGGGGGCGGGTCGTCGACGAGTTCCGGATGGAACGGTGGGATCCCGTCCAGTGCGACGGTGGTCATCGGCTCCGCGACCCCGCTCGTCCTGATCCATTCAGCCGCGATGATGAGCGCAGCCTGGTTCGACGAGACCGGACCGGAGCTCCCGCACAGCGATGCGATCCGCATGACGTGACCGTACCGGCCGTCGACCGGTCAGCTCTTGCGCCGGAGAAGTTCGAGCCGGCGTCGAACGTCGGGGTCGGCGAGGAGTTCCGACGTCGGCACGTCGAGGCGGCGACGCCAGATCTCCGGCACCACGCGGCCCGGCAGGTTGTGCGGCCGCGTCTCACCGACGAGATCGTCGAGGTCGGCGATCACCATGTAGGCGTCGCTGTACGACAGGCGGATCAGCATCTGTTCGAGAATGTCGTGCCAGGTGTCGTCGATCTCGACACCATGCGCGGCGCCGACGCGCGCTCGGTAGCCGTCGGTGTCGAGTTCGTCGACCGCCACGGCGAGCGGTGCCATGTCATGGGTCCGGATGCCGGCGACGACGCGAGCGGGGATGTGGGGGAGCGGGTCGATGTCGAGGTGGAACTGTTCCTCGTACATCCCGAGCATGTCCCAGCGGTCGAACGCTTCGGAGACCTCGGCAGGCACGGTGCCGAGGTCTTCGCCGACGATGGTGACGCCCGCAGCCGACGCACTGGCTGCGATCACGGCGAGGATCTCTTCGCGCTGGTAGTGCACGTACGCGCCCTGGTGCGCGGGAAGGCCGGCGGGAACCCACCAGAGACGTTCGACGGCCATCGCGTGATCGATCCGCAAGATGTCGGCATGGCGTCCGACTCGCGCGATGAGTTCTCGCCACAGACGTTGACCGCTCGCATGCATCGCTGCCGGAAGTGGCGGAGGGAATCCCCAGTCCTGACCGTCGGCGAAGAAGATGTCGGGGGGCGCACCGACACTCATCGCTCCGGCGAACATCGATCCGTCGGCCCACACCTCGTAGCCGTGGGGGTGCGATCCGACCGGAAGATCGAGTGCCAGTGCGGCGGCGTCGGGGTCGTCGGCGATGGCGCGCAGTTGTTGATCAGCGAGATACTGCGCGAGGACGTGCGACTCCGCGACGTGCTCGTCGGGCCCGCGTCGCGACCGGCGAGGAAACGGGCGTAGTCGGCCACATCGGGATTCGCCTCGACGAACTCCCGCAAATGCGCGCGTTGATCGGTGGTCAATTGCTGCGTGGCCTCGAGCAGCTGCGCGCGGCGCCGAGCGCCGAGCGCGCGCCAGTCGACGTGATCCGTGAGCACCGGTGCCGGCGCATCGGGGAGGCCCTCGTCGTCGAGGTACACCTCGTTCCAGTGCAGCCGACTGATCGGCGAATACGGGCTCGGGTCGAACGGATCGTCGAGGAACGTCGAGTAGAGGGGAAGCGTCGCGAGGACGTCGATGCCCGACGACTTCAACGAGCGCGCCAGTTCGTGGAGGTGCCTGAACGACGGGAGCGGCCGGTCGGCCTCCCAGAGGGCGTAGGCAGGAACGAACAGCCCGGCGGTCCGTTCGTAGTCGGCGCTGTGCGGCATGGTCGCCGGTGCCACGACCACGACGCTCTCGCCGGGTCCGCGTTCGGTCACGAAGCTCAGCAGGTGACAGCCCAGCGGCAGGTCGGACGGAAGCTGGAGGAGGTCGTGGTCGTCGCCGTGGCTGACCACGACATCAACCGCACGGCCCTCGACGGTGATCGATGCAGCGGTCACCCGACCGGCGACGACAACCGGGGCGCGAGGATCGTCGTGCAGTGGCGTTGCGAATCGCGAGGCCGACGCCGCGGCGATCCGGTCGGCCTCGAGCACCTCCACGATGCGTTCCAGCGCGATGTCGTCGGCGTGGTGCAGTTCGTGGCGGACGTCGTGATAGCTGGTCTGTACGCCGAGTTCGCGGGCACGAACCCGCAGCGCTGAGTCGGTGTCTGGCACTGGCGCAGTCTTGAACCGGTCGAACGATCGTGTCGGGTTCAGCCCGGGCGGGCCGGCGGCACGTCGTCGTAGTGCTCGACGATGTCGATCGGCCGTGCAGTCGCGCCGTCGGGATCGAGCCCTGCGGAGCGTCGGGCACGTCGTTGGCGCAGCAGGTCCCAACTCTGGTCGAGTTGGTTCTTCACGGCGGCGAGTCGGACACGGTCGGAATCCGTGGCGGTGCCTTCGGATTCCCTGGTCAGCAGCTCGTGTTCCTCGTGGGCCAGATCGTTGATCCGCCCGGTGATTGCATCATCCATGGCAACCTCCTGTTCTCACTGTACGCCGCGACCCTCAGTCGCCGGCCACCGGTGACAGGTCGCTCGGGCCGCCGCTGGCGAGCGGCGCATCCTGATGGTGCATCTTGGCTTCGCCGGCCTCGATCGCTTCGAGCAGGTGGATCGACACGTCGGCCACGCGGACCTGGTCCTCCTCGACGCCGGCACCCTTCACGCCGTCGTCGAGCATGATGTAGCAGAACGGACATGCGGTGGCGACCCGGCTGGCACCGGTCGAGATGGCCTCGGCGGCCCGCTCGTCGTTGACCTTGGTGCCGGTGTTCTCCTCCATCCACATGCGCGCGCCGCCGGCGCCGCAGCACATGCCCTTGGTGCCGTTGCGCGGCATCTCGACGACTTCGATTCCCTTGATCGAGGCCACCACTTTGCGCGGCGCGAGGTACACGTCGTTGTGGCGACCCAGGTAGCACGAGTCGTGATACGTGATGCGTTCCTCGAGCGTTGCCTGGCTCACGTCGAGCTGGCCCGACTCGATGAGCTGCTCGAGCAACTGGGTGTGGTGCACCACCTCGTAGTTGCCGCCGATCTGCGGGTACTCGTTGAGCAGCGTGTTGAAGCAGTGCGGGCACTGGGTGATGATCTTCTTCACGCCCATGCCGTTGAGCATCTCGACATTGGGCTGGGCGAGCATCTGGAACAGGTACTCGTTGCCCGACCGGCGAGCCGAGTCGCCGGTGCACATCTCCGACGGACCGAGGATCGACACGTCGATGCCGGCTCGCCGCAGCAACTGGGCCATGGCCTGGGTGACCTTCTTGTTCTTGTCGTCGAACGAGCCGGCGCAACCGACCCAGTAGAGGTATTCCGACTGCAGCGCTTCGCCCGGATCGACGATGCTGACGCCGTCGAGGCCGTCGGCCCAGTCGCCGCGCTCGCCCTGGTTCATGCCCCACGGGTTGCCCTGGTTCTCCATCGCCCGGTAGGCGTTGCCGAGTTCGGCGGGGAAGTTCGACTCCATCAGCGAGAGGTAACGCCGCATGTCGAAGATCTTGTCGGTGATCTCGATGTTGACCGGGCAGATCTCGTCGCACGCCTTGCAGGTGGTGCACGCCCAGATCTCCTCGGGTGTGATCCGCTCGAACAGTGCGTTGGCGGTGACCGTGATCTCGCTGTCGACGCCGATCGGCGCGCTGACCACCGGCGTGCCCGTTGCCGCCATGACCTCGCCGGCCTTGAGGACGATCTCTCGGGGGTCGAGTGGCTTGCCGGTGGCGTGGGCCGGGACACACGCTCGTACAGCGACCGCACATCGTGCAGGCATCGAGATCGAGCAACTGCTTCCAGGTGAAGTCCTCGATCGACGATGCACCGAAGCTCTCGAGTTCGGTCTCCTCCAGGTTCGGCATGGGTCGCATTGCGCCCTTCGGCCGATCCTTGTCGGACAGGTACATGTTGAGCGGTGAGGTGAAGATGTGGCGCAGCATCGTGATCGGCAGCAGCGCCAGGAACACGATGAAGCTGACGACGTGGACGATCCACATCCACTGGTGCCAGGTCTCGAGTGACGACGCCGACCATCCGTCGACGAGCGTGGCGAGCGGATATCCGACGAACGACCACTTCTCGTAGCTCGGTGTGCCCTCTTCGGCGATGCGGAACATCTCGGCGCCGAAGCCCGTCACCCCGACGGCGAAGAACGTGGCGAGGATCGCCGCGTGTTCAGGCTTCGACTTGATGCGGATGCGGTAGGGCCGCTGGACGTAGCGACGAACGATCGCCCACACGATGCCGCCGAGGAACACGAGCCCGGCCGCGTCGCCGACGAAGCTGTAGGCCTGGTACGTGGTGCCGTGGAGGAACTTGAGCGCCTCGGGCATCTGGTGGTCGACCTCGAGGATCGTGGTGACGCCGAGCAGCACCAGGAACCCGAAGTAGATCATCGAGTGCATGAGGCCGGCGCCGCTGTCGCGCAACAGCGTCTGCATGTAGGCGCCGGCACGGAAGTCCTTCAGCCGCTTCGCCGCGTTCTTCGAGGTGGTGTGGCGTTGCGCAGGGGCGCCGCGTTCCCAGTTCTTCATCCGGTTCGCGAACATGAAGGCGCCCCAGATGACCATCACCGGGATGATCGTGTAGAACGCGATGATCATCGGCCCGGGGATGCCGCCGAAGACCTTGCGGTGGATCTCGTTGTCGTTCTCCCACCCGGTGATCTGAGGCAGGACGCCCGACACCATGATGAAGATCCCCATGGCGATGCCGAGTACCAGGGCGAGCTGATTCGGCTTGACCCGTCTGGGCGCCTTCGGTGCGGCGTCGGCGGTCGTCTCGTCGTGTTCGACTGTCGTGCTCATGTCGGCGACAACGCTAGTCGTTGGCCCCTCACACGGTCATTTCGATCACGTACACGATGTGTCAGACACATCGTGTACGTCTCAGCCGAAGTACTGGCGATCCATGTCGCGGATGCGGGCGGCCAACGCTGCCAGCAGCTTGTGCGAGATCGCAGGCACCGAGTCGATCACGCTGAGGAACCGACGCTGGTCGATCACGAGCAGCGTGCAGTCGGTCGCGCACACGGCGGTGGCGGTACGAGGACCGTGGTCGAGCAGCGACAACTCGCCGACGACAGCGCCCGGTCCGAGCGTTGCCACCTTGCGATTGTTCCGCTTGACCTCGACCTCACCCTCGAGGACGACGAAGGCTTCGCGTCCCGTTTGGCCCTGGTCGACGATGAGCGTGCCCGCGGTCATGCGGATCTCGTCACTCGCCTTGGCAACCTTCTCGAGCTCCTTCGTGCTGCACCCGTTGAAGAGGGCAACCGAACGCAGCGTGTCCAGATGTAGTTTCTTGCTCGCCATGTGTCGAAGACTAGGCGTTTTCGCTGGCGCGGATGAGCAGCGGACGGCGACGCGGTCGCGGTGAACCGCCTGGTCAGGCGGTGCCGGCTTGGGCTGCGACGGCAGCGGCAGCTGCTGCGACGGCCTCAGCGTCGCCCAGGTAGGCCGCGTTCGTGACGACGAGGCGCTCGTCGAAGGTGTACGCACGCGGTGCGCCGGTCGGAATGTTGACGTCGGAGATGGCGTCGTCGCTCACGTTCTCGAGATGCTTGAGGAGCGCTCGGAGCGAGTTGCCGTGGGCGGTGACCAGCACGTCGAGGCCGTCCATCAGCTGCGGCGCGATGCGGTCGTACCAGTACGGAAGCACTCGGTCGACGACGTCCTTGAGGCATTCGCTCGCCGGAAGCACATCGGGCGGGAGGTGGGCGTAGCGAGGGTCGTTGATCGGATGCTCCGGGCTGTCGAGGTCGACGGGTGGTGGCGGGTGTCGCGTACCCGCGCCGCCACGCGTGCACCTGTTCGCTGCCGTGGAGTTCGGTCGTCTGCTTCTTGTCGAGACCCTGCAGTGCTCCGTAGTGGCGTTCGTTGAGGCGCCAGTTCCGCTCGACCGGCAGCCACGCCTGGTCCATCGCGTCGAGCGCGAGGTTCTGGGTCACGACGGCGCGTGTCTGCAGCGACGTGTGCGACGTGTCGAACCGCAGGCCGGCCTCGGCCATGGTCACGCCGGCCGCTGTCGCCTCGGCTGCACCCTGCTCGGTGAGCGGAACGTCGTGCCACCCGGTGAACAGGTTCTTCAGGTTCCACTCCGACTGGCCGTGGCGGAGAATGACGAGCGTTCCGGTCATGGCCTCGATCGTACGCTTGACCGGTCTCAGCGATGGGGTCCACCATCGAACCGTGCTTCTGATCGGTGGAACAACGTGCTGTACCTCGTGGGGTGACGGATCCTGACGTCGTCACAGCCGCGTAGTCTGCCGGCGTGACCACCCCGATCGAGTACGCCTTCGACCGATACCTCCGCTACGACGAACTCGTCGGGTGGGTCGATCAGCTGGCAGCGGCGAACCCCGATCTGTTGGCCGTGGAGACGTACGGCCGTTCGTACGAGGGTCGGGACCTGTTCCTCGTGACGGTGACCGATGCATCGACCGGCAGTCACGACACGAAGCCGGCGCACTGGATCGACGCCAGTATCCACGCCGTCGAACTCACCGCAACGGTGGCCGCGTGCCGCGTCCTGCAGCGTCTCGTCGACGGATTCCGTTCGGGTGACGACGCGATCACCCGGGCGCTTCGCACGCGCACGTTCTACGTCGTTCCGCGGGTCAACCCCGACGGCGCCGAATGGGTGCTCGCCGATCGTCCGCGCTTTCGTCGCTCGAGTGTCCGTCCGTGGCCATTCGCCGACGCGCATCGTTGGCCGGGCCTCCACGAGGAGGACGTCGACGGCGACGGCCGGATCCTGGAGATGCGATTCCCCGACCCGGACGGACCGTGGATCGCCCACCCCGACGACGCCCGGGTGCTGATCCCTGTTCCCCCGGCCGGAGTCGCCGAGGGCACGGCGCGCTATCGGGTTCTCGATGAAGGGGTGATCGAGGACTTCGACGGCTTCACCATTCCTGCGCCGCGGGCGCCCGAGGGTCTCGATCTCAATCGGAACTTCCCCGCCGGGTGGGGCAGCAAGATTCCCGGGGCCGGCGACCATCCGCTGTCGGAACCCGAGATCGATGCACTGGTCCGAGCGATGGTGGCGCGGCCCAACATCTGCGGCTTCAACGCGTTCCACACCAGCGGCGGGGTGCTCCTGCGACCGTCGTCGACGATGCCCGATTCGAAGCTGCCGCCCCGCGACCTGTGGACGTGGAATCACCTCGCGGCGATCGGCACCGAACTGACCGGCTATCCGTCGCATTCGCTCTACGAGGATTTCACCTGGGACACGTCGGAAACCATGAGTGGCGCATCGGACGACTGGGCGTACGAACACCTCGGCGTCTTCAGCTGGACCACCGAGTTCTGGGACATCGTGTTGGCGGCCACGGGCCACAAGCAGTCGACCCACTTCTGGTACACCGGCCCGACCGACGACGAACGCCTTGCCGTCGCTCGGTGGCTCGACCACCTGCACGGCGAGGCGGACCGTGGATTCGTCGACTGGTACCCGTTCGATCATCCGCAACTGGGCTCGGTCGAGCTCGGTGGCTTCAATCACCTCCACTCGTGGACCAACCCGCCGTTGTCGATGCTGTGCGACGAAGTCGATCGTCACGCCGACTTCGCGGTGGCGCAGGCACTCGCCGCTCCGTGCCTGCACGTCGCGCATACGGCCGCGGAGGCAGTCGGCGATGGGACGTGGCGGGTGACTGTCGGCGTCGCGAACACGGGCTTCCTGCCGACCACCGTCACCACGCATGCGGCCACCCACGACCTGGTTCGCCCGATCGTGGCCGATCTCGAGGGACCGGACGTACGTGTGCTCGACGGGTCGGCGCGGCGTTCGCTGGGCCAGCTCAGTGGCTCGTCGTCGGTGCGTCTCGGTGCGCTCGGCACGCCGGATCGAACCACGTGCAGCTGGCTGATCGCTGCCGCGGCGGGCGCCGAGGTGACCGTGACGGTCCGCCATCAGCGAGCTGGCACCGACGTGGTCACGATCTCGCTCGAGCCGACCCGATGACGACCGACGCCTGGATCACGCTCGTGGTCCTCGTGGTGACGTTCGGTGTGCTCGCCTTCGACCGGCTTCCCGCCGCTGCAGCGATGGGCGCCGCCGTCGGCGTGTTGCTGCTCGCCGGCGTGGTGGATCAGGAGCAAGCGTTGTCGGGTCTGGCGTCGAGCGCACCCGTGACGATCGCCGCGCTGTACGTCCTCGCCGGCGCCGCGACCGTGACCGGTGCGCTGTCGCCGATGATCGATCGGGTGCTGGCCGGACGGTCGGGCGCCGGCGAGGACGACCACCGGGCTCGCGTACGCCGGCTCGGCCGGCTGTCCGTGGTGACGTGCGCGTTCTCGGCGGTCCTGCCGAACACACCGCTGGTGGCGTTGGCGGCGCCCCGCGTCGTCACCTGGTGCCGCCGGGCCGGCGTGTCGGCGTCGCCCTACCTCATGCCGTTGTCGCACGCGGCGGTGTTCGGTGGTGTGGTCACGGTGATCGGCACGTCGACCAACCTCGTGGTGTCGGACCTGCTCGTTGCACAGGGTGGTGCTCCGCTCGGCGTGTTCGAGATCACCGGTGTCGGCCTGCCGGTCGCGGCGGTCGGCATCGTCGTGTTGGTGCTCACCGCACCGCGCCTGCTTGCGTCACCGCGGAACTGTCGGCGGCGTCGTCGCGGCCGATGCCATGCAGCCGTACACGATCGCACTCGTCGTGGCGGGCGATGGCCCGCTCGTCGGCCAGACCGTCGACGCAGCCGGCCTTCGTCACCTGCACGGCGTCTTCCTTGCCGGTGTCGAGCGTGCCGGCACCGTCGTGGCCGTTCGACCGGGGACCGTCCTCGGTGCAGGTGACATCTTGTACTTCGCCGGCGATGTCGTCGATGTCGTCGATCTCCTCGAGGTGCACGGCCTTGTCAGCGCCGAGCGTGTCCATCTCGGCGGCGCCGCCGACCGGCCGGATGCGGGACTCTTCGAGGCGGTCGTGTCGGAGCGCTCGGAGTTGTCAGGCAGTACGTTGCGCGACACAGGATTTCGCGCTCGATACGACGCGGCCGTGCTCGCGATCCGCCGTCACGACGACGTGCTTCCCGGCAAACTCGGCGCCGTCGTGCTTCGGCCGGGAGACGTGCTGTTGGTGCTCGCGAGCCCGGAATTCGAACGCCAGTGGCGCGGTCGCAGCGACTTCAGCGTGATCGCCTCGCTCGATGCATCGCCGCCGGTACGTCGACGCCACGCCGGTCTCGTGATCGCCGCGATCGTGCTCATGATCGCCGCGGTGGTCACGAACCTGCTCGACCTCATGGAGGCCTCGCTGCTCGCGGCAGTGGCACTCGTCGCGTTCCGGGTGATCAGTGCCAACGAGGCGCGACGCTCGGTGAACCTCAACGTGGTGTTGACCATTGCCATGTCGATCAGCCTCGGGACGGCCGTGGCGGTGAGCGGGCTGGCTGCACGGATGGCGACCGTGCTCGGTGATCTCGGCGATCCGTTCGGCGACACCGGTCGAATCGTTGCGGTGCTGGTGGCGACGATGATCCTGACCGAATTGCTGTCGAACAACGCCGCGGCGGCGCTGATGTTGCCGGTTGCGACTGCGACGGCACTCGAGGCCGGCCTCGACCCGAGGTCGTTTGCCATCGTGGTGCTGATCGGCGCGTCGTGTTCGTTCCTGTCGCCGATCGGCTACCAGACCAACTTGATGGTGTACGGCCTCGGCGGCTACAAGTTCCGCGACTTCACGCTCGTCGGTCTGCCCCTCACACTGGTGACCTTGATCGTCACCCCGATCGTCGTCCCACTCGTCCTCGGCATCTGACCAAGCCCGAAATGTGCGGGGATTCGTGCACCTGGTGCACATATCCAGGCATTTTTCGGTGGTGGGAGCGATGATGGGGCGATGAGCGATGTATCGAGTCCGGTACTGCCTGATCCGGAGTTGTTGGAGGCGGCGACACGGGCGCATCTCGCGGCCTACTGCCCGTACTCGCACTACCGGGTGGGGGCGGCGATCCGGACCGCGTCGGGAGCCGTGATCGTGGGGTGCAACGTGGAGAACGCGGCCTATCCCTTGGGTTCGTGCGCCGAGGCGGGTGCGATCGCGGCCATGGTGATGGCGGGCGAGCGTTCGATCGTCGAGGTCGTCGTGGTGACCGATGGCGACACGCCCGGCACACCGTGCGGTGGTTGCCGCCAGCGCCTGCGGGAGTTCACCGGGCCGGATGTGTTCGTCCACTCCGTCGCCGCGTCGGGCGGTGTGATCACGATGACGATGGCCGAGCTGCTGCCGCACTCGTTCGGACCGGAGTTCCTGCAGGAACGGTGAAACCCCGGGCTCTCTGAAGTTGAGTCGAGGAGACTCAAGAAATCTCACTTCGACGTTGCGGTAGGGATCGGCGGGCCGTATTCTGAACCCGTCCCCCACCACGTTCAGGAGCAACACCATGGCCAAGGCAGTCGGCATCGACCTCGGAACCACCAACTCGGTGGTCTCGGTCCTCGAGGGCGGCGATCCCGTCGTCATCCCCAACTCCGAGGGCGCACGTACGACCCCGTCGGTCGTGGCGTTCTCCAAGTCGGGTGAAGTCCTCGTCGGTGAGGTCGCCAAGCGTCAGGCGATCACCAACCCCGATCGCACGTTCCGTTCCATCAAGCGCCACATGGGCGAGGACTGGAAGTCCGAAGACATCGACGGCAAGAAGTACACGCCCCAGGAGATCTCCGCGCGCATCTTGATGAAGCTCAAGCGTGACGCCGAAGCCTTCCTCGGCGACAGCGTCAACCAGGCGGTCATCACGGTGCCGGCGTACTTCGACGACGCACAGCGCACCGCCACCAAGGAGGCCGGCACGATTGCCGGTCTCGAAGTACTGCGCATCATCAACGAGCCCACGTCGGCCGCACTCGCGTACGGCCTCGACAAGGGATCCGAAGACGAGACGATCCTCGTGTTCGACCTCGGTGGCGGCACGTTCGACGTGTCGGTGCTCGAGATCGGCGACGGCGTGTTCGAAGTGAAGTCCACGCACGGCGACACCGACCTGGGTGGCGACGACTGGGATCAGCGCATCGTCGACTGGCTCGTCCAGCAGTTCAAGGCGGCGCACGGCGTCGACCTGAGCGCCGACCGCATGGCTGCCCAGCGGCTGCAGGAGTCGGCCGAGAAGGCCAAGATCGAGCTCAGCCAGGTGCAGCAGACGCAGATCAACCTTCCGTTCATCACTGCCACCGCCGACGGCCCGTTGCACCTCGACGAGTCGCTGTCACGGTCGAAGTTCCAGGAGATGACCTCCGACCTGATGGAGCGCTGCCGTATCCCGTTCGAGCAGGCGCTCAAGGATGCCGGCGTCAGCAAGGGTGACCTCAACCACGTCATCCTCGTGGGTGGCTCCACCCGCATGCCCGCCGTGACCGAGCTCGTGCAGTCGATGACGGGCAAGGAGCCCAACAAGACCGTCAACCCCGACGAAGTGGTCGCCATCGGCGCCGCCGTCCAGGCGGGCGTGCTGCGCGGCGACGTCAAGGACGTGCTGTTGCTCGACGTCACCCCGCTGAGCCTCGGCATCGAGACCAAGGGCGGCGTGATGACCAAGCTCATCGAGCGCAACACCACGATCCCCACCAAGCGCACCGAGGTGTTCACCACCGCGGAGGACAGCCAGCCGTCGGTCGAGATCCACGTGATCCAGGGCGAGCGTGAGATGGCGAGCTACAACAAGACGCTCGGCAAGTTCCAGCTCGTCGATCTGCCGCCGGCCCCTCGCGGTATCCCGCAGATCGAGGTCACGTTCGACATCGACGCCAACGGCATCGTGCACGTGTCGGCGAAGGATCGGGCGACCAACAAGGAACAGTCGATGACCATCACCGGCCAGTCCACGATCGACAAGAACGACATCGAGCAGATGATCAAGGACGCCGAGGCCCACGCCGAGGACGACCGCAAGCGTCGTGACGAGGCCGAGGTCCGCAACAACGCCGACTCGATCGTGTATCAGACCGAAAAGGTGTTGCGCGAACAGGGCGACAAGGTGTCGGCCGACGAGAAGGCGGCGGTCGAGCAGCCGCTGGCCGACCTGAAGAAGGCCATGGAGGGCAACGACACCGATGCCATCAAGTCGGCCACCGACACGCTGATGTCGGCCAGCCAGGCGTTCAGCCAGAAGCTGTACGAAGCCGCAGCGCGTGACTCGGGAGCCGAAGGCACCTCGGCATCCGGGCAGGACGCAGGCACCGGCTCGGTGAACGACGACGACATCGTCGACGCCGAGATCGTCGACGATGCCGATGCCGCCGAGAAGGCCTGAGGCTGTCATGGATGGCGACATGGTCGACCCTCCCGCTGATCAACCCGCCGGTGGCCTCGATGGCGCCGCCGAACTCGACGATGATCTCGACAACGACGCCGAGCAGGCCATCGAGATCGGCGACGTCGCCGACGACGGCTTCGATGCGATCGTCGGTGAGATCGACTACTCCGACGTCGATGTTCCTGCACTGCTCGCCGAACGCGAGGAGTACAAGGGCATCGCTCAGCGGGTGCAGGCCGACTTCGAGAACTATCCGCAGGCGTTCCGCCGCACAATCGCTCGCCGAGGCCGATCGGGCGTCGGGTCGTCTCGCCGAGGCGCTGCTCCCGGTGCTCGATGCCGCCGAGGCGGCGTTCCTGCGTCATCCCGAGGAGGTCGGCCCGCTGCTCAATCAAATGCTCGTCGAACTCAAGAAGCATGGCCTGGAAATCGTCGATCTCGAGGGTCAGCCGTTCGATCCCGAGTTTGCCGAGGCCGTGGCCCATGAGCCCGGCGACGGTGGCGAGCCGGTGGTCTCGGACGTGCTGCGCAGCGGCTACACCTGGAAGGGCAAAGTCCTGCGTCCTGCCATGGTCAAGACCAAGGACTGATTACAACAGGGGTCAGACCCGCGTTGTAATCGACGGACGATCGAGGACAGACGAAGTGCTGGATTACAACGCGGGTCTGACCCCTGTTGTAATCAGGGAGGAGGTGATTGCCGATGGCTGCACAGCGTGAATGGTTCGAGAAGGACTACTACAAGACGCTGGGCGTCGAGCCGAGTTCGACCGCCAAGGAGATCACCAAGGCCTACCGCAAGCTCGCCCGCGACCTGCACCCCGACAAGAACCCCGGCGACGCGGTTGCCGAGGAGAAGTTCAAAGAGGTCGCGTCGGCGTACGACGTGCTCGGCGACGATGCCAAGCGCAAGGAGTACGACGAGGTCCGCACCATGGGGCCGATGGCCGGCATGGGCGGACGCGGCGCCCCGGGGGCCGGTGGCTTCACGTTCAACGTCGACGACATGGGCGGTGGCGGCCTCGGCGACCTGTTCGGCAACATGTTCGGGCGTGGTGGTCAGGGTCGCGGGCGAGGCGGCGCCTCCTCGGGCGTCGGCCCGCGGCGTGGTGCCGACATCACCGCACAGCTGACGGTCGACTTCAAGGATTCGGTCACCGGCATCACCACGACGCTGTATCTCACGACCGACGCGCAGTGCTCCACGTGCAACGGGTCGGGGGCCAAGCCCGGCACCTCGCCGTCCATGTGTTCGGCCTGCGGTGGTCGCGGCGTGGTCGACGACAACCAGGGCATGTTCTCGTTCTCGACGCCGTGTCGCGTCTGCGGTGGCCAGGGCGTGCGCATCGAGGATCCGTGTCCGACGTGTCGTGGCTCGGGAGTCGAGAAACGCCAGCGAGAGGTCAAGACCCGCATCCCTGCGGGGGTCAAGGATGGCCAGACGATCCGGTTGAAGGGCCGCGGTGGCCCGGGGCGCAACGGTGGCCCGGCCGGCGATCTCCTCGTGGAACTCAAGGTGATGCCCCACCCGCGGTTCGGCCGCAGCGGCGACAACCTCACCGTCGCGGTGCCCGTCACCTACCCGGAAGCGGCACTCGGTGGCGACATCGATGTGCCGACGCTCGACGGAACCAGCGTGACGCTGCGTCTGCGACCCGGTACCCAGACCGGCAGTCGTCACCGCGTCAAGGGCAAAGGCATCGAGACCAAGCACCACACCGGCGATCTGATCGTGACGGTCAACGTCCAGGTGCCGACCGATCTCACCGACGAGCAACGTGCAGCGATCGAGCAGTTGGCGGCGGCGACTACGGTGAATCCCAGGAACTCACTGTCATGACCACGTCCGATGTCAACGAGCGTTCCCGCACGCGGGCGGTGTACGTGATCTCCGTCGCGGCCGAACTGGCGGGGATGCATCCGCAGACGTTGCGCATCTACGAGCGCCGCGGCCTCGTCACGCCGGCTCGCACCGAGGGCGGGAACCGTCGCTACAGCGACGCCGACATCTCGATCCTCCGACGAATCGCCGAACTGACCAACGAGGGAATGAACCTCGAGGGCATTCGTCGCGTCATGCACCTCGAGATCGAGAATGCCCGCCTGCGAGCCGAACTCGACCATGCCCGCGACATCGCCAAGCACGCGATCGAAGCGGCTGAGGGCCGACGGTCGGGGAGCGATCTGGTGCCGCTGCGCCAGGCAGTCGCCGTCTTCGGCCAACGCCCGTCGATCTTCGACAATGAATGAGACTCGGGGTCTGACCCCGCGACTCATTCGGATCGCTTGAGGCGGGGGAGCAGCCGACTGATCGAGCGCTTGACGGGACCGATCGTGGCCGGTTCCTCCTTGGGCGGCAGGCTCGAGAGTCGCTCCACCACCCACGGTCGATCGAGCGGGTCGACGGCCACCGTCGTCGGCGACAGCATGTCGACCGGACGCAGCCGCCCTGCGAGGCCGGCGGCACCGACTGCGGCACCGAGCGCTACGCACTGTCGCTGCGGCGACCGCAGGTCGTGTGGTGGAAACGGTGGATACGGGATCCCGGCGATCAGCAGCCGATCATGGTCGGCCTCGTGTCCCGCCTCGTGTCCTGCTGGGGATTCGTCACCCAATTCGTCGACGAACCGGCGCAGCTCTGCGACGAGCTGTGTGGGCTCTGCGATGCCCTCGAACCAGCCGGTCGAGAACTCTGCGGTGGCGAGATCGAGCGATGGTGCCATGCGTCCGATCGACTCGACCGCGGCCGCGACCACCGGCTGTCCCGACGTGCACAGCAACTCGAACGACTCGTCGAGTGCGGCGTCGCGGCGTGCCCGCGTCACCTGCTCGTCGACGACTCGCGCGATCGCCACTGGGCTCGGCTCCACGGTGACATCGACGAAACCCGCCCGCTCGGCGAGTGCCTCGATGCGTCGGATCTCGTCTTCGTCCCAACGGACTGCGACGAGCCACCGTCGTGGACCGTGGTCGAGGAGCAGCGTCGAGGCCACCGACTCGTCGCGCAGGAGTTGGGCCCGCAACGTGTTGAGTTCGGTACCGGTGTGCCCGGTCACCTCGATGCGGCGCAACGTGCTGGCGGGCGGGAAGACGCCGATTCGTGTGGTGTGAGTCGGGTCGTGCAGGTCGGCTCGGAGTCGGACGAACGCGTCGACCGCCGACCGGTCGTCGCGACTGTCGCCGATCGCCACCTCGGCCGCCGCTGTCAGCCAACCCTCCTGCTCGGCGTCGAGTCGGACACCGCGAACGAGTTGACGTGTGAACTCGATGCCGACGCCGTCGCCGCGACTGAAGGTGGTCACCGGGCACCGTCTCGGGGGTCGGTCAACCGTTCGGATACCGCTGAGGTGAGGGAGCGATCGAGCGTCGAGAGTTGAACGATCTCACCGGTCTCGAGCATGCGGCAGCGTCCCCGAGGGCCGTCCGGTTCCCCACCGAGCCGTCGCTGATCATCGGGGTCGGCCAGCGAGCCGATCAGGTGGCGTCCGGGAGCTGTGAGGAGGGGCCCGGCATCGTCGGCGGTGCGGGCAACCGCCACGACGGACCGTGCGGCGGTGAGCCCCCGGTCGAGTCGATCGAGCACCCCCTTCACTGCGGCCTGAGCACGCAGGTGTCCGAGGTCGTCGATCACGACGATCGGCCGTTGGCCGTCGGGCGGGCCAGGCCTCCAACACCTCCAGCAGTGCCACCAGGTCGCCGGGCTCATCCGGGTCGACCACGAGGTGATGTCGGTCGATCGTGCGGATCACCTGCCTGCGGGTTGGAGAGCGATCGACCACGACGAGATCCGCATCGGCGGGAGCGATGCGGTCGATCAGTCCGAGGAGCACGGTCGTGAGGAGATCGTCGACCCCGGAACGCAGCGAGCCGAACGCCACGAGCAGTCCGTCGTCGGGTTGCCACCAGATCGGCTGCTGCCCGGTGGTCGCACTGTCGATCAACCCGATGGGCACGGCGTCGCCGGGCCACTCGGTGAACAACGCGTCGGTGTCGATCGACGACGGCAACGACGCGGGAAGGAGCCACGGATGTTCCACCTCGTCGGTTGCTGCGCGCGCACGCTGCGCGAGATCGCGGCACGCTGCCGTGAACGCCCACGGGGTCGACTGCGATCGCTGCTCGATGCGGTGCTCCAACGGTGTCAGGGCCCGACCCAGCACGAGCGGCCGGAGCACCAGGTCGGCTTCGTCGGGCGGGTCGTCATCGAGGTGCACGCCGATCGGGCCGCTCGCGGTGCCGACCACGGCGCCTCGGCGGTCGCCTCGTCGCTCGACGGTGATCTCGATCAGGTGATCGGGTGTGCTCCTCGGCGGGTTGCCGACGGCGTCGGCCGCGGCGACGATCAGGCAGAGGCCGGGGAGGTCGGGCGATGCAGCGAGCAGTGCGTCGCGCAGTGGCCGATCGGTGGCGGAACCGATGACCACGACAACGAACTGCGGCGAGTGCTCGAGTGCCAACAGATGACCGATGCGTGCGATCAATCGGCTGGGATCGATTGCGTTCCCGGCGCCCGTGCACGGCCCCACCGACCGTGTGGGGGAAGTCGTCGAGTGCCGATGATGCAGCCGCGCTGAGGTCGAGGAGCAGCATCGCTGAGGGACCGAGCCGGGTGCAGGCGGTGACGGCGATCGTGACCGCCACCCGGTCGGCTTCCTGAGGGTCGGATGCTGCGATCAGGATGTCGTGGGATGTCAGGTCGAGTTCGACCGAGTCGTCGACACCGAATGGCACCGCCGTCAGGTCGATGTCGGGGTCGGCCCAGTGTCGACGGAGGTCGTCGGACGTCGGGTCGCCCAGACAGTGCAGCAACGAACGGCGCGGCGTTGCTCGTTCGGGCTCGACGGCGGGCTCGGGCAGTTCCGTGTCGGCGAGCGGGGCGAGTGCCCGTGCGACCTCGGCGGCCACGGCCGGCTCGACGAGCGCCGGGAACACCCCGTCGGTGTCGACATCGTCCGTGAGCGAGAGGAGCTGCCAACGTCGATCGGGCGATTCGGTGATCAGCGTCGTGCACAACGCCGGTGCACTCCCTGCTTCGTCGCAGAGGGCAATCACCCGGAGACCGGCAGGGGGACTCGCCAACAGCGATCGCAGTGGCGACTCGCGTCGGCGCCAGAGATTCGGGTCGTCGATGACGAGCAACGTGAGGTGAGCCGACAGCGTTCGTCGGTCGGCCGACCGCTGTGCCCAGGCAGCGATCTCGTCGCGAGTAGCGAGCACCATCGGGCCGTCGTCGACGCGGAGGTGGGGCAACCACTTCGCCCAGTCCCACTCGGCGAGCCGATCGGGCGTGGTGGCGATCACCACGTCGAGGTCGGCCGGGCCGTGGGCAGTGGTTGCCTCGATCAGGACGGTGCGAGCCAGTGCGGTACGTTCGGCTTCTCCCCCTGCGATCGCCACCGCTCGCTCGGTGAACAGGTCGATCTCGACGACCTCGGTGTCTCCGGCGGGGCCCTCGCGTATGCCGAACGGGATGACGAATGCGCCGGGCCGGCCCGGACGGCGTTGCCACAGCGTGGGCCGAGCCGCCGTTGCGTCGCGGACCGCATCGATCGCCGGCAGTCGCGGTGGCGCACCGGGTCGCAGTGGCGGGCGACTGAACGGGACCGTGCCGTCGGGGTCGGGTGGCGGGAGCCGCCGAGGGAGCGCTGGTGGCCCGCGATCGATGACGAATGCCCGGTTGTCGACGGTGAGGACACCGTCGTCCCAGGCAACGCTCGAACGCACGGGCGAACCTGCGATGCGCACCGATGAGAGTCGTCGATCGCCGGTCGCCGCCGACTGTCACCACGCCATCCGTTGCGACGGTGATCTCGAAGGCCGGTTCCTCCACGGTGGCGAAGCTGAGTTCGTCGGCACGTCACGCGACGGCCCGGGCCGATCCGGTAGCGCCCGAGCGGCAGCGTGCGTGACCGTCCTGCGCCCGGCCCGGCGATCTGGACGAGTTCCACGTCGTCGGGCTGACGCGGCACCGGGACAGCCGGATCGGTGGTCACGATCGAGCCGATCAGCAGGTGTGCCGCGTCGAGCGGCGTTGCGCAGTCGATCGTTCGGTCGTCGACACGAGCGACGCGGGGCACCGCCTGTCCGCTGACCGCGGTGATCAGATCCCCGAGGGTGCAGCTCGGTCCGTGGCGGACGATGGTCACGTCGGCGTCGCCGTGAGGAGTGCGCACCACGAGGTCCATCACTGCGCAGACTACGGGTCAGACCGCGGCTGCTGATCGACCCCCGTGCACGCCGTGCGCGTCTTGACGAAATCTCGACAATGATTCAAGTCCGGGTCACGGATGCCGATACACACGTGTGAGTTTCCGCCACTCGCCTGACCATTGAGGTAACCGTGAAGTCGTCGACTGTGACCTGGCGCCAAGCAGTTGCTGCCACCGCAGCGACGTTGCTTGCGCTGTTTGCGTTCATGGTCGTCGTGCGCTCCGACGGCCTTCCTGCGGTCGATGCAGCCTCCGCCCGGGCAACCGCTTGGTTCGTCCATCAGCCCACCGGACGTGTGGTGCTGGTCGACGGCTACGGCGGCCGAGCCCTGGCGAGCCTCGACACCGGAGCGCAGGGCGACGAGCTCACGGTCGCTGAGGGGGGCCCGGGCGCCTACCTCCTCAATGACGTGACGGCGGAGGCGCAGGTGATCGACTCGGTCGACTTGCGCCTCGGTACACCGTTCGGTCTCACGGCACTGGGTGCCGGTCGGGCACTGTCGGGCATGGGCCAGGCCGGTCTCGTGGTCGTGAACCCCGACGAGAACGAGGCCAACGTGGTTCCGGCCGATGGCGAACCGATCGCCTTTCGCGGTCGAGGCCGACAGTTCGACGCAGATCGCGCCCGATGGCTCGATCTGGTCACTGGTCGACGGTGATCTGCAACGCACGACGTCGAAGGCGACCGAGACCACCCGCCTCGGTGTGCCCGGGGCAACGCTGTCGCTGGTCGGCAACGTGGCGTTCGTGGTCGACGCCGAGAATCGTCGGGCCCGTCTCGGCGACGGCGACTGGCAGTCACTGCCGACCGACGCCGACCCGAGCGAGATCATCGGTCAGGTTCCCGGGCCACCCGCCGAGTGTGGTTGGGTCGGCGCCAATGACGATCTGTGGTGCGTCGGGCGTGACGGTATCGACGAGTCGTCGACCATCGATGGTCTGGACATGGACGGCTCCGACCTCCTCGCCATTGCCGGCGACGCCGCCGCAGTCGTCGAGCGTGGGCCCAGCTCGATCACGCGGATCGACTGGCGCACGGGCGAACTCCTCGACGAACTCCCCGCCGCGGTGTCGTCCGACGCCACGCTGGCGGTGACGGCCACGGTCGACCTCGTCTGGGTCGACGACGTGGCGGGCGACTTCGTCTGGGGCGTGAATCCGTGGGGTATCCAGGCGATCGACAAGAACGCGCAGGGAATTCTGGTCCTCGACGACGACGGCGAACTCGTGGATGAGGTTCAGTCCGGCCAGTCGACCGCAGGCGTGGACGACAGTGCAGCAAGCGAACCGGAAGTCCGCGAACCTGACGACAACGGGATCGATGACCCTCCGATCGCGGTCGACGATCCCGTGACGGCCCGTTCCGGCGCGTCGGTTCCGGTCCCGGTGACGGCCAACGACTACGACCCGGACGGCGAAGCCGTCGCGGTGTCGAGCGTCGGCGTTCCGGGCCATGGCTCGGTCGACATCGGCACGGCGACCACGGTCGTCTACACCCCCGAGCCGGGCTACGTCGGCGTCGACACGTTCGACTACACGATCGTCGACGGCAACGGCACCACGGCCACGGCGACCGTCATCATCGAGTTGCTCGCCGCCGGTTCGACGAACAAGCCACCCCTCGGTGTGGGCGATCAGATCGAAACGGGCGCCGAGACCGCGGTGATCATCGATGTGTTGCTCAACGACGTCGATCCCGAACGTGACGCGATCCGGCTCGGCGGCTTCTCACCTCCGGCTGGTGTCGGTGCAGCTGCGCTCGGCGAGGTCACCGAAACGGTCGGGCCCTCCGGGCTTCCCGCACTCCGATTCGCACCGGCGGAGGGCTTCGAGGGAACGGCGATCTTCACGTACCGCCCGGTGGATGCGCTCGAGGCCGTGGGCAACGACGTCGAGGTACGTGTCGAGGTGGCCCGTGCCGGCGACCCCAACCGAGCGCCCAGCGTGCGGCCCGATGCCATTCGGCTGCGCCGCAACGTCGAGACACCGTTGCCCGTGCTCGTCAACGATTCCGATCCGGACGGCGATCCGATGGTGTTGACCGTGGTGGAACCACTGCCACCGGGGCTGGAGGTCTCCGTCGAGGGAGAACAACTCACGGTGGTCGCCCGGGCCGGGGCGGCACTGCTTGCGCCGTTCGAGTACGACGTCGACGACGGTCACGGTCATGTGGTCCGGGGCTCGGTGCTCGTCGAGATCATCGACGACGTCGAGCCGAACCGTCCTCCGGTGGTCACTGCCGACACCGACAAGGTCGTGGTCGGGCAGTCCGCGATCATCGAGGTGACGGCCAATGACGTCGACCCCGACGGCGACCCGTTGACCGTCGTGTCGGTCACTCAGCCCGAGAACAACAGTGGGCAAGCGGTCGTGTTCAGCCGTGACCAGATCCAGTTCTCCCCATCGCCACTGGCCGACGACGGGGCGCAGGCGAACGCCCGATTCACCTACACCGTCAGCGACGGCAACGGCCACGAGGTCGCCGGTGAGGTGACGGTCACGATCCTCCCCGAGCCGTTGGCCGAGCCGCCGTTCGCGCGTGACGACTCCACCTTCACGTTCGTCGACGTGCCGGTGACCGTCGATGTCCTGCGCAACGACGGCGACCCGTCCGGCGGTGAGCCCACGATCGTCGGACGTCCGGGCTGCCCGTCGGGCGGTCAGGCGACCGTGACCGCCGACAGCCAGGTGCGCTACGACCCACCACTCGGACAGTCGGGAGCGTTCCGCTGTACCTACGAGGTGACGAACGCCCGCGGGTTGCGGGCCTCGGCGTCGGTCATCGTCTCCGTTCGCGAACCGCAGATCACGAACCTCCCTCCCGAGGTCGTCAACGACCGTCTGGCGGTCGAAATCGGCGAGAGCTCCTCGATCAACGTCGTCGCGAACGACCGAGATCCTGACGGCAGCGACGGTGACCTGGAACTCGTGTCGTCCACTGCGCCGACGCTGGGAACGGCCACCCGAACGGGAAACACCATCACGTTCGTGGCGGGGACCCAGACCGGCAACACGACCATCAACTACCAGGTCGCCGACGCCGACGGCGCGGTCTCGCTGGGACGGCTCCAGGTCACCATCACCGAACGAGTCAACCGACCACCGATCGCAGTGGCCGACTCCCTGTCGATCTTCGGTCCTGGCAGCCCCCAGCAGTTCAGCGTGCTCGCGAACGACAGCGATCCCGACGAGACGGCGGGCGGGCTGTCGGTGGTGTCGGTGACGCGGGAGTCGGGCGACGCGACGGTCTCGCTCACGGGTTCGATCGTGACGGTGTCTCCGGCCCCCGAGTTCGTGGGCCAGGTGCTGGCCAGCTACACGATGAGCGACGGCGACGGGCTCACCGCGACGGCGACGATTCTGCTCACGGTGGAACCACCGCTCAACCGTCCGCCCGATGCGCGTGACGATTTCGCTGACGTCGTCAACGGCGGCAGTGTCACCACGGCCGTGCTGTCCAACGACACCGACGCCGACGGCGACCAGCTCGCCGTCACGATCACCGAGGGCCCTGATCCGTCATTGGGTTCGGCGTCGGTCACCCTGAACCGATCGATCGCGTTCACTGCCACACCTGGTGCGTCGGGCACGGCGGTGGTGAACTACCAGGTCAGCGACGGTGAACTCACGGGCACTGCGGCGTTGCGGATCACGGTGCGCCCGTGTTCGGAGTCGACGCCGATCGCCAACGACGGCTTCCTCGCCACGGGATACGAGCAGCCGATCGCCGTCGACCTCGCCGCATTCGGTTCGGGTGGGGCGATCGTCGACGTCGAAGCGCCCGCCGGTTATGCCGACGGTGTCTACTCGCCACCGGCCGGCGAGAACGGCAACGTGTCGATCAGCTATTCCGTTGTCAACAGCTGTCGGCTCCGGGCAACCGGACGCGTGACGATCGATGTCAATCAGGATCCCGACGGCGCGTCCGTTGACCGTCAGCGCCTTCCGAGGCGACCAGGTGATCGTTCCGGTGACCGACCTCGCCACCGATGCCGAGGCCCTCACGATCACCGGGAGTTCCGGCGCGCCCAGTTGGGTGGCCATCGAACCGGGTCGCGTCGTGATCACCCCGAGCGTGGGAGTGACACCCGGCTCGTCTGCCTGGACGGTCACGGTGACCGACCCGGGCGGACTCGCCACGGTCGTGGACGTGACATCGATCGTGGAGAATCGCCCGCCCGTCGCCGTCGAGGACACGGTCGACGTGAGCTCCGGTGGTCCAGCGTCGTTCCAGATCGTCGACAACGACACCGATGCCGACTCTGCCGGCGGGAGCGACGCACTGGTCATCCAGAGCATCTCCTCCTCGGAGATCGTGTTCACCAACGGTGCGACGGGCACTGTCACGGTCGGGCCGCTCGGGCGTTCCGTGCGGGTCGACTCGATGGACGGGCTCGGTACCGCGACGTTCACCTACACCGTGCGCGACATCGACGGCGGTGTGTCGGCGCCGGTCACCGTGACCGTCATCGGTCCACGCCTGAACACGGCTCCGGTTGCCGTCGACCAGAGCATCGCAGTGACCGTCGGTGAGTCGCGTCTGCTCGACCTCGACGTCGTCGACGTCGACGGTGATCCGCTCGTCGTCGTCGACCTGACCGACCCCGACGACGTCGTGTTCGACGCCAGCGGCGTGACGCTCACGCTTCGCGCCGACGACGTGGGAACGTTCGTCGTGACCTATCGGGTCACCGACGGTGAGGCGTTCTCGTCTGTCGCCACGGTGACCGTCGTGGCGATGCCGCGCGAGACACCTCCGACGACTTCGTCGCCCTGAGTCGTGTCGTCCTGAGTTGCGTCGACATGGCGTCGACCGCGGCGGGTGCGCGTCAGACGGTGACGGGTGAGCGTGTCGCCGGGCGCAGGGAGCGCAGACTGAGCCGCCACCGGATCCGTTGCCACCGGGTGCGTTCGGCCGCCATCGACTCCTCGACGGCGCCGAGGCACCTGGCTGCATCCTCGGCCAGCAGGTCGGGGTGTTGCGGTGAGCCGTAGGTGGCGGCGCCCGAGAGTGCTGCCAGTCGGTGGAGATGGCGACGTGCGTCCGCGACCAGCGGTTCGCTTGCGCCGACGATCTCGCCGTCGGTCGCCGACTGGCTGATGTCGAGCCCGGCGTCGACCAGGGCGTCGGTGGCCGACGCCCATGCACCGCGGATCCGTTCCGTCGGCACGGTGGCGTGGAGGCGCCGGCGCCGGCGCCGGTACTTGATTCCCGTGATGACTGCGGCGGCGGCCGCGAACGGGAGCAGGAGGAGCGCCGATGCCGGCCGTCGCGCGGATCACCCACGTGATCGCTGTCGACAGCGCGCTGGTCGACTCGGTGGTGTCGGCCTCGTCGGGGGCAACCGTTTCGTTGTCGGGTTCGGGCGGGGGTGCGATCGGTGGCTGAGGCGCGGCAGGGGTCTGCACTTGCGGTTCGGGTGGTGGAGGCGCCTCGAGCGTCGACTCCTCGGCCGGAACCGGGTCGAATGCCAGCCACTGGCCGTCGGCGAGCTGCACCTCGGGCCAGACCTCGGCGTCGGCCGAGCTGAGCGTGAGCACCTCTCCCGCTGCGGCGACCGTGGCGCTGTCATCCGGGTCGCCGTCGGCGACGAAGCCGGTGGCGACGCGCGCCTCGATCCCGAGGGAACGGACGAGCAGGACGAACGCCGTGGCGAACTGCTCCGGCGTGCCGCGCTGGGTGTCGCGGAGGAATCGATCGATCAGCGCCTGCTGGAGGCCGCCGCCCTGCACGTTGCTGTCGAGCACGAACTCCTCGCGCATGGTCGTCTCGAGTTGCGTCAGCTGATCGATCGCACTGCCGTCACCGGCGAGGCCGGCGGCGAGGTCGGCGAGACTCGACGCCGACTCGTCGACGAGGCGCGCGGTCGTGCCCTGCTCGATGACGTCGCTCGCAGTCGGTGCGAGGTTTGCCACGATCGCCACCTGGTCGCCGGGATCCGGTGGCTCGGCGAGTCGCACCACGGTTCGTTCGGGGTCGGTCTCGACGGCAGCATCGACCGAAACCGGAGCGCCAGGGAGCGGAACGAGTGTGAGGTTGTCGTCGAGGAACTCGACATCGGCCCTGACGACCGGCCCGGTGACCGGGCCGAGTGTGCTCCCGATCGGGCGCAAGGTGAGCGCCGGGGACCATCGTCGGCCGTCGTAGTTCGAGAGCGCAGCTGTTCGCCACCGCACCGGGAGGGCAACGCCGTCGTCAGGTATGACGCGATGGAGGTCGATCGGCGGGTCGAGTGCCCGGAGGGCCAGCGTCGCCTCGATGGGGTCGAGAACTGGGCGCTGTCTGCTGGGCCGGATCGTTGCGCCTCGGGTCGGCCCGTGCCGTGAGCGACACCGGGATCGTGATGAGCGCGACGACGGCACCGCCGATGAGGAGCAGTGCCACGATGCGACGTTCGCCGCGCAGCAGCACCAGGCGATCGTGCAGCGTGCCGTCATTGCGGAGCATGGCGAACGATGCGGCCACCACGCCGAGCAGGATGAGCCACGACCACGTGATGCCACGCGGCGAGCTGAGCGCCACCGTGGCCAGATAGCACAGCAGCAGCGGGAGGAGCGGGAGGAGGTGGAAGCGCCGGCGAGCGGCGAGTTCGTCGCTGATTGCGGTCGCCGTTGCGATGACGGCAGCGACCGTGCCGATCAGATCGGCGAGGTCGGGACTCGGCCAGTCGGTCGACAGGAGGCCTTGGACGCCGGAGGTGAAGGCGTCGACCATGTCGCTCGTGCCGCCCGAGTTGGCAACCACTGCGATCACGACGGAGCCGATGATCGCCGCGGCAGCGCCAGTGGCGCGGACGGCTCCGCGGCGTCCCACCAGTGCGATCGCCGCGATCGTCGGGACGACCGGTGCGACGAGGAGTGCCCACTCGAACTGATCGAAGATGCCGCTTGCCGCCGCGCCGACCGTCACGTACCCGACCAGCAGGACCACGATCCTGAGGCGCGCGAGACTCCGGGCGGCGATCGCCGGGTCGACGATCCGCCGGTTCGCTCATCCCCACGTCCTCCATCGTCGGACGAACTCGAGAGCGTCGCCGGCGGCGAGGACGACACCGATGCCGCTGGTCGCACCCTCGCCGATTCTGACCACCGACATCCGTTCCGAGGTCGCGAAACGACTCGAGGGTCCGGTGGGCCCTGTCACGAACACCACCGAGGACTGGTCGAACCCGCCCGTGAACAGGGCGCTCACAGGAAGCAGGCTCGTGGGTTCCGATTGTTGAACGGGTGTGAGGAGGTCGAGCACCTGGGCGTCGCTCACCAGCGGAATCGGCCGACCCGCGTGGTCGCGGTCGGTCGTGCGCACCACGACGTCGAGGCCCGTGCGGATGGCATGAACCGCAAGGGTTGCCACGACGTCGACGGCTTCCTCGAAGTCGTCGGGCACGCCCGCTGTCGACGCGGTGTCGAGCACGATGGTGAACTCCGGCCGGCGAACCTCGACGTGTTCACGAACCATGAGGGTGCCGGTGCGTGCAGTCGTGGGCCAGTGGATCATGCGCGGGTCGTCGCCGGCCACGTATTCGCGCATCGACACGAAGCCCGACATCGGATCAGCCGTGGAGCGTCGGAGCACCGACTCGTTCTCGACGACGCGCACCGCTCCCTGCGGACCGACGAGGTCGTAGACCTTGGGGTGAACGATCACCGTCGCAACCCCGGTGTCGCGACGGCGGCCGACGGTGAGCCAGAACGGGTCGATGCGTTCGATCTCGAAGGGTCCGACGTCGAAGATGCCACGCCGACGCGTCGGGATCGATCCGAGCACGGTGCGCTCGGCGTTGGGGGGCACTGCGGGCGCGGCCACCCGGACCTCGGCATCTGCGCACCGGTCGATGATCGTTGCTCGACCCGAACGGAACCGCGTGGCGTTGCGCAACCGGTAGCTCAGCAGGATCGGGTCGCCACGCGGGACCCGAACAGCGATCAGGCGGCGCACGACCGTGGCGCGCAGTGGCCGCTGTGAGACCCAGATCGCCATCATCAGCAGCGCGCCGATGCCACAGGCGATGATGACGATCTCCTCGTAGTTCCACCACCAGCCCACGACGCCGAGCACCACGGCGGTCAGGACCGCACCGAGGCCCGAGCGGGTGAGCACGGTCAGCCCTCTCGGGAACGGGGGACCGGGACCTCGTCGATGATGTCGGCCAGTGCATTCTCGATGCGCACACCTCGGAGCTCGGCTTCGGCGGTCAGCGCCATGCGATGGGCGAACACGGGAGCGGCCACGGCCTTGACGTCGTCGGGTGTGACGTAGTCGCGTTCGTCGGTGGCGGCGAAGGCTCGGGCCACTCTCAACATCGTGAGTGTCCCGCGTGTCGACACGCCGAGTCGCAGATCAGGATGGGTTCGGGTGGCGTTGGCGATCTGCACGATGTAGTCGGCGATCGAGTGGACGACCTCGACGTCGTCGATCTCGCTGATCGCCAGGTCGAGTTCCTCGGGATCGGTGACCGGCGACAGATCGTCTTGCGAGCTGTGACGGTGGTAGTCCTCGAGAATCGACACCTCGGTGTCGGCGTCGGCGTAGCCCAGCGTGAGCCGCATGGCGAAGCGATCGAGTTGGACGTCGGGCAGCGGGAACGTCCCCTGGAAGTCACGGGGGTTCTGAGTTGCGATCACGAAGAACGGACGAGCGACGCGTCGGCTCACACCGTCGGCGGTGACCTGGCGTTCCTCCATCACTTCGAGCAGGGCGGACTGGGTCTTGGGGCTGCCCCGGTTGATCTCGTCGCCGATGAGCACGTTGGTGAACACCGGCCCCTCGCGGAACGTGAACGTGCTGGTGCGCTGGTCGAACACCATCACACCGGTGATGTCGCTCGGGAGGAGGTCGGGTGTGAACTGCACCCGCTTCCATGTGCCCGAGATGGAGTTGGCAATGGCCTTGGCCAGGCTGGTCTTGCCGGTGCCGGGGACATCGTCGAGCAGGAGATGTCCTTCGGTCAGGAGGCAGCACAGGGCGAGGCGGATCTCATCGCGCTTGCCGCGCACGACGCGGTCGACGTTCGACAGCAGCGCATCGGCAACCTGTGCAGCGTGGAGCGACATCGAAACGAGTGTAGGTGTGGCCCCGACCCTGCCCGGTTCATGCCGTGGGGGCCATGGAGCGGAGTCAGTCCCAGTCGATGCGGAGGTTGGAGAGCGCATCGCGAAGCACCGTGGCGAGCGCTCGCGACTTCGGCATCATCGGCTCGATCCGCTCGATGTCGGCAACATCGGGAAGCGATGTCCCCGGGGGCACCCTGAGGAGCACCGCGAGCGGGTCGGTCCGAGGCTCGACCAGGCGTGGTTCCACCGGGCGATCCTCGACCGGGTCAGACCTGACCAATCGCAGGTGCCGCCCGGCCACCTCGGGTGCCTCGGTCTGTCCGGACCCGACCCCGAAAGACCGGCCGGCGGTCGTGTCCGTGGTGCGGTTGCGCCAGAGGTCGAGGAGTTCGGGTTCGAGGAGGAACTCGTCGCTGAGCGTGAACATCGCGGCAACGACGTGCTTGCAGGCGTAGCCATCCCAGTTGTCGTCGTCGGGGCACGTGCAGTTGGTGCGGATGTCGCGCCGCAGTGGCATGCCGTCGCCGGCGCTGACTTCGACGGAAGCGATGTAGGGCGTCGAGCGCGAGCCCTGGATCTCACAGGTGACGACACCCGGTTCGATGATGATGTCGAGCACCGAGCCGTCCTTGGCGTACTGCTTGCCGCGTCGGAGGCGTGACGGGTCGCTCATCTCGGCGGCGAGCACCTTCATCATCGTGGCGGGGAGCCGCCCGGGATGGTTGGCGCCGAACGGCTTGCGCGGTCGGCTCACTGGTCCACCTCCAGCGTCACGAGGTCGCGGAGTTCGTCGGTCGACAGCTCGGAGAGCCACGCCTCGCCGGTGCCGACCACTGCGTCGGCGAGCTTGCGCTTGTCGTCGATGACCACGCCGATGCGTTCCTCGACGGTGCCTTCGCACACGAGCTTGTGGACGTTCACCGTGCGTTCCTGGCCGATGCGCCACGCCCGGTCGGTGGCCTGGTCCTCCACCGCAGGGTTCCACCAGCGGTCGTAGTGGATCACCTGGCTGGCAGCCGTGAGGTTGAGGCCGGTGCCGCCCGCCTTCAACGAGATGATCAACAGCGCGGGGCCGGTGCCGTCCTGGAATGCGTCGACCATCCGGTCGCGTCCGAGTCGAGACACACCACCGTGCAGGAATGGCGGGTCGAAGTGGAACTGCTCGCCGACGTGGGTGCGCAACAGTTCGCCCATTTCGCGGAACTGGGTGAACACGAGGGCCCGCTCGCCCGAGTCGAGGAGGTCGGTGACGAGCTCGTCGAAGCGCGTGAGTTTGCCCGATCGGCCGGCGAGGCGTGAGCCGTCGCCGAGGGCATGGGCCGGGTGATTGCAGATCTGCTTGAGCCGCATCAGCGCCGCGAGCACGAGGCCGCGGCGCCGCATGCCCTTGGCCTGTTCGGCGTCGGCCAGCAGCTGGTCGACCACCTGCTGATACAGCGTCGCCTGCTCTCGGGTGAGCTTGGCGTAGGCGATCTGTTCGATCTTGTCGGGCAGGTCGGGCAGCAGGCGCTTGTCGGCCTTGGTGCGTCGCAGGATGAACGGCTGGGTGATGCGGCGCAGACGAGCAGCTGCGAGTTCGTCGCCGTGTCGCTCGATCGGTGTGCCGAACTGCTCGCGGAACTTCTGGAGGCCACCGAGCAGGCCCGGGTTGACTGCGTCGAGGATCGACCACAGCTCACTGAGCCGGTTCTCCACCGGCGTTCCGGTCAGCGCGAGCTTCTGTCCGGCCCGGAGCTGGCGGACAGCTCGGGCGGCCTTGGTGTTCGGGTTCTTCACCATCTGGGCCTCATCGAGCACGACGGTCGACCAGTCGACTGCGCCGAGGTGTTCGAGGTCACGGGGGAGCAGCCCGTAGGTGGTGATGACGAGCTGACGTTCGGGGTCGGAGTCGAACAGCGAGTCGTCGGTGAACCCCTGCGCGCGATTGGCGCCGTGGTGGATCTTCACGTCGAGCTTCGGGGTGAATCGTGCCGCCTCCTGACTCCAGTTGCGCACGACGCTGAGGGGGCACACCACGAGGTGCGGCCCGGGCCGTTCGAGCAGGTGGGCGAGTGTGGTGGCGGTCTTGCCGAGGCCCATGTCGTCGGCGAGGCAGCCGCCGAGGCCGAGCTTGGCGAGGAACTGCAGCCACGACAGTGCCCGCCGCTGGTAGTGGCGAAGTTCGCCGACGAACTCCGGTGACTCGTGGGTCTCGTCGAGTCGTTCGTCGGGCAGCCCGGCGAGCAGGTTGCGGACCCAGGCGGAGTCGACGGCCGTCGAGCTGTCGGCCTCGTGATCGTCGTGATCGCCGTGATCGCCGTGATCGTCGTGGATCGAGATGGCAGGTGTGTCGTCGTCGCCGAGTTCGGCGTCGTTCGCGAGTCGCAGGAGCTCGAGCGGGGTGACCGTGCGCTTGGTCTGCTTGAGCTCGGTGAGCTTGGCGCGTTTGCGGCGGAGCTCGTCGGCATCGATGCGCACCCAGCGGTGGCCGGTGTGCAGCAGGGTTGCGCCGGCTTGCTCTGCTCGGGCGATTTCGGCGTCGGAGATCTCTTCGTCGCCGATCACCAGCTTCCACTCGACGAGGGCTTCCTTGCCGAACTGCTTGCGACGGTCGTCGGACGGTGCGGGCGTTGCCTCGCCCGCCACGTTGACGCGCGTGCGGATGAGTCGCTCGGGCCCGATGAGCTCCACCCCGAGGCGCTGCAGTTCGACCGGCGCGATGTCGAGGAAGTCCTCGGCGACGTCGAGGTCGAGTTCGACCTGGGTGGGTTCGTGCTGGAGGGCGAGGTCGGCGAGGCCGGGGACGACCGGTGCGATCTGCTCGACCGTGGCGGCGATCAGCTCGGTGAGTACGCCGAGGTGCTGGTCGCCCTTCGCGACTTCGAGCGCAGTGCCATTGCGTTCCCACACGTCGTTGGCCGAACACCAACGTGACGCATCGCTGTCGTCGACGAGTTCGAGCCGCACGATCCACGGGTCGTGCGGATCATCGGAGATCACGAGACGCAGGCGGGGGACGACGACGGGTTCGCCGCCGACTCGCCGTCGGTGCCGATCGAGTTCGTCACGCAGCTGGCGCAGTGCAACGTCGAACTCGACGGTGCCGCCGCGCACCACGTGGTCCGGCTTGGCGAGTGCGCCGAATGTTGCTCGAAGTACCTGGACCGACGGTGTGCGTTGACGGCCGAGGTCGGCCTTCCAGCCATATTGGTGGAGGAAGGTGCGGGCGATCCCGTCGACGAGCTGGGCGTAGATGCTGGCGGCGTCGGCGCTCGAACCCGCCGTGCAGATCGGCGGCATCGACGCGTCGAGTGCGGTGAGCATGCCGTCGATCGCCGGCGTCGTGACGGGTCGCCAGCGAGCCACGGTGAACGGGCCCTCTTCGACGACGGCGGGCAGGATTCGCCCTGCCGACACGGTGCGTCGAGCGAGTTCGGCGACGCGAGCGAACCACGCCAGCGAGTCCGACAGGTGGGGCGCACCCGGCAGGTCCGACAACCACACGGCCGTGCCCATCGCGTCGAGCTGCACCGATGACGCATGCAGACCGGGTTGCCCGTCGAGGGCGATGCTGATGCGCCCGATCGCCCCGTAGGAGACCGGGGTGTCGTGCCAGCCGGTACGGCGTCCGTCGTCGCCCAGCATCCGGAACCCGCCGTAGAGCCACGCCATCGGCGCCGTGTCGATCCCGTTCCAGCCCCAGACGTGCAAGGCGCCGCTGCGCCACGTCCCTTGCGCCACGTGTGGCGGCCGGTGACGCGACATCGTGGCCATCCCATCGACCCTACCGACGGGCTGTCACCGAGACGCCCGACGTCACGTGTTACATCCGGGGTCAGACCCCAGATGTAACGCTGGCGGCGAAGAAGTGCCTCAGGGCGTCGGCCATCTCGGCTCGGGCGTAGGCGCCGGTGATGAGCGCGCCGACCATGCCGAGCGAGGTGTGGGTCTGGCCCTCGCACTGCAGGTGACGGACCGGCACCCCGGCCGCCGTGAGCGCACCGGCGTACGCATCGCCCTCGTCACGGAGCGGATCGAACTGGCACGTCACGATCATCGCCGGCGGGAGGCCGGAGAGATCGTCCGCTCGGGCCGGTGATGCCTTCGGATCGGCGCGATCGGCGGGGTCGCAGTAGTGGTCCCAGAACCACTCCATCAGTCCCCTGGTCAGGATGTACCCGTCGGCGTTCTGCGCGTAGGAGTCGGTGTCCATGGCGGCGTCGGTCGCCGGGTTCAGGAGCACTTGGCCGATGATCGCCGGACCGCCGGCGAGCTTCGCCTGCTGACACGTGACCGTCGCGACGTTCGCGCCGGCACTCCACCCGGCCACCGCGAGCTGTCCGGGCACGCCACCGAGTTCCTCGGCGTGCTCTGCGATCCACTGCACGGCGGCGAGGCCGTCGTCGGCAGCCGCCGGGAAGGGATGTTCGGGAGCGTGGCGATAGTTGACGGACACGAAGATGGCGTCGGACTGCAGGCACAGATCGCGGCAGAGCGCATCGTCGGAGGTGTGGCTGCCGAGCACCCAGCCGCCCCCGTGGAAGTACGCCACGATCGGGTGTGGGCCGGGCGACGCCGGCCGGTAGAGCCGGTACTCGAGTTCGGAGCCGTCGGCGCCCGGGAGCGTGCCGTCGACGACCTCGCCGACCTCGGGTCCGGGTGGACTCATCGCTCCCGATGCCTCCATGAACGCACGGGCGTCGGCAACCGACATCGACTCGATCGGTGGCAGACCCAGTTCGGCCATCATCTCGAGCATCAACTGGACATCGGGCTTGAGCTCGCGGAGGATGCCGTCGTTGACGATCCGGCCGCCCGGCCCGTCGAGCACGAAGCCGAGGTAGTCGCGTTCGACCACCTCGTCGCACGCCGCGCGGTACCGGCCGACGCCACCCGGGTACGGGAGGAACACCTGCGGTTTGCCGGGGACGTTGACCCCCATGTACCACGAGTTCGCCGTCGGCATCAGCGTGAGATCGGCGAACTCGTTGTTGTGCTCGACCCATTTCGTCTCGGCGGTGTCCGTCGGTTCGATCGTGTCGAGGTCGTGCTCGCGCAGGTAGTCGAGCGTGTCGGCGATCCAGTCGACGTGCTGTTCGATCGACACCATCATGTTCGACAGCACCGACGGGCTGCCGGGCCCGGTGATCATGAACAGGTTCGGGAACCCGGAGGTCATCAGCCCGAGGTACGTGACCGGTCCGTGCGCCCACTTGTCCTTCAGCGCCACCCCGTCGCGGCCGGTGATGTCGACGCCGACGATGGCGCCGGTCATCGCGTCGAAGCCAGTGGCGAACACGATCGCGTCGAACTCGAACGACTCGGCCGGCGGTGTCGATGCCCGTCTCGGTGATCGTCGAGATCGCGTCCTTGCGCAGGTCGACGAGTCGGACGTGTGGCAGGTTGTAGGTCTCGTAGTAGTTGGTGTCCAGGCACGCCCGCTTGGTGCCGACGTAGTGGTTCGTCGGACACAGCGCCTCGGCGACCACGGGATCGTCGACGATCGATCGGATCTTGTCGTGGATGAAGGATCGCAGCGTGTCGTTCGACTCGGCGTTCGCGAGCGTGTCGCTGAACGTGCCGGTCACGCCAAGTAGCTCGCCGGCCTCCCACATCGCCTCGTAACGGGCCGTGCGTTCTTCGTCGGACACCATGAGCGCGCCCTCGATGGGGATCTCGCGGGGCACGCCGGCAGCCGAGTGGCGGGCCTCCTCGCGGTAGGACTCGGGATCGGCCCGGAACGCCGCCATGCGCTCCTCGGAGATCGGGCCGTTGCGGGCCGGGATCGAGAAGTTCGGGGTGCGCTGGAAGACCGTGAGCTGCTCGGCTTGCTCGGCGATGAGTGGGATCGACTGGACTGCCGACGATCCGGTGCCGATCACGGCGACCCGCTTGCCCGTGAAGTCGACGCCGTCGTGCGGCCAGGTACTGGTGAAGTACACCTCGCCGGCGAAGCGGTCGGTACCTTCGATGTCGGGCACCTTCGGCATCGAGAGGCAGCCCGTGGCCATGACGTAGAACTTCGCCGTGACGTCGGGGCCGTTGTCGGTGTGGATCGTCCAGCGCTTCGTGTCGTCGTTCCAGGTGGAGGATTCGACGCGGGTGTTGAAGCGGATGTCGCGCCGCAGGTCGTGCTTGTCGGCGACGAATTGGGCGTACCGGAGGATTTCGGGCTGGGCGGCGTAGCGCTCCGACCAGGTCCATTGCTCCTGGAGTTCGGGGTCCCAGCTGTAGGAGTAGTCGACGCTGAGGATGTCGCAGCGGGCGCCCGGGTACCGGTTCCAGTACCACGTGCCGCCCACGTCGTCGGCGGTCTCGAGCACCACGGCGCTCGAAGCCGGCCTCGCGCATCCGGTACAGCTGGTACATGCCGGCGAACCCGGCCCCCACGATCACCACGTCGACGTCGGTGTTGCTCTCGCTCACTTGGCGCTTCCCTTCGGTCAGTGTCCCGTGCGCAGTGTCGCATCCTGACCGTGCTCCGGCCGACGCGGAGCTGCGCCAGACTCTGGTCATGACGAGTGCGTCGACCACGGTCATCGCCCTGCTGCGCGGCATCAACGTGGGCGGTCACAACAAGCTGCCGATGGCGCAGCTGCGAGAGATTGCCGCCGATGTCGGGTTCGTCGACGTGCGGACGTACATCCAGAGCGGCAATCTCGTGGCCTCGACCGACCTCGAACCCGAGGTGACGGGCGAGGTGCTGGCAGTGGCGATCCGTGAGGCGACCGGACTGCGGATACCGATCGTCATCCGCACGGCGCAGCAGTGGGCTGACGTGATCGCCGCCAACCCGTTCCCCGATGCGCCCGACCCGGGCACCAAGGTCCACGTGATCTTCCTGCCGGCGCCGGCGTCGGCGGCGATCCGGGCGTTCGATGCGTCCGGGTTCGCCCCGGAGTCGTTGGCGGTCGTCGGCTCGGAGATCTACCTGCACCTCCCCGACGGCATGGGCCGCTCGAGGCTCGCCGTCGCGGTGAATCGTCTTTCCGACGCCGCTGGCGGCACGGCTCGCAACTGGAACACGGTCCGCAAGGTCGCCGACCTCGCCCTGATCGCAGGGGTCGACGGCTGACCGGTCGGCGAGCGAGCGGTCAGACGGTGACGGGATCGTTCACGTCGGCGAGGAGGTCGACGGAATGCAGACGCTGCTCGATCGTCGGCGACGAGTGGGCGGTGATCAACTCGTCGACTCCTGCGAGTTCGGCGAACTCGTCGAGGTATGCCTTCACCTCGCCCGGTTCACCGATCGCCGAATAGTGCATCATCTGCATGACCTGCTGGCCCTGCGGTGACGCGATGATCGCGTCGGCCTCGTCGTCGGTGAGATCGCGGCCGGGTGCCACGAACCGGGCGATGCGGTACCGGCGGACGGTCTCCCACTGTTGCTGGGCTTCGTCGTCGGTGTCGGCGGCGATGACGTTGACGCCGGCGATCGCGTACGGCTCGGCGAGTTGTTGCGACGGTCGGAACTCGCGCCGGTAGATCGCGATCGCATCGAGCAGGGCGGTCGGGGCGAAATGGGAGGCGAACGCGTACGGCAGCCCCAGCATCGCCGCGAGTCGGGCCCCGAACAGCGACGACCCGAGGATGTAGAGCGGCACGTTCGTGCCGGCACCGGGGACGGCGACCACCCCGGCAATCCGCGACTCGCCGCTCAGGTACCCCTGCAGTTCGAGCACGTCCTCGGGGAACCTGTCGGACGAGTGTGCATCGCGGCGCATGGCACGCATCGTGTTCTGGTCGCTGCCCGGTGCCCGCCCGAGCCCGAGGTCGATGCGTCCCGGGTGCAGCGTGGCGAGCGTGCCGAACTGTTCGGCGATCGTCAGCGGCGAATGGTTCGGCAGCATCACGCCGCCGGCGCCGAGGCGGATCGTGGAGGTGTGCGCAGCGACATGGGCGATCAGCACGCTGGTCGCCGACGAGGCGATCGACGCCATGTTGTGGTGCTCGGCGTACCAGACCCGTTCGTAGCCCCGAGCCTCGGCCCGCTGGGCGAGCGCGACGCTGTTGGCGAACGCATCGGCCGCCGTCTGCCCCTTGCCGATGATCGCCAGATCGAGGATCGACAACGGAAGTGAACGGCGCTGGGACATGCGCTCCAGCATGCCAGCAGTGATCCCGCAGGCGACGCCCTGCCGGCGATGAGATTGTGGCGCGAGCGGTGAGCCGGAATCTCGTCTCCCTGAGTGGAGGTGAGGTGGCGATGAGATAGTGGCGCGAGGGTGAGCCGGAATCTCATCGCTGGGGTTGGTTGGAGGGCCGGGGGAGGCGGGGCGTTGGGTAGCGTTCGGGTGTGAGCATCGACGATGCACCGATCGCGGGAACCACGGTGGATCCGATCCCCTACCTGCCGTTCATGGACGGACCCGCACCTGCCGGTCAGGATGCGTTCCGGTGGCGGCTCGGGGTGCGACCGCTCGACCTGCACGACTGGATCGAGCTCGGCGCCGACGCCGACGCGGCCATCGAGGCGAAGCCCCGCTTGATGGAGACGCGCCCGGACACGGTGTTCGCCGTGCTCGACGACCGGGTGACCGAGGAATCGCAGGAGGTCGCCGACACGCTCGTCGACCACCTGCGGCGGCGCTGGCCCGAGCGGTACGGCGATGCCGACCTCGACGCCGACCTGCACCCACTCGATGCAGCGGCCCGGCTCGTGCCCGAGGACCTCGTGCTCCTCGTCGAGCGCGATGGCCGGCTGGTGTTCGGCGGTGGCTCGGTGTGCTTCCCGAACCGATGGGATCTGCGCTCGAAGCTCGGCCTCTCGATGGCGGGTGTCCACGCACCGGTCGACCGCCTCAACGATCAACTCGAGGCCCCGATCGACGGGTTCTTCGATCGCCTCACGCCTGAGCGCAGCTTCTGGCGTCTCGGGTGGGGCGTGCTCGACACCGCCGACTGGTACACGCCCGTCGACGGCACGGCGTCGCCCCGCCCGATCGCTCCGGCACCCGACCAGCACTACCTGCGTGTCGAGCGCGAGACGCTGCGTCGCCTCCCCGACACTGGCTGCGTGCTCTTCACCATCCGCACCTACGTGACGCCGATCCTGTCGGCGTGTCCGACCCAGGAGGTTTCCGTGCGGCTGGCGTCAGCGCTCGAGTCGCTGCCGAACGACGTGCGGGGCTACAAGGATCTGGCCTCCACCGCCGACGATCTGGTGCAGTTGTTGCTGTCCGACATCGTGAGGAACGTGGATGAAACTTGATATGGTGACACTCAAGTTTATTGAGTAGAGGAGCAACGAGATGGCGATCGACCCGAAGAAGTGGACGCTGAAGACCCAGGAGGCATTCTCGGCGGCCATCGATCAGGCCAAGGAGCTGTCGAACCCCGAACTGACACCCGATCACGTGCTCGGCGCCATGATGCGCCAGGACGGCACGATCGTGCCGGCGGTGCTCGCCAAGCTCGGCCAAGCCCCGCTCATGGTGCGCAACCGTGCCGACGAAGCGATCCAGAAGCTCCCCAAGGCGTACGGCGGTGCCGAGCCGCGGATGAGCAAGGAACTCACCAACATCGTCGAGAACGCCGAGACCTACCGCAAGGATCTGCGCGACGACTTCCTCTCCGTCGAGCACCTCCTGCTCGCGATGAATGCCCGCCTCGACGTCGGCTCCGAGGAACTGCTCCAGGTGTTGAAGGAGGTACGCGGCTCGCATCGCGTCACCGACCAGAGCCCCGAGGAGAAGTTCGCCGCGCTCGAGAAGTACGGCCAGGACCTCACGGCGTTGGCCGCGAGCGGCAAGATCGACCCGGTCATCGGCCGCGACGAGGAGATCCGACGCTGCATCCAGGTGCTGTCGCGCCGCTCCAAGAACAATCCGGTGCTCATCGGCGAGCCCGGTGTCGGCAAGACCGCCATCGTCGAGGGCCTCGCCTCGCGCATCGCCGACGGCGACGTGCCGGAGGGCCTCAAGAACAAGCGACTCATCTCGCTCGACATCGGTTCGATGCTCGCCGGCGCCAAGTACCGCGGCGAGTTCGAAGAGCGGCTCAAGGCCGTGCTCAAGGAGATCACCGACGCCGAGGGTGAGATCATCACCTTCGTCGACGAACTCCACACGATCGTCGGTGCCGGCGGTGCCGAGGGCGCAATGGATGCCGGCAACATGATCAAGCCGATGCTGGCGCGCGGCGAGCTGCGCATGATCGGCGCCACCACCCTCGACGAGTACCGCAAGCATGTCGAGAAGGATCCTGCACTCGAGCGTCGCTTCCAGCAGGTGTACGTGGGCGAGCCGTCGGTGGAGGACACGATCGGCATCCTGCGCGGGTTGAAGGAACGCTACGAGGTGCACCACGGCGTGCGAATCCAGGACTCGGCGCTCGTCAGCGCGGCGGTGCTGTCCGATCGCTACATCACGAGCCGGTTCCTTCCCGACAAGGCCATCGACCTCATGGACGAGGCGGCATCGAAGCTGCGCATCGAGATCGACTCACTGCCGACCGAGATCGATGTCGTCCAACGTCGCATCTTCCAGCTCGAGATCGAGCAGGTCGCCCTCGACAAGGAGACCGATGCGGCCTCCAAGGAGCGCCTCGATGCGCTGCACGACGAGCTCGCCACGCTCAATGTGCAGGTCGGCGAGATGAAGCAGCGGTGGGAGCAGGAGAAGCAGGCGATCGACGCCATCCGCTCGCTGAAGGAGGAGCTCGAAGGGTTGCGTACGCAGGTGGAGCGCGAGACCGACCTCGCTGCCGCCGCCGAGATCCGCTACGGCCGCATCCCCGAACTGGAACGTCGCATCGAGGAGGCGACCGCCCACCTGGCGGCGATCCAGGAGACCGGTGCGATGCTCAAGGAGGAGGTCGACGCCGAGGACATCGCCGAGGTCGTCGCCAAGGCCACCGGCATCCCGCTCAACCGCCTCATGGAGTCGGAGACGTCCAAGCTCGTGCATCTCGAAGAGTTGCTCCACGAGCGCGTCATCGGTCAGGACAACGCGGTGCTCGCCGTCGCCAACGCGATCCGTCGCAGCCGTGCCGGCCTGTCCGACCCCAATCGCCCGATCGGGTCGTTCATGTTCCTCGGCCCCACCGGCGTCGGCAAGACCGAGCTGGCGCGGGCGCTCGCCGAGTTCCTGTTCGACGACGAGAAGTCGATGGTGCGCATCGACATGGGCGAGTACATGGAGAAGTTCTCCGTCTCGCGCCTCATCGGAGCGCCTCCTGGCTATGTCGGCTACGACGAGGGTGGCCAGCTCACCGAAGCGGTGCGTCGCCGCCCGTATTCCGTGGTGCTCCTCGACGAGATCGAGAAGGCGCACCCCGACGTGTTCAACACGTTGCTGCAGTTGCTCGACGACGGCCGCCTCACCGACGGTCAGGGCCGCACGGTCGACTTCACCAATGTCGTGCTCATCATGACCTCGAACCTGCCGGGCGAGCCGAGCGACTTCTTCAAGCCCGAGTTCATCAACCGGGTCGACGACATCATCCGCTTCCGAGCGCTGACCGAAGCCGACCTCGAGCGCATCGTCAGGGTGCAGCTGGCGCATCTCCACAAGCGGCTGGCCGATCGTCGCATCGAACTCGACATCGACGAGGGGGCCATGGCGCAGCTCGCCCGGGAAGGCTTCGATCCGGCGTTCGGCGCCCGGCCGCTCAAGCGGGTCATCCAACGCGAGATCGGCGACAAGGCGTCGCTCCTGATCCTCAACGGTGATGTCGCGGAAGGCGGTTCGATCGTCGTGCGCGCCGGCACCGCCGACGACGGCCTCAGCGTCACCGCCGCACGAGGGTGAGGCGGAACGTCGGCGGGCTGAGTTCGATCAGCTCGAGGCGGCCGCCGTCCGACTCCGCGAGGCGTCGGGCGAGCGGCAGGCCGCGGCCGTGCGCCGCCTGGTGATCCAGCGGGCGGTCGAACAGGGTCGCAGCGCGTTCGCGACTGATGCCCGGGCCCTCGTCCTCGATCGTGACGCTGTCGTCCTGCACCAGGATCGCAACGGTGCCGCGCCCATGACGCAGCGCGTTGTCGAGCAGGATCCCGATCACCTGGCCGACGAGGCCCGGGGTGGCGACCACGTGGTCGACGCGGCCCGTCGTCAGCACCACCTGGCGGCGCTTCTCGGCGAAACGGTGTTGCCAGTCGGCCACCTGATGGTCGACGAGCGCTGTCAGATCCAGTTCGGTGCGTTCCTTCGTCGAACCGGTCCGCGCCACGGTGAGCAGATCATCGAGTGTCAGGTTCAGCTCGTGGGTCTGTGTCAGCGCGGCGGTCGCCTCGGCGGCGACCTCGGGGTCGTCGTCGCGCTCCAGGAGTTCGAGCCGCATGGCGATGCCGGTCAGTCCGGTGCGCAGCTGGTGGGTGGCGTCGGCGGTGAAGCCACGTTCTGATTCGAGCATGCGATCGACTCGGTTCGCACTGAGGCGCAGTGCACGCGAGATGTCGTCGATCTCGCTGATCCCCGATGGTGGCGGGGCGGCCGCGCTGAAGTCGCCGTCGCCCACCCGCGCCGCGCTTCGGGCCAGTCGCTCGAGTGGTCGTGCGAGCTGGCGGGCCTGGACGCCGGCGAGCAGTGCCGCAGACGCAATCGCCGCCACGGCGATCACCGCGAGCCGGGCCAGCACGTCGGCGGGAAGTTCGCCACCCTCGGCATCGCGCACGACGAGCAGCACGGGCAGCAGCAGGACCAGGATGACGATCAACACCACGGCGATGGTCGAGAGCACCAGGCGGCGGCGCACGTCGGGTCAGCCCCCGGTTGGATCGAATCGGAAACCCACGCCGCGAACGGTGACGATCTTCGATGGTGGATCGGTGTCGTCGAGGATCTTGCGGCGCAGCGTCGAGGTGTGGGTGTCGAGGGTGCGGGTGGAGCCCCACCAGTTCTCGTCCCACACCTGGCTCATGATCTGTTCGCGCTTGAGTGTCACGCCGGGCTGACGCATCAGCAGTTCGAGCAGGTCGAACTCCTTCGTGGTGAGTTCCACTTCGATTCGTGTGCCGTCGTCGCGCTCGACGAAGCATCGGCGCGCCTCGGTGTCGAGCTCGATGCCGGCACCGTCGAGGTGCCCGCTCGCGTTGGTGTGCGAGTGTTCGACGAGGCGCAGTCGGGCGCGGATCCGTGCAACGAGTTCGGCGAGCCGGAACGGCTTGGCGACGTAGTCGTCGGCACCGGCGTTGAGACCGACGATGACGTCCATCTCCTCGGCGCGGGCGGTGAGCATGATGATCGGAAGGCCGGGGTGATCACCGCGCAGCTTGCGGCAGACATCGAGGCCGTCGATGTCGGGCAGTGTGAGATCCAGCAGCACGAGGTCGGGGCAGTGGTCGCCGACCGAGGCGAGCGCGTCCATGCCGGCGGCGACGTGTGCGACCTCGAAGCCCTCGCTGCGCAGCACGCGGATGAGCGGCTCGCTGATGCGGTCGTCGTCCTCGACGAGCAGCACCGCCGTCGTGGGGAGCGCGGTGGCGGTGTTGCCGGGTGCGCGAAGGCTCGATTCCATCGCTCGTTCATCGGCCGGCGGGAGGTCTGGCTTGAGGAGCGCGATGCCGACCGTGATTACAATACTCACCCGTATCGTATTGGAACGGAGACGACGATGGCGAGTGACGACACACCAGGCGAGCCGATCACCACACGGCCACGACGACGGCCACGACGACGCCATCGACCCGGCGGTGCACGAACGCCGTTGGTGGACCCTCGGCGTGCTCTGCATGAGCCTGTTGATCATCGTGATGGACAACACGATCCTCAACGTCGCCATCCCGTCACTGATCGTCGATCTCGGTGCCACGAACAGCCAGATCCAGTGGATCGTCGACTCGTACGTGCTCGTGTTCGCCGGTTTGCTCCTCACGACGGGCAGCCTGTCCGACCGCTACGGCCGCAAGGGAGCGCTGCAACTCGGCATCGTCCTGTTCGGCATCGGATCGGCCGCGGCGGCCATGTCGACGTCGGCTGAAGGTCTCATCGCAACGCGGGCGTTCATGGGAATCGGCGGTGCGCTGATCATGCCGGCCACCCTGTCGATCCTCACGAACGTGTTCCGTGAGCCTCGAGAACGCGCTCGGGCGATTGCCATCTGGGCCGGGTTCTCGGGACTCGCCGTCGCGCTCGGGCCGATCACCGGTGGGCTCCTGCTCGAACACTTCTCCTGGCAGTCGGTCTTCTGGGTCAACATCCCGATCGGCGTCACCGCCTTGATCCTCGGTGCGTTCCTCGTCCCCACCTCGCGTGATCCCGCGCAGGGCAGGATCGATCCGCTCGGCGCCGTGCTGTCGTTCTTCGGGCTCGCATCGCTGCTGTTCGGCATCATCGAAGGTCCGTCGAAGGGCTGGAGCGACCCGATGGTGGTCGGTGCATTCGCCGTGGCTGCCGTGCTGCTCACCTCGTTTCTGCTCTGGGAGCGCCACACGTCGCATCCGATGCTCGACCTCACCGTGTTCCGCAGCGCCCGTTTCAGCGCCGGGAGCGGCACCATCACGATGCTCTTCTTCGCGATGTTCGGCTCGCTGCTGCTGATGACCCAGTACTGGCAGCTCGTACACGGGTACTCGCCGTTGCAGGCCGGCATTCGGCTCCTGCCGTACGCGGTGACGATGATGATCGTCGCTCCGCTGTCGGCGCGTTTCGTCGAGCGTCAGGGAACGAAGCGGATCGTCACGTTCGGCCTCGTCCTCGTCGCCACCGGGTTGATCCTGCTGTCGACGATTGCGTCCGAATCGCCCTATCTGCTCGTGATCTCCTACTTCGTCCTGATGGCCGCCGGCATGGGCATGACCATGGCGCCGGCGACCGAGTCGGTGATGGGGTCGTTGCCGCGGGCGAAGGCCGGTGTCGGTTCGGCGATCAACGACACGACCCGCCAGGTCGGTGGTGCGCTCGGCGTCGCGGTGATCGGCAGCGTCGTCACGAGTGTCTACTCCCAGCGGATCTTCGACCTGGCGGGGGTGTTCGGCCTGGCCGGGCCCCAGGAGGCGATCGCGGAGTCGTCGCTCGGCGGCGCACAGCAGGTCGCGGCCTCGCTCGGAGATCAGGCCGATGCCTTCGTCCAGGCCGCCAACGACAGCTTCGTCGACGCGATGTCGATCGGTCTGCGCGTCGGCGCGGTCGTCATCGTGTTCGCCGCCGTCATGGCATGGAAGTTCCTGCCATCGCACGCCACGTCGCCGGAGAGCGTTCTCGCGGGTGAGCCGATCGCCGGTTCCGGCGTGTCCCCCGTTGTCGGGAGCGGATCGTGACCACTGCAACCACGCGTCGCCTCGGCCGACCTCGATCGGCCGGTGTCGACGAGGCACTGCTCGATGCCACGCTGCAGCTGGCCGGCGAAGTGGGCATCAACGGGATGTCGATGGACGACCTGGCGCAGCGAGCGGGGGTGTCGAAGGCGACGATCTACCGGCGGTGGCCGTCGAAGGAAGCGTTGGTGCTCGATGCGCTCGCGTCGGCGATCCGACCGTTCGATCTCGTCGACACCGGCTCGGCGCGAGGTGACCTCGCGGTGTATCTCGGAGAGCTCGGTCGCCGCATGCAGACGGGCCGCTCCAGCGACGTGCTGCCCGACCTGATCTCGGCATCGGCGCGCGATCCGGCGCTACGCGAATCACTCGACGAGTGGGTTCGTCATCGTCGCCAACCGTTGACCGTCATCCTCGGTCGGGCCGTGCAGCGCGGTGAATTGGCCGCCGACACCGACCTCGACACCATCATCGACGCGTTGATCGGAGCCTTCATGTACCGCCGGCTCCTGAGCCACGCTCCGCTCGACGATGCCTTCGTGACGCGCCTGCTCGTCACCGTCCTGCCCTCCCTCTGACCCCAACCCGAAAAATGCGGTCATTCGTGCGCTGCGTGCACATTTCAGCGCACATTTCGGGGTTGGGGGAGGGCTGGGGTCCCGGGGTTGGTCAGGGTTGGCGGAGGCGCAGGGCGTCGCCGTGGGCGGGGAAGCCCTCGTGGTCGGCGAGGGCGACGACCGAGGGGGTCATGCGCGCGAGTGCGGTCGCGTCGGCGCGGGCGATCGCGGTGCGCTTGAGGAACGTGTCGGCGGTGATACCCGAGGACACATGTGCGAAGCCCGACGTGGGCAGCGATGCGGGACACCCGATGACGAAGTTGGCAGCGCTGAACGGGGTGTGCTGACCGACGAGGATCTCGCCCGCATTGACCAGGCCGTCGACGACCCGGTCGAGTTCCGTGTCCGTGACCACGACCTGCAGGTGCTCAGGAGCGAATTCATTGGCGACACGGACGGCCACGTCGAGACTGTCGACGAGGACACAGCCACCGTTCGGGCCGAGCGACGCGCGTGCTGCGGTGGCGCGGACTGCGGGGAGATTCGCGAGCTGCCGGTCGAGCTCGGCGTCGACGGCATGGGCGAGCGCGGTCGAGTTGGTGAGCAGGACGACGGTGCTGTCGGTGCCGTGCTCGGCCTCGATGAGCAGATCGGCAGCGAGCAACATCGGATCAGCCGAGTCGTCGGCGATCACCAGGCTCTCGGTCGGGCCGAGGAGCATCATGGTGGCGACGCCGTGGCGCTGCATCTCGACTTGCGCGATCGTCACGGCCGGCGAGCCGGGGCCGACGATCTTGCGGACCTTCGGGATCGTGTCGGTGCCGAAGCCGAGCGCCGCGATCCCGGCTGGACCATTGACGCGGAACACGTCATCGATACCGAGCTTGCGACACACGACCAGGACGGCAGGGTCGACCTCGCCGGAACCGCCGGGCACGGGAGGAACGACGAGCGCCAACGACGACACGCCGGCGACGACGGCCGGGACCGCGAGTTGATAGGCGACGCTCGGGTAGCTGGCCTTGCCCGACGGGGTGAACAGTCCCGCCGACGTGATCGGGGTGATCTTCTCGCCCACCGTGAGGCCGGGCTCGCTCTCGATCGACCAGTCGTGGGCCCGTTCCATCTGGGCCTCGTTGAAGGCCCGCAAGTGGGTGATGGCGTCGTCGATCGCCGCATCGACGTCGGGTGAGACAGCAGCGCGCTCGAACTCGTCGGCAGTCACTCGCAACCCGTCGGGCGTCACGTCGATCCGGTCGAACCTGGCGAGTGCATCGCACACAGCGGCGTCACCGCGTTCGTGTACGTCATCGATCAACGTGCTGATCGAACGACGCAACTCGGGGTCGAAGATGTCGTCGATCCCTCGACGCATCAGCGCATCGCGGGCCGCGACATCCATGTCGTTCCACACCTGTGCGCGCATCACCTTCACCCGCCCGACGCTATCCGGCGAGGTCGGGAGGCGGCCGACGGAGTACCATCTCCACACGTTCCAATCACCACTCGGGGAGCGTGTATGCCCGTCACCGTCGTCGTCGGAGCCCAATGGGGCGATGAGGGCAAAGCCAAGGTCATCGACCTGTTGTCGAAGGAGCACACCTACGTGGTGCGCTACCAGGGTGGCCACAACGCCGGCCACACCGTGGTGGTCGGGGGCGAGAAGTACGCCCTGCAGCTCGTGCCGTCAGGGATCCTGTACGACCACGTGATTCCCGTGATCGCCAATGGGGTCGTCGTCGATCTCCCGACGCTGTTCAAGGAGGTCGACGCGCTCGAGGCGCGAGGCATCTCGTGCGCCGAGTTGAAGGTGTCGAGCCGTGCTCACCTGATCTTCCCGTGGCATCAGGCGCACGATGCGATCGCCGAGGCGATGCGTGGCGACGACAAGATCGGCACCACGCTGAAGGGCATCGGCCCCGCCTACGCCGACAAGGCGCGGCGTGTGGGGCTGCGAGTCGGTGACGTCCTCGACCCTGCTCGTTTCTCGACGCTCGTGCGCGAACGCGCCGTTGCCGAGAACACGCTCATCGAGCAAGCGGGCGGCGACCCCCTCGACGTCGACGAGATCGTGGCCACGTTCGGCGAACTCGGTGCCCGTGTGGCGCCGTTCGTCACCGACACCGTCAGCCTGCTGCACGCTGCACTCGAACGCGGTTCCCACGTGCTGCTCGAAGGCGCGCAGGCCACGTTCCTCGACCTCGACCACGGCACGTATCCCTACGTCACGTCATCGAACCCCACCGCCGGCGGCGCCTGCGTGGGCACGGGTATCGGGCCACGCGACATCGATCGCATCGTCGGGATCACCAAGGCCTACACCACGCGGGTCGGCGCCGGGCCGTTCCCGACCGAACTGCTCGACGACGACGGGGAACGCCTCATCGACATCGGCAGGGAGTACGGCACCGTCACCGGTCGGCGCCGCCGGGCCGGATGGCTCGACTGCGTGATGCTGCGCCAGGCGGTCCGCCTCAACAGCCTCAGCGAACTCGCGCTGACCAAGCTCGACATCCTCGACGGGTTCGACACGATCAAGATCTGCACCGGCTACCGACTCGACGGTGAACTCCTCGACCACTACCCCGACCGCTCCGATCTGCTCGGCGACGTGGAGCCGGTCTACACGACGCTCGACGGGTGGGGAAGCGTGCTCAGCGACACCCGCGAACCGGGCCAGCTCCCCGATGCCGCGAAGCGATTCATCGAGGTCGTCGAGCGGGAAGTCGGCATCCCCGTCCGCGTCGTCGGTGTGGGCGCCGAACGCGACGACTATCTCGTGTGGTCATCGTGACGGTGCGGCGATGATCCCGCGCTACTCCACCCCGGAGATGGACGCGGTGTGGTCCGACACCGCGCGATTCGGTCGTTGGCTCGAAGTCGAGCTGCTCGCCACCGAGGCCCACGCAGCGTTCGGGCTCGTACCGGCCGCCGATGCGGTCACCTGTCGGGCCCGCGCGCCGATCACCGACGAGGCATTCGTGCAGGAGGTGCTCGACCGCGAGGCCATCACCGACCACGACGTCGCCGCGTTCGTCGATGTCGTCCAAGCGGCGATCGGGCCGCCGGCGTCGTCGTGGATCCACTACGGGCTCACGTCGTCCGACGTCGTCGACACCGCAGGCTGCTGGGCGCTGCGTGACGCCGCCGACCTGCTGATCGATGCCTCGACCGACTTGCTGCGCGTGCTCGTGCAGTTGTCGCGAACCCACCGCGACACGGTGATGATCGGCCGGACCCACGGCATCCACGCCGAGCCCACCACGTTCGGCGCGAAGGTGGCGCTCTGGGCGCTGCAACTCGATCGCGACCGCACACGGCTTCGCGCTGCCCGACACAGCGTTGCGGTCATGAAGTTGAGCGGGGCTGTCGGTACCTACTCGAACATCCCGCCCGACGTCGAGAAGTTCGTCGGCGACGCGCTCGGCCTCGAGCCGGTGGCGTCGACCCAAGTGGTGGCGAGAGACCGCCACGCCGAGTACCTGTATGCGTGCGCATCGATCGGTGCGACGTGTGAATTGATGGCGGTCGAGCTCCGCCACCTGCAGCGAACCGAGGTGCGCGAGGTCCAAGAAGGCTTCAAACCGGGCCAGAAGGGATCGTCGGCGATGCCGCACAAGCGCAACCCGATCTCAGCCGAGACGATCTCGGGTCTGGCGCGCGTGTTGCGGTCGAATCTGTCGGCGGGTTTGCAGGATGTGGCGCTCTGGCACGAGCGCGACATCTCGCATTCGTCGGTCGAGCGGATCGTCCTCCCCGACTCCTCGCAGCTGGCGTTCTACGTGATGAAGCGATTGCGTCGATTGCTCGATGGTCTCGTGGTCTTCCCTGAACGTATGCAGGCCAATCTCGACGCAAGTTACGGTCTGGTGTTCAGCCAGCCCGTGTTGTTGGCCCTGGTGCAAGGCGGGGCGACACGCGATGATGCCTACCGGATCGTGCAGCGCAATGCGATGCAAGCGTGGGACGAAGGACGCGACTTCAGAACGCTGCTGGAAGACGACGCCGAGGTCGACAATGCCGTGCTCGACGACGCGTTCGATCTGCGTCGGTCACTGCGAAATCTTCCTCATGTGCTCGACCAGGTCGAACACATCGAACTCTGAGCGGCGGCGGGTGCCTCAGTCGGCGCGGCTGATGCCGGCACGCTTGAGAGTGCTGGCGGGAACCCCGACATCACGCCACGAGGCGTACGAGATCGACTTGCTGTCGGAATAGCTCTTGGCGACGCCGACGAATTCGGCCTCGAGGGCATCCATGTCGATGGTGTTCGACTTCGCCGCCAACTCGGCTTCGAGATCACGGCGCTCCTGGACGAGCAGCAACTCGTCGAGGGGGCCGGCGCTGGCGAGTTCGGAATCGATCGCATCGAGCCGCTTCTTGATGGTGTCGGGCGTGCGCTTGCGCCCTCGTTTGGGTTTGGTGGCTCGCAGTCCTTCGAGATAATCCCGAACGATTCGACCCTCCATTCGACCTTTCGCAAGCGCCGCTTTGTGCTCGTCGCTCATTGGAGTTCTGGGGCCACGTTTTCCAACCATGAATGCACAGTGTAGGTATCGTCGTTACAAATGCAATAGCGTGGTTTCGATGTTCGAATTGTCAGCACATGGGACCGATGTCCATGTCGGCACGGGCCCGCAGTATCCGTGGGGAGGACTCTACGGTGGCCAGATCGTTGCGCAGGCACTGCGCGCGGCGACGCTGTCAGTCGAACCTGACCTGGAGCCGCATTCGATACGTGCCTATTTCATCCGCCGTGGCGACCACATCGAGCCGGTCCGATATGAAGTCGACCGCATCCGAAACGGCCGGAGTTTTGCGACCCGACGGGTCGTGGCCCGTCAGGCCATTGGCGCAATTCTGAACGCCGAATGTTCCTTTCAACGCCCCGAGCCTGCTGCACTGGTCCAGACCATCACGATGCCCGACGTCCCGGCACCCGACGAACTCGAGCAGTCGTCGTGGACGGCGACGTTCGATCGTCACTCCGTGCCACCCGAGCAGGTCGCCGGCGGCTCGCGCGATGGAGCCGGCCGGTCGGTGGCGTGGATGAGGGTGAACGACGACCTCGGTGATCCGATCGATCCGGCGGCACAGCTCATACATCGTTGCTGGCTGGCGTACCTGAGCGACGACCTTCCCACCGACGCGGTCATCCGGGCACACCCGCAGGTCGACGAGGCGGACCACGACCTGTTCTGCGCGAGCCTCGACCACACCATCTGGTTCCATCGTCCACTGCGCGCCGATCGATGGCATCTCCACGACTTCGCCTGCCACCACTTCGTCGGCGGCCGCGGGTTGTCGATCGGCCACGTCTTCAGCGACGACGGTGTCCACGTTGCCACCGTCGCTCAAGAAGTCCTGGTCCGCGACGTTCGCGACCGCTCCTCAGTCGCCCTGACCTAATCTGCCCGGCGTGTCGACGCTGCCTCCACTCTCACCAGTTCTCGAGACGCTCCGCGCGCACGTGCTGGAGCACTCGGTCAAACACGGTGAGTTCGTCCTGAAGTCGGGAGCGACGAGCAGCTGGTTCCTCGACACCAAGCAGACAGCGTGTCGACCCGACGGCATCATCGCCGCGACCGATGCGATCCTCGAGGTGTTCGGCGACGTGATCGACGACATCGACGCGATCGGCGGCCTCACCATGGGCAGCGACCCGGTCGCCTACGGGGTGGCCGCAGTCGCCGCGACCCGGGGCCACCGGCTGCGCAGCTTCAGCGTGCGCAAGGAGGCCAAGCTCGGCGGTATCACCGGGCGTATCGCCGGTGCGCTGCAGCCCGGCGACCGGGTGCTGGTCACCGAGGACACGACCACGCGGGGTACCTCCCTGATCGAAGCGGCCGACGAGATCGCCGCCGCTGGTGCCGCGCCCGTGTGGATGACGGTGCTGGTCGATCGGGGTGGCACGTGCGCAGCCATGGCCGTCGAACACGGCATCGACTATCGACCGCTCCTGACCGCTCCCGACCTCGGGTTCGGCTATGGCACCTGAGGGGCGCGCGAGTGATCGGCTGGCTCACTCGGGTCGAGTACGCCGGGGTTGAGGATCCGGTTGGGGTCGAGCGCTCGACGGAGCGCCCCCTGCGCGCCGAGATCGGCCCGGGAACGAACGAGGTGGAGCCACTCGGTCTTCGCGACGCCGATCCCGTGCTCGGCCGAGATCGTGCCGCCGAGCCGAGCGACCGCCGTGAGGACCGACTCGGCGATGAGTCCGGGCGCAGTCGCCCCGAGGAAGTTGAGGTGCAGGTTGCCCTCCGCGAGATGGCCGAACGGGATGAGCCGGGCCTCGTCGTCGGCCGCCGCACGGTGTGCGATGGCGAGCAACTCTGCGACGGCGTCGAGCGGTACCGCCACGTCGAGCTTGTAGGTCGGCACTCCGAGCGTGCTCGACGCTGCAGCGATGGCGTCGGTGATCCGGTCGCGGAACTGCACCAGGTGGTGACGTTGCGCCGGGTCGATCGCCACCGCGCTGTCGACCACCCCTGACGCGTGCGTGAACGCTGCTGCGAGTGCGCCGCTCGGATCGGAGTGATCGGCGCACTCGACGAGCAACACCGTGCCGTTCGTGACGACGTCGACCGGTGGTGGTGCGTCGAGATGGCCCGCGACGAGGTCGAGTGCTTCGGGCTGGATGATTTCGATCGAGTCGAGGGAACCGAGCCGGTGCCGGAGGCGTCCGACGAGGTCGACCGCATCATCGACGGTGACCGTCGACAACATCGCCGTGACGACGTGCTCGAATCGGGGCACCAACCGCAGGCGGGCAGCCGTGACGACCGCGAGGGTTCCTTCGGATCCGGCGAGCAGCGATGGCCAATGCAGCCCGACCGTCTCCTTCGGCAGGCCGGTGAGCGTTCCGACGATGGAGCCGTCGGCGAGCACTGCTTCGACACCGACGACCTGCTGGCGCATGGTGCCGTATCGCAACACCCGTGAGCCACCGGCGTTGGTGGCGATCGCGCCGCCGACCGTTGCCGAGTCGCGGGCGGCGAAGTCGATCGGCGTGTCGAGTCCGACCCGTCTGGCTGCCGACTGCCATGCGGCGATCGTCGTGCCGGCACCTGCGGTCAGCTGCATCGCGTTCGTGTCGACGTGGGTGATGGCGTCGAGGCGGCGCAGCGAGAGCACGATCGTCGGCGGCCCGACGGAACCCCGAGGCACCCCTCCACCGACGAGCCCGGTATTGCCACCCTGCGGCACGACCACGACACCATGGTCGTTGCAGTGGCGGAGCACCGCTGCCACGTCATCGGTCGTGGCCGGTCTGACCACCAGCGACGCGTGTCCGGTGTACCGACCGGTCCAGTCCGTCTCGTAGCCGGCGCGCATGTCGTCGTCGACGAGCACATGGGCGGCCCCGACGATCGCGACCATCGCCTCGACCAGATTCGGCGTCGTCTGATCGAGCTCCATGTGCGGAGTGTGTCATGGCTCTGCGCCAGCGTTTACGTCCGAGGTGTGCCGCGCGACGTACGATCGAGACAGCTCGACAAAGGGGTGGAACATGAGGATGGAACGTTTCTGGCGGTGGCTCGGTGTGGCACTGGGCAAGCACTGGAAGTTCGTCGCCGCCATGGTCGTCGTGATCACGGTGGTGCTCGGTTTCGGCGCGCGCAACATCGACTTCGCGACGGGCCAGGACAGCTACCTCAATCCGGACTCGCAGATCGCCATCGACAACGTGGCGTTCCAGGAGGACTTCGGTGGCGAGACCGTCATCTTGCTGTTCACCTCGAACGACGGCTCCGACGTCACCAAGCTCTACGAGGGCGCGAATCTCGAGGAGCTCACGCGGATCACCGATGAACTCCACGATGTCGAAGGCTCGGACGCCATCATCACGCCACTGACGTCGCTCACGTTCAGCGCCAACCTGCTCTCCGGTGGGGTCCAGTCCGTCGGCTCGTCGGCGTTGCTGTCGGCCGCCGCTCGTGACGAAGCCGGCGCCGAAGCACGTCAGGCCGACATCACGACCGCGCTCGCCCGGCTCGGTGGCATCCCCGAGGAGGAGCGCGTCATCGGGAATCCCGCCTACAACGAGCTGCTCATCTACGACAACGGCGGGTTCACCGTCGCCGAGGATGGCACCGTCGTTCCGCCGCCCGATGCCGAGCTCAGGATTCGCAAGTCGCTCGCTTCCACGTTCCCGAACGTCGAAGGAGGCATCATCAACGGCACTGCGGTCGGTGGTGTCGTCCTCGAGGGCAACGCCGATCTCGACACGCAGACGGCGGGGACCAAGCAGGTCATCGAGATCCTGAAGGACGCGCAGTTCGAGGGATTCGATCTCACGGTGACCGGCGCGCCGGTGTACCTCGCCGATCTCAACGACTATCTCCAGGGTGGCATGCTCAGCCTCGGCGCCGCAGCGCTGGTGCTGATGGCGATCGTCCTGCTCGTCATGTTCCGGGTGCGGTGGCGGCTGTTGCCGCTGCTTGCCGTGATCATCGGTGTGCTCTGGGCATTCTCGATCCTCGGGATGATCGGCATCAGCCTGTCGCTCGTCACCATCTCGGGTCTGCCGATCCTCATCGGGATGGGCATCGACTTCGCGATCCAGATCCACAACCGTGTCGAGGAAGAGGTGGTGCTCGACAAGGAGGCGCACCCGATCTCCGAGACGGTGGCCAACCTCGCGCCGCCATTGTTCGCGGCGGCGTTCACCGCTGTGGTTGCATTCTTCGCGCTGCGCATCTCCAAGGTGCCCATGATCCGCGACTTCGGCGTCCTGCTGGCGATCGGCATCGTCGTCCTGGTGGTCGTCGGCATCGTCGTGCCGGCATCGGCGCTCGGAATCCGCGAGTACAAGAAGCGGACCGAGGTCCGTCCGGAGAGCTTCGTCGAGAAGATCGTCGTCAAGCTCGGCTCACTCCCGACGAGTTGGGGACTCCCCTTGCTCATCGTGTCGGCGTTGCTGTTCTTCGGCGGCGTCCTCGTCGAGGACCGCGCCAAGATCGAATCCGATCCGATCAAGTGGGTCGACCAGAGCAGCCAGGTGGTCAAGGACATCGAGCAACTGGAGGAAGACACCGGTTTCTCCTCGACGCTCGGCATCCTCGTTGCCGCCAACAACATCTACGACCAGAACGTCATCGATCTCGTGTGGGACTTCACTCTCGACGCCGAGGAGCGCGGCGACGTCGTCTCGACGTCGAGCCTGGTCAACACGATGGGCAAGATCATCATGATCGAAGGGGCCACGCCGATCTCCCCGACATCGGCCGACGTGGCTGCGTCGGTCGAGCAGATGCCCGAGGACATCCAGAAGGCGCTGTTGCGTGCACCGGACGATCCGACGGGCACGCAGCTCAACCTGCGCCTGGCACCCGCGAGCCTCGAAGAGCGGGCGGTCCTGGTGCGAGAACTCGAAGCCGACCTGCAGTCGCGCATCGACGCTCTCGACCTTCCTGCCGACAGTGTCCTGCTCGTGGATCTTCCCGAAGGACAGGATCCGGTCCGGGCGACCCCCGCCGGACTCGCCACGGTGGGCATCGGACTGCTCGAGAACCTGTCGGCCAACCGGGCCAACCTGACGTACCTGGCACTCAGCCTCGCGGCGTTGTTCCTCGTGCTGCGCTGCCGCAGCCTCACTCGCGGACTGCTGGCACTGGTTCCCGTGCTGCTCGCCGTCGGCGTCTCGTCGTTGATCGTCGGGCTGTTCGAGGTGCGGTTGAGCCCGCTGACGACGGTGAGCGGGCCACTGGTGATCGCCACCTGCGCGGAGTTCTCCGTGCTGATCCTCGGGCGTTATCTCGAGGAGCGACAGCGCGGGTTGGATCCGGAGGTGGCGGCAGAGCACGCAGCGAGACGAACCGGCCGGGCGTTCTTCACGTCTGCCGTCGCGACGATCTGTGGCTTCGCGGTGCTCATCGGATCGGCGCTGCCACTGCTGCGTGACTTCGGCATCCTCGTGACGCTCAACGTTGCGATCGCGGTGCTCGCCGCCCTGGTCGTGATCCCGCCCCTGTCGATCTGGGCCGACCAGCGCCGCTGGCTCGGGACACAGCAGCCGTCGGCAGGCCCCTTGGACTCGGTGCGTCTCGCCGCGCCGTTCCCCGGACCGCAGACCGTTGGCGCTGTCATCGGTGCGGTCGGCTTCGCCGCCACGGGCGCGGTGGTCTATGCGACCGCCGACACCACCACCGGCGAGGCCAGCGAGGTCGAGTACATCGCGACGCCGCTGCCGACGACGACGACCACGACACCACCGACCACCGTGCCGCCGACAACCGTGCCCGGCCAGACGGGCCCCGTGATCGACCCGAGCACGTTCGGGACCGAGCGGCCGACCTCGGCGGTGGGTGGCGTGTTGTTCGACGAGCTGACCGCGCAGGGCGTCCCGCCGAACCAGGCGAACTGTGCAATCGAGTCGGTTCCCGGCGGCATCGACAGCGTCGACGCAGGAGCCGTCATCGGCGGCGACGATGCTGCAGCAGCGCCGGTGGTGCAGGCAGCACTCGACTGCGGAATCGACCAGGCGGTGATCGACGCCACCCTGACCTCGATCCGAGGCGGCTGAGGCCGAGACACTTCGTTGCGGAATGTGCGTCTCAGCTGGATGCGATCGCAGGGTTCCGCACAAGCGGACGCGTCCGGTGGTCGAGACCGGCGTCGATCCGGTGACCCCACGCTTTTCAGGCGTGTGCTCTGCCAACTGAGCTACTCGACCGTACCAAGTCGAGTTCTGGCGACTCGACCGATTTCACAGAAAAGCCACTCGCCATCTTTCGATGACGAGTGGCCCCCTGCTGCGGTCCCGACGGGACTTGAACCCGCGACCTCCGGCTTGACAGGCCGGCGTGAACTCCAGACTTCACCACGGGACCGATATGTATGACGCTTGCGTCGCACCCCCACCGGATTCGAACCCGTGCCACCACCTTGAAAGGCGTGGTCCAGGCCACTAGACGATGGGGCCTGACGGCAATGCCTCTCGTTGAGATCGACCTGATCTACCGCGCCCCCGAAAAGCCACTCGCCATCTTTCGATGACAAGTGGCCCCCTGCTGCGGTCCCGACGGGACTTGAACCCGCGACCTCCGGCTTGACAGGCCGGCGTGAACTCCAGACTTCACCACGGGACCATATGTATGACGCTTGCGCGCCGCACCCCCAACGGGATTCGAACCCGTGCCGCCACCTTGAAAGGGTGGTGTCCTAGGCCACTAGACGATGGGGGCCTGAAGGCAATGGCCTTGTCTCGTTGAGAGCGACCTGAATCTAGCAGCGCCCCTCGGGCAATCCACCAGGCAATCCGCCGGGCGGCCGTTACGCCCGGCCGGCGACGGCGGGGGTGTCGACCTCGGCGAACGGATCGCGTTCGGTGCGAGCAGCCTTCGCACGCAACGCAGCGGGTACGACCGGTGCCAGCATCCCGTACGGCGCACCGTTGTAGAGATGGTGGATCCTGTGCGACGCGGCAACGTGATCGAGATAGGCGTTGGTGCGGTCGCCGAACGGGTCGATCCGGCGATGGATGAAACCGTCGTGCACCAGTGCGTACGCAGCCCCGTAGAGGGTCACGCCGATCGCCATCGGAACGAGCGCTGCGAACCCGTTGCGGTTGAACCCGAGCCACAGCCCGAACAAGACGATCGAAGCGAAGAAGACGGGGAACCAGTCGTTGCGCTCCCAGCGCGGCTTGCGGCCGGGACGATGGTGGCTGCGGTGGAACCACTCGCCGATGCCGTGCATCACCCACCGGTGCGTCGCAGCGGTGATGGGTTCCATGAGGAGGAACGACACCACCACGATCGTTGCGAACGCTGCCACCGACACGTCGAAAGACTATCTCGGCCGGCGTCGGTGTCGCCGGCGCTCAGCCGGCGTACGTGGAGAGGGCTTCGGCGAGCGTGACGTCGACGACGCCCAGTTCGCGCACGACGGCGTCGAGCCACTCGGGCCGGAACACGGCGGCGACCGCGATCGGCTCGTCGAGGTCCGACCCGGCGAGCGCGAGGCGCACGAAGAGTGCGGCATAGTCCGGTGGCCGCAGATCACGTCCCAGCTCGACCAAGGCGTAGGGGTCGGGGGTCGCGTCGCTCGTCGGGAGGGAGAAGAAGCTCTGCGAGGTCGGCCCGGTCGGCCCGCCGGCGAGTCCGGGGCCGTCGACGAGGATCGCGCCGTGCACCTGGGCGGCCCGGGCGCCGGCGATCTGGAGGGCGATGTAGGCCCCCAACCCGCGACCGACCACGGTGATCGAACGAGTCGGGTCGCCCTCGGTGAGCGCGGCGAGCGCTGCGTCGGCATCTCCGAGCAGGAGTTCGGCCGTGTACCCACCACCACGAGGGACGGTCGACGCGCCGTGTCCGGTGAAGTCGAGTGCGGCGATCGGGCCGGGCCAGCTGTCGGCCCAGGTGGGCACGGTTCGTGGTGAGGATTCGCCGAGCCCGTGCAGGATCAGCAGGGGTCGCCCACCGGCTGCGGTGGCCCCGCGGAGATGATGGAGGGCGAGCTCCACCTTGCCGTGGCGGAGCATCGTGACTTCGCCGAGCGGGTGGGTCGAGGCGGTCATGACGGCGCTCCGATGAAGTCGAGGACGATCGCACTCACGAGGTCGGGTCGCTCGATGTGCACGAAGTGGCCGACGCCGTCGAGGATCTCGCAGCGACCGTCGAGCGGCAGGTAGGGCAACACCTTCTCGGGTGGCGTGCCCCAGCCCATCTCCTCCATTTCCCGGCCGAGGATGCCGAGGAACGGCATCGGCAGACCGGGCAGACGCATCAGCGTCCACTCGGGACGCCACGGTCCGAACCCGCCGAAACGCATCGACGGGTCGATCTTCCAACGCCAACCGTCGGCGGACTCGAAGCCGCCGACGGTCACGAGCCGCCGCAACCAGTCGAAATCGAGTCGTGGGTTCATCCGGCCGCGTCGCGTGGCCAATTCGTCGATCGTGCCCGGCTTGCGCTGCGCCGTTGCGGTGGAGCGTCGATGGTCGAGCCAGCCGGCGATCTCGGTGGCGACCATCTTGGTGCGCTCGTGCTCGGCGACATCGGGGATCCGGCGGTTGTACGGGATGCCATCCATGTTGACGAGGTGCGTGAACCGGAACGGCTGGGCGTCGGCCAGCTGTGTCATCAGCGCGCCGCCCTTCGAATGGCCGATGACGGGCATCGGGCGGCCGGGGCTCACGTGATCGAACACGGTGAGGGCGTCGCGCATGTCGGCATCCCACGAATACAACTCGGGATGCTCACTGTCGCCGTGGCCCCGCTGATCCCAGCTGACCACCCGCCATCCGCCGGCTGCCAATTTCGGGGCGAAGATGTCGTAGGTGCGGGCGAAGTCGAAGCCGCCGTGGACCAGCACCAACGGGGGATCGTCCGCGGCGCCCCACTCGTGGACGGCGATCTGGAGCCCGTTGACGTCGACGTGGTACTCCCGGGCGGGGTGTTCGGCACCTGGAACCGGGTGTTCGGCGGAGCGGTCGTCGAAGTGCGTGGTCGTCACCGGCCCGAGGGTACGCCGACGACCGCGTGCCGCTGGCATCGCCGTGTGCGTAGCATCCCTGCACATGAAGCGACCTGGGGGCCCCGGCACGGTGCTGCTGCTCGGCGCGCTCGTGGTCGCAGCCTCGGCGTGCGGCACCACCGATCCGGCAGCCCAGGAGCGGCTCCCGCCGATCATCACCACCATCGCCTCCACGACGACCACGAGCACGACGATTCCTGCCGGGCAGCGTTTCTACACCGTGAACCCGGGCGACACGCTCGGCAAGATCGCCGCCAGTTTCGAGGTGACCGTCCAGTCGATCGTCGATCTCAACAAGCTGGCGAGCCCGGATGCAATCGAGGCGGGCCAGACACTCGAGATCCCGTCCGGGATCGTCGTGATTGCCGAGCTCCCCGAACCGACCGCGGGCACCACCGCACCCTGATCGCAGGCTGACTGGTCCGGTCTGGTCGGCTCGGGGTGACAGGTGTCGAAGTGCCCTGGCGGCAGATCACTCGGTTCGTAGACTCACTGGCATGAGTTTCTGGCCCACTCTCGACCACTGGAGCGTGGCGATCCCACTCGACACGCCCCATCAGCGCCTCGACGTTCTCGCCGACACCGGCTTCGTCGCCCTCCGGGATCTGCCGTACGAGATTCCCGAGTCCGAGTTCACGTCGCTCGACTACATGGACTGGAAGTCCGGCGGCGACACCAACTTCGCCCCGCTGGCATCGGCCGATGGCGAACTCGACTGCCGCGGATTCTGGGACAAGGGCAAGACCGACAAGGACGCCCTGTGGACCTCGAACGCCGAGATCGCGCCGACGATCCGCAACTACGTGGACGATGTCGGCGCCAACTTCGGCCGCGTGCGCATCATCAAGCTCGAACCGCAGGACCGCGAGACGGCGATGCGCTCGATCCACCGTGACGACAACAACCGCTTCAACCCCGACTCCGAGGGGTGGGTCGTGCGGTCGTGGATCGAACTCACCGACAACCCGAACAGCTACATGCTGCTGATGGACAACGGGCCCGACGGCCTGCCCGACCCGTCGACCGAGACGCGGGTGCCGTTGCACCGCGGTGCACGCTTCGTCGTCGACACCCAGCGCCTCTGGCACGTCGTGGTCCACAACGGCGATGCGCCGCGGTACGCGCTCATCACGAGCTTCGAGTCGAGCCCGACGCTCGACGCGTGGATCGAGCGCGAACAGAAGCAGTCCGCCACCGTCTGACCGCAGCGGGTCGTCAGCACGCCCACCGGTTCAGCGTCAGCAACAGCACCGGTTCTCGACGTTGTCGCTGACGCTGAAGCCGAATCGGTGGCGATCGAGCCTCTGAGCGGTGACGCACGTCAACCCTGCGACACCCCGATGTCAGGCTGCAGACATGACCAACACCTACCGCCGGATCATGGCGGTCGCGACTGGTCAGCTGGGCCTGCTGTCACGGCGGCAGGCGAACGGCGTTGGCGTGTCCAACGCACAGCTTCGGAACCGAGTCTCGAGCGGTTCCCTCCTCCAAGTCGGTGTCGACACCTATCGGTTGCCCGGTGCTCCGACCGGTGCCGTCGCCGAACTCCATGCGCTGATGCTCGACATCGGTGGCGAGGTGTGGGCGAGCGGCCCGACCGCGGCCGCCCTCCACGGGTTCGACGGCTACCGCCTTCGACCGCCGTTTGATGTCACGATCGCCCGCGGACGCGACGTCCAGCGAATCGGACATCGGATCCACACGACAGCTCGGCTCGACCTCATCGACCGATGCACCGTCGATGGAATTCCGACGCTCAGCGGCGCTCGGACACTGATCGATCTGGCTCGGACCGAGTCGATCGAACAGCTCATCGTTGCCTTCGACTCGGGTCTGCGAGATGGGAAGTTCAACGAGTCACTGGTCCATCGTCGGATCGTTGCGCTGCGTTCGAAGGGACGGTTCGGAATTCCTCGGCTCGTCGAGGCGATCGAAGGCGCCGAGGCGATCAGGGGAGGCCACAGCTGGCTCGAGCGCGAGTACCTCCGGTTGGTTGCTGCGGCCGGATTGCCCGTCCCGGCGACGCAGCAGGTGTTGACACGGGCAGGCGACCAACTCGTGCGCGTCGACTTCCGGTTCGTCGACACGCCTGTGGTGGTTGAGGTGCTGGGCTACCGATATCACCGCACCAAGGACCAGTTGCGACGTGACGCCGAACGCATGAACGCACTCGTCGCAGACGGTCTGCGTCCTTACCAGTTCGCCTACGAACACATCGTCGAGACACCGGATGACGTGATTGCCACCACTCGCGCCGCGCTCGCAACCTGGCGGTGACCCGGCACTCCCTGTTCGCGTGCAGCCGTCGTGACGCTCGAGCGCGGGGTTCAGCGTCAGCCACAACCGCCAGTTCGTGCGTTGTCGCTGACGCTGAACGAGCGGCGGGGTTCAGCGTCAGCGCACAACCGCCGAGTTCGTGCGTTGTGGCTGACGCAGAGCCGGACTGGGTCAGTGCGGTCAGGGGGCGCGGTGGGCGACGGCGAGGTCGGCGACGTCGCGCATGATCTTCGCGAGCTGGAAGTCCTTCGGGGTGTACACCGCGGCGATGCCCATCGCGGCCAGGCGCGGTCGGTCGTCCTCGGGGATGATGCCGCCCACGACCACCGGAGCGTCGACGCCCATGCGCCTTCAGATGATCGAGTACGTCGGGCACGAGGTCGAGGTGCGAGCCCGACAGGATCGACAGCCCGATCACGTCGGGGTCCTCGTCACGCGCGGATGCGGCGATCTGTTCGGGCGTCGAACGGATCCCGGAGTACACGACCTCCATGCCCGAATCACGCGCCGCGACGGCGATCTGCTCGGCGCCGTTGGAGTGGCCGTCGAGGCCCGGCTTCGCGACGAGGAACTTCGGCGGTCCGCCGGCCATCGACTTGACGAACTCGACGACCTCACCCAGCCCCTGGGCGGAGCCGGTGGCGCCGCTCACGCCGGTGGGAGCGCGGTACTCACCGAACACCGAACGCATCACGTCGCCCCACTCACCGGTGGTCCCTCCTGTCCTCGCCAGGGCGATCGACGGCGGCATCACGTTGTCGCCCGACTCGGCGGCTCGGCGCAGATCGTCGAGCGCCGCATCGACCGCGGCCTGATCGCGCGCCGTTCGCCACTCGGTGATCTCGACCGCCAGGCGTCGTTCGATCGCCGGGTCGACCTTGAGGATCGCACCCTCGCCCCCGAGCGGCGACTCGGCCGCCTCGACGAAGTCGTTGACACCCACCACGATCTGCTCGCCCGACTCGATCCGGCGCGTGCGCGCCGCCATCGACGTGACGAGCCGTGATTTCAACGTCTCGACGGCTTCGAAGGCGCCGCCCATCTCCAACACGTCGTCGAGTTCGGCCTGAGCGGCGGCGCGGAGCTCGGCGGTGCGACCCTCGATCACCGTCGAGCCGTCGAAGATGTCGTCGTACTCCAGCAGGTCGGTCTCGAAGGCGAGCACCTGCTGCATCCGCAGCGACCACTGTTGGTCCCACGGGCGTGGGAGGCCGAGCGCCTCGTTCCATGCGGGCAACTGCACCGATCGGGCTCGGGCCCGCTTCGACAGGGTGACCGCGAGCATCTCCAGCACGATGCGTTGCACGTTGTTCTCCGGCTGGGCCTCGGTCAGCCCGAGCGAGTTGACCTGCACGCCGTAGCGGAATCGCAGCGCCTTGTCGTCGGTGACCCCGTAACGCTCGCGGCCGATCTGCTCCCACATGTCGGTCATCGCGCGCAGCTTGCAGACCTCCTCGACGAAGCGGATCCCGGCGTTCACGAAGAACGAGATCGACCCGAACACCTGGCTGAACTGCGCCGGTGACACCTGACCCGACTCGCGTACGGCGTCGAGGACTCCGATCGCGGTCGCCATGGAATAGGCGATCTCCTGCTCGGGCGTCGCGCCGGCTTCCTGGAGGTGGTACGAGCAGACGTTCATCGGGTTCCACAGGGGTGCGTGATTCGCGCACCAGGCGACCATGTCGACGATCAGGCGCCGCGACGGTCCGGGCGGGAAGATGTAGGTGCCACGCGAGAGGTACTCCTTGACGATGTCGTTCTGCGTGGTACCCCGGAGTTCGGATGCGTCGACGCCCTGCTCGTCGGCATTGGCGATGTACAGCGCCAGCAGCCAGGCCGCCGTGGCGTTGATCGTCATCGAGGTGTTCATCTGCCCGGGTGGGATCTGGTCGAGGAGGGCGCGCATGTGCCCGAGGTGGGCGACGGGGACGCCGACCTTGCCGACCTCGCCCTTCGACATTGCCGAGTCGGGGTCGTAGCCGGTCTGTGTCGGCAGGTCGAACGCGATCGACAGGCCGGTCTGGCCCTTGGCCAGGTTCGTTCGGTAGAGCTCGTTGGACGCCTCGGCGCTCGAGTGTCCCGAGTAGGTCCGCATCATCCACGGTCGGTCTTTCGCGCGCGTCATGGCTGCAGTGTTGTGCCTCGACGAAGAAGTACTCAAGTCAGCCCACGGGACGTCCGAAGAACTGAACGTCCCACGGGACGACAACCGGTCCGGATCACCTACTCCCCCTTGGTCGATCCGGCTCCGGCGAGGTTTCCCTCTGGCGGGAACCCCCGCCGGCCGAATGGCGGATTCGGCCGGCGATGCTCCGGGAGCGGGTGGTGGCGGACCACCCGCTCCTTGCATTTTTCAGCGTGCGCGAGCACAGGCAGCGGTGGCGGTGTGGAGGCGGGCGAGGTAGTCGGGGCGGGGAATCGCGACTGCGCCGAGGGTGGCGAGATGATCGGTGACCCACTGGACATCGAGCAGTTCGGCACCGGTGTCGTTCAGCCAGTCCACGAGGGCGACCAGCGCGGTCTTCGACGCGTCGGTCGCGGTGTGGAACATCGCCTCGCCGGCGAAGAACCGATCGATGCGCAACCCGTAGAGCCCGCCGACCAACTCGTCGTCGAGGAACACCTCCACCGAGTGGCCCCATCCCGAGCCGGAACAGCTCGGTGTAGGCCTCGACGATCGCACTGGTGATCCAGTGGCCCGGCCGATCCGGGTCGCCGCAGGCTCGCATGACATCGGTGAAGCGGGTGTCCATCCGTACCTCGAAGTGGCGCATGCTCCGGCGCAAGGATCGGCTCACGTGCAGCCCGTCGAGCGGGATGATCCCACGAGGGTCGGGCGAGAACCACGCCATCTTCGACCGACGTCGATGCGGGTCGACCGGCATCGGGAACAGTCCCGCACGGTATGCGGCCAGCAGGGTGCCCGGTTCGAGATCGGCGCCGACCGCAACGAGGTCGTCGCCGGGCTCGAACTCGCTCGGATCGGGCATCGTGTAGCGCGATGCCGGCGGTTCGGTCGCGTGGTTCACCCGGTCAGTCTGGGCGATGCAGCGATGTTCAGTAGGTGCGGAAGCCGTGTTTGGTCTTGCGGCCGAGTTGGCCGGCGGCAACCATCCGGCGCAGGACCGGAGCCGCGGCATAGTTCGGATCACGGAATTCGTCGTACAGCGCGTCGAGGATCGCCAGCGACGTGTCGAGGCCGACGAGGTCGAGCAGTGCGAACGGACCCATCGGGAAGTTGCAGCCACCCATCATCGCGGTGTCGATGTCGTCCATCGACGCGGTGCCCTGCTCCCACATGCGGATTGCATTGTTGAGGTACGGGAAGAGCAACGCGTTGACGATGAACCCGGCGCGGTCTTGCACCTGGACGGCGTCCTTGCCGCACGTCGTGGCGAACTCGACGGCCGCATCGATCGTCTCGTCGGATGCCGTGAGCGGACGGATGACCTCGACGAGTTTCATCATCGGCGCCGGGTTGAAGAAGTGGATGCCGCAGACCTTGTCGGGACGTTCGGTCACCATTGCGAGTTCGACGACGGCGAGCGTCGAGGTGTTCGTGGCGATGATCGCCTCGGGCTTGACGATGCGGTCGAGCTTCTCGAACAGGTCGCGCTTGACCTCCATGTCCTCGACGACGCTCTCGATGACGAGATCACAATCGTGCAACTGGTGCAGATCGTCGGTCACCGTGATGCGGCCGAGAATCGCAGCCTTGTCCGCTTCGGTCAGACGTTCGCGGGCGACCTGCTTGGTCAGGCCGGCATCGATGCCGTGGAGGACGGCGTCGGCGCCTGCCTGTGTACGTGACCTCACGACGACCTCGAACTCGGCGCGTGCTGCGACTTCGGCGAGCCCGGATCCCATGATCCCCGACCCGATGATCCCGACGGTGCGGATGTTTCCCATGCGCGCAAGTTAGCTACCGACCGGTAACCAACCCAAAAGCGAGGCCGGACGGGGTGTTTGCACCCCGTCGGACCGGGTGATTCCACCCGTGCGCCGCCGATCGACCTAACGTCTCGTGATCCCCGAGGTCGATCGGCCTTGCTCGACACAGCAGATGTTCCTCCTCCTCGTCCTCCACCTCGTCGTCGGGATCGGCATCGTCGCGGCCGGCCGGATGCTCGGTCGGCGGGCGTTCGCGGTGGCCGCGTGTGCACCGCTGGCGACCCTGCTGTGGGCGGCCTCGAGTGCGTCGGGGGTGCTCGACGGCGAGCCCGTCACCGAGTCGTTCGCATGGATCCCACAACTGGGGATCGACATCGATCTGCGCCTCGACGCCTTCGCCCTGCTGATGGTGGCGGTCATCTCCGGCATCGGCCTCTTGATCTGCATCTACTCGATCGGCTACTTCAGCCATGACAAGCCGGGGCTGGCGCGACTCGCAGGTGTGCTCGTGCTGTTCGCCGGATCGATGCTCGGGGTGGTCCTGTCGGATCAGTTGATCGCACTGTTCATCTTCTGGGAGCTGACCTCGGTCACGTCGTACCTGCTGATCGGCAACGACGACACCAACCCCCGCGCCCGTGCGGCGTCGATGCAGGCGATCTTCATCACCGGTGCCGGCGGCCTGGTGCTCCTCGCCGGCCTGATCATCATCGGTCAGGCCGGTGGCACCTACCGGATGTCCGAGCTGCTCGCCGATCCGCCGAGCGGTGGCGCTGTCGACGTCGGGATCATCCTCGTCCTCATCGGGGCGTTCACGAAGTCAGCGCAGGCACCGTTCAGCAGCTGGCTGCCGGCGGCGATGGTCGCACCCACTCCGGTGAGTGCGTACCTGCACTCCGCAACGATGGTCAAGGCCGGTGTCTACCTCGTCGCACGTCATGGCGCCGATGTTCGCGACGACGGGTAACTGGCGTCTCGTGGTGATGGCGATCGGCGGGTTGACGATGCTGATCGGTGGGTTGCGTGCGCTGCGACAGACCGATCTGAAGTTGCTCCTCGCGTACGGCACGATCAGCCAGCTCGGCTTCATGATGCTGTTGCTGGGTGTCGGTGAGTACCACATCGCCGAAGCCGGTCTCGTGCTGATCCTCGCCCACGCCGCGTTCAAGGCGGCGCTCTTCATGGTGGTCGGCATGATCGATCACGAGACCGGCACTCGGGAGATCACCGAACTGCACGGTTTCGGCTCCTCGTGGCGGCTCGTGCAGGTGGTCGCGGTCGTGAGCGCCGCGTCGATGGCAGGGATTCCCCCGCTGTTCGGCTTCATCGCCAAGGAGAAGGCGCTCGACGGCTACCTCGAACACGGCGACTTCACCGGGGCGACAGCAGTGCTGGTGGTGATCGTCCTCGCGTCGATCCTCACGTTCGCCTACTCGGCGCGTTTCGTGCTCGGCGTCTTCGGAGCGTTCGGCGACCCCGATCGACCGGCCGTGTCGCGCTCGGCGAACGCTCCCAGCGCCGTCTTCGTCGGGCCATCGATCGTGCTCACCACCGCCACGGTGGTGTTCGGCCTCGTGCCGGGGCTGCTCGATGATCTCGTCGCGGGTGCGACCACTGCGCTGTATCCCGGCTCCGAACCCAAGGCCCTCCATCTGTTCGCCGGGTTCAACACCGCCCTCGGGCTCTCCATCGTCATCATCGTGTGCGGTGTACTGCTGACCGTGTTCCGTGTCCGGGTAGCGGGTGTGCAGCGCCGCGCCGGCGATGTCATCCGTCCGATCCCCTCCGGCGAGCAGGGCTACCTCGGCGTGCTGCGTGGCATCTCGGCGATCGCCAACAGGGTCACCGGCATCGTCCAGAGCGGGTCGTTGCCGATCTACATCGGTGTGATCATCCTGACCGTCACGCTCGTTCCCGCCGCAGCCTTCGCCACCGAGATCGGGCCGCTGCCCCAGTGGGTCGAGGAACCGGCGTACGTCGTGCTCGTCGCGGTGATGGTCGCGTCGGCCCTCGGCGCGTCGATCATCCGACATCGCATCGCCGCAGTGCTCATGCTCGGCGCCGTCGGCTACGCGATGGCCGGCCTGTACGTGGCTCGCGGTGCGCCCGATCTCGCGCTCACCCAGTTCTCGATCGAGACACTCAGCACGGTGCTGTTCGTCCTCGTGCTGCGATTCCTGCCCCGGTCGTGGCTGCACCAGGCGCCGTCGATCGCCGCGCCGATGCGGATCGCCGTCGCCGCGGCCGTCGGCGTGGGAATCTTCATCTTCGCCCTGTCGGCGAGCAACGCCCGCTCCAGCGTCGACGAACCGTCGATGTCGGAGGTCATGGTCGAGCAGTCGCTGCCCAAGGGAAAGGGCCACAACGTGGTCAACGTGATCCTCGTCGACTTCCGCGGCTGGGACACCATGGGTGAGATCACCGTGCTGCTGGTGGCCGCGATCGGCGCCGTGAGCCTGGCCCGGCCCGGCCGTCGGCGCGCCGGTGGCGCACATGGCGACGACGGCCCCGTGTTCGAGGAGATCCTCGATGCCGCCGGCGAACCGGCCCTCCCGGAGGCACCGCGATGAGCGACATCCCGACGGTGTCGCACGCCAGGAGCCGACGGATGATGTTGCTCGACACCTCGATGAAGGTGTTGTACCCCTCGATCCTCGTTCTCGGTCTCTACTTCCTCGTTGCGGGCCACAACCGGCCCGGCGGTGGATTCGTCGGCGGGCTCGTCGTCGGCGGAGCACTGGCGCTGCGATACGTGTCAGGTGGCGCGCAGGCCGTGCGGTCGACCTTCCGTCTCCCGCCCCATCTGTTCCTGGGCCTCGGGCTGCTCATGTCGGCGCTCGACGGCATTCATCCCGGTCGTGCTCGGCGGATCGATCCTCGAGCACGGCGACGCCACGTTCCACCTCCCCGTGTTCGACACGGTGAAGGTGACGAGCGCGCTGTCGTTCGACATCGGCGTCGACCTCATCGTCATCGGGCTGATCCTGATGGCATTCGAGGCGTTCGGTGAGGACGAAGCCGAACGGTCGGAGCCATGAGCGTGTTGCTCGCCTTTGCGGCGGCGTTCCTCTTCGCAACCGGTACGTGGATGCTGCTGCAGCGTCGACTCTCGCGGATCCTCATCGGCGTCGGTCTCGTCGGGCACGGCGCGAACATCCTGCTCTTGACCTCGGGTGGTGACGGCGGAGTGTCACCGATCATCGGGACGGCCGACCCGTCGGAGTTCAGCGACCCACTCCCGCAGGCACTCGTGCTCACCTCGATCGTGATCACGTTCGGTGTCACGGCGTTTCTCCTCGCGCTCGGCTACCGCAGTTGGCGGATCACTCACGACGACGTCGTGGAAGACGACGTCGAGGATCGATTGATCGCCCGTCGCCGTGAGGCCGATCAGGCCGTGGCGGAAGGAGAACGCGCCGAGCGTGACCAGGCGGCCGAGGAGGGTCGGCGGTGAACGCACTCGTTGCGCTGCCGATCATCGTGCCGCTGCTCGGCGCGGCGCTCTGCGTGATCGCCGCGCCGGTGCGGTGGATCCAGCGGATCGTGAGCCTGTCGGCGCTGACCTGCAACATGATCGTGGCGATCATCTTGTTCGTGCGCGTCGACGACGAGGGCACGGTGGTGATGCAGGCCGGTGGCTGGCCGGTGCCGCTCGGCATCACCCTCGTCGTCGACCGGCTGTCGGCGGTGATGCTCGTGGTGTCGTCGCTGATGCTGCTCGCCGTGCTCGTGTACGCGATCGGTCAACAGGCCGAGGAGTCGCGCTACGCCGCCTTCAACCCGGTGTACCTCGTGCTCGCCGCCGGTGTGTCGGCGAGCTTCATCACCGGTGACCTCTTCAACCTCTTCGTCGCGTTCGAGATGATGCTCGTTGCGAGCTACGTCCTGCTCACCCTCGGCGGCCGCCCCGATCAGGTCCGTGCCGGCATGTCGTACGTCGTCATCAGCCTGGTCGCCTCGACGTTCTTCGTCACCGCGTTGGCGGTGATCTACTCGGCCACGGGCACCGTGAACATGGCACAACTCGCCGAGCGGATGCCGCAGCTGCCGACCGGCGTCGCCACCGGGTTCTCGTTGCTGCTGATCCTCGTGTTCGGTATCAAGGCCGGTCTGTTCCCGCTGTTCTTCTGGCTGCCCGACAGCTACCCCACGGCGTCCGGAGCGATCACCGCGGTCTTCGCGGGGCTGCTCACCAAGGTCGGGGTGTACGCGATCATCCGCACGCAGACCCTGTTGTTCCCGCCGGACGCCCGCCAGGGAACCCTGCTGCTCGTGCTCGCCGGCCTCACGATGATCGTCGGCGTACTCGGAGCACTCGCCCAGGACGACCTGCGACGCATGCTGTCGTTCCACATCGTCAGCCACATCGGCTACATGATCTTCGGCCTCGCCCTGTTCACGCTCGCCGGTGTGGCCGGCGCCGTCTTCTACGTGGTGCACCACATCATCGTGAAGACCGGCCTGTTCCTCGTCGCCGGGCTGGTCCTGCGGCGCTCGGGATCCGACCGGCTGTCGAAGGTCGGTGGCCTGGTGCACAGTGCGCCGATGATCGCCGTGCTCTTCGCGCTCCCGGCATTGAGCATCGCGGGGTTGCCGCCGTTCTCGGGGTTCGTCGGCAAGTTCGCACTGGTCAGTGCCGGCATCGAGTCGGACGACTGGTTGATCGTCGGTGTCAGTCTGCTCGTCAGCCTGCTGACGGTGTACGTGATGGTGCGGATCTGGTCGAACGTCTTCTGGGGTGCGCCGGAGGATCCGGCGATGGTCGAATGGATCGCGTCGGATCAGAGCCGAGTGCCCCGCCTGATGACGGCAGCGGCGTCGGCAGTCGTCGTGCTGTCGGTGGCGCTCATGGTGTTCGCCGGCCCGCTGTACGACTACGCGGAGCGCACCGCCGCTGATCTGCTCGCACCACAGCAGTACATCGAGACCGTGCTGGGAGGTGATGGCAGGTGACCGCCACCGTTCGGCTCCCCGCCCTCATCATCTGGCTCACGATCGTCTGGGCGTTTCTCTGGGGCGACTTCGGTCTGGCGAACCTCGTGGCCGGCGTCGCGGTGGCGTTGTTCGTCGTGTTGATCGGCCGCCCGGCCGACGTGCACGGGATGCAGTTGACGTCGTTCCATCCGCTGTCGGCGCTCGTGTTCGTCGGCTACTTCGCAGTGCAGCTCGTGAAGTCGAATCTCCAGGTCGCCTGGATCGTCATCAGTCCGCGTCCCCACGTTCGCACCGCGATCGTTGCGGTGCCGATGCATGTTGCCTCCGACGGCATCGTCACGGTGGTCGCCAACGCGGTCACGCTGACGCCGGGCACGCTGACCGTCGACGTCCACGAGTCCGACGACGGATCTCCTCCGGTGATCTACGTCCACGTGCTGGCGTTCGACGACGTCGGGTCGGTGCGCGCCGACGTACTCCGACTCGAGCGGCTCGCCGTGCGGGCATTCGGAACGACGCAGCAACGGATCGACCTCGAGGCGATCGTGGCGGCACGCGCGGGGGCTGCGTCGTGAACGTCGTTGCCCTGATCATGCTGTCGATCGGTGCGGCCGGGTTCGCCTACCGGCTGCTGCGAGGTCCGAGTCTGCCCGATCGGGTCGTCGGCCTCGACGGGCTGCTCTCGGTGATCGTCATCGGCATCATCGTCGCCGCGACTCGATCGAGCAACGGCGGCATCACGATCGAGACCGTGCTGGTCGCGGTGTTCGTCGGGTTCGTCGGCACGACGGCGCTGGCTCGGTTCATCGAGCGGAGGGGGAGCTGATGGACACGTTCGCCGACGTGCTGCTGGTGCTCGGATCGGCGCTGGCGATGATCGGCGGGATCGGCGTGGTGCGATTCGGTGACCTGTTCTCACGCATGCACGCGGCGGCCAAGGCGCCGACGCTCGCACTCGTCCTGGTGGCAATCGGCGCCGCGATCCAGATCGGCACCCTGCTCGCGGCGACGACGTTGGCGCTCGTCGTCGTACTGCAGTTGCTCTCGTCGCCGGTGGGAGCCCACGCGCTCAGTCGTGCATCGCGCCGTCGGATGACCATTGCCGTCGACGACGTCGACGAACTCACACGCGACGAACACCTCGACACCTGACACCGACGACCCGGCGCCGTGTGACGGGGGATCAGGATTCGACGATGCGGATCGACTGGATGTCGATCGGTTCGGACGGGATTCCCTCGCCCGGCGTGCCGGCGGCCGCCATCGCCGCGACGGTCGACTCGAGTCCGTCGGTCACCTGACCGAACAGCGCGTACTCGGGTGGGAGTGCGGCGCCATCGGCTCCGGTGATGATGAAGAACTGACTGCCGGCGCTGTCGGGCTCGACGGTCTTGGCCATCGCGATCGAGCCGACCTGGTACTGGCCGGGTTCCGGTGGTTCGTCGACGATGGTGTAGCCCGGCCCGCCGGTACCCGTGCCGGTCGGGTCGCCGCACTGCACGACGAAGTTCGGGATGATCCGGTGGCACGGTGTGTCGTCGAAGTACTGGTTGCGCGCCAGGAACACGAAGTTGTTGGTGGCGGCCGGGGCCGACTCCGGGTCGAGCGTGATCGTGAACTCGCCCTTGTTGGTCGTGACGATCGCCTCGTAGGTGACGCCGGGAGTCAAGCAGTCCGGCGGAGCAGCGTCGAACTGCTGGGTCTGTGTCTCCGTGCCCTCGACGGGCGGACAGTCGGCGGACTCGGTCGTGGACGTGGTGGCCTCATCGGTGGCTTGCGATGGATTCAGCGGCGGCCTCATCGGTGGCTTCATCGTCGCTCCCGCAACCGCCGGCAAGCAGGCCGACGACGGCCAGCAGGCCGACGAGTGTTCGGCGAACGGCCAACGTCAGCCTTGCGATCCGTCGGCCGGGGTGGTCTCGGCCGGGGTCGTCTCGATCGGGGCGGTCACGTCGACGGGCGGCGTCGTGACGATCGTGTCGATCGGGACCGGTGCGGGGTCGTCGTCGCCGACGAAGTTGCTCGCGATCCAAGCGAACAGGAACACAGCAGCGACCGCTCCGACACCGATGGCGATGAATCGGAAGGTCTTGCGACGGCTCGCCTCCTGCTGCAACTGCTGCTGCTTGTATGCACGATTGGCCTTCTGACGTTCACGCTTTTCGGTTCCCACAGGAGCCGCAGGCTATCCGCCCCCGAACATGCGCGGGCGTCCCGGCCCGCTGACGGAAGTGACGTACACGATGTGTCTGACACATCGTGTACGTCGCGGGCGGCGAACCGCGACATCTCAAGTTCCCGGGACGTCGGGCCGATGGAGCAGGAACAACGAGCGCGTCGACGTGGCGCGGTCGGGATGGCGACGATGGCGAACGAAACGGCCCAACGGTGACGACGGCAGTGAGATGGACCGGGCGGGTGCTGGTCGTCGCGGCCATGGTCGCCTGGCTCATGTGGCTCGGATGGCGCGTGTCGTCGCCGATGAATGGTGTCGTCGGGATGGTCGTACTCGTCCTCGAGGTGGTTGCGTTCGCGGTCGCGTCGGTGATTTCCCTCGCCCTCTGGCACGCCCCGGCAACCAGCGTGACCAGTGCACAGCGGCGCGCGACGCGTCGGGCCGACGCCGCCCTCCCGGAGACACTGGCGGTCGTCCTCGACGCCGTCGACGCCCTCGACGTCCGATCGGCGGTCGGCGCCGACGACACCGGTGAGGTGGCGTGGGCGCGTCACGGCATCAGCTCGCTGCGTCCGGCCGCACTCTTCGGCGCCGACCGACCGTCGCTCCGACAGGTCGCCTGGTCGGTGGTCGCCGTCGAGGGGATGCGGCGGATGCTGTGCGTCGTGGTGGTCGTCGTCGTGCTGTTCTCGGGCACGTCGCCGTTCGAGGTGCCTCCGCTCGAGATCATGGCGGTCCTGGCGGCGTCGCAACTCGCGCTCACCCTCGGCCACTTCCTGCTGTCCGACGGGCTCATCCGGCCGGGCGCCCGTCTGCGATGGTCGATGGCGTCGGTTGGCGCCGGCCTCGGCGACGGCACGTCGCGCACGGGTCTGCCGATCCGTTGGGCCTCGACGCTGGCGACGATGGTGGCGCTCAACCTCGTGGTGTCGCTGCGGGGTCTCAGCGACCGTTGGACGCACGGCCTCGGTGCCATGGCCCACGGCGAGCGGGTGATGGTGATGGCGGCAGCGGCCTGGCTGGTCGGATGGGGCTTCGTCGCACTGCGGGCGCTGACGCAGCCCGAGTTGGGCTACTACGGCGCGACTCGCCGGTTGGAGGAGACGTCCACACGCCGGCTGGCACTCGGCGCCACGCTGACGGTGGCAGCAGTCGGCATGATTGCCGGCATCCTGCCCGGTGGTGTCCCGGCGTGACCGGGACGGTCGCTGGTCGGGGAACGCTGTCCGGGACGCGGGACACTTGTAGATTGGACACCGTGCCAACCATGCGTCTGTTCGCCTCGGCACGCGAGGCCGCGGGAACCGGTACCGACGTGTTCGACGGCACCACGGTGAGCGAGGTCCTCACTGCCGCCGAACAGCGGTACGGGCCACGCTTCGGCGTCGTGTTGAAGACCTGCAGCATCTGGGTGAACGGCGACGACGCCCGCGCCGACACCCCGATCGGCCCATCAGACGAGGTGGCGGTCCTGCCACCCGTGTCCGGAGGAAGTACGTGACCATCATCGACACACCCGATCCAGCGGAGCTCACCCTGTCCGAGCTGCGAGGGCTTCGTCAGCAGTTGCAGCACGAAGACGATGCCGTGTCGTACGCGCGCCGGGTGGCCCAGGCCCGCCTCGACCTCGTGAAGTCCGAAGCACATCGACGCGCGGAGGAATCCGACGCCGACCCCACCGACGACTTGCGCACGGTGCTCTCGCAGCACCTGACCGGCGGCCCGGCGCGACCGCCTCGACCCACCGAGGATCTCAGCGACCATCCGCTCGCTGTCGAGCTCGACGAGATCTGCGCGCAGGGTGGTCTCGGGCATCTCAAGTCGCTCGACGATGCCGAGCTCGCGGCACTGACCGAAGCGATCTCCGATTTCGAGACGCAGATGTCGTCGGACCGGCGCGCTCGGTTCGACCGTCTCGACGCACTCAGTGCCGAACTGGTGCGGCGATACCGCGACGGCGAGGCCGACGTCGACGCCCTGCTCTCCGAAGGCTGAGCAGGCCGGCGAAGATTTTCCGCTTCGGCGGGATGAGATCGACCATGGTTAGGGTTTGAGCCCTGGTGCAGCGCGTCGCAGTCATCTCCCTCCACACCTCCCCGCTCGTGCAGCCGGGATCGGGCGACAGCGGCGGCATGAACGTGTACGTACGAGAGTTGGTGTCGGCACTGGCCCAGGCGGGCGTCGAGTGCACCACGTTCACCCGTGCCGATCGTGACGGTCTGCCCCGCGAGGTCGTCGTCGAGCCCGGCCATCGTGTGGTGCACATCGAAGCAGGTCCGCACCATCTGCCGAAGGAGGCGTTGTCGGAGGTCACCGACGAGTTCCGACGCGGCATGCTCGACTGGTTCGCCCGCAACGAGCGACCCGACGTGATCCACGGCAACTACTGGCTGAGCGGCGTCGTCGGGCATTCCCTGAAGCACGAGCTCGACGTGCCGTTCGTCTCGACGTTCCACACCCTCGCTCGGGTCAAGGCTGCCGGTGGCGATCCCGAGTCGATGCAGCGCGATCTCGCCGAGGCGCAGATCGTGCGGTGCGCCGACGCCATCTGTGTGAGCTGCATCGAGGAGGAAGACCAGTTCCGACTCCATTACGGCAATCCCGAGGCGCGGCTGGAGATCATCGCCCCCGGCGTCGAGCACGCCTTCTTCGCCCCCGGCGATCGAGCGGGTGCGCGCCGGGCGCTGGGATTCGATCTCGACCGTCCGCTGCTGCTGTTCGTCGGGCGCATCCAGCCGCTCAAGGGACCCGACGTCGCCATCTGTGCCCTCCACGAACTCGACGATCCGCGAGCCGAACTCGTGATCGTCGGCGGTGCCAGTGGGCTCGACGGCGATACCGAGACCCGGCGGGCGCACGCACTCGTCGATGAGCTGGGTCTGCACGATCGCGTCCGATTCGTCGAGCCGCAACCGCATCACATCCTGTCGACCTACTACCGCGCTGCCGATGTGGTGATCGCCCCGAGCCGGAGTGAGAGTTTCGGTCTGGTTGCGCTCGAGGCGGCGGCGTGCGGGATCCCGGTCGTGGCGAGCGCGGTCGGTGGTCTGCTCAGCCTCGTCGACGATGGCCGGACGGGTCGACTCATCGATGGTCGCGACCCCACCGACTATGCACGTGCGGTGTCGGAGATACTCGGTGACGACGCCATGCGTGCCTCGATGAGCGCCGCCTCGGTCGATCGGGCGCGGCGGTACACCTGGAGCTTCGCGGCCGCCCGATTGCGGCGGCTGTACGGCGATCTCACCGTGCGCGAGCGGGTGAACTGTCAGTGACCGACGCCTACGATCCGGGCGAACTCGCCGAACTCGAGCACCGGATCGACGGGTGGCTGGCGGCGCTCGCCGCCGAGAACGACCGGATCATTGCCGTCGATCGCGACACCGAGGCCGTCCGCTGGTACGTGCGCATGCGCGGCGACGACAAGGAGTTCACCACCGTGTGGCTCACGCTCGGCCAGCGGACGTTGCGCTACGAGACCTACGTGATGCCGGCGCCCGAGGAGAACGACGCCGAGCTGTACGAGCATCTGTTGCGCCGCAACGACCGCCTCGTCGGAGCGCACTTCTCGATCGGGCTCGAGGACGCGATCTTCCTGCGTGGTGAGATGCCGGTCGGCCAGGTGACCCACGACGAACTCGATCGTGTGCTCGGCACCCTCTATGCCGATGTCGAGCAGTGCTTCCAGTCACTGTTGCGCATCGGCTTCCGCAGCCGCTTCACACCCTGAACGTCACCGGATCATCCCCGGCCTGTTCCCTTGCGACCCGCGCGCTGCCCACTCCCGGGTGTCCGGATGGGCGTGCTCGGGGGAGTCGGTCTTCCTCACGCTCATCCGGGCGCCCATCCGAAAGCGCCTCCGGACGGTCACTAGCCTGGCCGCGATGACACCGGACCCCGCCGCCGCACCCTTCGACTTGACCGTGGTGGGTGGCGGCAACATGGGAGCCGCGCTGATCGGGGGCCTGCTCGATGCGGGCGCCGTGGCTGCATCGGCCATCGCCGTCGTGGAGGTCGTCGACGCTCGGCGCACCGAGCTGTCGGTGCTGTTTCCCTCCATCACCGTGACGTCGCACATGCCGGCGACCCGGGCAGCGCTGCTGGCCGTCAAACCTGGCGATGTTCCCGCTGCCGCGCGTGACGCCGCCGCAGCCGGCGCCACCCGGATGCTGTCGATCGCCGCAGGGGTGCGCCTGGCCACGATCGAGGCGGTGGTCGGTCCTGGCGTCGCAGTGGTGCGGGCGATGCCGAACACGCCGGCGCTCGTGCGACTCGGTGCGTCGGCGATCGCGGCAGGCAGCGCTGCAGGCGACGACGACGTTGCGTGGGCGGAGTCGATTCTGGCAGCGGTCGGCACGGTGGAGCGCATGTCGGAGGGCGACCTCGACCTGTTCACGGGTGTCGCCGGATCGGGGCCGGCCTACGTCTTTCTCGTCGCCGAAGCACTGACGGAGGCCGCGGTCGCCGAGGGGATGTCACGGCCGGTTGCCGAGCGGGTCATCCGTCAACTCCTGCTCGGTTCGGCGACGCTGCTCGATCGCGAGGGTGACCCGGCGGTGTTGCGCCAACGGGTCACCTCGCCTGGAGGAACCACTGCGGCGGGACTCGCCGTGCTCGATGAACGCGGCGTTCGCGCAGCGTTCGGAGCCGCCGTGCGCGCAGCAACGGAGCGCAGCCGCGAGCTCGGTTGACGCCTCGTCGAGAATTTCACCGGTGTTCTTTGGTGTGCCCCTTTTCACATCGGCCATCCGTCGCCTATGGTGTCGCCGTGGAGACGCGCCCGCCGGAAACGGTGGGTAGCGCCGACCAGGGCTGGTGCCATCGGGGGGTTGGCACCAGCCCTTGTCGCGTCCGGGGCCGGATGATCGTCGGATGATGGTCGGACGACGGAGATAGGTTCGACGTCCATGGGTCGCCGCTACGAGACGGTCTCGTTCCTGTCCGATTTCGGCACGACCGACGAATTCGTCGGCGTTGTCCACTCCGTCATCCGTGACCTCGCGCCGCATGCCCGCGTGATCGACCTCACTCACGGGGTTGCGCCGTTCGACGTGCGGGCCGGGTCGCTCGCACTTGCCCGCAGCATCGGCTACGTCGCATCTGGTGTGGTGCTCGCCGTCGTCGACCCGGGCGTCGGCACGGCTCGACGGGCGATCGCGGTGGAAGTGGCCGATGGCGAAGGGGTGCTCGTCGGGCCCGACAACGGGCTGCTCGCTCCTGCCGTTGCGATGGCCGGTGGCGCCGGCAGGACCGTGGAGATCACGAACCCCGACCATCGCCTGCTCGCCCCCGGTGCCACGTTCGCCGGCCGCGACATCTTCGCTCCGGCCGCAGCGTTTCTCTGCAACGGTGGCGACCTGAGCGAACTCGGCCCCGAGGTCGACGCCGACCTGTTGATGCCCGGGGTGGTCGCGCTCCCGCAGAGCGACGACACCAAGGTCATCGCCCAGGTGCTGTGGGTCGACCGATACGGCAACGCGCAACTCAATGTCGGCCCCGACGATCTGCCGACCAGCTTCGGTGAGCGCATCGAGCTGCGGTGTGCCAGCCCCACCGATCCGACGGGCGGCGTGGTGCGCAGCGCAACTCGTGCGGCGTCGTTCGCTGCGATCGGTGGTGACAGGGTCGGCGGCGGCGCAGTCGGCCTCGTCCTCGACTCGTCCGGGCTGCTCGCGATTGCGATGGACCAACGGTCGGCGGCCGACGAACTCGGCCTCGCCGCCGGTGACCAGGTCACGCTGCTCCCGTCCGACGGACACGAGCAGCCCGGCCGGGCCCAACCGGTCAGCCTGCGACCGTCGCGGTGAGCGCAGGTAGCCTCACGCCATGCGCCCCGCCACCACGCTGACACTCGGTCTGCTGCTGGCAGCGATCCTCATCGCCGCCACGATCTCGCTCGTGCGCCTCTGACCGGGCTGTCGGGTGTCGTGATCAGAATTGCCAGATCACGGGAACGAGCAGCACGGCGACGACGAAGTACCAGGCCATCACCACGATGCCCAGCTTCCAGTAGTCGTTGAAGCGGTAGCCCCCGGGCTCCATCACCATGAGGTTGGCAGGGGTCGCCACGGGGGTCAGCAGGGCGGCCGCTGTGGCGACGTTCAGGCTCATCAGCACCGGTGCCGCGGCGACGTCCAACTCGGCGGCAGCCGACAGTGCGATCGGGATCATGATCAACGCGGTGGCCATGTTGCTGATCAACTGGCCGAGCACTGCCGTGAGCACGAACACCCCGATGAGCAGCGGATACGGACCAGAGTCGCCGACGACGTCGACCAGTGCGTTGGCCAGATCGTCGGCAGCGCCCGTGACGCGCATCGCCGTCGACAGCGGGATCATCCCCGCAACGAGGATGACGGTCGTCCAGCCGATCGCCCGATAGGCCTGATCGACGGTCAGTACGCGCAGCAGGATGAGTGCGCACGCTGCCCCGAGTCCGGCGATCGCCGGCGGGAGTGCGTTGGTCGCCAGCAGCACGATCATCACGACCAGGACGGCGATCGACTCCTTGGCGCCGAGCCCGAGCGGCACGACCTGACGGCGCACCACATCGGGTTCATCGACGACGAGCACGTCGTCATCGGCCTCGATCTGCGCGCTCAATGCCTGCCAGGTTCCGCGAACCAGCAGCGTGTCGCCTGCCGCGATCCGGGTCGTCGGGTCGTCGATCCGGCGGTCGTCACGAAGCAGTGCGACGACCACGAGTTCGCCGCTGTCGGTGCGCATGCCGGGGTAGGCGCGCTGGCCGATCAACGGCGAACGCGGCGGCACGATCACCTCCGACGCACCGAAGCGTCGGGTGAACAGACGGTCGAAGTCCTCGCCGTCGATGCGGTACTGGTGCGTGAGCGTCGATTCGAGATCGGAGAGATCGGCGGGCATGCGCGCCGCGTCGCGATGCGGCAGCAGTTTGGGTCCGAGGGCGACGACGATGACGATCGTGCCGACGAGCAGCGGAAGTCCGGTGAGGGCGAACTCGAAGAACCCGAACTGGCCGACACCCGCGTCGGCGGCGGCCTCCGACACGATCACGCTGACGGGGCTGCCGGTCAGCGCCAACAGCGCGCCGGCATGGGCGGCGAATGCGAGCGGGATCAACAGCTGCGACGTGTTCTGGCCGACCCTCACCGCGATGACGACGACGACCGGAACCAACGCGGCGACTGATGCATTCGGTGTGATGAGGGCGGTCACGAGGCCCGACACGATCATCACGTACACCACGATGCGGGTGCGGCCGGTTCCCGCGCGATCGATCAGTTGTTGTCCGACCCACGTGGTGACCCCGGTGGCGTCGAGGGCCTCGCTGACGACGAACAGCGCGGCGATGAACAACACGGTCGGATCGCCGAAGCCCGCGGTGGCCTGGTCGAGGTCGAGGACCCCGGTGGCCCACAGCGACAATGCCGTACCGACAGCGATGATCGCGACGGGGACACGGTTGGTGACGAAGAGCACCACGACGACACCCAGCACGATGAACGTGGTCGTGCTGTCGGCCATCGTCGGAACCTACTCGGCGACATCGATCGGGGGTCGCCGATCGTCCTGGGCAACAGGGCGCGGGGCGAACTCGACGTTCAACCAGATGTCGTACGGCAACGGTTCCAGACGCTCGGCGAGCGCCTCGCGTACGAGCTGTCCTTGCGCGACGGTCACGTCGGGGTCGACGACGCCGTCGACCTCCACGTACAGCTTCGGGCCGACCTTGCTCATGAGGACCGTCGGTTCGTCGAGATCGAAGAGCGCCTGTACCTCGCCGACTGCTTGCAGCACCGGCCGTTGGACTTCCGCCGAGGGAGCGCCCTCCAGCAGTTCCACGATCGTCACCCGAACCATCCGGATGGGCGCCGGGATGAACACGGCACAGGTGATCAGCACCATCGCCGGATCGATGTACGGCACCGCCCAGTCGAGTGACGAGTCCGCGATCAGCGACATCAGCGTGAAGCCGATGACCATCCCCAACCCTCGAAGCGCCCCGATCTTCCAGGCCGTCGACTCCGCGCCGAGCACGTCCGAATTGGTCGAGATCACCTTCGACCGCAGCCACCACCACGTCGCCAGCGAGCCAACGGTCGTCAGCACGCTGTACACGATTGCCCAGCCGGCGTCGACGCTGCTTCCGCCGTCGCGGATCGTCAGGCAGGCATCGACCGCCGCGTAGCCGAGGGTGACCAGCAGCACGAAACCCTGCACCCCGATCACCAACGGGGTCAACGACTCTCGTCCGTAGGGGTAGCGGTGGCTCGGCTCCGCCTGGGCGAGGCCCGATGCCATCAACAACAGCCAGGTGACCAGGAGCCCGAGTACGGCGTACACACCGTCGAGCAGGATCATCTGCGACTGGCTGACGACACCCCAGATCATGCCGATGACGCCGAGCGCGGCGGTGATCACCAACGACCGCAGCAAGGCGTGCCGCTCGACGGCAACGTCAGCAGCGGCCATCGCTCACCATCCGGAAGACGAACGACGCCACGTCAGTCCGATCGTGCAGTGGCGAGCGTGAGGCCTTCTTCGTCCTCGACGGTGAGATCGGGTTCCCGGAAGTCGGGCATCTTGCCGGCCGGCACGAGTGCAAGGAGGGCGAGCGCGGCGAGGAACATCAGTGTGGTCCTCAGTGCCCGGAGGCGGGCGTCCTCGTAGATCGCCACGGCAGCCTCTGCCTCGGCGGGGGCCGCACCCTTCTCCTCGAGGATCGTCACGAGTTGGTCGCTGGTGATGAACTGGGTGTTGTCGAAGTTGACCTGTTCGACGAGCTCAGGAGAGAACGCAGGCGAGTTCAGCGCGTTCTGTGCCACGATCACCCCGAGGAGTGACACCGCAATGGCGGTGCCGACGGCGATGCCGATCGAGCCGGAGATGTTGTGGGTGAGTCCGCGGAAGGCACCAACGTCGCCGGCGAGCTCCTTCGGGTTCGACATCAGGAGTTTGTTGAACACGAGGGCGACGATGCACCCCTGCGCGAGCCCGAGCGTGACCAGGCCGGCGACGACCGACACCTGGCTCCAGTCGTTGCGGATCGTGAACGCCAGGAGGGTGAGCGCAAGGAACACGACGACGAAGGCGACCCGGGTGATGTTGGCGGGGCTGACCCGGTCGTAGAGCCGTGACACCTGGGTGTTGGCCACGAAGATCGACAGCGTGTACGGCACGATCGACAGTGACGTCTCGAAGCCGCTGAGCCCTTGCACGACCTGCATGTAGAGCGGCAGCAGGAAGCTCGTTGCGGTGCCGATGAAGAGCATCACTGCCATGCAGGCGACGATTGCCCGCTCCCGGCTCGAGCGCAGGACGTCGAGTGAGAACAGCACGGGCTTGCCGTCGTCCATACGTCGCCGTGTCGACCGGAAGAATGCCTGAACCAGCACCACGCCGATGATCAGCAGGAACGGCACGGGTGACAATCCGGCGATGTCGAAGGGCGCCTGTTCGCTCGCTTGGAAGAACCCCCACGCGTTCAGGAAGCTGAATGCGGCCGAGATCAGGATGATGCCGACCGACGAGAGCGCCGCGCCACGCCAGTCGATGACCACGTCGGGGTGCGCGTCGATGGGAGCGAGCCGACCGATCAGCAACAAGTTGACGATGCCGATCACCGACAGCAGCACGAATGACCATCGCCATCCGACGCTCGACGCAAGCGCTCCCGCCACCAGCAGCGACACGACCTGCGCGAGCGGAATGGCCGAGGCCAGGAAGCCGATCGCGTGACCCTGCTGCTTGCCCTGATAGTTACGGGCGATCACCACGGTCAACGCCGGCGCGGCGAGAGCCACGGTTGCTCCGTTCAACGCCTGCACAGCGAACAACATCCATCCCTGGTTGGTCAACGAGATCGTGATCGCCGCGATGGTGGGGCCGATCATTCCGATGTGCAACGCCTTGCGGGGGCCGATCTTGGCCCCGATGCGTGAACCGAGCAGGACGAATCCCGCCATGGCGAACGTACTGGTCGTGAGCGCCAACCCGACGGACGTGGCCGGAATGTCGAGATCCTCGACGATCCCTTCGATCGACACGTTGAACGCATTGAACGACACCTGGATCTGACAGAGCATCACGATCGCGAGTGGGAACCACGAGGCCTTCGCGATGTCGATCGGAGGTGCGGTGGTCGTCATCTGCTGATTATGGTGCACCACCTGTAGCCCCACGCCGTCAGGAGCAACCAATGACCCGCGCCATTCCCGTCGCCGACACCTTCGACCCGGTCCCCTCACTGACACGGGTTGCGGCGATCGAGGTGTCGGTGGCGCCGGATGCACCGAGCGGCGCGGGCATCGTGGCGGTGCTCGTGGGCACTGCCGGCTCCGACACCGCTGCCCTGACTCCGCCGGACTGCACGCGGTCGGGTTCACCGGTGCGCCGGGTCAGGTGCACGTCGTCGCCGGAACACCCCCGACCGTCTTCGCCGGCATCGGCGACGGTCGGCTCGATCTGTCGTCGGCGCGCGACCTCGGCGCCGCCATCGTGCAGGCCGTCCCTGCGGCCGCGACGTTTGCGATCGAGGTCGGTGACGTTGCGGCGGAGGTCGCCCAGGGGCTCGTCGAAGGAGCGATTCTGGCCCGGTACTCGTGGAACGCCCTGCGGGCCGAGCCGTCGAGCATCCAGCTCGAGGCGATCACGCTGGTGTCGGCATCGGACGCGGTTGCTGCGGGCGCTCGGCGTGGGCACCTCAAGGCACTTGCGACGGCGGTCGCACGAGACCTGTCGAACACGCCACCTGCCCATCTCACCGCCGTACGGTGGGGAGACATGGCCGAGCGGTTGGCACCTGGGTTCGGTCTCGATGTCGAGGTCCACGATCGTGACTGGCTGCTCGCCGAACGTTGTGGCGGCATCATCGCCGTGAACGGTGGCAGCGACGAGGAGCCCCGCCTGATCACGCTGACCTACACGCCCGACGAGGGCGTCGCGAACGGGCGGCACGTGGTGGTGGTCGGCAAGGGACTGACCTACGACTCGGGCGGTCTCGCCATCAAACCCGGCGACGTGGTGCACGCCATGATGAAGAACGACATGTCGGGCGGCGGCGCAGTGTTCGCCGCGATGCTCGTGCTGAGGGACCTGCAGGTGCCCACGAAGGTGACTGCGCACATCATGTGCACCGACAACATGCCGTCGGGGACGGCCATGAAGATGGGCGACGTCATCACGCACCGAGACGGCACCACCGTCGAGGTGCTCAACACCGACGCCGAGGGCCGACTCGTGATGGCCGATGCCATCGTGATGGGCACCGAGATCGAACCGGATGCGATCATCGACATCGCCACGCTCACCGGAGCATGCATGCGGGCGTTGGGCACCGACATCGCCGGGGTGATGGGCACCGATCAGGCACTCGTCGACCTCGTGCGTTCGGCAGGAGAGGCGACGGGCGAACCGGTGTGGCAGCTGCCGATGGGCGCCAACTACCGCGCCGAGCTCGACTCCGACGTCGCCGACATGAAGAACCTCGGTGGAGCCAACGCCGGTGCATCCACCGCCGCGGAGTTCCTCGCCCATTTCGCCAAGGGTGTCCGGTGGGCCCACATCGACATCGCCGGCGTGGCCGCCACGCCGAGTCCGAAGGGCTGGAAGACCCGCGGGATGAGCGGCTTCGGCGCCCGGCTCCTCATCGAGACCCTCGAGCAGTTCCACTGAGACGATCACGATCATCCCCACACGATCACCCCACACGATCAACGACGAGAAGGAGAAGAATGATGGATGCGCAACTGCGGGCCATGCTGAACGAGTCGGAGCAGGAGTTGCTCCGCGCGACCGAGCCGCGGGAGCTGAAACGCCTCGACGAGGACGAACTGTCGGCGCTGCACGACCGGGTCCGTCGGGCACGCAACAAGTACAGCAAGCTGTACCGCCGCCGAGCGGGCGCTCAGGTGAGCGCCGACCGCTCGAGAAAGCGTGCCCATGCCGCCCACGCCAAGGCGGCGCGCAAGGCCGAAGGCTTCGAGGACGCCCTGGCCCGGGTGTCGCGACGCCTTGCCGACCTCGCCGACACCGCCGCTGCGGAACTCAAGGCCGAGCGTCTTGCGGCGGCGAGCCGGTCGAGCTTCACCGCTGCTGCGCCCTCGACGGCCCGCCGGGTCGCGGCGACGGGCACGTCGTCGAAGCGAGCGCCGAGAACACCTGCGAGCGAGAAGCGGCGCGCCTCGACCAAAGCGTCGAACAAGCGGAGCCAGGCTGCCAGCGATCGCCGGTCCTGACTCCCGACGGGGCACCGCCAACACTACGCAGGCTCCATCGTCCGCGAGTACGCTGATCCTGGGTGTGATGCCACGCCCGCAACCGCAGGGGGATACGTGAATCTCGCGCACATCATCGACGACCACGCCGGCGACTCCACCGCGTTGATCTGGCGTGGGCGTACGACGACCTACGGCGAACTCCGCGACCAGGTCGAGCGCTTCCGTGGCGGCCTGGCGTCGCTCGGCGTCGAGCCGGGTGACCGCGTGGCGTTGCTGCTCGGCAACTCGCCGCACTTCGTGATCGGGTACCTGGCCACCATCGGCCTCGGCGCGGTGGCCGTCCCGCTCAACCCCACCAGCCCCGCACCGGAACTCGAATCGGAGCTTGCGGTGGTCGGAGCGAAGGTGATCATCGTCGACAAGGTCAGCGCGGTCAACTGGGCGCACGTCGACCCGGCGCTGCTGCCGACCATCGAGACCGTGATCAACACCGAATCGACGGAGGGCACGGTCGGTTTCGACGATCTCGTGACGTCGTCCGAGCCGCTCGCCCTGGTCGAGGTCGACACCTCGCACCTCGCCGTGCTGATGTTCACCAGCGGCACCGCCGGAGCGCCACGCGCAGCGATGCTCACCCACGGCAACCTCATGGCCAACCTCGACCAGAGCCTGTCGGCCGAGGGACACATCGACCGCGACGACGTGATCTTCGGCGTCCTTCCGCTGTTCCACATCTTCGGTCTCAACGTTGTCGTCGGTCTCGGCCTCCGTGTCGGCGCCACGCTCCTGCTCGTGCAGCGCTTCGACCCGTCGACTGCCGTCCAGTCGATTCAGGATCGCCGGGTCACCGTCATCCCCGGCGCCCCAGCGTTGTGGACGGCCTTCGCCCACTTCGACGATCTCGCCCCCGACACGTTCGCCACGGTTCGCCTCGCGCTGTCGGGCGCGTCACGGCTCTCGATCACCGTGGCGGAGGCGATGCGTGATCGTTTCGGCGTCGAGATCCGCGAGGGGTACGGGCTCACCGAGGCGTCACCGATCGTCACCACCTCCACGGGTTCACCGGTTCGGTTCGGTTCGGTCGGTCGTGCCCTGAAGGGTGTCGAGATCCGACTCGTCAATGTCGACGGCGACGCGCTCGTCGGCGACGTCGGTGAGGTCTGGGTCAAGGGTGACAACATCTTCGGTGGCTACTACAACGACCCGGAGGCAACGGCTGCAGTCCTCACCGACGGATGGCTGCACACCGGCGACATGGCCACCACCGACGACGACGGCTACCTGTACCTGGTCGATCGATCGAAGGATCTCATCATCGTGTCGGGCTTCAACGTGTACCCCGCCGAGGTGGAGGAGATGCTCACGATGCATCCCGACGTCGCCGAAGCGGCGGTGGTCGGCGTACCTCATCCGCACACAGGCGAAGCGGTGAAGGCCTATGTCGTGCCGCGGCCCGGCGCCGACGCCGACGAGGAAGCGCTCATCGAGCACTCGCTCGACCATCTGGCGCGCTACAAGTGCCCCACCAAGATCATCTTCGTCGATGCACTGCCTCGCAATGCCTCCGGCAAGTTGGTTCGTCGCAGCCTCGACGACGCGCTGCGCGTCGGCGCCTCACTGATCTGAGAACCCGCCCAACGGCGTGACCGACGCCTCGGGGTCGAGTGGCTCTGGACGGCTGTGTGGTCAGCTTTGTGAAATGGTGCACGAGCGCCCTAACGTGAGCGGTCCATGGCTGGCCAACCCGCGCGACGACGCATTCCCGAAGCGACCGTCGCGCGTCTGCCCGTGTACCTGCGGATCCTGTCGGAGCGTTTCGATGTCGGTGTCACGAGCATTTCGTCCGACGAGCTCGCCGAGTTCGCCGGCCTGAATGCCGCCAAGGTCCGCAAGGACCTCAGCTATCTCGGCAGTTACGGAACTCGCGGGGTCGGCTACGACGTCGAGTTCCTCGTCTACCAGATCCGCCGGGAACTCGGCCTGACGCATGATTGGCCCGTGGTCATCGTCGGTGCGGGCAACCTCGGCCAGGCACTCGCCGGCTACAACGGATTCGGCGACCGGGGCTTTCCCGTCGGCGGCATCGTCGACGTCGACCCCGCCAAGGTCGGCTCGGTGGTGGGTGGCGTTCGCGTCCGCCACGTCGACGAACTCGCTCAGGTCGTGCAGTCGCGCGGAATTTCGATCGGCGTCATCGCCACGCCGGGACCCGCAGCACAGGAGGCTGCAGAAGCACTCGTCGCCGCCGGCATCACGAGCCTGCTGAACTTCGCGCCGACGCTCATCAACGTGCCGGCCGGCATCAGCGTCCGCAAGGTCGACCTCGCCGTCGAATTGCAGATCCTGAGCTACTACGAACAGCGGCGGGCATCGGCCACGCTGGCCGCCGGACTGCGTGTCGTGCCCGGCGAGCCACGACGCGGCGCGACCGCCTAGGCTTGTAGTCGCATGTCGATTCTGGTCGTCGGAGTCAACCATCGCAGCGGTCCGCTGCCACTGCTCGAACGCGTCACGATCGCGCCCGAACACCTGGGCAAAGCGGTGGCGGGTCTCGCTCAGCGTGACAACGTGCGCGAGGCCGTGGTGTTGTCGACGTGCAACCGCACCGAGGTCTACGTCGTGGCCGAACTCTTCCACGGCGCGTACGGCGACGTACGCGACCTGCTGTGCGAGCTCGGCGATCTGACGGTCGACGAACTCACACCGCATCTCTACAGCCAGCACGACACCGCTGCAGTCACCCATCTGTTCGAGGTGGCTGCGGGTCTCGACTCTGCCGTGCTCGGCGAGAGTGAGATCCTCGGCCAGGTCCGAACGGCGTGGGAGACGGCACAGCGTGAAGGTGCGGCCCGGTCGACGCTGAACCAGCTCTTCCGCTCGGCGCTCTCCACGGGAAAGCGGGCCCGCAGCGAAACGGGCATCGCCCGCGGCACGGCGTCGATCAGCCATGCCGCCGTCGAGATGATCACCGACGTGACCGGCGAACTGAACGGCAAGCGGGTGCTCGTCATCGGTGCCGGGTCGATGGGTGAGGGTGTTGCGGTCGCACTCCACCGCGCCGGCGGCGCCGACATCCTCGTTGCCAATCGCTCCGACGATCGCGGGGCATCGCTCGCCGAACGGGTCAACGGCGTGTCCGTCGGCTTCGACCGTCTCCGCGAGGCCATCGCCGCGTCCGATGTCATCGTGGCCGGTACCGGCGCTGACCAGGCGTTCCTCACGCGTTCGCTCGTCGACGACGCTCGGCGCACCACGACGCGCCCGCTCCACATCGTCGACATCGGCGTTCCCCGCAACGTCGATCCCGCGGTCGCCGAACTTGCCGGCGTGGCGCTGTCGAACCTCGACGATCTCCGCGACTGGGCCGACCGTGGGCTGTCGCATCGAGCCGGCGAGGCCGAACGTGTCCGCTCGATCGTCGGCGAGGAAGTCGAGAACTACCTCGTCGATTCGACTGCCCGCCAGGCTGCCCCGCTCGTCGCGTCGATGCACGAAGCGGCCGACCGTGTCCGTTCTCGTGAGCTCGACCGGTTCGCCTCGCGCCTCGGTGAACTCGACGACCGTCAACGCGAGTCGGTCGAGGCACTGACGCGGGCAATCGTCGCCAAGTTGCTGCACGAGCCATCAGTGCGTCTCAAGTCGCAGGCGGGTACTCCGCAGGGCGAACGCAACGCCGCGGCCGTCCGCGACCTCTTCGACCTCGGATGAATCGGCCGTGACCGGCGACTCACCGCACGAGCGCGACGCCGCAGCGCTCAGGCTGGCCACCCGTGGTTCGCGTCAGGCGGTTGCGCAGGCCACTGCAGTCGCCGATCGGATCACGGCGGCAACCGGCCGTACTGGTCGAGCTGGTGATGATCGAGACCACCGGCGATGCCCGGCTCGACGTTCCGCTGCACGTGATCGGTGGACAGGGCGTCTTCGTCAAGGAGGTGCAGCTGGCGGTGCTCGACGGTCGCGCCGACCTCGCCGTGCACTCGGCAAAGGATCTCCCGTCGGCACCGGCCGACGGTCTGGTGATCGGAGCGTTCTGCGAGCGACGTGACCCCGCCGATGCGCTCGTGGGTCGTCGTCTCGACGATCTGGCTCATGGCGCAACCGTGGCCACCGGATCGGTGCGACGGCGAGCTCAACTGTCGCGGGTGCGCCCTGACCTGGCGTTCGTCGAGCTGCGCGGCAACATCGACACGCGGTTGTCGAAGGTGCCCGACAACGGCGCCATCGTGATGGCGGTTGCAGCGCTCGAGATCCTGCAGCTGACCGATCGCATCGCCGAGCGCCTCGACGTCGCGACCTTCGTACCGGCCGTCGGCCAGGGATGTGTGGCCGTCGAGTGTCGCGTCGACGATGCGGAAACGCTTGCTGCGCTCGCCGGCGTCGACCACCCCGACACTCGTCATGCCGTCGAGGTCGAGCGAGCATTCCTGGCCGAGCTCGGTTCGGGCTGTTCGCTGCCGGTCGGTGGCCACGTACGCGATGGCCGTCTCACGGTGTTCCTCGCCGACTTTGCGACGGGACAGTCGATCGTGGCGGAGGTGGCGATCACCGGAACCTCGGACGACCTCGGAATCGCTCGCCGTGCGGCCCTCGGCGCGCAGGCGGCCCTCGGGTGATCGGGTGACGGGGCCACTCGCCGGCTGCCGCGTGCTCGTCACTCGTGAGCGTCCGGGCGAGCTGGCCGCACTGCTCGAGTCGCGTGGTGCCACGGTCGTTCACGTTCCGCTGATACAGGTCCTCGAGCCGGCCGATGCCGGTGCCGCGCTCGCTCGGGAACTCGAGCGGCTCACGGAGTTCGACTGGCTCGTCGTGACCTCGCCGGCCGGAGCAGAGCGAGTGGCAGACGCGGCCGCCGACGCGCCGTCGGTTCGACTCGCCGTGGTGGGCACCGCGACCGCCCGGGTGCTCGCCGACGCGACGGGCCGACCGGTCGACGTGGTGCCGGCAACCCAACGCGCGCAGGCGCTGCTCGACGAACTGTGCGCGGTGGCGCAAGCCGAGCAGCGATTCCTGGTCGCCCAGGGCGATCGAGCCGATGACACGTTGGTTGCAGGGCTGCGCCGGGCCGGCCACCAGGTGACCCCGGTCGTGGCGTACCGAACCGTGCTGAGAGTGCCCGATCGACGCGCGCTCGACGGCGCCGACGCCGTGCTGTTCGCCAGCGGCTCGGCGGCCGCGGCCTGGTTCGACGCGTTCGGCACCGTCGTACCGCCCGTCGTGGTCTCCATCGGCCCGACGACGACGTCCATGGCGCAGCGATTGGGCCTCAAGGTGACGGCGACGGCTGCCGATCATTCTCTCGATGGACTCGTGACCGAGCTCGTTCGAATTCTTGCGTCCGACGCGCGTGGCGATCGGCGAACCGACATGACACAATCAACACCCCGGATGTAGCCAGCGAAATGAGGAGCAACGTGGTCGAACGCAACGGGCGGCGTCGCCTCGTTGGCGCGTCTGCCCTGCTCTGTGCCGGTCTCATCCTGAGCACGAGCACCGAGGGTGTCTCGGCACGAGTGGGTGTCGTCATCGAGCAGGCAACTCCGCTCGACGGGCCGATGGTCGGCGACTCGATCGGCTCCGGCAGCGGCTCGAATGCGTCACTCTCGGGCGACGGTCGATACGTCGCCTACCAGGCGATCCCGACTGCGAGCGACGACCCGTCGGCTCCGGTCGACTCACGCTCCGACACGATCTACCTCACCGATCGTGACGCCGGTGTCACCGCCGAGGTCACCACGGTGCCCGAGGGCCAACGCTCGGGCAACTCGGTGCATCCGGTGCTGTCGGGCGACGGGTGCAGCATCGTGGTCGTCACCGAGATGGCGCTCGACGTGTTCCGAGACGACGACACCGGCGACCGGTGGGACGTGTACCGACTGCAGCTGCCTCACTGCGGGGGCACGCTGGGGGCGTGGGAACTCGTGTCGACACGACCCGACGGCTCGGGGCTCGCACGCGACGACGTGAGCATCGTCGACACGCCGGCGGTGTCTCGGTCCGGGACACTCATTGCGTACACCCATCCGGCGTCGCAGTCGATCGAAGAGGGCGAGGTCACCTCCGTCAGCTTGGTGAACCTCGAGGTGCCTGTCACCGATCCGTCCCGTTCGGCGCTCGTCGCCGGCACGCCGATCTCCACGCCCGACACCCAGTTCGTCCATGCCGGGCTCGACCAGCCGGCGATCTCCGGTGACGGGCGGTTCGTCGCCTATCGCTCCGATGCCGCGTCGAACGACGCAGTTCCGGGCTGGGGAACCGGCGTGACGCCGGGTGGCCCTGCGACACGCCAGATCTACGTCTGGGACCGCAACGAAGCCGACCCCTTCCTCGCGGTTCGACTCGTGTCGGTTCGTGTGGATGGCGAACCCACCGTCGTCGGGGCCTCCGACCCCGTGCTGTCGCGCGATGGGCGAGTCGTTGCGTTCACGAGTGCAGATGTCGGCCTGGTGCCGGCGGTGCTTCCCGCATGCGGGGGTGGATGCCCCACGCAGGTGTTCCGCCTCGACCGTGACATCGACGCGAACGGGATCTACGACGAAGTCAGCCGCACTGCGATGAAGATGGTCAGCAGCGTCGAGGGTTCGGACCCGGTCGTGGCCGGAACGGCGTCGTCATCACAGCCGGCGCTCAGCGCCGAGGGGCAACTCGTCGCGTTCATCACCAAGGCGTCCAACCTCCAGCTCGTCGAGGCCTCGGGCGGTGGCGAATCCGACGACGGTGATCTGCTGGTGGCCGATGCCGCCCGCGGCACCCTGCGGCGGATCGCGGTGGCCGCCGATGGTGTCCGCCCGGCCGTCGCTGCTCACTCGCGTCCGCAGCTCAGCGACACGGGCCGCACTACGGCGTTCGACACGCTCGCTGGGCCGCAACTCGCTGCCGGCTCGGTGCCGGGACGACAGGTGGTGGCCATCTCGACCCCGCCGACACTGTCGATCGCCGAGGCCGACGTCGGATCGACCCTGGTCGGCTTCACCAGCGACGAGTACTTCGTGGCGGTCATCAACAACGGCCCGACCACGTTCACGCCGTCGACGGTCACGGTCTCCAACAGCGAGGTTCGCCATCAACCGGAACGAGGGCACGTGCGTGCTCGGAGCTCCGGTGCCTCCTGGCGCCGACTGTACGGTGCGCCTGACCTTCACGCCCGATGCGCCGGGGCCGGTGTCCGGCACCCTCACCGTTGCGGAGACCGGCTTCGGTGCGGTCAGCGTCAGTTCCACGGTTCGCGGCACCGGTGGCGATCCGACGTTGCGCGCAAATCCTGGTGGCAAGGACCTCGGCACCGTGGTCGTCGGGCAGGCGAGTCCGGAGATCCTGTTCGATGTCGAGAACATCTCGTTGGCACCGACGTCGGTGTCGTCGATCGAGGTCAGCGGAGCCAACCCGGACGACTTCGCGATCGTCAGCAACAGCTGCGACCGGCAAGATTCTCAACCCGCGTGCCACCTGCAGCGTCGGCGTGATCTTCAGCCCGACGGGGCCAGGACATCGCACCGCCCTCGTCAAGGTCGTCACACCGCTCGGGCAGTACACGACCATGCTCGCCGGTGGCGTCGGCCGGTACGACCCGGTCTTCGAGGTCGCCGCCGGCGAAGTGGAGGCCGGGAACGACCTCGGCGTCGGTGGGAGAGGGTTCCCACCGAACACGCCCGTGTCGATTCTGTTCGGCGACGATTCGGCGAATGCGCTGGCGGTGACGACGAACGCCGACGGAGGGTTCCTGACCTGGATGCCGGTGGATCCGACCGAACGCGGTGGACAGCGGCTCGTGGTTGCTCAGGCTGTCGACGGTTCGGCCGCGTCAGCGACCGTCGAGGTGATCGAGCAGCCGAGCTCGAGCGCCGGTGTCCCCGGGTTCGGTCTGGGGTTCTGAGTCGGCTGCAGACGGTCGGTCAGTTCGCGTCGACGGCGAGTACTTCGCCGCCGATGTTCACGGCCGTGGTGCATGTCGCTCGCGTCGCATCGCCGATCTCGTCGCATTTCACCGAGAAGGCCACGATGTCGCCGGGTTGGAGACGGATCGGGGTGATCCTCGGTTCGAAGACCGATCCGCGGACGTTCTCCAACGACCAGACGAAGACCTGTTCACCGTTGACGAGCAGCGTTGCGACGCCCTTGTCGTTGAAGGGATTCTCGATGCGCACGTCGGTCATGTCGAAGGTCTGACCGTCGGCCATCGTCTGGGACGTGTCGGCGACCGCAGTGAGTGCAGGGGCGACGGACAGACGGAAGAAGCTCGGCTCACCGACGACCGCCGTGTCGCCCGACGCGGCGGGTTCGCCGGGGAGTGTCGTCGTGGCGCCCCCCTCCGGCGTCGACTCGGCCGGAGCGACGACCTGCGTCGACACCTCCGATGCGACGGCATCTTCGATGGTCGGCTTGACGAGACCGAACCAGGCCAGCGCCAGGCCGGCCAGCAGGGCGAGGGCCGCCAACGCCTTGGTGATCGCGTCGGTGGGGATCGTCGGTGATTGGACCAGCGCGAGCGATGAGGTGACCGGCGCGAATCCCTGACGGCCGGCCTCGATGTCGAAGTCGAGCGTTCGCGAGTGATGCCGCAAGCCACCACGTTGGGCGCGGGCCTTGAGCCGCACGAGGCTGGCTGCTCCAGGGGCGACCCCCACCGCGGGTGGATCGAAGTCGCCGTCGACCCGATCGCTCGAGTCGATCAGATGGAGTCGGCAACTCGCCACGGTGTTGCCGTGGTTCTCGACCATGAACTCGTAGGTGGCACGGCGGCGAGCCCGCTGGATCGGCTGGAGGGCGACGATTCGACAGTCGTCGAACGGCTCGACGACGATCGTCGTCTCGGCCACCATTGCATCGTCGGCGTCGCCGAGCGGGATGATCCGGATGGCGATCGCCGTCGGCCCTGCCGTCGTGGTCGCCAGCTCGGGTGGGCTCACCTCGATGTCGATGACCTCCTGGGAACCACCGAACAGGGTGAGGTTGCCGCGTGACACGTTGGTCCAGCTCGCGGCGAGTCCCGCCGGGACGATCGTGTACGACTCGGTCGCCTCGCCGAGGTTGTGGATCGTGAGCGGCAGGGTCAACGTCGATCCCGGGACCGCCGAGATCTCGTCGTGGGAGAACCAGGCCTGGACGGACACGCCGAGCACGCTACCGGCTGGTCGACGACCCAGCCCGCCATCCAGCCCGCCACCTGTCCCGCCAGCCGGCCCGCCAGCATGGGGTACCGACCCCACCGTTAGGCTCGGGGCGTGCCGTCCGAGCTGCTGCCGACTCCGTCGTCCCGACCACGTCGCCTCCGTCGGTCGCCGGCGATGCGCGACCTGGTCGCTCGGCATCACCTCCGCGTCGACGACCTGGTGGCGCCGTTGTTCGTGCGTGAAGGCATCGACGAACCACAGCCGATCGAGTCGCTGCCGGGTGTGGTGCAACACACCCGCGACTCGCTTCGGGCAGAGGTTGCCACCCTCGCCGGCCTCGGTGTGCGCAGCGTCATCCTCTTCGGCGTGCCGGAGCACAAGGACGCCGTCGGCAGCGGGGCATTCGACCCCGATGGCATCGTGCAACTCGCACTGGACGACCTGCGCGGCGACCTCGGCGACGACATCGTCGTGATGGCCGACTTGTGTGTCGACGAGTACACCGACCACGGGCATTGCGGGGTACTCGACGACCGAGGTGTCGTCGACAACGATGCGACGCTCGAGATCTACGCTCGCGCCGCGGTGGCACAGGCGACCGCCGGCGCACAGGTCGTGGCACCGAGTGGCATGATGGACGGCCAGGTTGCAGCGATCCGAGCAGCGCTCGACGGCGCCGGCTTCGTCGATGTGGCGATCATGGCGTATTCGGCGAAGTATGCGAGCGCCCTCTACGGCCCGTTCCGTGATGCCGTCGGCGTGTCGATCGTCGGTGGTGGCGACCGCAAGGGCTACCAGCAGGACTGGCGCAATGCGCGAGAGGCGCAGCGCGAGATCGACCTCGATCTCGCCGAGGGGGCCGACATCGTGATGGTGAAGCCGGCGCTGGCGTACCTCGACGTCATTGCGGCGGCAGCGAGCCGTGTCGACGTTCCGATCGCGGCGTATCACGTGAGTGGCGAGTACGCGATGATCCACGCCGCAGCCGATCGCGGTTGGATCGATCGCGACGCCGTCGCGCTGGAGCATCTGAGCGCCATCAAGCGTGCCGGCGCCGACATCGTGCTCACCTACTTCACCCGCTGGTTCGCCGAAGCGGTGGCATCAGGAGAACTCGTTCCATGACCGACTCCGCGATCACCTACTGCGATCCCGTCGCCTGTGTCGCGGCAGGTTGCACACCCACCGTCTGCACCGGCGCCGGGGTGCCGTCGAACCATGTCCTGTTCGAGCGATCCCGGCGGGCGATCCCCGGTGGGGTGAACTCGTCGATCCGAGCGTTCAAGGCGGTCGGAGGCGAGCCCTACGTCGTGGCCCGTGCCGAAGGCGCAACGATCACCGATGTCGAGGGCACCACCTACTTCGATCTCGTCCAGAGCTACGGCGCAGTCATCCTCGGCCACGCCCATCCGGCGATCACCCAGGCTGTTCGCTCCGCAGTCGGTGACGGGACGTCGTACGGCGCACCGACGCCACGTGAGATGAAGCTCGCCGAGGCCATCGGTGAGCGGGTGGCGAGTTGCGAGCGTGTGCGGTTGATGAACTCGGGCACCGAGGCCACGAGTACTGCGATTCGCCTGGCGCGCGGGGCGACAGGTCGCGACGTGATCGTGACCTTCGCCGGGAACTTCCACGGAGCCACCGACGCACTCCTCGTCGCCGGAGGCAGCGGTGTCGCCACGCTCGGTCTGCCCGGCACCGCGGGGGTTCCGGCGGGTGCGGTGGCCTCCACGATCGTCGCCCCGTACAACGTCGTACCCGAACTCGACGACCGCGTCGCCGCGGTGATCGTCGAGCCGATTGCGGCGAACATGGGTGTCGTCGAGCCGGTGCCCGGATTCCTTGCCGGTCTGCGAGCCGAGTGCGATCGTGTCGGCGCGCTGCTCATCTTCGACGAGGTGATCACCGGGTTCCGTGTCGGTACCGGTGGCGCTCAGGCCAAGTACGACGTCCGACCCGACCTGACGTGTTTCGGCAAGGTCATCGGCGGCGGGCTCCCGATCGGCGCCGTCGGCGGTCGGGCCGACGTGATGGAGCACCTGTCGCCGCTCGGGCCGGTGTTCCATGCGGGAACGCTGGCGGGCAATCCGATCGCAACGGCCGCCGGCCTCGCTGCGCTCGATCTGCTCACACCCGAGGTGTACATCGAGCTGATGGCGCGGGCTCGGCACCTGTCGGCGACGTTGCGCGATGCGTGTTCGGCCGCTGGATTCGTGGCGTCGTTTCCCGTCGTCGGGACGCTTGTCGGGATCGTGTGCGGCAACGACGCCGGCACGGTGCGGAACTTCGACGACGCGAAACGAACCGACGAGCGCGGCTATGCAGCGTTCTTCCAGGCGATGCTCGCCGAGGGAGTTGCCATGGCACCCGGGGCATACGAAGCGATCTTCGTCGGCCTCGGGCACTCCGATGAGGTACTCGCAGCCATTGCGGCTGCGGCATACCGTGCTGCGTCGGCGGTCGTGGCCGCTGCACCGGAGTCGGGCCAGGTGGCATCGGCGCCGTGAGGCAGTTGTTCAGTTGGCGCTTCGTTGCGGCGATCGCCGCACTCGGGGCGTTGGCGTTGCTGGCCCGAGCGCTGTTGGTGACCGACGATCCGATCGAATCCGTGATCGACCCGGCGCCGATCGAACGACGTATCGACGTGTTCCAACCAATCGTGTCGGTCGACGAGTCGACCGACTTCCTGATCGCCCCGACCGGCGTGACCACCGGCGACATCGCCGTCAACCTCACCGGCGACCGCGTCGTACGGATCGCTCCGGGCACGCTCGGCGAGATCGCCTGTGACGAACTCGGCGAGGACAATCAGTGTGTGCTGTTGGCCGACACGCTCGGCGACGCCGTGGTGTGGTTCTCGATTCTGCCCGCGGCGCCGCGTGGCACCGTCGAACTCCCGCCCATCATCGACCTCGACGAGGGCGAGGCAGTGTTCGAGAACGGCTGGAGGATTCCGTACGCGCCGGTGATCGAGCGTGACTGCGAGGGTGAGGACATCCCCACGTTCTCCGACTTCCTGCGCGCGGTTCGGTCCCGACAGCGTGACGATCGTCGACCTCGAAAGCTCGACAGGTCGTCGGGGTGCGCTGCGGCGAAGCTGTTGCTCGCTGACCGCCGTTCCCGGCTACCGCAGCAGCGTGTGCGCAGCAGCGAGCCCTGAATTGTGGGCAGCTTCGACTCGCGGTCCGTCGAAGGCGTCACCGGCAAGGACGATGGCGCCGTCGGCCGACACCCAGCACGGATCGGGCCACGGGGTTCGCGGCGTGGCGAAGCGCCACTTCTTCACGTGCGCCTCGACGATTGCCGCGTCGCCGAGCCATGGACCGGCGAGGTCGACCAGCGAGGCCAACACCTCGGCGGTGTGGCGCTCCCAGTGCGTCTCGCTCCACGCCGCCGAGGCGTGCAGCGTGATCGCGGGGGTGGCGCTGACGCCCTTGGCGACATTGTCGGCGACGAAGGCGACGTGATCGCTCGGCCCCTGGACACCTCCGGGCGCCTCGATCCGCGGCGGTCGGTCGAGTGTTGCAAGCAGGGCGATCGTGCGGTCGTACTCGGTGCGCATCAATCGATCGTCGAGTTCGATGGCCGCGTCGGCGAGCAGCGCGAACGCCTGGGGGAGCGGTGTGGTCACCACGACCCGGTCGGCGACGCGAACCGACCCGTCGTCGATGACGACCTGCCACTGCGAGCCTGTCGGGCGGACGGCGAAGGCCATCGTCGAACACGACACGTCGAGGCCGACCGCGAGGTCCTTCGCGAGTGAATTCATCCCGGCGGGTGCGACGTAGCGCGGGTGTGCGTCGGTGGAGCCGAACCCGTGCGACCACACCGTGACCAGGCCCCGCTCGATCCAGGCATCGACGCGACGCTGGAAGGCCGGCGTTCGCACCGTGAAGAACTGGGCCCCGTGGTCGAGCGTGGCAGCACCGATGCGCCGGGTGGCGAGGCGGCCGCCGGGTGAGCGGCCCTTGTCGACGACAGCGACGTCGGCGCCGGCGGCCCGGAGTTCGTTCGCCGCGACGAGGCCGCTGATGCCGGCCCCGACGATCACCACCCGCATCAGCTGGCGGCGAGTGCGTCGTCGAGCCGGGCCTGCTCGCTGACGCTGGCCTGGTGGGCCCGCTCGGCTCGGCCGAGGAACTCCAACAACACGCGGTTGAACGTGGAGGCGTGCTCGACCATGAACCCGTGGGCCGCGCCGCTGATGACGACCAGCTCGGCGGTCGGGATGGTGTCGGCCAGGTCCTCGCTGTCGCCTCGGGGTGTGAGGATGTCCTGGTTGCCGACCATGACGAGTGTCGGCACGGTGATGTCGGGGAGTCGGTCGATCAGGTCCTGGTGGAGTTCGCCGGCGGCGAGGATGGCGTCGCACTGAGCGGCGAACGCATGGGCCGGGCGCACGGGGGCGAGCGGCCCGAGCCAACCGATGGCGGGCAGGAGCCGGCGGAACGAACGGGGGCCGATCACCCAGCGAGCCGCCTCGTGGCCCATCGAACCGATGCCGCGTTCCAATGCCGCGTCGCGCCAGGTCGTGAGGAGTTCCTCGCGCCACGGGTGATTGCGGCCGGCCGTGCACGCCAGCGTCAGTGATCGAGTTCGTTCGGGGTACTTCACGGCGACGATCTGGCTGATCGCTCCACCCATCGATGCACCGACCACGTGGGCGGTCTCGACTCCAGCGTGGTCGAGCACGGCGACCGCGTCGTCGGCCATCTGCTCGAGGTCGTAGGTGCCGTGAGGCTTGTCGCTGCGCCCCGCGCCCCGGTTGTCCAACGCCACGGCTCGGTACCACGGTGCGGTGGCCAGTCGTTGCAGATTCCACCCGTTCTTGTCGGCGCCGAGCCCCTGGATGAACAGGATGGGCGGCGCTCCCGGACGACCGGTGACCTGGTAGTGGATGCGCGTGCCGTCCGAGCTGCGAATGTACGACATCAGGCGCCTCCGAGCCCTGACAGTGGGAGCCAGTCGAGGGGCGTTCCGGTGTGCAGCTCACCCAGTTCGTCGAGCAGCATGGCGATGTCGACGCGCACCTGATCGGCGAGTTCGAGCTCTGACAGCGGGCCGCGCCGCTTTCGTGACGATTTCGATGCCGGCCCGATCTCGAGCCTCGCCCCACGCCGGAGTGGGCTGCTCGACGTGGCGGCGGGGTACACCGACACGCCCACCGACAATGCCGCTCCGACCAGGGTGTGATCGACGCGACCGATCGCCCCGTGTTCGGCCCCCATGACAACGAGCTGGCCCCCCGCCAGGGCACCTGCGACTTCGTCGGGGTGGTCGAGCAGGCCCCCGATGCGTCGGCTGAACGCGCCGACCGGCGCGGTGTCGGGACGTCCGACGAAACGAACGGGTTGATGGAGCGTCTCGCTCGAGCGCGAGCGCGGCGTAGATCGGTGACAACGCGAACCGCCGCGCGTTGACCACGATGAGGGCGCCCTTGCGCCGGGGGAGATACTGGCTGCCGCCGACCGACACGTCCCATCGCACATTGGCCAGGCGTATCACGGTGGCCACGAGGGCGGGGTCACGGCCCCAGTCGTCGACCATGCCGGCGGGAACGTCGCCGACTCTCAGGCTGATCACGGGTGCTCGTACCATCAGGCCACCTGGACTCGTGCGGGTTGACGAATGATGCTCGGCCAGTGATACAGCCGATCGATGACCTCGGTCGTCGAGGTCTCGGCCTCGAAACCGAGCAGCGTCCGCATGCGTGTGTTGTCGGCGAGCCGCCCGCGGTGGAGCGCCTCGGAGACGTGGTCGGGGATCGGTGCGCCGGCCAGGTAGCTCAACGTGCGAGCGATCCGCCAGTCGGGCCCGATCAACGGGATCGGGATCCGCCGGCCGCGGCGTGCGGCCTGCAGCGCGGTGATCGCGCCGGGCGCGACGACATTCACCGGCTCCGAGAGTCCGATCCGTGCCGCCACGACGAATGCCCGGGCGGCGTCGCGGTCTTCGATGACGGCGAACGGTGGGTCGGCGAGGACGCTGAACGGAACGGCCGGCATCCGCAGTAGACGTCCGAGCGGTGACGGCACGTGGGGCCCGAGAACGGGGGCCAGTCGGAGTGCGCCGACGCTGACCCCGACTCGTTCGCCGACCTGGGCGGCCGTGCGCTCGATCGCCGCGACGGTCCGGCCCCATTCGCTGGTCGGTTGGATCGGGGCAGACTCGCTGGGGCGGGTGAGCGCACCTCGTGCGCGACCGTAGATCTCGATACCGCTGCGCACCACGACGTGTTCGAGCGCCGGGCATTCCGCGGCTGCACCGATGATCGACGTTGCTGCCTGGTCGGTGAGCGTCACCGCTTCGCTCGGTGCGGCGCGGGCGTCGGGCTCCCAGACGCCGATGTGGACGAGGACATGTGGATTGAAGTCGACGACGGTGTCGACGATTCGATCGTGCTCGTCGGGGTGAATGCGGTGGAACACCGTACGGTTGAGTCGCCGACGGGGCGGATCGGTATCGATGCCCGACAGCGCACCGACCCAGTCCTCGGCTTCGAGGAGACTCGCCACCAAGGTGCCGAGTTCTCCGCCGACGCCACTGATGAACACCCGACGCCCGGCCACGAGATCAACGCTAGTCGGACCCGGGGGTCAAGTCGGTGGCTGGGAGTGCCGATACCTCCGTCATGGTGATGTCGACGCGAACCCGGGTGTGTTCGCTCGTCGTCGCGACGATCGTGAGCCTTGCCGTCGCCGGCGCGGGATCGTTCACGCAGGCCCAGGAGGTCGGCGGCCCGGTGGCACTGAGCGAACCGGGAGAGGCCCTCGTGCCGGCGGAACGGCTGATGTTCCGCAAACCTCCGGTTCCGGCGGGGAAGTTGCTGTTTCCGGTCGACCCGGGCACGGACTGCTATGTCCTCGACAACTTCGGCGACGGACGCGACCTCGACACCCGCCTCCACGAGGGGATCGACATCATGGGAAGCGCCGGCCGTGAGGTGTTCGCCGTGGCCGGCGGCACGCTGATCAAGCGCTACACGAACACGGGGACCGCCGGGTGGGGTTGGACCCTCTACGACGCCGCGACGAAGACGACCTACAAGTACTACCACCTCGCCGAGGACCCTCACGGCCTCGTCGAAGGTGCCACCGTGAAGGCCGGCGACGTCATCGGCTTCGTCGGCAGCAGCGGCACGTCGGGCGAGACGAACTTCCACCTGCACTTCGAGGTGAGGCCGGGCAACGTGGCAGTCGACCCGTTGCCACTGCTGTTCATCGACACCAAGGCGTGTCGCGTGTCGCCGCCGATTCGTTGACGGATCTTCAGCGCAAGTCGTGCGCGCGCAGGATGATTTCGCGAGCGAACGGATCGAGCGGTCGTCCCGCGAGTCGCTCGGTCACCTGGATGGCTTGCGTGGGCTCCTCGATGAGGCCTGCCCAGCGGATGTATCCACCCATGATGCCGAGGATGCGGTCGCCGACCTCGTCGCCGTGCACGAGCACCTTGGTGCCGTGGCGCAGCAGGTCTCGGATTTCGGTGTACAGCGCCTTGAGGTACTGGTCGGTGTGCTCGCTGTTGAACGGCCGGTGCCGGTACGGCAACTGCAGTTCGTCGTAGTTGTGCAGATTGTGGGGTGCAGCGATGATCGACAGTACGCAGCCGAAGCCGTTCTCACGGAGCCAGATGATCTCCTCCTGGCGTCGCACCCGACGATGGCTGTCACCGACCCCACCGGGGCGCTCACAGATCGCGAGCTTGTCCTTGAGGATCCAGGTGAAGTTACGCGGGGTGATCCCGAGCGCCCACTTGCCACGCAGCCGAGGGGGCATCAGCGGGTGGGTTCCGGGCGGGCGCAGGACGTCATAACGGGTTGTCAGGCTACCGGGTGACGGTCCCGGTCGGGAAAAGAACCAGCCGGTTGCGGCGCCGCTCGATTCGCAGACCCCCTGCAAGCTCACACGCGGCCGACTCTCCGTGGGCCACAGCCATCACGCGAGCGACGCCGGCCGCGTCGGGTGGATAGCCGTCCTGCGCGAGCCATCGACGAACGGCGCGAACTGCCAACGGCACGGGCGCGCCGATCAGCGCATCGACGTCGGTGGGGTCGATGCTCGCAGCGAGGTCGTCGAGCAATTGATCGTCGGCGCGCAACAGCGATGCGGTGCGGTTCAGCAGCATCGTCACGTCACGTTCGGCGATGTCGTCGAGCAGGGGGATGACCTCGTGGCGGATTCGATTGCGTCGAAAGCGCGGGTCGGTGTTCGTCGGGTCGTCGGCGACTTCGAGCTCGAGGAGTCGACACAGCGCTTCGGTCTCCGAACGGCGTACGCCGAGAATGGGATGCTGCGGTCCGGGCTCGATGGCACCGAGGCCGGTGGCGCCCGAGCCCCGTAGCAGCGCCAGCAGGACGGTCTCGGCCTGGTCGTCGGCGGTGTGCCCGGTGAGCGCATCGGGGCCGAGTGCCCGGCGACGCACTGCGCGTGCACGCGCTTCGAGGTTGGGTCCGTCGCTCAGTTCGACGTGCTCCACGCGGAATTCCGCTCCGAGGCGGGCGGCGGCCGTGGCGGCGATGTCGGCGTCGTGGTGAGCGCTGGGACGCAGGCCGTGGTCGACGTGGACAGCGGTGACGGCACAGCCTGCTTCGATCGCGAGGGCAACCAGCGCCGTGGAATCGGCGCCACCGGAGAGTCCGCACACGACAGCGGTGCCCGCAGGCGGGAAGGTGCAGCGAGACAGGAGGGTGGACAGATCGCGCATGCCGGGTCTCAGCATGCCCGCCGCAGCTACAGGTCGGTGTGCCGGGCGCGCTGCTGCTTGGCCGACGGGTACTTCTGTGATGACACGAACTTCATGTAGCCGACCACCAACACGACCAGGAAGATCACCGAGACGAGAACGAGCGCAATGCCGATCCACCAGTGCCACACGTTTGCGACGAGCATGATCGGAGAGGCTAACCCCCGGGTCGGACCCGCACACAGTTCTCGACGCTGCGATCAGCCGATCTGGCCGTCGCCGTCGAAGTCGGTGCCGAAACACAGCTCGATCTTGGCGAGCAGGTCGGGCGGCATCTCGTCGTTGTGGCACTTCTCCGCCACGACCGCCTTCAGCTCGGCGTGGAAGTCGAAGGCACCGAGACAGTCCATGCACCCGTCGAGATGGTGTCGGATTGCCCCCTGCTGTTCGTCGGACAGTTCGCCGTCGAGGAACACGTCGAGTTCTCGCAGCGTCTGGTTGCAGTCGCGGGTCCCGACCGTCCGGCTGGCTTCGCTGTTCACCTCGTCGTCCATCAACCCTGCTCCTCTGCGGCCACGAGCCCCCGTGCGAGGGCAAAGTCGTGCAACGCCCGCTGCATCGCTTTTCTTCCCCGGTGCAGCCGCGACATCACGGTTCCGATGGGGATGTCGAGCATCTCGGCGATCTCCTTGTACGAGAAGCCTTCGACGTCGGCGAGTATCACGGGCAGCCGGAAGTTGTCGGGGAGGTCTTCGAGCGCCTGCTTCACCTCGTCGTCGGGGAGCAGTGCCATCAGTGATTCCTCGGCCGACCGACCGACCGCTGCGTTCTGCAGCGTGCCGATGTTCTTGTAGAGGTAGAGGTCCTCGAAGTCACCCAGTTCGGTCTCGTCCGGCCGCCGCTGCTTCGCGCGATAGGAGTTGATGAACGTGTTCGTCATGATCCGGAACAACCAGGCACGCAGGTTCGTGCCCTCGGTGAACGAGTGGTAGCTCCGGTACGCCTTGAGGTAGGTCTCCTGCACGAGGTCTTCGGCGTCGGAGCGGTTGCGGGTCATGCGCAGCGCACCGGAGTAGAGCTGTGGTGCGTACTGCATCGCCTCGGCGGCGAACGTTGCCTGGTCGGCCATGAGCGGGACTGTACCGGGCTGACCCCTCGGGGTCAGGGCGTTTCCCGATTGTTCGGTTCGACCATCCGTGTCATGACCGTGTCGACCGACTCGACGAATCGGTCGAGCAGGTCGGCGAGCTTGGCACGCTCACCGGGTTCGAATTCGCTCAGGATGTGCATCATCGCCGTCGACCGTCGAGCGGCGACGTCGTCGTGACGTCGGGTGCCCTCGGCGGTGATCCGTACGAGCACGACCCGGCCGTCCTCGGGGGAGGAATACCGCTCGACGAGACCGTCGGCTTCGAGTCGTTGCACCGCTCGGGTGGCGGTCGACGGGTCGACGCGCAGCCGTGCGGCCAGCTCCTTCATGGGCCGGTCGTTGCGGCGAGACAGCAGGTCGAGGGCGTCCATCTGGCCCTGCTCGAGCGGTGTCTCGCGTCCGAACAGGTAGGAGCGCAATGCTGATGCGCCGGCACCTCGGCGCATCTCGATCCAGGCGCGTCCGATGCGACGGGCGTGTTCCCGATCGGTCCGGTTCCGGAAGTCGACCGCCTTGGTTCCGCTGGCTGGGCTCGGCATGTGCGTTTGTACGGTAGTGAGCCATGGGTGACGTCGACGGAGCGGAGCAACCAACGGATCCGTCCGATCCGACGGCGCTCGAGGCGTTGCACCTGCTGGCCGCGACCGAGGTGGAGGTGACGCCGACGTTTCGACACCGCGAGATCTACACGCGGCGTGGGCTGCTCACGGTGCTCACGCACGAGCCGGCCCCCGCAACTGCGCTCGGTGCTGCCATCGTGGCGTGTGGCGGTGCGCTGGGCGGCATGCTCGGCCCCGGCCATGCGCTGTACCACGCACTCGGCGAGCGATGGGCGGCTCGGGGCGTACGTTTCGTCCGGGTCGGGTATCGCGAACCGAACAATCTCGATCTGTGCGCGCACGACCTGGCCTGCGGAGTGGAACTGGCCCGTGATGCCGGCGCCGAGCGGGTTGTCGTGATGGGGCACAGCTTCGGTGGCGCGGTGGCCGTGCGCTGTGCGGTCGTCATGCCGGTGTCGGTCGTCGGCGTGGTCACCTTCGCCACGCAGTCGGCCGGCTGCGAGGTGGCCGGCGCACTCGACGGCCGCCCGCTGTTGTTGTTCCACGGCGACCGCGACGAGTTGCTGCCCGCCGAGGCGAGCTACGTGGTCGCGGCGATCGCCGGGCACGGTGAGGTCGTGATGCTGCCCGGCGACGGCCACCTGCTGGGCAAGAGCGACGCCGCCATCACCGAACGCCTCGACGACTGGCTCCCCCCCGTCCTCCTCCCCGCCTGAACCCGAAAAATGCGCTGGAATGTGCGCTGGGTGCACATTCCAGCGCACATTTCGGGTCGAGGGTGGTGGAGCAGTCAGCCGTGGCGGGCGATGTGGAACAGCTTGCGGGCACCGTCGAGCATGCTGTCGGGCGCGGCAGCGGACGGCGACGCGCCCGGGTGCTGCGGTGCGATCCGTACCCGGAGCGCGCCGGGCCGGATGGTGAACCGCAGGGGTGGATCGAGCAGGAGTGCCTCACCGTCGACGCCGGCGGGCACCGGCGCGTCGGAGCCCACCTCGAACGTCGGTGCCGTCCATTGCCGGAATCGTCCTCGCCCGCGCGCCTCGTTCGAGGTCACCTCCGCCACGGCAACACCGAGTTCACCGTCGTCGATGCTCGGTCGTGTGCCCGATCCCACCAGCGTGCCGAGCCGATACGAGTTGTTCGACACCATGATCACGGTGGCCCGCCGGCCGCTGAATGCCGCCGGGGCCGGTGTACTCCAGCACGTGGTCGCCCGTGTCGACGCCGCTGAAGTCGGGGATGGTGTCGAGCACGGTGCGGATCTTGGCGTCGCGGTACCCGGACCGCTGTACGGCCTCGGCGTACAGGCCGAGCGAGACGTTGTTGACGAACACCCGGCCGTTGACCTCGGCCAGGTCGACGCGTCGTTCGCCTCCGTTGACGAAAGCGTCGAGCGCGCCGACGACGTCGTCGCGATCGACGCCGAGGTCGAGCGCGAAGTGGTTGCGCGTACCGGCCGGAATACAGGCGAACGGGAGGTCGAGTTCGGCGGCGATGGTGGCGACGAGGGCCTGCGTTCCGTCACCTCCGGCCGCGGCGAGCGCGTCGGCGCCGTTCGCCACGGCGTCGCGTACGAGTTGGATGAGGTCGTCGCCGGGGCGCAACTCGATGGGCTCGATCCCGCGGGCGCGTGCCTCGGCATCGAGGTTGGCGGCCAGGGCCTTGCCGCCCCCCGACTTCGGATTCCAGATCACGACCGCACGCTTGGGCGCCTCGGCGGCGGGGAGCGGGACGTGGATGCGAAAGGCCGTTCGCGCAGCAGCCGTACCGAGCGCGAAGAGCACAGCGGCCAGGATGGCTTCGGCGAGGATCCTGCCGCCAACCAGGACGCCCACGAATCCGACCAGGAGCAGCGACGCTGACGACCAGGAGGGCGGTCCTGGCGGGACCGCGTCGACGGAGTGCCTCCCAGGCAGCGGCCATCGCGAGGAGCAGGAACACCATCGAGATGAGCCCACGTGGGAACGACCGAGCGGCCGTGTAGGCCACCACGAACAGACCGGCCGCGATGAGCACGAGTGCAGCGATGCTGGCAGTACGACGCGATGTCATGGTCACATCTTCCCATTCTCGTTGCCGGGCGGCGTCATGCCGTCGGGTTCGTCGGTGGTCTCGATCGCGGCGAGGGCGGCCTCGATCGAATCGTAGAAGTGGTCGCGGTCGAGCGTTGCGAACAGCCCGTAGTCGTAGACCAGGTCCTTGAGCCGGCTGCGCAGTTCGACGAACGCGATGTTGATGCCCTGCCCGTTCAGCTCGATGTCGAGCTGTTCCAGCACGTCGGCCGCGGTGACGTCGATGTCGGTGATCGCTTCGCACTGCAGGATGATCCACCGTGGTTTGCGTTCGAGGGCGAGTTGGCGCACCTGCTGGCGGAACATGCCGGCATTGGCGAAGAACAGGGGCGCTTCCCACCGGAACACGACGATGCCGGGGGTCTCCACGGCGACGGCACCGTTGTGGGCGCTGTGCCACCCCGCTTCGCCGTCGATCTGGCCGAGCACCTCACCGTGCGGCCACCAGCTGCGCCGGAAGAACAGCAGGATCGACAGCACCACTGCGATGAGAATGCCCTGCAGCACCCCGAAGAAGACCACACCGGCGGAGGCGACGAGCGAGAGGTAGAACGAACTCCTGCGCACCTCGAAGTAGCGGCGCAGCGTCGAGAGATCGACCAGCGAGAATGCTGCGGCGATCACCACGGCGGCGAGCGCGGTCTGCGGGAGACTCTTGAGGAGTCCGTTGAAGAACAGCAGGAGCAGCGCGACCATGCCGGCACCCACCAGACCGGTGAGTTGGCTCTTCGCGCCGGTCTGATCGGCCACTGCAGTGCGAGAGCTGCTCGTCGACACGGCAAAACCCTGGAAGAACCCGGCCGCGATGTTGGCCGAGCCGATGCCGATCATCTCCTGATCGGGTTTCACCTCCTCGCCGCGTCGTGCCGCGAACGCGGTGGAGGTGGCGATGGTGTCGGTGAGCGAGACGAGGGTGATCCCGACGGCGGCGAACAGCATCGGTGCGACGTCGCTCACGCTCGTCCATGGAAGCGCGGGACTCGGGAGCCCCTCGGGCAGGGTGCCGACCGTCGAGATGTCGAGATCGAACACGCCGGTGACCACCGTGGCGCCGATGACGGCGACGAGCACCGCGGGGATCGTCTTGGTGAACCGGGGGAGCAGCAGGAGCACGGCGAGCGTTGTGAGCCCGAGCCACAGCGCGGTCGTGTTCCGGTCGGGGAATCCGTCGACGAATGCCTGCAGTTCGTCGACGAACCCGTCGGCGTCGGTCGAGAACCCGGCAAGCTTGGGGAGCTGACCGACGAAGATCGTGATGGCGAGGCCGTTCATGTAGCCGACCTGCACCTCCTTCGACAGCAGGTCGGCGACGAAGCCGAGCTTGCCCGCTCCGAGTCCGATCAGGATCAGGCCCACCATCACGGCCATCATCCCGGCGAGGGCGATCGCCGTCTCCGGGTCGTCGGCGACGACCACGAGCGGCACGATGGCGGCGAAGATCAGGGGCGACACCGACGAGTCGGGCCCGAGCACGAGCACGCGTGAGGGCCCCATGAGCGCATAGCCCACCAGGCAGGCGATGGTGGTGTAGAGGCCCGTGACCGGCGGGAGACCGGCGAGTTCGGCGTATGCCATCCCCTGCGGGACGAGGATGGCGGCGAGCACGACGCCGGCGATCAGGTCGAAGCGCAGCCACGATCGTTCGTAGGTGCGGATCGCCGTGATGCCGGGGACGGCGCCCCGCCATCCGGTCGGAGCCGTTTGCTGATCAGTCACGCGGGGTTGGTGGCGATGCCGGCGAAGGGGTGCTCTCGCTGCTCGCGGTCGAGTCGCCGTATCTGGATGATCTTGTCGATCGCGACGAACAGCGGGGAGATGAGCGACAGACCGATCACGAGGGCCCATTGTGCACCGGTCAGCGACACGGTGTCGAGGATGCGCTGGAGCAGGCGGGTCTCCACGGCGGCGATGGTCAACGCCCAGCCGAGCATGATCCAGCCCATGTAGGGAAACAGCGGCGCCGACCAAGGCACCTGCCGTTCGCGGCGCATCACGAAGCCCATGTTCACCGCGCTCAACGCAACGACCGTGAACGCCATCGTCATCGAGGTCGACGGGTCGGTGGTGCTCGGCTCACCGGGCCCCCACGAGAGCAGCGCCAGCGCCGTACCGGCGATGATGAAGCCGCTGATCACCCAGCGGACGGTCTGAGCGCCAGTGGCGATCCTCGAACCGGGGGTACGCGGCGGTCGGTCCATGACGCCTGGATCGGGAACGTCGACGATGAAGCCGATGACGACGGTGGCGACGACGAAGAACTTCGCGAACAGCAACTGCATCGGGAAGAGCGCGACGCCCTCGTTGATGTTCAGGATCGTGGCGATGACCATGAGCTGCAGCACCGACGACAGGATCGTCAACTGCAACTTCACGTACGACGAGATCCGTCGATAGATGTCGCGACCGAGGTCGACGGCGTGCACGAGCGTGCCGAAGTTGTCGTCGGTGAGAATGAGCTTGCCGGCCTGCTTGGTCACCTCGGAGCCGCTGCCCATGGCGACGCCGACGTCGGCCTGCTTCAGGGCAGCTGCATCGTTCACGGCATCGCCGGTCATGGCGACGACCTGGCCCGTCTCCTGCATGAGGCGGGCGAGCCGTACCTTGTCCTCGGGAGCGACCCGGCCGAAGACGTGCAGTTCGGGCAGTCGCTCCTTCACCTCGTCGTCGCTGAGCTTCTGCAGGTCGGTCCCGGTGATGACGCCAGGGCCGAGGCCGAGTTGATCGGCGATCGCCCGGGCCGTGACGGTGTGGTCGCCGGTGATCATGCGGACGTCGATGCCGGCGCCGTGCGCGATGCGCACCGCCTCGACGGCCGACGGACGCAGGGGGTCGATGATGCCGACCAGCGAGACCAATATCAGGTCGTGCACTTCACCCATCGGGTCGTCGGTGGCAGCGCGCATGGTGTCGTCGGAGAGCGCACGGGCGGCGAAGGCGAGGACGCGCAGGCCCTTCTCGGACATCTCCTGGTTGGCGTCGAGCAGATCCTGGCGGACCTCGTCGATCGGAACGGCCTCGCCGTGCCACAGCGCCAGCGAGCACCGGTCGATGACAACATCAGGCGCGCCCTTGACGGTCATGAAGTGGGGTTCGTTCAGGAGCGGTCGCTCCATGTGGGCCGGCCGGTCGTGGAACGTGGCCATGAACTTGTACTCGGAGTCGAACGGCACGAGCGCCAGCCGCGGTAATGCCCGGCGGGTCTCCTCGGCGTCGACACCGGTCTTGGCGGCGAGCACGACGAGCGCCGCTTCGGTGGGGTCACCGATGATCGACTCGTCGTCGGCGACAGTGGCGTCACTGCACAGCGCGAGTCCGAGTGCGAGGCCGGTGAAGTCGGGTGTGGGTTCACCCGCCGGGCCGAGGATGGCCCCCGACTTGGCGTAGCCGCTGCCCTCGATCTTGTACCACGAACCGCCGGTGATCATCGTGACCGACGTCATGGCGTTCATCGTGAGCGTGCCGGTCTTGTCGCTGTTGATCACCGTGGTGCCGCCGAGTGTCTCGACGTCGTTCAGCGACTTGACCACGGCCTTCGACTCGGCCAGCCGTTGCGCCCCGGAGGAGAGCATCAGCTGCACGAACGTGGGCAGCCCCGTCGGGATGGCCGAGATCGCGGTCGACACGCAGAGCAGGATCAGTGTCTCGGTGTCCTGGTCGCGTGCGATGCCGATGATCGCGATGATCGCGACGGCACCCCAGGCGAGGAAACCGAAGATCTTCGTGAGCCCGTCGAGTTCGATCTGGAGCGGCGACTTGGTGCGCTTGGTCGCCGTGACCATGTTCGCGATCTGGCCCATCTGGGTCGACTGCCCGGTCGCGACGACGACGAGTTCCGCGGAGCCGCGGGTGACCTGGGTGTTCTGGAAGACGAGGTTGGTGCGATCGCCGAGCGGTTGCTCCTCGTCGCCGAGTGCGGTGCTGTTCTTCGCGATCGGCGCCGACTCACCGGTGAGGGCCGCTTCTTGTACCTCGAGCGATGCGGAGGAGATGATGCGTGCATCGGCGGGAACGAGGTCGCCGGCCTCGACCAGCAGGATGTCACCCGGCACGAGCCCCACGGAGTCGACCTGCTCGACCGTGCCCTCGCGTCGCACCCTGGCCATCGGAACCTGCAGTTGGGAGAGCGCGTCGACGCTCGCCATGGCCTTGCGCTCCTGGTTGGTCCCCATGACCACGTTGAACGTGACGAGTGAGGCGACGACGACGCCCGTCGCGATCTGGCCGATCGCGAAGCTGGCGATGGCGACGATGAGCAGCATGATGTTCATCGGGTTGGCGATCTGGGCCTTGGCCATCTGCCACGTCGTCGGTGGCGGCTCCGTGGCGACCTCGTTGCGGCCGTAGGTCGCCAGTCGACTCGTGACCTCGCCGGCCCCGAGACCCGACGCTGCGTCGACGCCGAGTCGGGCGAGGGCGTCGTCGACGGACAGCGAATACCACTGTGTGTCGTCGGCTGCGGGCTGTTGCGTCGGTTGTTCGGTCGTCGTCATCGTGGCGTTCTCGGCGTTCGTCAGTAGGGCTCGGGGATGTGCCGGAGCGGGAGGTCGGGCTCGACGTAACCGCGAGCGGGTTGGCGTCGCGGCAGCTTGACGTCGGGACGCTCGATCTTCTCGTACGGAACATGCGACAGCAGGTGCGAGATGATGTTGAGGCGGCCGCGTTTCTTGTCGTCGGTGTGGGCGATGAACCACGGGGCCCACGACGTGTCGGTCGCCGCGAGCATCGCGTCGCGAGCCCGGGAGTAGTCGTACCAGCGGTTGTACGACTTGAGGTCCATGTCCGACAGCTTCCAGATCTTGCGGGGGTCGTCGATGCGGTCCGTCAGTCGCCGTGTCTGCTCGTCGGCGCTGACCTCGAGCCAGTACTTGATGAGTTGGATACCCGACTCGACCATCGCCTTCTCGACGCCGGGGACCTGGTCGAGGAATCGCTCGGTCTGCTCCGGTGTGCAGAACCCCATCACCGGCTCGACACCGGCGCGGTTGTACCAGCTGCGATCGAAGATCACGACCTCGCCGGCGGCAGGGAAGTGCTTGATGTAGCGCTGGATGTACATCTGCGACTTCTCGCGCTCGGTCGGAGCCGCAAGCGCGACCACGCGGAACGTGCGAGGACTCACCCGCTCGGTGATTCGCTTGATCGTGCCGCCCTTGCCCGCGGTGTCACGGCCTTCGAAGACGATGCAGATCTTGGCGCCGGTCGCTCTGACCCACTCCTGCATTGCGACGAGTTCGCCCTGGAGCACCTCGAGTTCGGCCTCGTAGTCCTTGCGTTTCATCTTGGCGCCGGGGTCGGGAGCCTCGGTTGTGACGTGGCGTCAACGTGCCTCAGCCGACTGCTGGCTTCTTGCTCTTCTTCGATCGGCCCTTGTGTCCCATCGTCGGCACTCCTTTGGAATTCATTCGACGAGATCACGCGCACGGCGCCGACCTCATCTCCGGATGAGAAATGCTCCCACGTAGATCACTCGCCGATGCACGTTCAACGCGAGCTGCGTCGCCCAGTTGCATGTGACACGCAGTCTGCGTGACGCCCGAGCCCGCGAAGCCGAGCTGTCGACGATCTCAGTCGGGCGCACCGGCGTTCGAGTGAGGCTCGCGATACACCAGGTTGAGCACCGGTCCGGTGAGTGCGGTCGTGACGAGGGCCATCACGACGATCGCGGTATAGGCGGTCGTGCCGATCACTCCGAGCGACAGGCCAACGGTGGCGACCACGATCTCGAGGGCGCCGCGCGCATTGAGCGACGCGCCGAGCCCGAGGGAGTCTCGTCGATCGAGACCGCCGAGTCTGCCCCCGCCGTACGACCCGACGAACTTGGCCGCCGTCGCTGCGAGTGTCACGACAACGGCCCACGTGGCGACGGACACGTCGGCGAGCGCAGTGAGGTCGACCCGAATCCCTGCGACGGCGAAGAACAGGGGGGCGAAGATCCCGTTGGTGACGGCCTCGAGCGCGGCGAAGCCACTGCTGTGACGAAGCCGACTCCCGCCGATCGCAATTCCTGCGATGAACGCGCCGATCACGACTTCGATGCCGGCGGCGTGGGTGATCATGCCAACGGCAACGACGAAGAGTGTGAGGAGGCTGATCTCCGCCGCCTGACCGCCGGACCGTCGTTCCAATTCGATCGTGAGTCGATCGAGGCCTCGCGGTCCGTATCTCAGAATGACGAAGCTCGTGCCGAGCACCACGAGTATGGCGACGCCCAGCGGACCCAGCTCGAACGTTCCTGATTCGGCGACACCGACGACGACGCCGAGCAACAACCAGCCGATGATGTCGTTGACGGTGGCGACGCCGAGAGCGAGATGGGCGAACGGGCGATCCATCAGCCCGAGGTCGCTGAGAATTCGCGCCGCGACCGGCAACGAGGAGATCGCGAATGCCACGGCGAAGAACAGCACGAAGACCGTGCGCGAAGCGTCGCCGAGGAAGCCATCGGGGAGCTGTGACCCCACGAATGCTCCGACGGCGAGTGGGATGACCAGACTGCCGATGGTCGTCGTGGTTGCAGCTCGGCCCTGGCGTCGGATGATCGAGGTGTCGATGTCGGCGCCGGTGATCCCCAGGAGGAACACGATGCCGATCCAAGCCAGCCCGAGGAGCAGACCCGCTTGGCGCTCGTTGGCCGGGAACAGCCAGTCGAAGGCCGATGGCCAGACCTGGCCGAGGAGTGACGGACCGAGCGCGACGCCGGCCAGCAGTTCGCCGATCACCCGTGGCATTCCGACCCGGCGAGCCACGTATCCGCCGGCTCTGGCCGCTCCGAGCACGATCAGCAGTTGACACCAGAACACGAACAACGAGTGCTCATCGAGAGGCGGGAGCGGGGACCCTCGAATCACCGGCGAATGGTACGCAGAGCCGGCCCCTGTGCGCGTATTGGCCCGGGCACCGCGCTCGCGTCGGACCACGCTCGACTGTCCATCGAGTGGGACTGCTGACGCCATCAGTCCGGCGGACCGCCCACACGCGAGGTCGGGGCGTGTCGGGCTACGTCACCCGCCTACCAAGCCCTCAGCGGCAGCGGAGGGCTTGAAGTCGGGCAGGCGCATCATGCGGAACGCGTTGAGGAAACCGAGCAGACAGGCGAGGACTGGCACGAGCATCGCCACCTGCAACGCGAGGTTGCCGGCATCGCTGTTGATCTGGATGATCTCGTTCTGGATCTCGTCGGGTTGATCGGCGAGCAGTTCCTCGAGTTGTGTCGTGCTCACGAACTCGGCATTGTCCTGCAGCACGTCAGAGATCAATTCTTGATCGGCGGGCGGGATCACGTCGCTGGACTCGGTCATGTTGATGAAGCTGAGCGACAGGACTGCGAGCAGAATGCCACCGGCGAGTGCCAGGCCGAACGACAGCCCGAACGATTGGCCGGCCGAGTTCACCCCGGCTGCCTCGCTGACCCGCTCCTCCTCGATCGGGCCGAGGATGAAGTTGTTGAGCTGCGAGACCAGCAATCCGAGGCCGGTGCCGGCGATCAACAGTGGCACCAGGAGTGCCCATCCGGACTCGCCGCGGGGGATGACGGGGATGATGAGGAACATCCCCACGAGTGCCAGACCGAAACCGAGCCGGATGATGCTGGCCGGGCGACGATCTCCCGATCGTTTTCCGGCCAGCAGAGCGACTGCGAACATGGTCAACGAGAGCGGCGCGAGCGAGAGGCCGGCCTGCATCGCGGTGTACTCGAGGGTCACCTGCAGGTAGAGCGGAATGGCGATCATCGAGCCACCGAGGGCGATCTGTTGGAGCACCATCGCCGACACACCGACGCGGAAGTTCTTGATCCTGAACAGGTCGGGATCGATGAGTGCCACCTTGCCCTCGCGCTTTCGTCGCAGGAGCCATCGGGCGAGCGCGGCGAGCGCGACGGCACCGATCGCCATGATCAACAGGACGTACTCGCCACCCTCCTGCCACACGAGGATGCCGAGCACGATGCCGCCCATGCCGACGACGGAGAGCCCGGCACCGACCTTGTCGATCTTGCGAACACCCGTGTACGGCACATCGGACACCAGCTTGATGTTGGCGAGCACGATGGCGATGATCACTGCCTCCATCAAGAAACCGACGCGCCACGACAGGTAGGTGGTCACGAACCCGCCGATCAGCGGACCGATCGCCGCGCCCACTGCCGCCGAGGCTCCGACCAGCGCGTACGTCTTCTTCATCGCCGCGCCTTCGAAGTTGCCATGGATGAGCGACTGCATCGCCGGCAGCAGCAGCGACGCGCCCAGCCCGCCGATGATCGCCCAGAAGATGACGACCGCGACCATGGTCTGGGCAAGGGTCATCGCGATGGCGCCCGCCGCATACCCCAGCAGGCCCAGGACATAGGCCCGCTTGCGGCCGATGAGATCGCCGACCTTGCTGCCGATCAGGATGAACGCCGCGGAGACCAGGGCCTCGAGCGCGATGGCGGACTGGACGCTGCTGACACTGGTGTCGAGATCCTCGGCCACCGCCGTGATCGACACGTTCATGATCGAGGTGTCGACGACGAGGACGAACATCGCCATCGCCAACAACATCGCCAGACGCGGATTTCCCGCTGTCTCGTCGACAGTGGACAATTCTGGTTCAGGCGTCACCGGTCACCGCTCATCGACCACACGGGACAATCCTGCATCCACATGACGACGAAGAACTCGTCCTCGATGATCCCGACGAGACCCGCGACTGCCTGGCAGATACCGCCGATCACGAGGATGACCCCGCGAAGGTCGCGTACCCCATGGCCCACGCACTCCGAATCTCTGTCATCGCCGTACCTCCTGCACTGAGTCGTCGTGTTCGCCGACTTCGACATCGAGTCTGCTGAACCCGGCATCACATTCCATCACGCGTTCTGCGTGAATCGACGCACACCATCATGGCCGCGACGTGACACGCCCATGTGTGACCGACGGGTGGATCACGTCGACGACCCGCGTGCGACCACCGAGACCACTCCCGATCCTGGTTGATATGAACGTGAAAGTGCGGCGCCACGCTTGGGTAGTGCGCTGGTCGACCCTGCCTCACGTACGGGTTTTCGATCGGTGTCACAGGGTGCCCTCGGCCCTGACTCGGGGCGAGTTCGAGACAACACTCGCGTATGCCGCCAGTGCCCGGCATGAGGCGCTGTTGGCGTAGCGGGCGACCTGCGCTATGGCATACGTATTCAGTTGCATCGGTCTGGGAATGGCGACCGATTGCACGAGACGGGCCCGTCGTGGTCGGTGTCTGTTGGGAGAGGCCGCTGCTCACGTCGACGTTTCGCCCGCACGGCGCCAGCGGAATCCGCGCGTGACAAGCGTGACGCCTACATGTAGGTTCGCGTTCGGGCCGGATGGGGGAGCTGTCGCTGGCCATGATGAGAAATAGGGGGCACCATCATGGGTGTCATTTCGCTCAACGGGTTCAAGACCGAGCCCGGACGCTTGGCCGACCATCTGGCCGCATCGATGGAAGCATTGGGTCTGCTACGTGGGCTCGGCGCGCGAGCAGTCCTGCTGCAGGCGCTGGCGGGAGGTGACGTCGGAACCATCGCCACATCGCTCAACTACGCCGACAACGCCGACTACGTCACCTCGATGCAGAAGATCCAGGCCGACGAGAAGTGGCAGGAGTTCTGGCTGCGCGCTTCAGCAGGTGGCTCGGCTACCCAGGTCGAGAGCTCGCTCCTCAGCGACCTCGACCCTGGCTTCCAGCCCGACCCGGATCGTCCGCTCGGAGTCGTTATGGCAACGCAGTGGCGCGCGAAGCCCGGACGCATGGCCGACTTCATGGCGAAGGTGATCGGCTCGCACGAGCACGTCCAGCGCATGGGCGGCACACCCAGGGCTCTGCAGTCGGTGATTGGAGCGCACCCGATGACGACGATGGTGGCTGTGACCTTCGCCGACCTTGATGCCTACGGCGCCTACGCCGACCGGATCGCCAGCGACGCTGGGTGGCAGGAATTCTGGGCTGGCGCAATGGCTGACCCGACCGCCGACATGATTCGCAGCGGTCTCTACGTCAACATCAGCGGCGACTGACCGTCCTCGACCTGTCAGCTGCTGAACGCACGACGGCGCCATCGTGGGTTCTGGCTCGCGGCGGCGCGGTCCAAGCGTCCACCCGCGTCGGAAACGGCATACTGCGAAGATCCACGTGGTCGGGCTTGGCCGACGAGGAGTTGATCGATCAGGACGGGAGGGTTGGGAGGCTCGGAGCGAGCACGTCGGCTCGGCCGTGGTGACCGACGACGTCGAAGTAGCGCCTGGCGCGCAGCGCACTGCGAAGGCCGCAGTCTCCGATCACGATGCCCTGTGCGTCGTGGGGCGCGCCGGCGATGACGTCGCCGCCGGGTGACACGACGCAAGCGCCCCGCGGCCGAAGACGTCCACGCCGTCGGGCGACCGTTCCGGGAGTCATCCGGGACGCGCTCGCCGGGATGAACAGGGGCACGCTCACGACGACCTCCCCTGCCTCGATGGCGATGTGTCGCATCGACGACAATCCAGCCGTCACTGTCGTCCGCAGTCGGCACCAGCCAGAATGCTACGCAAGCGCGTAGCGAGCCTCGTCCAAGAGCGTCCGCTTCGCGTGCTGGTACAGGCTCTCGGCCTCGGCCGCTGTGTTCCCTACCGCCGTCAGTCCCAGTCGACCGTCCTCGGTCACGCAGCTGATCATGTGGAACACGACTCCCACCTGCCGTGCTTGGTCGAAGTGAATGCGGTGCCTGGCAACGATGTCGAACACATCGTCGATCGTCAGGGCTCGAAGGCTCTCCGATTCGAGGTGATCGGTCGCGACGAGATGCTTCTCGGCGCCCCCGGCGGTGAGGAAGAGCCCGCTCGGTCCGTCGTAGCGGCCGTCGGTGAGGAACTGCAGCGTCAGGAACGGATGGGTCGTGCCCCCTTTGCGAAGGTTGATCTCGATCGCATACGACGTCCATGTGCCGGTGTGATCGCGCACCAGCACGAAGTCGATGGCGAAGCGACCGATCACACCTTCGCGAGCCAGACGTGCCCCGATGATCTCTGCCTCGGCGACGATCGCCTGCGCGTACGCGAAGTCTGCCGGGAACCGGCAGCCGAGATAGCTCTGTCCACTGGGCCCACCCAGCACCTGGTCATGGGTCGACAACAGCTCCACGTCGCCGCTCGGCGTTACCCGCAGCTGCACGCTCGGGCTGCGTATCTCGTCACCGGAGACGAGTTCTTCGACGATGCCGCCGCGCTCGACGAGCTTGTCGATGTACGCGTCGAGCGCGGTGTCCGGGCGTTCGAACACCATCTGCCGCAGGCGTGTGAGGATCCCGGTGAGCTCACCCGAATCTCCCACCTCCGGGAGGCCGCGAAGGTTGACCATGGCGTTGCCCTCACCGGAGACGCCCTCGTTCAGCTTGACAATTACGTCGGCGAGGGTGGGTCGCTGTCGCCTCATCGAAGCGACGGCGTCGGCGATGTCGTCGAGGCTGTGGAGTTCTTCCTGACCGAGCGGATGGCGGACGCCCTCCTCGGCGAACAGGCGCCGGCAACCGGTCTTCGTGCCGAGGTGGACGAGCCGTGGATCCGCGCCGTACATGGGGATCCCCAGTGCAACGGCGATGTCACGCTTGAGTTCGGTCGTGTTGTATGGGACGAGATGGGACAACGCGGATCCGGGATGAGCGCAGCGATCCGGCGCAGGAGCCGGGGTCGTTCGAGCAACTTCTGACTGAGAGAGCCCGGCGACCCGTCGCCGACGGAGACGAGCGTCAGGCGGGCGCGCGCGTGGCTGGGGGATCACACCGGCAGCAACGCCAGGTAGTACTCGATGATCGCGGGGGCAATCGGTGTCGACGTGACGTAAACCATGCGAAGGCGCGGCTCGCGGCGAGTAGCAGGAGCAGGAAGAGGAAACGTTCCTCGTAGGCCTGCATCAGGCTGCCACTGCGGTCGCCGAGGCGATCGAGTGTCACTGACGGGATGACGACGACCGATTCGTTCTCGACGTTCAATCGCATCGAGGTCCTGACGTTCGCCATGTTGTGTTGGAGGCGATCGAAGCGCGCGTACCGTTGGTCGTCGGCGAGGTCGGACAGCTCGACGATGGTCACCGACGACACTTCCACCGAGGGCGCTCATGACGTGACCCGGGCCATGTCCACGCCCTTCACGTCGAAGGCGTGCAGGACGGCTGAATCCGCGGAGTTCCAGATCGCCGACCGGTGAACTGACGGCGAGATCTCGCGCTCCGGTGAGCACTCGTTCGGTCACCAGGACCTGCCCCATCGGGCTGCCGAACACAACCGTGCGGCGAGGTTCACCACGCTGCCGATCGCCGCGTACGGATACCGACCCTCGAAGCCGATTCGGCCCAACGTCGCGTAGCCCTGGGCGATACCGACCCCGAAGCCGAGATCGTGGCCATGGGGCGACCACGAGATCGCAAGATCGTGCACCCTCGTGCGCATCGCGACCGCCACGCGGATCGCTCGCAGGCATGGGTCGTCACACGGCATCGGGTCGTTGAACACCACCATCAGCCCGTCACCGGTGAACCGTTCGAGCGTGCCCTCGAACCGGAACACGAGGTCGCCGAGTGCGGCGTGGTACTCGCTGGACAGACCGACGATCTCTTCGGGTTCGGCGGACTCTGCGAACGCGGTGAACTCCCGAAGATCACAGAACACCACCACGATCTCTCGCACCGGTGACTCTCCAGAAAACGACGCTGTCGCCCGAATCGAGGATGAGCTCGGCCATCTGGGCGGCAGGAATCGCCGGAGCTGAGTTGCCGCTCGAGCTCAGCGACTTGACCTGCAACGTGTTGTTCCAGCTGACGGT
>CAVURC010000008.1:0-45278 GCA_963743825.1 Ilumatobacteraceae bacterium | reverse complement strand
TTCGATCTCGGCGAGCTTGCGGACGTGGAGAGGATGCGGCTGGTGGCTTGCGTGACCGCGATTGCGTGGCTTCGCAACGAACTCGACGTCGCGACCCAGACCGAGACCGAACCCTTCGACACGCCGAGTTCATCGGCGATCTCCTGGAGCGTCCACGCCTCGGCGCGCAACTCGTGTGCCCGCTGCCGTTCCACGTATTTGCCGCCGTTGCCCATGCGTCGATCATGACGATCGGGTGTGGCAGGGATGATCAGGTCGAGGCGAGAATCGGCAGGGTCGGCGATTCGCTCCCACCGGCCGGCTCCTGCGTCACACCGAGAACGAAGCCGGTCGGATCGACGCCGTCGAGGCGTTCGAGCACCGAGCCGTCGACCGCGGGACGGAACAGACCAGCGGACGTGGCACCTTCGTCGCCCACCAGCCACAGCTGATACGTCGCGGTGTCGTCGATCGTGGGCACATCGATCCCTTCCACCACCACGGCGTCCTCCGACACCGAGTACGTCACCGACAGCGTGCCGCCGAGGTCGCCCGCCAGTACCTGGGTGACTGCGTCGGGCGCCTCGATCACGGCGGCCACATCACCGGACCCCGAATCGTTCTGCGAGACCACGACGATGCCGCCGACGAGCAGCACCACAGCCGCAGCCACACCCGCCAGCACTGGGAGCCACCTGCGACTCCGAGCGTCCGTGATCGGCACCACGACGGCCGGATGTTCGACTCCACCGGGACCGGGGCGTGCTCCGCTCCCCTCCTGCGGTGTGTCGCGGATCGCTGCCAGGACGCTGTCACGCAGTCCCGGGGGTGGATCCTCGGGTGCGATTCGCTGGATCGCAGCCGCGCCGGCGAGCGCGTCGGCCAGTTCCTCGGCGATTGCTTCGTCGTTCCGCGCTGCCTCGTCGAGTTCACGTTCGTCATCGGGCGTCAGCTCGCCCAGCGCAGCGAGTGCGATCAGTTCGTCGATCCGGTCAGACGTCATGGCCGGCACCCAGTCTGCCACCGAGCTTCTTGAGGCCGCCGCGCACACGACCCTTGACCGTCCCCAACGGAAGGTCGAGTCGCTCGGCGATCTCGGAGTGGCTGTCACCGTCGATGAACGCCATCTCGATCACGACCCGCTGATCGTCCGGCAGCTCCGCGAGCGCACGCGTCACCCGTTCGGCATCGAGCGACGCGATGACCGACTCATCGCTCACGGCGACCTCCTCACCTCGTCGTCGACCGGCCCGCTCGATCCGGTCGCGCTGCGACTGTTCCGTGCGCACTCGATCAACCGCTCTGCGACGAGCGATCGTGACCGCCCACGTCGACACGCTCGCCCTGGTCGGGTCGAAACGGGCAGCTGTCCGCCACAATTCGACGAACACCTCCTGGGTGACCTCCTCGGACATCGACGAATCACGCAGCACCCGCTTGACCGTGCCGTAGACGACGCCGGCCAGCGCGTCGTAGAGCCCGGCGAATGCCCGATCGTCGCCCAGCGCGACGTCGCTCATCATCGACTGCAGATCCGGGACGGGCGACACGACCGGATCATGATGCCAGGGATGGGCCCGCTTCGGCGCCAACAGCACACCTTGCGCATTCACGTCGACCCCGCTGATGGCCCACCGACGAACTCGGCGAACGTCACCGTCCGGAGCGACGTCACCGCCACGCTCGGTACCGGTCGCACGTTCGAGTGCAGCGTCGCCCGGATCGACCCGTCGTCGCGTCGATCGAGGCGCATCCGGTAGTCGTCGCCTCGGATGATCTCCCGAATCGCAAGTGCATGACTGGCGCCGCCGCGGAAGCGCACGAGCACCACGTCGGCATCGACGTCCGGCTGCAGGATGGCGAGCACGTCGATCATCGAGACGAGAGTCATGACGATGGTTCGCAGACCGGCGTCGATCGGATCACGTCGCCTGCAACGGACTTCCGTGCCGGTACGCGAAAGCGGGGTGGGGCGGCCGAAGCCACCCCACCCCGCTGACAGGACCCGCCGATCAGGGCATCAGCACCGCATCGATCACATGGACCGTGGCGTTTGCCGTCTGGATGTCAGCACACCCGACAGTTGCCTGCCCGTTGACCATCAGCGAGCCGTCAGCTGCCACTTCGAGCGTGATGTCAGCCCCGTTGACCGTCGTCACGGAGTCGAGTTCGGCCAGATCGGCACTCGACAACTGCTCGCCGGCGACGACGTGGAGCGTCAGGATCGACGTGAGCAGATCCTGGTCGGCCAGCACTGCGTCGAGCGTGCCCGGCGGGAGCGCTTCGAAGGCCGGGTTGGCCGGCGCGAAGATCGTGAACGGACCGTCGCTGTTGAGGGTGTCGACCAGGCCGGCTGCGCTCACGGCCTGCACCAGCGTCGACAGCACCGGGTTGTTCGACGCCGCCGTCGCAGCGGTGTCATCGGTCATCCCGGCGAACGATCCCTCGCCGTCGGCCGGAACCGCCGAGCAGAGCGGACCCGATGGCTCGGTCTCGGCCATCTCCTCGTCCATCGCCTCCTCCATCGCTTCGGTGGTCTCGGTCATCTCCTCCTCCATCGCTTCGGTGGTCTCGGTCATCTCCTCCTCCATCGCTTCGGTGGCGACCGGCGCGGGTGCGTCGGTCGAGGCCGAGTCGTTGTCGTCGCTGCCGCAGGCTGCGGCCACGAGCGACAGCGAAGCGACTGCGATCAGCAGCTTGGTGGTTCGGTTGCGGTGGTTCATGTTGTGCTCCTTGTGTTCCCGTGTTCGGGGTTGTTGGGGGGTTGGTGTTCACGCTGCGGTGCAGCGAGTGGTGGTATCCGTCAGATGACCCGGGGGGCGGATCACTCGACGAAGACCACGATCTGGTGATGCCCGGAGGCACCGTCGGGCAATGGTTCGGATCGTTCGTCGGTTTGGATCACTCCAGATCCATCGATCGCTCGACAGCGGATGGACGCCCGTCCGGTGGCCGTCGGCGTCCAGCGGTAGGCCCACTGGCGCCACGTGTCGTCGTTCAACGCGTCACCCATCTCGCAGGCCGTCCACGGCCCGTCGTCGACCTGCACCTCGACGCCACTGATCCCACGGGTCTGCGCCCACGCCACCCCGCCGATCGCTGCGACGCCGTCCGCGTCGCGCCGGAGCGTGCCGAGGCCGTCGACGGAGTCGATCCGGCTCATCAACTTGATCGGCGCCCGGTCGGCGTATCCGCGCGGGACCCAGTACTGCTGGAAGTCCTCGAACGTGGTCAGCTCGATCTCGGTCAGCCACTTGGTCGCCGAGATGTACCCGTACAGGCCCGGCACGATCAGCCGCACCGGGAACCCGTGCTCGAGGGGCAGCGGTTCGCCGTTCATGCCGAACGCCACGAGCGCGTTGCGGCCATCGGTGGCGGCCTCGATCGGGAAGCCGCACGTGTAGCCGTCGACCGAGCGACCGACGACCTGGTTCGCTCCCGGCCGGACGCCGGCCTCGGCGAGGATCTCGTCGAGGCGCACCCCGAGCCACCGGGCATTGCCGATCAACTCGCCACCGATCGTGTTCGACACGCACGTCAGCGTGATGTCGTACTCGACGACATCGCGGCGGAGCAGGTCGTCGAACGTCAGGCTCAGCTCACGATCGACCAATCCGGTGACCCGGAGTTCGTAGCCCTCGGTCGGCACCTGCGGCACCGTGAGTGCCGTGTCGATCCGGTAGAAGTCACGGTTCGGCGTGACGAACGGGGCCACCCCGTCGATGCCGACCGACACACCCGACGGCACTGCGGCAGCTGCGTTCCTCGCGCTCGGCAAGACGACGTTCATCCGCGACTCCGCCGCACTGAAGCGGCTGCGAATGGTCCGCCCGACCGCGCCGGCACCGGTTCCGACCAGTGCCAGTACTGCGATCAGCCCACCGCTGCGAACCAACAACTCCCGACGAGTCGCCCGAGCGGGATCGGTCGGCGACTCGAGTTCGGAGTTCTCGCCCTGGTCGAGCTCGATGACGTCCTCCCACAGTGGGCGGGCGACCCGATGAATCATCCACAACGCCATCGCCCCTGCCATCGATCCGACGACCGCAGGCAGTGCATCGTCGATGGATCCTCCGGCCCTGTTGGTCATCGCGGCCGCCGCACCGATCAGGCCGAACACCCCGATTCCGATCAGCCCGATCTCGATCCGCCTCCGGAACGACAGCGCTCCGATCACCGCCGCATACACGCAGCAGGGCCACCCCGATGCCGACGAGCAGCGCCGGCTTGTCGTTCGTGCCGAACGTCTCGATCGCGAAGTCCTTGACGAACGGCGGCACGTTGTCGATCACCCGATCGCCGACGTCGATGACCGGCGACCTCCACGATCGCGACGAACCGGCAATCAGTTCGGCGACGCCCAGTGCCACCATCGCCGCAACAACCCCCGCAATCGCACCGAGCGCGGTGATCGATCGTTTCGAGAGTGGCAGCGTCGACATGCCAGCGGTTCGGGCGCCACCGCCACTGGATCACGTCACGATCGGGGTCGGACCCCAATCGTGATTCACTCGACTTCGAGGAACTCCCGCAGGCGCTCGGAACGTTGCGGGTGGCGCAGCTTGGCGAGCGTCTTCGCCTCGATCTGGCGGATGCGCTCGCGGGTCACACCGAACTCCTGGCCGACTTCCTCGAGCGTCTTGGCCCGGCCGCCATCGAGGCCGAAACGCAACCGCACGATCTCCTGCTCGCGTTCCGACAGCTCCTCGAGCACCTCGGACACCGCCTCGTGCAGCATCATCCTCGTTGCTGCATCCGCCGGGCTGTCGACGGAGCTGTCCTCGATGAAGTCACCGAGATTCGACTCGTCCTCCTCGCCGACGGGCGAGTCGAGCGACAACGGATCCTGCGAGTATCCGCAGCAGTTCGCGTACGCGGTCGGGTTCGAGTTGGACCCGCTCCGCCAGCTCCTCGACCGTCGGCTCCCGTTCGAGTTCCTGGTGCATCTGGCGCTTCGCGCGAGTGACGCGATTCATGTGCTCGACCATGTGCACCGGAATCCGGATCGTGCGGGCCTGATCAGCGATCGACCTGGTGATCGCCTGACGGATCCACCAGGTGGCATACGTGGAGAACTTGAAGCCCTTGGTGTGGTCGAACTTGTCGACCGCTCGCATCAGGCCGAGGTTGCCCTCCTGGATCAGGTCGAGGAGCTGCATGCCTCGACCCGAGTACCGCTTGGCGATGCTCACCACCAGCCGAAGGTTGGCCTGCGTCAGCTCGCTCTTGGCCCGCTCACCTCGGCTCACCGCCCGCAGCAACATGCGCTCCTCGACGGACGACAACGAGTCACCGTCGTCGTCGATGCGCTGCGCGGCGATCTTGCCCTCCTCGATCAGCTGAGCCAGCCGCCGCTCGTCCTCCGTCGTGAGGAGATCGACCTGGCCGATCTCTCGCAGGTACATCCTCACGGCATCGGCTGTGCCGCCATCGCCGCGAGGCGCAGCCTTTCGAGTCCGACGGGTACGACCACGCTCGAGCAGTTGCTCCACGGCCTCGTCGGCCGCAGATTCACTTCGCTCCTCCACCACGACACGGCGGCGCATCGTCGTCGGAGTGTCGTCGACGTGATCGACGTCGACGTCGATGGCGATCCCGTGGCCCTCCATCGCCGAGTGGACCTCGACGAGCACCTCACTCGTCAACTCGACGTTGCGAAGAACGTGTGCGACATCCTCGGCGTGGACAGCGCCCTCCGCGCGCCCTCTCCCGAGCAACTCGCCCCACTCATCGTGGTCGACCCCCTCGAACGGGGCACCCGAGGTTTCGATGCCCTCGGTGGGATCTGGATCAGTCCCCACTGTCGCGTTCCTGTGATCGTCGATCCAGCCAACCTAGCAACGCATCCGCTGCCGCAAGACCACGGGCCCGGTCGGTGTCGTTCAAGGCGTCCAGATCGAGGCGGGCCGCACGGTCCTCGTGGATCGAGCCGGTGTCCGTCAACCGGGACCGGACCCGCAGTTCCCGACGCACCGAGGCCCCGATCAACGTGCGCGCCTCGACGTCGGGAACGAGATTCAGATCGGCGACGGCGGCTCGCTCGAGCACCTCTCGGGCATCGGGGGCCGCCGTCTCCAACGCCTGCTGCAGGTCACCGTGGGCGTCGGCCAACGCCACGAAGGCCATCCGATTCGCGTCGTCGTCGAAGAGCGGTTCGATCAACCACGGCGCGATCGAATCCCAGTCCTGCACGAGGAGGACGAGCGCCGCGAACTCGGCGTTCTCCATCGGGCCCCGAGATCGCCTCGGCGCGACCTGAACCGCCGGTCGGCGAGCGCCGCGCTCGGCGATCTGCACGAGATCGCCGACCGGCAGGCCGACCTTCGCTGCCACCTCGCCGGCGTACAGCTTGCGCACGTTGGCATTCGGATGCTCGTTGACGACCGCCATCGCCTCCTCGGCGAGCCGTGCCCGGTGTTCGGGCGAGTCCATCGAGCGAGAGTTCAGCGTGCGCTGGAGCCGGAACCCGAGAAACGGCACCGCCGAATCGATCGCCTGCGCCAGCGCGGCCGGGTCCGACTGCGCAAGGTCGCCGGGATCCTTTCCTGGCGGAAGCTTCGCGACCGACACCTCGACGGCGTGCGTCTGCTCCCACTCGTAGAAACGTGCCGCCGCGCCCTGACCGGCGGCGTCGGCGTCGAACGCCAGCACGACCTTGCTCGCATAACGTTTCAGCAGGCGGACGTGCTCCTCGGTCAACGCCGTGCCACAGGTGGCGACCGCTCGGGCCACTCCGGCACGGTGGAAGCCGATCACGTCGGTGTAGCCCTCGCACACCACCACCTGGTCGTTGCGGGCGATGTCGGCCTTCGCCCAATTGAGGCCGTACAACACCTTGGACTTCGTGTAGATCGGGGTCTCGGACGAGTTCTTGTACTTCGCCGGATCGTCGGAGCCCGGCAGGATCCGACCCCCGAACGCCAACGCCTCCCCCGACTCGGAGAAGATCGGAAACATCACCCGGGCCCGGAACGAGTCCTGCATCTTGTTGCGCTTGTTGCGGAACGCCAGACCGACCGTCTGCAGTTCGTCGGCCGACGCGCCGAGCCCTCGCGACAACGCATCCCAGTCGTCGGGCGCCCAACCGAGCTTGAACTCGCGAGCGACGTCGCCGGCCAGACCTCGACGCCGCAGGTAGTCGCGGGCCTCTCGCGCATCCGGGTCGGTCAGCAGGCGCTGGTGGTACCACTCGACAGCGGCGTCCATCGCCTCGATCAGCTGTTTGCGCCGCGCCCGTTCCTTCGATTGGCCCGTCGTCGTGTAGTTGAGCTGAATGCCGGCCTTCGCGGCGAGGTGCTCCACGGCGCCAGGGAAATCGACGTGCTCGATTTCCTGGATGAAGGTGAACACGTCACCGCCCTTGTCGCAGCCGAAGCACTTGTAGCGGCCCGTCTCCTCCCGGACGTTGAACGACCCGCTCTTCTCCGCGTGGAACGGACACAGCCCGACCCAGTTCCGCCCGACCCGCTTCAGCGCCACGTACTGCTGGATCGTGTCGACGATCGACACCGTCGACCGGAGCCGCTCGATGTCCTCGTCGACGATCCCCATCAGGGGTCCAGACTAGACGTCGGACGACGAATGCTCCTCGGGGGGCTGAACCGAATCATCGAGCGCGTGGTGCAGCGAGCGCTTCCTCGCGCTCACTGCGATCCACCTTCAACGAGATCCCGATCGACGCCGTCAGCACGATCGCGATCACCCCCAGCGACAGACCGGTGGGGATGTGGTACCACTCCGCGATCAACATCTTGATCCCGACGAACGCCAGGATGATCGCAAGACCCTCTTGGAGATAGCTGAACCGGGCGTGCATGTCTGCCAGCAGGAAATACAGCGCCCTCAGGCCGAGGATCGCGAACGCATTCGACGCGAACACGATGAACTGCTCGTGACTGACCGCCAAGACGGCAGGCACCGAGTCGACAGCAAAGATCACATCCGTCGCTTCGATCAGTACGAGCACAGCGAACAGCGGCGTCGCCAGCCGCTTGCCGTTCTGCTTCGTGAACAGCTTCTGCCCGTCGTACTCCGTCGTGGACGGCACGAAACGGTGGACCAGTTTCAAGAACTTGGAGTCACCCGGATCGATACTGCTCTCCTTGCCGAACACCAGCTTGGCCGCGGTGTACAGCAGGAACGCGCCGAACAGGTACAGGATCCACTCGAACTTCTCGATCAGCGCGACGCCGGCAAAGATGAAGATGGCTCGCAGCAGCAGCGCACCGAAGATGCCCCAGAAGAGCACGCGATGCTGGTACATCCGAGGTACCGCGAAGTACCCCATGATCAGCGCCCAGACGAACACGTTGTCGACACTGAGCGACTTCTCGATCAGGTACCCCGAGATGTACTCGCCACTCGCCTGTGAGCCGAACCACCACCAGATCACCCCGGTGAACGCCACCCCGCACGACACCCACACGGCCGACTCGATGGCGGCCTCCCGTGTGGTGGCCTCGTGGGCCTCCTTGTGAACGACCAGCAGGTCGATGAGCAGCATCGCCGCAATGACAGCGAGCAGCACCCCCCATTGCCACAGGTGCACGTCGAGTTCGACGAAGTTCCCTTCGTCGGAGGTACTGGCAAGCAGCGAGGCGAACGACACGACAGCTGCGCCGATCAGTTGCCGGCTGCGAGAATCGCCTGCGCTGCCGACAGCCGAGCGATCGGCACCCGGAACGGCGAGCACGACACGTAATCGAGCCCGGCGTTGTAGAAGAGGTCGATCGACGCCGGGTCGCCGCCGTGCTCACCGCACACGCCGAGCTTCAACCCCGGCTTGGTCGCCCGGCCACGCTCGGCGCCGATCCGGACGAGATCGCCCACACCGGTCTGGTCGATCGTGTCGAACGGATTGGCCTTCAGCAGCCCCTGCTCGAGGTACTGCGGCATCATCCGGCTCTCGACATCGTCACGGCTGAATCCGAATGTCAACTGCGTGAGGTCGTTGGTGCCGAAGCTGAAGAAGTCCGACACCTCGGCGATCTCGTCGGCGCGCAGCGCCGCACGCGGCGTCTCGATCATCGTGCCGATGGTGATGGTGGGCTTCTTCTTCATGCCCGTCAACGCCGTGTCGACCTCGGCCTGCACCCAGCTCCGGGCGAGTGCCATCTCCTCGCGGCTGACGGTGAGCGGGATCATGATCTCGACGATCGGGTTCTTGCCCAGCTCTCGCAGCTTGGCCGCCGCCGACAGCAGGGCTCGCGCCTGCATCGCGTAGAGACCCGGCTTGATCACGCCGAGGCGAACGCCCCGGGTGCCGATCATCGGGTTGTGCTCGGCCCACGTTTCGGCGGCCGCAAGCATCTCCTGCTCCTTCTTGGAGAGGCCCTTCGTCGCCTCCTTGATCCGCAACTCCTCGACCGAGGGAAGGAACTCGTGGAGGGGCGGATCGAGCAGACGGACCGTGACGGGCAGACCGTCCATCGCGTCGAGGATCTCCATGAAGTCGGCTTCTTGAACCGCACGGAGCTTCTCGAGCGCCGCCTCCTCCTGCGCTGGTGTGTGCGCCAGGATCATCTCGCGCACCACCGGGAGTCGATCAGGTGCGAGGAACATGTGCTCGGTGCGGCACAGGCCGATGCCCTCCGCGCCGAGTTCGCGGGCATTCGCTGCGTCCTCGCCGGTGTCGGCATTCGCCCGAACCCCGAGCTTGCCCTTGCGCACCACGTCGGCCCACTTCAGGATCGTCTCGAACTCGGGCGGCGGCTCGGCCGCACGCAGTTCCATGGCGCCCAGGACGACCTCGCCGGTGGTGCCGTCGAGCGAGATGACGTCGCCCTCCTTCACCACGGTGTCGCGAACCGTGAACTGCTTGCCTTGGATCTTGACTTCCTCCGCGCCCACGATGGCCGGGGTTCCCCACCCGCGAGCAACGACGGCGGCATGGCTGACGAGCCCGCCGCGAGCGGTGAGGATGCCCTGCGAGGCCATCATGCCGTGGATGTCGTCGGGGCTGGTCTCGTTGCGAACGAGGATGACCTGTTCGCCCCGCTCGTTCGCGGCGGCCGCCTCGTCGGCGGTGAAGTAGACGGACCCGACCGCAGCGCCCGGTGACGCGCCGAGACCCTTGGCCAGAACCGTGCCCTTGGTCGCGAACTGCGGGTGCAGGACGGCATCGAGATGGTCGGCCGATACCCGCATCAGTGCCACGTCACGGGTGATCTTCCATCGGCCCGAGCCCGAGCCCGTGCCCTTGGTCATGTCGACGGCCATCTTCAGCGCCGCAGCGCCTGTCCGCTTGCCGACACGGGTCTGGAGCATCCAGAGCGTGCCCTGCTCGATCGTGAACTCGGTGTCGCACATGTCGGTGTAGTGCCGCTCGAGCCGCCGGAAGATCTCCATGAGGTCGCCGTGGATCTCGGGGAAGTGCTTCTTCATGTGGTCGAGATCTTCGGTGTTGCGGATACCCGCCACCACGTCCTCGCCCTGGGCGTTGATCAGGAAGTCGCCGTACGGCTTGTTCTCGCCGGTCGCCGCGTTGCGAGTGAACCCGACCCCCGTGCCCGAGTTGTCGTCACGGTTGCCGAACACCATCGTCTGCACGTTGACCGCCGTGCCGAGCTCGTGATCGATCTTCTCGCGGACGCGATACGCGATCGCCCGAGCGCCGTTCCAGCTCTTGAACACCGCCTCGACGGCTCCGTCGAGTTGGTCGCGCGGCTTCTGCGGAAACGGCGACCCGGTCGCCTTCTCGACGATGGCCAGATAGTCCTTGCAGAGCGCCTTGAGCGCGGCGGCCGGGATGAGGTTGTCGAGTTTGACGCCGGCCTTGTGCTTGGCTGCTTCGAGCGCATGCTCGAACGGTTCGCCGTCGATGTCGAGCACGATGCGGCCGTACATGGCGATGAATCGGCGGTACGAGTCGTACGCGAAACGTTCGTCGTTGGTCGAGTGAGCGAGCCCGGCGACACTCAGGTCGTTGAGGCCGAGGTTGAGGACGGTGTCCATCATCCCCGGCATCGAGAACTTGGCTCCCGACCGCACACTCACCAGCAACGGATCGAACGGGTCGCCGAGTTTGCGGCCCATCGCCTTTTCGAGCTTGAAGACCTGCTTGGCGATCTCCTCGTCGAGCCCGTCGGGCCATCCGCCGTGCATGTAGTCACGGCACGCGTCGGTCGAGATCGTGAACCCCGGAGGCACGGGGAGCTTCAACACGCTCGTCATCTCGGCGAGGTTCGCCCCCTTTCCACCCAGCAGGTCCTTGTACTCCATCGGAGGGCGGCGGTGCTTGTGATCGAAGGCGTAGACGTAAGGCACGTTGATCGAGTCTAGGCAGCCAACCGCCGACCGATCGCCGGCTCGTGCCGTCACGGCCCCACAAATCGGTCGTAGCCTCGGAAGGAATGTTCCGGCTGCTCGGGTTCCCCGTCCATGTGCGTCCGGGATTCGTCATGATGATGGTGCTCATCGTGGTGCTCTACGGCGACGCCTACGGCCTCTGGCTCGCCGGCGCGCTCGCTGCATTCACGCTGTTGCACGAGCTCGGCCATGCCGTCGCCGCGCGCCGAGCCGGCGCACATGCCGAGATCTCGCTCAACTTCCTCGCCGGCTACGCGTCCTACGTGCCGACACGTCCCATCTCGCGGCTCGAACACATCGGGATCTCGTTCGCCGGACCCGGAATCCAGATCGTGACGAGCGTGGCCATCCTCTTCGCCATGGGCGCCGACGTGACGACGCCGTCATCGCTCGACGGCGACCCGGCGACGTGGGCGATCTTCTGGGCAGGTCCGGTGATCGGGCTGTTCAACCTCGTGCCGATCCTTCCGCTCGACGGCGGCAACATCGTCACGACCGCCCTCGATCGCCTCCTCCCCGGACGGGCGCAGCGCATCATGCTGTGGATCTCACTCGGACTCACGCTCGCGTTCTGTGTCGTGGCGTTCACCAACGAGCGCTACCGGGGATTCGTCATCGTGGTCGGGTTCATCCTCGTCACCCAGCTGCAGATGCTCGGCTCGACGAAGGAGCCGGTCTCACCGTGGCACGCAGCCGACGACGCGTTGCGCGCCGGCAAGCCCCAGAAGGCCCGCCGCATCCTGGTCAATGCACTGAGCCATCACCGTCCCGAGGAGCCGCCACCAACCGTGACGCTGCCCACCGCAGACGTCGCCACGTTGATCGAACTCCTGCCGGAACCCTTTCCGTTCGGCGACCCCTGGAACGAGTACGTCCTCGCCAACCAGCTGATGCGCGTCGGCCGCTTCGAGGACGCTGCTCACTACGCGGCCGAGGGCTACGCCCGCCATCCGCACACCCTCGCCGCAGCGACGGTCGCCCGCGCTGCTGCTGCATTGGGCGATCAGACGGTCGCGATCGGCTGGCTCCGCACCGCCGCCGACGCCGGCACGTCGCCCGCCGGCCTGGCATCGATCATCGACGGATCACCCGAGCTGATCGGCATCCGCCAGAACCCCGACGTCGTGGCGATCCGCCGCACCCTCTCCCCCGCCCCCGCCGCCTGACCCCACAACCCGAAATGTGCAGGGATTTGTGCACGCAGCGCACAATCTGGCGCATTTTTCGGGGTCAGGAGAGGTGGGCGGGGAGACGACCGACGTCGTGACCGCGCTTGACCGACGCCAGAGCCAGATCGCCGAGCGGTGAGATACTCGTGATCGTGCCGATCTCGGCGCCGTGCGAATCGAGGAGCGGATCACCGCGCTGAGCGCCATCGACAAGGCCAGCGGTGTCGACGATGCGGAGCGTCTGCGGTGCGTCCGCCCCGCGTGAGTCCATGCGTTCGACCAATTCCTGGCCCGGATAGCAGCCCTTCGAGAAGCTCACCGCGACCGCAACGACGCCCGTGCCCGCTGGAATCGTCTCGCCCGGCACGATCTCGAAGCCCATCCGTGGCCATCCAGCGGCCACGCGGGCGCCCTCGTGTGCTGCCGATGGGTCCGCCGAAGCTGCGGGCACCACGGAGATCTCGGCCTGCACTCGGATCTTGAAACGACTCAACCGAGCAGCCAACGCCTCGCCGAACCCGGCATCGGTGTCGAAGTCGAAGACCTCGTCGTTCGACCGAGTCACGCGTGCGAGCGACTCGACCTTTCCCGTCGGCTCCAACACGAGCGTCCAGCGCGAATCGCCGACCGCCAGGTCGCGGATGTCCTGGGCGATCTGCGAGTGCAGGTACGTCAACGCGTCGGGGCCCTCGACGATCACATGGTCACGGGCGTCGGCGTCGATGGCGGCAGGATCAGGAGTCACGTCTGCAGTCTGCCGTGGCACACTTCCATCCCTATGTCGGAGCAACGAGATCTCGCCCAACGCGCCGTCGACAGCTTCCTGACGCTCGTGCACCGAGGCACGCGACTCGCGGCCGGAACACTGGTGATCGTCGTGCTCATCTGCGTCGGCGGACTCTTCCTCGGCATCGCCGCACTGACCGGCGGCATGCGGACTGCGTGGATTCTGCTCGGCGGCATCGGCGCGGTCGTCGCCGTCGGATCCGTCGTGCTCGCGATGTTCAGACTCTGGGCGATCACCAGCCTCAGCGTGGCGCTCGTCAGCGACCTCCAGGCGCTCATCTCCAGCGACCCCGGCTCCGAACGGGTCGTCATCGAAACGGTCGAGTCGAGCGACGGCGTCCAAGACCAGAGTGCGGTGGTGATGTCACGCCAGTTCTTCGCGATGAGCGACTCGGTCGGCGGGCGTGCCGGCCAGTTCGTCGCACTCTCGCTCGCGCTCAAGTCGGTGACGTCGTTCCCACTTCTGATCCTGCTCGCCACGGCGATCACCGTCGGATTCGCGTGCCTCAGCATGCTCTTCCTGCTCGGCCTCATCTTCTGATCCGGCCGAAACGTCACGTTCGACCCGGCACCGTGTGACGGTCGGCGCGCTCAGGCTCGGGTGTCGGCGGCGCGGCGGGCGGCCGTCATGCGACGGGCGGCGGGGATCGCTGCGAGGAGCGCGGCGGCCTTGTTGCGGCACTCGAGATCCTCGTCGTCGGGAATCGAGTCGGCGACGATGCCGGCGCCGGCCTGCAGACTCGCCGTGCGGCCATCACCGGTGACGAACATCGTGCGGATGGCGATGGCCGTGTCGAGGTTGCCCGACCAGTCGACGTACCCCACGACCCCGGCGTAGGGGCCACGCTTCACCGGTTCGAGTTCGTCGATGATCTCCATCGCCCGCACCTTCGGCGCACCCGACACCGTGCCGGCCGGGAGGGTCGCCCGCAACACGTCGATCGGTCCGAGTCCCTCACGCAACCGGCCCGACACCTGCGAGGTGAGATGCATCACGTGGCTGTAGCGCTCGAGGGTCATCAACTCGTCGACGTTGACCGACCCGAACTCGGCGACTCGACCGACGTCGTTGCGAGCGAGATCGACGAGCATGACGTGCTCGGCACGCTCCTTCGGATGCTCGATCAACTCGGCGGCCATCAGGCGGTCGTGCTCGTCGGTGCGCCCGCGGCGGCGCGTGCCGGCAATGGGACGCGACACCACCTTGCGGCCGAGCAGCTGCACCATCGGCTCGGGCGACGACCCGACGATCGTGAGTTCGGGATGACGCACGAAGTACATGTAGGGCGACGGATTGACCTGTCGCAGCACTCGGTACACGTCGAACGGATCGGCACCGAGTTCGAGGTCGTAGCGCTGAGACAGCACCACTTGAAAGATGTCACCGGCGACCACGTGATCCTTCGCGACCTCGACAGCGCGTTGGTACAGCCCGCCGGGCATCGACGAGTGCAGCTCCGGCAGTTCATCGTCGGCCGATGGCGGCTCGACGGGGGTGTACGGAAGTGGGGCAGCCAGATCGGCAACGGCCTCGAGCACCCGCTCGACCGCGGCGTCGTAGGCCGCGTCGAGCCCGACGGGATCGAGCCCGAGCGTCGGCACGCTCTCGATCAGGTACACCCGTTGACGCCAGTGGTCGAACGCCGCCAACGAGCCGATGACCGACATCACCGCGTCCGGATATCCCCGGTCGTCTCTCGGCGTGTCGGGGAGGTGTTCGACCTCGCGGATCACGTCGTAGCCGAGGAATCCCATGATGCCTCCGTGCAGCGGGGGGAGGTCGGGGAACGACGGGCTCGTGTAGCTCGCGAGCATCGCTTCGAGCGCTGCGAGCATGCCCTGATCGGTCGGGATTCCCGCCGGCAGCGGACCGTCGAGTTCGACGATTCCGTCACGCAGCACCAGCGTGGCCGACGGATTCCGACCGACGAACGAGAACCGCGCCCACCGCTCGGCACCCTCGACGGACTCGAGCAGGAACCCCGGCCCGTCGCCGACGAGCTTCACGTACGCGGCAACCGGCGTTTCGAGGTCGGCGAGCAGTTCGGTCCACACGGGCACGATCGTGTGCTGGGCGGCATGGGCGTGGAATTCCTCGCGAGACGGTTGGATCCTCATCCGATGCCTCAGCCGAACGCCCGGTGGAAGCAGGTGCGAGCCCCGGTGTGGCAGGCGCCCACACCCTCCTGCTCGACCTTGAAGAGCAGGGCGTCGGCGTCGCAGTCGTAATAGGCCTCGCGCACGAACTGGCGGTCACCGCTCGTATCGCCCTTGCGCCACAGTTCCTGGCGGCTGCGCGACCAGTAGACCATCCGGCCTTCGGCCAGTGTCATTCGCAACGACTCCTCGTTCATCCACGCCAGCATCAGGACATCGCCGTTGTCGACGTCTTGCGCAATGGCCGCCACGAGGCCGTTGTCGTCGTACTTCACACCGGCGAGTTGCTCGTCCGTGGCGGTGATCGTGATCCCTTCGGGCATCGGGCCAGCCTACGGGCCGACCCGTGGCAGAGCCCGATGCGTTGCGTCAGGCGACGACGTCGGAGATCTGGAATGCAGCTTCGGTGTTGGTGAAGTTGGGAATGTCGGCGGTCGCTTCTCCCGCGGACCCGAGCGCGGCGCCCATTGCATCGGGCGACTCGAAGAACAGGTGACCGATGGCGATGTACGGACCGTCCATGCCGGAATCGATCTCCCACTTCGTCGGCTTCATCGTCCGGTCGACGATCTCCATGTGTGTGGTCTTGTAGTAGTCCATGTCGAAGGTCGCGCCTTCGGACTTCGGGTACATCACACTGACTCTGATCATCTGATCCTCCTGCTCGTCGAGGACCCGACCGTACCCGGTGGGTTCGTCAGAGGTAGAGCCCGGTGGACGCCTCGATGCGCTCGGCCGCAACGGCGTGCAATTCGCGTTCGCGCAACATGACGTAGTCCTCACCCTGCACCTCGACCTCGTATCGGTCCTCCGGGCTGAACAGCACCTTGTCGCCCACTTCGCACGACCGTACGTTCTGGCCCTGGGCCACCACCGTTGCCCAGATGAGGCGCTTGGCGACCTGGGCGGTGGCCGGGATGACGATGCCACCGGACGACTTGCGCTCGCCGTCCTTGTCGGAGATGCGCACGAGCACCCGGTCGTTGAGCATCTTGATCGGGAGCTTGTCGTCGGCGGTAGCCATCCGTGGAAGGGTACCGTCGGCGACAGTGAGCGATCCTGCGTCGACGCTCACCCTCCCGCGAAACCGAAATGTGCGGGGATTCGTGCATCCAGCGCACACGACGGCGCATTTTTCGGGTCAGGGCTTGACGGCGGCTTCCATTTCTTCCTTGACCTCGTCGGTGAGCAGGGGGATCACGTCGAGTGCTTCGAAGTTGGAGACCACCTGGCTGACCTTGGATGCACCGGTGATCACGGTCGACACGTGCGGGTTCTTCGTGCACCACGCGAGCGCCAGCTGCGCCATCGTGCAGCCGAGTCGATCGGCGATCGGACGGAGCTTCTCGACGCGGGCGATCGCCTCGGCATCGCTCAACCGACCGGCGAGCCAGCCGTAGCCCTCGAGCGCTGCACGCGAGTCGTCGGGAATGCCGTCTTTGTACTTGCCGGTGAGGAGGCCGGACGCGAGCGGACTCCAGATCGTGTTGCCGTAGTTGAACTCGGCATTGATCCGGGCGTACTCACGCTCGACCCGCTTGCGCTCCAACAGGTTGTACTGGCTCTGCTCGGTGACCGGCTTGTGCAAGTGGTGGCGCTCGGCGATGTCGATCGCCGCTCGGATCTCGTCGGCTGACCACTCACTGGTACCCCAGTACAGCGCCTTGCCGGAGGTGATGATGTCGCTCATCGCCCAGACGGTCTCCTCGATCGGCGTGTCCGGATCGGAGCGATGGCAGTAGAGCACGTCGACGAAGTCGACCCCGAACCGCTCGAGCGATCCGTCGATCGCCTCCATCAGATACTTGCGGTTGAGCGTGTTGCGCATGTTCGGCGTCTCACCGTGCACCCCCCAGAACACCTTGGTGGTCAGCACGTAGGACCAGCGTGGCCAGTCGAGCTCGCGGAGCGCCGTGCCCATGATCGTCTCGCTCTTGCCGCCTGCATAGGCCTCGGCATTGTCGAAGAAGTTGCAGCCGGCATCTCCTGCAGCAGCCATGCATTCGAGCGCCAGGTTGGTGTCGAGCTGGGTGTCGAAGGTGACCCAGCTGCCGAACGACAGCACACTCACCTTGAGGCCGGTGTTGCCGAGCCGGCGGTATTCCATCTTGGGATTCACGTTGGGAGTAGCCATGGCGGCGACCCTACCCGTCACAAACGGGGTCTGACCCGGATCGCAAGGTCGGACCCGTGATGCAGGGTCGGACCTGATGCAGGGTCAGAGGGGGCTGCGGCCGGCGGCGCGGTCGCTCGCGACCTGCTCGGCCATCAGGTCGAGTGTCGGCCCACGCAGCTTGCGGATCGTGCGCTGGTACGCCGACGCGTCGAGGGTCGACGCCAGCTCGGCCGCGATGGCAACGGCGCGTTCGAGCACGTCGTCGGCGGGTACCACCTCGTCGATGTAGCCGACGTCGACGGCATCTCGCGGCGTGGTGATCCGCGCGGTGGCGAGCGCCCGTTGCGCGTGCCGATTGCTCAAGCGATCACCCGCGATCGTGAAGGCCCAGTCGGGCAGGACCATCTTGATCGCCACCTCGTTCAACCCGACCTTGGCGTCGATGTCGGCGCCGACGCGCACATCGCAGCCGAGGAGCACGAGGGCGCCGGCAGCGAGTGCGTGACCGGTGCAGGCCGCAACAACCGGGACCTGGCATCCGTACAGGCGGTGGACGAGCGCGCCGCCATCGGCGACCAGGTTGATGATCGCCGACATGTCGTCACCGAACATCACCCCGAGGTCGAATCCGGCGGAGAATCGACCTGGTCGACCAGTGATCACGAGCGCACCGACCGATTCGTCGGCCTCCGCCTCACCGATCGCCTCGTCGAGTGCGGCGATGACCTCGAACGACAGCGCATTCGCCTTGCCGTCGTCGAGGTGGACGATCATGACGCCGTCGCGTCGTTCCGTGGTGACTGCTGGCGTGCTCATCCGCACGACGCTACGCGACGACGGGACGAACCGTGATGCCCGCAGCAGCCATCTCGGCCTTGGCCTCGGCGACGGTGTGTTCGCGGAAGTGGAAGATCGACGCGGCGAGCACCGCATCGGCGCGGCCGACGGCCACACCTTCCACGAGGTGGTCGATCGAGCCGACACCACCACTGGCGATCACCGGCACGGTGACGGCATCGACGATCGCCTGGGTCAGGTCCAGGTCGAATCCCTCACGCGTGCCGTCACGATCCATCGACGTCAGCAGAATTTCACCGGCGCCTCGTTGCACCGCTTCACGCGCCCACTCGACGGCGTCGATGCCCGTCGGCGTCCGCCCGCCGTGCAGGTACACCTCCCAGCCACCCGCCGACGACCCGTCGTCGGCGCGGCGTTTTGCGTCGATGGCACACACCACACACTGGACGCCGAACTCGGCCGCGATTTCACCGATCAACTCCGGCCGCTCGACCGCTGCGGTGTTGACACTCACCTTGTCGGCACCGGCACGCAGCATTCGCCGGGCATCCTCCAGTGTGCGGATGCCGCCGCCGACCGTGAACGGTATGTAGACCTCGTCGGCAACCCGTCGGACCATCTCGACGGTGGTCTCACGGTTGTCGCTCGATGCGGTGATGTCGAGGAAGACCAGCTCGTCGGCGCCTTCGAGGTCGTACCGGGCGGCCAACTCGACCGGGTCGCCGGCATCGACGAGATCGACGAAGTTGGTGCCCTTCACCACACGACCTGCAGTGACGTCGAGACACGGAATGACGCGAGCGACCCTCACAGCTGCGCCAACGCCTCGATGGCCTCGACCACGGTGAACCGTCCTTCGTAGACGGCCTTGCCGGTGATGATCCCGCCGAGATTCTCGATTCGAGCGAGTGCCACCACATCGGCCAGATTCGACACACCGCCACTGGCGATGACCGGCGAACCGGCGAGTTCCGCCGACCGCGTGAGCCCGTCGATGTCCGGACCGACCAACATCCCGTCGCGCCCGATGTCGGTCACGACGAACACCGCGGCGGTGGGAAACAGCCCGAACGCATCATCGAGCAGCAATCCACTCCCCTCGGTCCAGCCGTGTACCGCCACCTCACCGTCACGATGATCGAGGCCCACGGCAACGGGCACGATCTCCGACGCGGCTTCGACGAGTGCCGGCTCACGAACTGCCGCCGAGCCCATCACCACTCGTGCCACTCCGGCATCGGCGAGCTCGCGAGCATCGTCGAGTGACCGCACCCCGCCGCCGGTCTGCACCCGAGCGACGCCCGCGAGCGCGGCGGCGATCGCAGCAACGACAGGCCGATTGACCGGGTCGCCCGAGCGGGCTGCATCGAGGTCGACGACGTGCACCCACGGTGCTCCCGCAGCGGCGAATTCGCGCGCGACCGACACCGGGTCGTTGCCGTAGACCGTCTCGTCCGAGTAGTCACCCTGACGGAGTCGCACCACGCGGCCGCCGAGCAGGTCGATGGCCGGATAGAGGTCGATCACCGACACACCTCGACGAAGTTGGCGAGCAGCCGCAGGCCCGGACGGCTCGACTTCTCGGGATGGAACTGCACGGCGAACACGTTGTCGCGCCGGAACGCCGCGTTGATCGTGGTGCCGTACTCGACGGTTGCTGCCACCATCGAGGCGTCGTCGGGCACGCCGTGCAGCGAGTGCACGAAGTACAGGTACGGCTCGTCGCCGAGATTGCGGAGCATCGGTTCGTCGGGATCCACGATGTCGAGTCGGTTCCACTGCATCTGGGGAATCTTGGGCCCTGCAGGAATCCACGTGACGGTGCCGGGGATCAGATCGAGCCCTGCCGCTCCCTCGTTCTCCTCCGACATGGTGAACAACATCTGCATCCCCACGCAGATGCCCAGGAACGGGCGACCCGAATCCGCCGCATCGTGCGCAGGCCCTTCGAGCCCGGCGGCACGGAGCGAGTCCATACACGCGCCGAACGCACCGACACCCGGCAGCACCACGCCGGCGGCGTCGGCGATCAATCCGGGGTCGGCCGTCAGCCGCGCGTCGGCTCCCTCGTGCTCGAGTGCCTTCTGCGCCGAGTGGAGATTTCCGATGCCGTAGTCGAGCACCGCAATGACCGGTCGCGTCACAGCACACCTTTGGTGGATGGCACTCCGCCGGCATCGTCGATGCGCACCGCATCACGAAGCGCACGCGCGAGGCCCTTGAACGTGGCCTCGACGATGTGGTGCACGTTGCGACCCCGAACCAGCTCGACGTGCAACGTGATGTTCGCAGCAGTGGCGAACGACGCAACGGCATGCTCGGCCAACTGCGGATCGAACGCCGGATCGCCCAACGGGAGACTCTCCGGCATCGGCACGTGCCATTCGACCCAGGGCCGACCGGACAGGTCGAGCGCGACGTCGACGAGGGCCTCGTCGAGCGGATAGCGACCGCTTGCGAACCGGCGCACGCCGGCCTTGTCGCCGAGCGCCTCGGCGAAGGCCTCACCGATCGCGATGGCCACGTCTTCGACGGTGTGGTGCGTGTCGATCTGGAGATCGCCCACCGCCTGGACCCGCAGATCGAAACCACCGTGGCGGCCGAGCTGATCGAGCATGTGGTCGTAGAACGGGATGCCCGTGGAGATGTCGGTGCTCCCCGTGCCGTCGAGGTCGATGTCGACCTCGATCGAGGTCTCCTTGGTGGAGCGGCGACGTTGCGCAGTTCGGGACGTACGGGTCATGGGCGGACTCCCTCGGGGGTCGGGTCGATGCCGGCAGCGACGAACACGTCGGCCAGCGCCTGCAGGAACTCGGTGTTCTCGTCCGGCGTTCCAACGGTGACGCGAAGACAGTTGTCCAGCCGGGGCCAGCTCGAACAGTCGCGGATCAACACGCTGCGCTCGACGAGGCCCTGCCAGACCGCGCGCCCGTCGAGCGCGCCGGAACGGACTCGGAACAGCACGAAGTTGGCCCCGCTCGGGAACACGTCGAGCGGCAGGTCGGCGAGCGCAGCCTCGATCCGTTCACGTTCGGCGACGATCTGCTCGACTCGATGGTTCATGTCGTCGGAGAACCGCAGCGCGAGTCGACCGGCGATCTGCTTGACCGCGTCGAGGTGGTACGGCAGCACGACCTTGTCGAGTTCGGCCACGAGCCACGTCGGTCCGATGAGGTAGCCGAGCCGGGCCCCCGCCATCGACCAGGTCTTCGAGAACGTGCGGGTCACCACGAGGGGCCGGTCCTCGGCGACGAGATCGAGCGCACTCCAGTCGGAGAACTGAGCGTACGCCTCGTCGACCACCACGAGTCCGGGCGCGATCGCAAGCAACTGCTGCACCCGCTCGGCGGGCTCGACGAGCCCCGTCGGGTTGTTCGGCGACGTGAGGAACACGACGTCGGGCTCGAACTCGGTGATCACTCGCTCGACCTCGGCCGGATCGAGCGTGAAGTCCGCCGCACGTTCGCCTTCGACGACGGTCGCCCCGGTGACCCGGGCGATCTGGGCGTGCATCTGATAGGTGGGCTCGAAGGTCGCAACAGTGCGGCCCGGCCCGGCGTACGCGAGCAGCACCGTCTGCAGCACCTCGTTCGAACCGTTCGCGACGAAGACCTGCGCCGCCTCGACCCCGTGCAACTCGGCGATTGCCTCGCGCAGCGCCGTGGCCGAGCGGTCGGGATAACGATGCCATTCGACACGCGACACTTCGGCCGCCACCGCGTCACGGAACGCAGGAGGGGGCGGTTCGGGCGACTCGTTGGTGTTGAGCCGCACTCTCACGTCGACCTGAGCAGAGTGGTAGCCGTCGAGGGAGCGGAGATCGTCTCGGACGGGAATCACCGGGCGAAGTGTAGAGGGAGCCCCCGTCAGCCTCCCGGTAGGGTTTCGTCCATGGCCGGATCCACCGAGTCGACTGCCGCCGAGTTGGCCGCGATCGCCGACAACGTGGCCCAGTACCGCTCGCGGGTCTCCGGCCTCGCCGAGCCCTTCATCGGCACGGAGCGTGACGACGTGGTCACAGCGATCCACGAAGCCGAACGTCAGCTCCGCACGGCCGAACGCACCCTGATCCGGGCACTCCGCGCGCTCGAGTGAGTTGACGTTTGCCCAGCGTGCGAGTCGAAAACGCGGCGATGGCCCCTCGAAGAGGGGCCATCGCACTGTGCGAGGTCGGGAGGCGGATCCCAACCGTCGCAACAACCAGGTGGCGGGAACCTGGTTGCCGAAAACTATACACCTGCCCGTCGCCGGGGCAATGGCCGAAGCAGGCTCGACGGACAGATGTCCTCGAGCACGCAGTCGCCACACTGCGGCTTCTTCGCGAAGCAGACACGCCGTCCGTGCAGGATCACGCGCAGGCTGAAGTCACCCCGCTCCGCCGCCGGTAGATAGCCGTTCAACTCCAACTCGACCTTCACCGGGTCGTCCTGCTCGGTCAGACCCAGGCGTCGGGCCAACCGGCCGACATGGGTGTCGACAGGGAGGCCAGGGAGGCCGAAGGCCACGCTGCGAACGACGTTGGCCGTCTTGCGGCCGACGCCGGGCAGCGACACGAGATCGTCGAGCGACCGGGGCACTTCCCCGTCGAAGCGCGTGACCACGTCGGTCGCCATCCCGATGAGGTTCTTCGCCTTCGATGCGAAGAAGCCCGTCGTGCGCACGATCTCCTCGAGTTCGGTCGGATCGGCGTGCATGAGGTCGTCGGGCGTCGGGTATCGGGAGAAGAGCACGGGCGTCACCATGTTGACCCGGGCATCGGTGCACTGCGCCGACAGGATCGTGGCGGCGAGCAGTTCGTACGGCGAGGAGTGGTCGAGTTCGCAGATCGCCTCCGGGTACTCACCTGCCAGGCGCACGGCCACCTCGCGTGTACGACCCTTCGGTGAACGTGGACGACCCATCGGGTCGACACTACGGCCCGTGCCTGGCGGCCGGTACTCTCGACGCATGCGTTGTCTCGAGATCAAACGCCAGATGGCGAGCGACGACATTGCGCACGTCACCGAACTGCTCGACGCAGCGACTCGCGCCGATGGCCGCCGACCCCTGTCCGACCATCTGTATCTCGACCTCGTCAACGGCGGCCTCGACGGGTTCACCGGCTTCCTCGCCTCCGAGCCCGGCCACGACCACCCGGTCGCCTACGCCCAGATCTCACGCGGCAACGACGCCTACGCATTCGAGCTCGTGATCCATCCGCACCACCGCTACGAGATGGCCACCATCGGACCCGAGCTGATCGAGTCGGCCCTCGACGTCGTCGCCTCCGACGGCGGCGGCCAGGTCAACTGGTGGGTGTTCGAACCGACATCGGCCCACCGCAAACTGGCCGCCGACGCCGACATGGTGTCGGGCCGCAGCCTCTACCAGATGCGCCGATCGCTGCCCACCGGTCTCGATGTGAGCGTCGCAACGAGGGCGTTCGTCCCCGGCGACGACGACGAGGCGTGGCTGCAGGTCAACAATCGAGCGTTCGCCACCCACGGCGAGCAGGGCGGCTGGACGCTCGAGACGTTCTGTCAACGACAGCAGGAAGCGTGGTTCGACCCGGAGGGGTTCCGAGTGCACGACCTCGATGGACGGATGGCGGCATTCTGCTGGACCAAGGTCCACGAGCCGACCGCACCGGGCGACGAGATGATCGGCGAGATCTACGTCATCGCGGTCGACCCCGACTTCCACGGCCGGGGCCTCGGCCGACAACTCACGCTCGCCGGCCTCGAGCACCTCTCGGATCGGGGCATCACGACAGCGATGCTCTACGTCGATGCCGACAACACCGCAGCGGTCGCGCTCTACGAACGGCTCGGGTTCCGGATCCACTGCACCAACGCCGCATTCGTGGCCGACGTGGCACCCACCACCACGGCAGGTGCATCGTGACGAACCTCGACACCACGCCCGACACACCCACCGACGCGGCGCTCCCCCGCTGGAGCGTCGCCGACGTCCACGCATCACTCGACGCCAGATCGTTCACCGACGCGATGGAGCACACGGCCGCCGACGTCGACCGCCTGATCGCACTGTTCGACGACCTCGACATCCGCGCCCAGACGCCGCGATCGCCCGACAACGCCGACGGCGCTGCCGCTGATCGGGCGATCGACGAACTGAACCGGGTGAGTGCCGACCTCGCGATCCTGCGGGTGTACACGTACGCGATCGTGGCGACCGATTCACGCGACGCCCCGGCACAGTCGGCGCTCGGTGAGACTCGCCAGATCGAGGCGACCCTGCGACCGCTGACCGCTCGGCTCGCCGACTGGGTGGCGTCACTCGGTGTCGACGAACTGGCTGCGTTGAGCAACGCCGTCGCCGAGCACTCCGGACCGCTCGTGCGCCTGGCTGCCCGGGCCGACCATCAGATGAGCGAGTCGGAAGAGCACCTCGCCTCGGAGCTGTCGGTCACCGGGTCGGGCGCGTGGGGGCGACTGCACAACGACGTCACCTCACAGCTGACCGCCGACGTGGCACTGCCCACCGGTACGGAGAACCTGCCGATGCCCGCCGTCCGCGGGCTCGCCACCGATCCGGACCCGGCGGTGCGCCGAGCCGGGTACGACGCCGAACTCCGAGCCTGGCCGACCATCGAGGTACCGGTGGCCGCAGCGATGAACGCCATCAAGGGTGAAGCCAATGCGCTCAACCGGAGGCGGCGCTGGCCGTCGCCACTCGATGCATCGCTGTTCGCCAACAGCACGAGCCGATCGACGTTCGACGCCATGCAGGCCGCCGTGAGCGCCGCGCTCCCCGACCTGCGTCGCTGGATGCGCACGAAGGCGCAACTGCACGGCCACGACGCGGCCGGCGGCCTGCCGTGGTGGGACCTCGTGGCGCCGTTGCCCGACACCCGCGCCGAGGTGTCGTGGGACGAAGGCGTCGACGTCGTCCGGTCGGCCTTCTTCGAATACAGCGACACCCTCGGCGGTCTCGTCGACCGCGCCCTCGACGAGCGGTGGATCGACGCTGCCCCACGGCCCGGCAAGAGCGGCGGCGCATTCTGCGCATCGTTCGTCGACGACCGCTCGCTGGTGCTGCTCAACTGGTCGGGTTCGGCCGATTCCACCCAGACCACCGCGCACGAGCTGGGACACGCGTATCACAACACCATGCTCGCCGGCCGCACACCGCTCCAGCGACAACTCCCGATGGCACTTGCGGAGACGGCGAGCATCTTCTGCGAGACACTCGTCGTCGAGGCCGGCTTGGCACGGATGTCGGGGACCGAACGGCTCGCACAACTCGATGTCGACCTGGCGGGCACCAACCAGGTGATCGTCGACATCCACTCACGTTTCCTGTTCGAGACCGAGGTGTTCGCTCGCCGTCGACGCCACACGTTGAGCGCCGCCGAGTTGTGCGAGTTGATGACCGATGCCCAGGGTGTGGCGTACGGCGACGGGCTCGACCAGCGAACCGCCCACCCGTACATGTGGCTGCTCAAGCCGCACTACTACGGCTCACACTTCTACAACTGGCCCTACACCTATGGGCTGTTGTTCGGTCTCGGACTGTTCGCCCGCTATCAGGACGACCCCGAACGCTTTCGCTCCGGCTACGACGACCTGTTGTCGCGCGCCGGGATGGACACTGCCGAGGAGTTGGGGATGGTGTTCGGGCTCGACGTCACCGACGAAGCGTTCTGGACCGCCAGCCTCGATGTGGTCCGCACCCGTATCGACGACTACGTGGCGCTCGCGGAACAGATCGATGGCAACCGGTGAGCACCCGCTACGACCTCACCCGTACCGAGTTCGCCGACGTCCTCGACGGAGAGCCGCGCTACCGCCTCGACCAGCTGTGGGCCGGGCTCTACACGCAGCTCGCCGACCCGGCCGACATCACCAACCTCCCCAAGGCCCTCCGCTCCCGCCTCGACGCCGAGCTCCCGCTGGCGCTCACGCCGGTCACCGAGTCGGTGAGCGACCGGGGCGACACCGTGAAGTTCCTCTGGGAACTCGACGGCGGGAGCCGCATCGAGACGGTGCTGATGCTCTACTCCGACCGGGCGACCGTGTGCGTGAGCAGCCAGGCGGGATGCGCCATGGGGTGCGGATTCTGCGCGACCGGGCAGGCGGGATTCACCCGCCACCTCACCGTCGGCGAGATCGTCGAGCAGGTGATACGCGCCGCCCAGCGCGCCAAGCAGCTCGAGCGTCGAGTCAGCAACATCGTGTTCATGGGCATGGGTGAGCCGATGGCCAACCTCGACGCCGTGTGGGCGGCGACCGAGCGCTTTCACGGCGACCTCGGACTGTCGGCGCGGCACATCACGATCTCGACGGTCGGTGTCATCCCTGGCATCAAGTCGCTGAAGGATCGCACCCTGCCGGTCAACCTCGCGGTGTCGCTGCACGCCGCGAACGACACGCTGCGCGACGAGCTGGTGCCGATCAACCGGCGGTATCCGATCGAGGATCTGATGGCTGCTTGCGACGACTACCTCCAGGTGAAGCATCGCCGCGTCAGCTTCGAGTGGGCGATGATCGAGGGGGTCAACGACCGCGACATCGACGCGCGTGAACTCGCGGCGTTGTGTCGCCGACTCAGCCCCCACGGTCATGTCAACCTGATTCCGCTCAACCCGACGCCCGGCTACCCCACGACCGGTTCATCGGCGAGGCGGGTCGAGGAGTTCCGCGATCTGCTCGAACAACTCGGCGCCAACGCCACGGTTCGTCGCAATCGCGGCACCGACATCGACGCCGCCTGCGGCCAACTCGCTGCAGGTCAACCCGTCGTCCTCACCCGCCGCCGCTGATGTACGATTGGTGTCTGACACCGATGTTACATCGATCGTCATGAGACGTAGCGGGGGTTGGCGACGGCGAGCTTGTCGAGGACGACCTCGGCGAGCAGGGATCTGAGTTCATCGGACCGATCGTCGAACTCCCGTCGGCGGATCGCTGCGGCCAACTCGGCGTCGCTCGCCACACCGAGCTGCGCGAGCCGCGCCTCGTGAGCAGCCTGTTGCGCCGGGCCGAGTTCGATCTCCCGCTCGACCATGCCGAGCACATTCGATGCCACGCGCGCGTGGAATCTCAATCGGCCATCGGTCGACGGGATCACCTCGCGGTCGATCCACTCCCGAACGGCTTCGAGCAGCTCCATCGCCGACGGGGCATCGTGCGGGGCGGTCATCGCACCTCCCTCTCCAGCATGGCCAACAGGTCGTACTCGTTCTCGCACACGCGCCGCCCGATGGCCGCCAGCTCGTGGCTACGCGTTGCACCCGTGAGATGCACGCTCGCCTGCACGATGCACATGATCGCCCACTTCCAGGTGCCGAGCACCTCCCACCAGTGCACCACGGCCGGGTCGACCGGCGATCCACCCGACGCCTCGTACGAGGCGAACAGATCGTCGTACTCACCAAGCCCTGCCACCGGCGGCGCCGCGCCGAAACGCCACGCCTTGACGCACAGCCACCCGAGATCCTCCATCGGATCACCGACGTGGGCGAGTTCCCAGTCGATCACCGCACGCAGCCCGTCCGGGCCGACGATCATGTTGCCGAGTCGGAAGTCGCCGTGCACGAGGCTCGTGCGGCCCGATGCGGGTCGGGTGTCGATCAGCCAGTTGCGCACCAACTCCAACACCGGGTGCGGTTGCCCGAGACCATCGAGCACACTCGTGTAGTACTCGACCTGGTCGGTGCGCTGGAGGCCTGCGATCGAGTCGACGTCGAGTGCGTGAATCTTCGCCAGCGCCGCGCCGAAATCGGCGACCAGGCGCGGACGTGCCGCGGCGAATTCTTCATCGCGAAGGATCTTGCGGGCGATGGTCTCACCGTCGATGGCCTCCAGCACCATGAAGGCCATGCCGTCATCACGACGTCGTGCTTCGAGCAGCTCCGGCACGGGAGCGCCACCACGACCGGCTGCTCGGACCACGCCCGCTTCGATCAACATGTCGCGTTCATCGCCCGCCCGCTGACGCTGCAGGATCAGCGGGCGCCCGTCGGCTTCGAATCGCCACGTCTCACGCGACGCGCCGCCGGACAGCCGATGCACACCGCGGATTTCGGCGCCATCGAAGAGCTGCGACAGCATCATCGACAACTCCGTCCCCACGGCCGAACTCTCCATCGCCCCGAGATTCGCAGATCAGGGCCCCGGGGCCCGCACCCGGACGACGCGGACCGGTGTCGGCAGCCGGGTCACACGACCGGTGTCAGCACCCGGCGATGCGAACCGAGGGCGTCGGATTGACTGCGAGACTGCCTCCGGGGTGGATCTCGAAGTGAAGGTGCGGAACGCCGGTGGCGTTGCCGGTGTCGCCGTTGTAGCCGATGATGTCACCCTGGTTCACACGGCGGCCGGCGCCCTCGTACCGCGAGAGGTGTGCGTAGTAGTACCGATTGCCGTTGTCGCCCGCGAGCGAGACGGCGTTGCCGCCGAGGCGGTTCTGTCTGAAATTCACCGTGCCGCTGACGACTGCGTAGATCGGCGTACCCATCGGAGCGAGCATGTCGACACCTTCGTGCCGCCGACCGCCCGACCTGGGGGCGCCCCAACTGTCACCGTAGGCAGCTCCGGGCATCGGGCAGATGATCGCATCGATGTAGATCTCGCCGTTGAGCACGCCGATCGGGATACTCCCGGCTCCGCCGGTGCCGGTTCGCCCGCCACTGGTGCCACCGGACGGGCCGGTGTTCGGTGCCAGCGTCGGCACCGGCACCCCGTCGATCGGCATGTCACCGTCGACTGCGGTCGGGTCAGCAGCCGCGGCATCGATCGCTGCTTGGGCCGCCTGTGCTGCGACGACACCCGGATTCGGCTGGGCGCGTGCAGCCGCCTCGTTGTTGCGGAGCTGTGCCTCGACCCATTTCGAGAGTGATGCCCGCTGCTGAGCGGCGAGCGCCTGCACGACTGCTTCATCGGTCAGCCGCTGTTCTTCGATCTCCCGCAGTCGCTGGACCTCGGCATTGGCGTCGTCCTGGAGTTGGCTGAACACGGCCTGCTGGTCTTCGATGTCCCGGCGACGCTGATCGAGCTCGCCCTGTTTGACGGCGAGCTGCTTCTGGGTGAGGTCGAACTCGTCGAGCGAGCTGCTGCCCGCGTCGGTGACGACATCGGCCAGGACATCGGCCTGTACCTGGTCCTTCGGCGCCTGCAGGCCGGTCAGCAGGGGAATCCCCTTCGATCCGCTGGTGGCGAACCGGGCGACGGCCAGCGACTCGACATCGCGTCGAAGCCGGTCGACGCGTTCTTGCAGGACCGTCTCTTCGCCTTCCAGCCCCTTCGCCTGATCCTGCAGCACCTCGAGATCCGACTGTGCCTGGAGAAATGCTGCGGCCGCGGCGTTGGCGCTGTCGCGAGCCGCTTGGATCTCACGCGCTGCCTGTCTGGCGGCTTCGTCGCTGGTCTGTGCCGCTGCGGGCGGGTCGACGAGCAGTGGAGCCGCACCGATCGTCACGACGAGCGCGACGGCTGCGGCGACGATCAGTCGACTCGATCGGCGGTCGTGCGACCGACGGTCTCCTCGTTGCGGCGGCGCGGCGGCGCGAACCGACGTGGCCGTCGACGTGAGGGACATACGAGGGAAGATGCTACGTGACATCGCGGGATGCGGACGGGCGGCCCGTCGACGCAGAGTGCGCCTGCCAACCATCCGCCACCCGTCCATCGGCACGCGGCACCACCGGCTTGAACGCGCGAACGGGTACGACACGGGATCTCAAGGATTCGCGGGTGGTTCGAGCAGACCGGCCAACGACCGGGCCCCCCGCTCGACGTGGTCGTCGAGGACCCGCTCGAGGACCGCTCCCGTCCAGAGATTGCCACCGTAGGTGAGCGTCATGGTCAACTCGGTGTCGCCCGAGGCGCGATCGTCGAGCACCGATTCGAGCACCCAGGGCGAGTGGCGTCGTCCGTCGACCTCCGAACGCTCGAAGACCACCCGGCGGGTCGGCTCGTGAACCGTGCGTGTCATGCGCAACCGTTTCGATCTCGCCAGCGGGCCCACCTGGGCGCGCAGTTCGACGTCCCACGAACGCTGGTCGCCCTCGGGTACCTCGGACACATCGTGGACGAGGTCCATCCACTGTGGATACCGCCCGAGATCATCGACGAGCTCGAACACGTCCTTCGACGCAGCTCGGAGCAGGACGGTCCGTTCGATCTTCATCGCGGTCCGGGAGCCGACAGCGTGCAGAACGGCTGTCCGCTCATACGTCCGGTCGATCGGCCGTCCGGAACGCTCGGGCGAGCAACGGGCTCTGCGCCGACAGCAAGCCGTCGAGGTCGTCGGCCTCGTCGAAGCTCGGCGTCCACGCGCCGGGATCGCCGGTGACGCCCGCAGCGTCGTTGCCGGCGGGCGCCGGCGCCACGACCGGCGGTTCCGGCAGCGACTCCAGCACATCGTCGGTCCAGCGGAGCTGTTCGCCGGTCGCGTCGGTGGCCTTGGCCGGTGCGGATCGCTGCAATCGGACGCGCGCCGACGGGCTCGGCGGCCGGAACAGATGAAGGTCGGGATCGCGTCGGTCGTCGAGCGTCCACCCGCGGGGCACCACCATCGAGTCAGCGTGACGTCGACACAGCACGCCGCTCGTGCCGGGGTCGTCATCGGGGAGCACATCGAGCCAGAACACCAGATCCTCGGCGATCATCCCGTACGCGACAGATGCCAGATCGGAGCATCCGGGGCGTCCGCACAGGCGTTCCATCAGCGCCGACACTACTCCTGTCGGGGTCTGGGGCCGGTGGACCCGGGGGTCTTCGAGGTGACACCGTGCGACAATGCGCAGCGAGGAAGCCGGAATGGGCCATGATGTCGGACGCCAACACTGTCACGACGAAATGAGGACCTCATGATTCGACTGCTCATCCGTGTCGCAGTGGCGCTGCTGGGCGCCGCCATCGGGTTCGTCGTTGCCGCAGCAGTGCTCGATGGCATGACGCTCGACGGTGCAGCGTTCCTGCTCGCGATCGTCATCTTCGTCGTGCTGACCGCCGTGCTCGAGCCGCTGATCGAGAAGATCGGCGACGAGCACCTCTCGATCATCTCGGCCGCCAGTTCGCTGATCACGACGTTCCTGGCGCTGTTGATCACCGAGTTGATCTCCGATGGTCTGACCATCGACGGACTCGACACCTGGTTGTTCGCCACGCTCATCGTGTGGGTGTGCACCGCCCTCGCCACCTGGATCCTGCTGCGGATGTTCATCAAGAACGTGCGCGAGAATCGCTGATCACCGTTCCCAGAGGCCGTAACGCCCCTGGGGATCGCGCCAGACGAGCGTCGCACCCGCTTCGGCGAATCCGTCACCGGTGACCCGGGCGAACACGAACGGCGACGTCGCGCCACTGACCGGGTCGTTCACGACCGTGAACTCCGTGCGCGGCAGGTGGAACTGGTAGAGCATCATGCGATTCGTCGACGTACTGCCGGGTGGCAGGTAGAAGTCCACGTCGACGTCGTCGGTGAGTGCACCATCACGTAATTCCTCGACGGCGCTGGCATCGCCCGAGTCGTCCCAGGTGCGATCGATGAGTCGCTCGGTTCGGACCCACCCCAGCGCCAACAGCACGGCCACGGCTCCGGCGACCACCGGCGAGCGCCATCGACCGCGACTCGCGAGCGCAAGCCCGGCCAGGCCCAAGCGTCAATGCAGCAGCCCAGGTGCTGATCCTGACGACGTCGATCGACGTGGCGGACGTGGCGAACGGCTGCAGCCCCAGGATCATCGGTTCGATCCCGTTGCTGTCCGACAGCACCTCGGAGCGCAACGCCCACAGCGCTCTCCCACCGACGACGATCCCGATCGCTGTGGCTACCGCGATCGCCGGCAGCCGTCGCAGCGCGATCGCTCCAGTCAGCGCAGCCAGCCCGACCACGAGGACCGGCATGACGACCGCATCGTTGTACCGGCCGTAGACGAGCTGATCACTTCGCCAGCGGTCCGACATGAACACGATCGACAGCGCCCAACACGCTCCGACGACCAGCAGCACGAGTCGGGCGTCGATGCAGGTCGGCCTGGGTGCCGGGTCGATGTGCCGGTGCCGAGCCGGTGAAGGTCGCGGCGCAGCGCGGCGCGGACCAGGACGACGGATCCGTAGACCACCACACCGAGGCTGGCAACCAGGAGGTACCACGTCTGGCCCAGGGCCGACACGACGACGGGCACCCCGCTGACGAGCTGCTCCCTCACTCCGCCGATCGAGTTGCGAGTGCTCGGCTGGTCCCAGAGCCGGTCGACGACGTAGGCCGTGTACATCGAGACCGCGTAGACCGCAGCCACCGCCACGGCAGCGCCGGCAATGCCGTGGCGAACGGCCATCCGACGCCGAACCACGGCCAGCGCGATCACGCCGAGGGTGATCAACGTGAGCGGCAACATCCGGCTGTGTGCGCCGAATGCCGCGCCTGCGAGCAGCGCAGTGACGAGCCCGTTGGCGAGCGTGGGCGACTGCTGGAGCCGAAGCAGACCGAGCAAGGTGGCCAGAAAGAGCGGGGCGACGAGCGACTCGGAGAACACGAAGTCGGTCGAGAAGACACTTGCCGGCGCGAGTGAGACCAGCACCGCAATCGCCGCACCCCACCACGGGGTCGCCGGCGTGAGCCGGCGCGCGAGCGACACCAACAGGGCGGCGGCGATCCCCCCGAGGAGCGCATTGAGGGTGAGCGCAACGTGAAAGACGGTGGTCGGGTCGTCGGTGAACCAGTACACCGGCGCCAGCAGCGTGCCGAACAACGGCCGCCAGACGCTGTGGTCGTCCATGTTCCAGCGGGTGCCACCACCGATGAAGCGAGCAACGGCCAACTGAGCCGGCTCGTCGGGCCAGATCGCGTACTCGTCACGACCCCATGAGGTCCTTCGACGCGCAAGGGCCACGATGACACCGGCGACGAGAGAGGCAAGCGCCCAGACGCGACGTTCGGTCATCGTGTGCGATTCATACCAGCTCCGAATGTTCCGACACTCGCGTCGCGACCCCAGAACTACGCTCGAGCAGATGGCACGTCTCGCGGATGTAGTGGCCGTGGTCGTCGGCGCCGGACAGACCCCGGGCGAGACGATCGGGAACGGACGGGCAATTGCCACAACGTTCGCCCGCGAGGGCGCGCTCGTGCTGTGCGTCGATCGCGTCGAGTCACGTGCCGAGGAAACGGTCGCGTCGATCCGAGCGAACGGCGGGTTCGCAGAACCATTCGTCGCCGACATCACCAACAGCGACGAGTGCGACGCGCTCGCCCGTGCCGCGCTCGACCGCTGGGGTCGCATCGATGTGCTGGTGAACAACGTCGGCATCGGTGGTCGCGGTGACGGCCCCGCCCATTCGGCCGACGACGACGCCTTCGATCGGATTCTCGATGTCAACCTCCGCGCCATGTGGCGAACATGCCGAGCCGTGCTCCCGACCATGCGCGAGCAGCAACATGGTTCGATCGTCAACATCTCCTCGGCAGCATCGGTGGCCGGCGGGTTCCAGGTCGCGTACGAGGTGTCGAAAGCAGCGGTCAACCGGCTGACCACGTCGATCGCCCAGTCGAACGCCTCGCGCGGCGTGCGGTGCAATGCCGTCGTGCTCGGCCTCGTCGACACACCCATGGCGGTCGGCGGAATCGCGACCGCTCGCGGTGTGCCGCTCGACGTGGTGCGCGAGGAGCGCAATGCACGAGTCCCACTGAAGGGCGGGATGGGGACGGCTTGGGACGCTGCCAATGCCGCACTGTTCCTCGCGTCGGACGACGCCCGGTTCGTGACCGGCGTGGTGCTTCCCGTCGATGGGGGCACGTCCATTCGAATCGGTTGAGCGGAGACTCCGCCGTCAGCCGCAGACGGCCGCGATGAGCTCCACGGCGTTGACGCCGAGCACACGGTCGATGTCGGCCGGGCCGAGCCCACGCTTCGACAGCCCTGCATCGAGGTCGTCGAACTGGCGGTACTCGGTGAGAACCGGGCGGAAGTTGGCATCCAGATCGGTGCCGATCGCCACGTGTTCGACGCCGACGAGTTCGATCAATCGGACGATCTCGTCGATGAAGTCGTCGAGTGTCTCCGACACCACCCCCGACGGCCACGCGCCGATGAGACCGCCGGCATCCGCGACGATGCGGGCATGGTCGTCGGTGACGAGCCGCGGGTGATCGCTGCGCGGCCCGGCCAGATGTGTGTGCGAGATCATGATCGGATGGCGGGAGACCGCCACTGCGTCGACGGTGGTCTCGAACGAGGCGTGAGCCAGGTCGACGATCATGCCCAGGTCGTTCATCGTCGCCACCAACTTGCGGCCGGCGTCGCTCAATCCGTGGTGGAGCGGCGGCTCGGTCTGCAGGTCGCCATAGCGGTTCTGGCGGTAGTGGACGATCGTGATCGACCTCACGCCTGCCGCGTGGGCGTCGACCACCCGGCCGAACGCGTCGGCGTCCGGGCCGTCCTCGACGAAGTCGGCCCCTTCGCACGTGACGAACACTCCGGTGCGGCCGTCGGCGTGAGCACGCACGACGTCGTCGGCGCAGCCGATGATCGGTGAATCGGTCTGGCGAGCGAGTTCGACGATCGCATCGAGTTGACGCTGATGGTCGACAGCTGCCTCGCCCGGCGAGAACGGTCGGCCGGCGGTGAATCCACTGGCGCCGATCTGCAGCACTCGGAGGTCGGCCACCGTGGCGAAACTCACGGCAGCCATCCCAGCCACCGACGCGCTCGCGAGTGCGTCGGTCGCCGTGTCGCCACCGAGCACGGCTCGGAGCGGATCATCGGCATCGATGCCGGCCAGGAAGCAGCGTCCAGGGTGGGCGTGGACGTCGACGCGGGGTGCTCGGGTCATCGGAGTGCGACCTCGCACTCGATCTCGACGGGAATCTCGAAGGGCAGTTCGGCCAGGCCGACGGCGCTGCGGGCGTGAGCGCCGACCTCGGGCCCGAACACCTCGAGCACGAGATCGGAGAAACCATTGATCACGCCGGGGAGCGCGGTGAACCCGGGGGCAACGTTGACCATCCCGAACACGCGGCCGAATCCGACGATCCGATCCAGGTCGCCGAGCGTGCGCTCGAGGCTTCCCAGGATCGAGAGACCCACGAGTCGGGCCGATTGGTACGCCTGATCCGCGGTGACGTCGGCGCCGACCTTGCCGAGTGGTCCGGCGAGTGAGCCGTCGACGTGCTGCGGCCCGTGACCCGACACGATCGCCCGATCACCTCGCACGAGCACGGGACGGAATGGCAGGACGACACCGGGCGGGGGCGTGAGCGGCGCCGGGAGTTCGAGCCCCAACTCGGTGAGCCGATCGCCGATGACGCTCACGATGCGTCCGCGCCGATCACTCGACCGCTGGTCAACGTCCGCCACGTCCACATCATCGGCATCATGTCATGATCCCGTGGCGACCGACCACAGCCACGGCGTCAATCAACGGGTCGACGGAGGAGATCATGGACATCGAAACTCGTACCGACGCGACTCATCGCGAGATCCTGGGCATGCTGCCGCCCGACCTCATGGATTTCACCGACTTCGACACGGCAGTGGCCAACCTGATGGAACTGCTCGGTGCCGCTCCCGTCGAGCTCCCCGAATCGGTCGTGATCGAGGACCACCATGTCGCGACCGCCGACGGGCACGACCTGCTCCTGCGTGTCTACCGACCACGCGAAGCGAACCCCTCCGGCGCAGCGCTCTACTGGATCCATGGTGGCGGGATGGTGCTCGGCAACGTGTCGATGGACGACGCTCACTGCGCCGACATCGCCGCCGAGTTGAACATCGTCGTGGCGTCGGTCGACTACCGGCTCGCTTCGGAGTTCCCGTACCCCGTGCCACTCGACGACTGCAAGTGCGGCTTCGACTGGCTCGTCGAACACGCCGACTCGCTCGGTGTCGACCCCGCTCGGATCGCGGTCGGCGGCGCGAGCGCCGGCGGCGGGTTGGCCGCGGGGTTGGCACTCCAGGCCCGCGACCGGGGGCCGTGGCAACCCTGTTTCCAGTTGCTCCGGTACCCGATGCTGGACGACCGCAACATCACGCCGTCGAGTCACGCAATCACGGACTTTCGCGTCTGGAACCGCTCTGCGAACCTGATCGGATGGGGTGCGTATCTCGCCGGCAACGACGCGACCGCCGATGTCGAGCCGTATGCCGCGCCGGCACGCGCCACCGACCTCGATGGTCTCCCGCCGGCAATCGTGACGGTGGGTGACCTGGATCTCTTCCTCGACGAGGACATCGCATACGCGCAGGCGTTGCTGGCGGCGGGAGTGCCCACCGAGCTCCACGTCTATCCCGGAGCGTTCCACGGCTCGAACACGATGGTGCCGCATGCCGACGCATCACAACGATGGAAGCGCGATGAAATGGCGGCGCTGCGTCGCGCACTCGGGTAGCCCCGTTCAGGACCCGCTGCCGTGCTGGTGATCGCAGAGGCGTTCCTCGCCCGCCACGATCTGGCCGGCGCCGGCGCCTTCGAGTGATGCGAACGGACCGCACTTCTGCGGCGTGATCCAGACGTGGATCATCGGCGCGGGCTCGTGCTTCACCAAGCCATTCGGGCAGGTGCCATCAGGGTTCGTGAGCCCGGCGACTCGGGGTTGCTCCGGGTCGTTCGTGTAGCAGAGGTTGTCGTGGATGTGCCACTGCATCAGGGCGCCGCCGATGTCCGGCGCATCCTCGAGGGCAACGTCGGTGGACAGCATGTACATCGCGCTGACGAGCTTCTTCGAACCATCGGGTTGCGGCTCGAACACCAGGCTCTCGGGTTGGTCGGGGTCGAGGATCACGTCGTCGTTGATCCAATCCCACTGGATGAAATGCTCGTGGCCGGTCCCGCCGTCGCCGATGCTGCGGAAGCCGAACGCCTCGGCGACCTTGTAGTCGCTCCACTGCGGCAGCTGAACCAGGGTGACCGCGATCAGATTCTCGGCGGCTGCCTGCTGCTGGGGAGTCACGCCGGGGGTGCCGCTGAGGTCGATCGGCATGGTCGGGTCGTACGGCTTGGGCGTGGCGGTCGCGGCTGTCGGCGTGGCCGTCGGCGTGTGCCGTGATCGTGGCCGGCGCCGCACATGTCGACGCGCTGATCCTCCGACACCGCTGCCGTGCCGGCACCGATCCCCTCGAGTGCGGCGAAGACACCACAGGGGTGCGGTTCGATCCAGACGTGAACCATCGGGCTCTCGCCACCGGACCGGACCCCCTTCGCGCAGTTCCCGTTCGCGTCGATGACGCCGACGACCTTCGCCTTGCCGTCGTCACCAACCGACCAGCACAGGTTGTCGTGCTTGTGCCAGGTCATCAACGGGCCGGCCCAGTCGGTCAGCGTGGGGTCGTCGGCGGGCCGAGGGCTGGCGATGTACATCGCTCCCGCCAACGTGCGCTGGTCGCCGTTCACGGCGTACACGAGCGACTCGGGAGCAGTTGGGTCGAGCAGTACGTCGTCTCCGATGAGATCGGACTTGATGTAGTGCTCGGTGCCGGTGCCGGCGTCGCCGATCGAGGCGTAGCCCGCAGCGATGGCGGCGGCCGGATCGGCATACTTCGGGAGCTCACGCAACGTGTCTTCGATCAACGTGACGGCACGGAGTTCCTGCTCGGCGCTGACCCCTTCGACGCCGGAGACGTCGATCGGCTCGGTCGGATCCCACGGACGAGGCCAGGCGAGGGCAACCGGCGCCGGCGCTGCGCTGTGGTCGTGGCCGTCGGTTGTGGCTCCCGATGCCGTTGCGTCGGTGGTCGGCGTCGTCGTCGCGCGTGCGGGACGGATTCATCGGTCACGCCGGCCGCATCGGCGACGCCTGCACCGTCGGCCGCGACCTCGTCGCCGTGGCCGTGTTCGGCACCTGCCACCTCGGTTGCGTGATCGGCCTCGTCGTGAGAGTGCACGTGGGTGCTCGCAGCCATCATCGTCCACACGGTGAACGCGCAGATCAGGATGGTCGGCGCCATCAGCCCTCTCGTGCGTTGGCGTCCCTCAGGGAGAAGTGCACCGGCATTGGCGGCCACGATGGCCAGCAGTCCGAGCGCGGCACACGCGACGTCGGCGAACTGGGGCGCCTCACGTACTTCGAGACCGTCGATCCATGAGATGCCGAACATCCGCGTTGCGAGCCATCCGGCGACTGCAACCGCGTTGACCGTGACCACTCCCCAGGCAGCGGCCCGTGTGGGGCGGACCAGTGCCCAGAGGCCGACGCCGATCTGGAGGACGGCGACCACGATGAAGATCCGGGCCAGCTGGCGATGCTCGGCGTGAATTCCTGCGGCCGATGCGTGGACGGCGCCGGCCGCGAGTGATGCCAGTCCGCCGAAGGCGACGAGCGACATACCCGAACGACGTGGGTGATCCTCGATCTCCGGTTCGTCGAGCACGACACCGCCTGGCTCGACCGCACCGCTGTCAAGAGTCATTCCGCGAGGCTACGGGATGTGACGGCTGTCTCACCGACGGAGCCGGGTGATCGACGGGCGAGAAGCCCGCAGGCGATCATCACGACACTCATCACGGCGGCGATGACTCGGTAGTCGACAACGGCGATCAAGGCCGCGCCGAGCGCAGTCCCGAACGTCTGGGGGCCGCTGAGCGCAAGGTTCGACGCCGCGGACACGCGGCCCTGGAGCTCCGCCGGCGTCAACCGCTGGCGCAACGTGACGTAGCTGACGAACGCCCACGGGATCCCGACACCGACCGCAAGCGCTCCCACACAAATCACCGCCGTTGTCGTCGTGAGCATGGTCGTGATGCCGGCACCGAGCACCAGCAACCCGATCGACAAGGTCATCCGCTCACCGAGACGCCCGATGAGCACCGCGGCAGTGATCCCCCCGCCGACCGAGCCGAGACCCTGGATCGCCGCGATGACCGCAAAGAATGCGGGGCTCCGACCCAGACCCTCCTCGACGAGCGCGAAGATTGCCGTGTTGGCCATGCCGGCGAACCCGAAGGCGATCGCGAGGAGCACCGTCAGCCGTGCGAGCCCGTGCGTGGTTCGCAGGTGGCGGAACCCCGCGGTGAACTCGACGGCGAATGCCTCCCGCTCGTCGACCGGGGTCGATGGCGTCTCGACCATGCGGATCGTGGAGACGACGAGCGCTGCGACGACGAGGGTTCCCGCCGTGAGCGCGCCGACCGCAGTGCCGCCGAATGCGGCGTACAGCCCCGCTCCGGCGAGCGGACTGAGCAGACGCAACCCCTGATCGATCGTGGCGAGCAGACCGTTGGCGGCGGCGAGGCCGTCGTCGGGCACGAGGTCCTTGATCAGCCCCGATGCACACGCACTGGTGAGGTAGGTGAGCAGGCCGTAGCCGAACGTCACCACGTAGACGATCCAGACGTCACCGGCGTCACGGACGAACGCAAGCGACAAGACGCCGAGCGCGCCGACCAGGTTGGCGATGACGACCAACCGCCGCCGGGAGAACCGGTCGGCCACGTGACCAGCGACCGGAGCGAGGAACGCCGGGAGTCCGAGGAACAGGAACACGATGCCCGCCGCGGCGTCGCTCCCGGTCAGGTCCTTGACCCAGATCGCCAGCGTCAGATACAGCGCACTGTCGCCGAAGTTGCTGAATGTCCAGGCAACGACGAGCCGCCGGAACCCGGGTGTGCCGAGATCGAGCCTGCTCATCGTGCGAGGTCCCGGTCACACCGCGAAACGCACATCCGGTGCGCTCAGGACCGTTCCACAACGGCTCGGTCGGGCGTCGACGACCGTCCGAGCCGGATGAACACCCAGTCCGCGAGACGGTGCACCACCGTGACCACGAGCGCGACAACGAAGATGCCGAAGAACCCGTTGATGTTCACAGCGTCGCCAAACAACAGATCGATCGCCCAGATGAACACGAACTTCGACGTGAACATCACGAACCACACGCCGAAGACCATCAACGCGATCGCGCCGCTGGAGTCACGGTGACGAAGACGACCGACGATGGCGTCCTTCACGGCGAACGCTGCGCAGGTGAGCACCTCGAGGACGATCGCAGCCAGGAAGACGTACGTGTAGCTCTGCGCCTCGACGATCGAAGTGTGGTCGTCGAGGAACCCCAGCACGACTGCGTAGATGAGGGTGCCGACGAAGAGCTCCTTGAAGAGGAGTTGCCTCGAGTTGAACGAGCGGGGTTCGTTCATCAGCGCACTGTATGTGGAGCGGGCACACCCTGACGGTGGCCAGAAATCTTCACGGGGTGAAGGTCGCTGGTGTCGGCGCGTCGGTGAGGCAGCACGCCAACGCTACGGGCAATCCCTCAACGCCTCGTAGCTACGCCAGAACAGACCGGGACCATCCGGCGCCGCATCGGGCCGCAGCGTGCGGGACATCTTGTGCACCTGGTGGCTCTGCGCAACGGGCCAAGCCGAGCGATATGGCCTCTGGCTTCGGATACAGGGTGGGCGATGGGAGTCTCGATCTCCCGACCTCCACGGTGTGAAAGCGAATCAGCCACTTTGGCGCCCGTGAGGCCGACTCCGGAAAGTAGTCCTGACCTGGTGTTTTACGTCCGTTCAGTGTCGTCTCGTATCGTCTCGTGATGAAGCATCTGTGCACCTGGTGTGCACCTGGCGAGTAGAATTCACCCATGGCATCGGTCGTCGACAAGCAGTTGAGCGACGGCTCGAAGGCCTACCTCGTGCGATTCCGGACCGCTGACGGCAAGCAACGATCGAAGCAGTTCAAGCGTCGCCGTGACGCCCTCGCATTCGCCAACGTGACCGAGGTCGACCGCCAGCACGGGACCCTCGTCGATCCACGACTCGGTCGCATCACCGTCGGCGAGTGGTGGGACCAGTGGTGGCCGACGGTCACGAACCTGCGCCCGAGCACGAAGGCCCGAGACGAACAGTTCTTCCGAACGCACGCCCGGCCCGTCTTCGGATCGACCCCGCTCGGCAAGCTCGACCGAACCGCGCTCCGTGCCTGGGTCGCCGACCTCGGGTCGCCCGATGGCAGCAACCTCGCACCCGCCACCATCCACCGCGTCGTGCAACTCATGAACAAGTGCGTGAACGCCGCGTTCGAGGACCGCCTGATCGCCCACAACCCGGTCGCCAAGCTCCCCCTCCCGCGCATCGAGCGTCGCGAGATGCGGTTCCTCGACACCGACGACATCTGGAAGCTCGCCGACGAGATCGACGAGGCGTACCGATCATTCGTGTTGCTCGGAGCGTTCGGCGGCCTGCGACTCGGCGAGATGCTCGGCCTGCGATGGAAGCGCGTCGATCTTCTCCGACGACGAGTCGACGTCGCTGAGACGTTGGTCAGCATCGGCGGCCACATCACCTTCGGACCACCGAAGACGAAGGCCGCCGTCCGAACCGTGCCACTCCCCTCCTTCGTGTGCGACGAGCTGTCTCGCCGCGCCGTTCCGCCGGTCGATCCCGAGGGTCTGGTCTTCGAGTCGCCGGAGGGTTTCCCGGTGCGGGCGACGCTCTTCCGCCGACGCGTGTGGCGCCCTGCGGTTGCCGCAGCCGGCCTCGAACCATTCCGCATCCACGATCTCCGACACACCGCGGTCTCGCTCTGGGTCGCCGAGGGAGCCAACCCCAAGCACGTCGCCGCGATGGCGGGCCACACCTCGGTCTCTGTCGTGTTGGATCGATACGGCCACCTCTACCCGCAGCAGGACGACGAACTGATGCGGCGACTTGCGTCTCGCGCCGGCGTACCGCACGTTGGTCTCGGGGGATGAACTTGCGTCGGTCGATCGTGGATGAACCGGACCAACGATGAGTCGTGACCCGTGGCTGAAACAGCTCCGCATTGCTGGCGCTGACACCCGGTCTGTCGAGGAGGTGCTGGCCGGCGATGTTCCCGCCGATGGACTCCAACACGCCGGCAGCGCACTTCTGCCGCGTCGAACGCTCGGACGCCCTCGCCGCGATCGCTCATCGGCTGATCGAGGTATTGGGCCAACGCAACTGGATCGGCGACCCTGAGCTGATCGTGGAGCTCGAGCACTACGTCGACCGCACCGCGTCGGATCTGACGACGTTGCCCGTCGCCCTCGACGAACTGGGCGAGGCACTCGACCAGTCCGGCGGAAGCGAGTCCTTCATCGACCTGACCGACGGAACGTTGTGGCCGGCGCAACTGTTCGATGTCGATCAGGGCCCTGCCGACTTCGACCCAGAGTCGGATCGGTGGCTGCTCGTGGTCGGCCTCGGATCAGGCCCTGCGTACGACACGATGCAGCGATTCGTCGCGACGATCGAGCAACCGGATCTCGCATCGCGTCTCAGCGATGCGCTTGCGGGGTCTGGTGCGTTCCGGCGGTTCCAGACCGAACTCAGCCGGCACGAAGACGAGTACACACGCTGGCACCGGTTCCGTGAGGACGCTCGCCTGGGCCGAGCACGCTCCTGGCTTGCCGAACAGGGCTACCGGTCCGGTCGCCAGATGTAACGAACGGGGTCGGCCGGCCGGACTCGGTCAAGCGGCCTCCAGCCCGTTTCGACTGTGGGGTGCGACTATGTCGCTGTGCCTCGATCTGCGGTCACCTGCGTCGTCTGCCACTACTTGCGAGTGGAGGGCTCGTTCAGCGATGCGGGCGACATCTTCATCTGCAGCGAATGCCAGGCCAACGCCAAGAAGCTCTTCGAGATCCAGGACAGCATCTGGGCCGAGATCGTCGACACAGGCGAGTCCGCCGAGCGCACCAAGCAGTCCCCGGATCCCTGACCGAGCGTCTACCAGTCGAGTTCGGTGTCGAGGTCGAGTTGAACGAGCTCGACCGCGCCGTCTGCGGCGAGCTGACCGATCACGGAGAACCCGGCAAGAAGCGTTCCGGACATCACCAGGATCCGGTAGTCGTCACGCTCTGCGATCAGCCGCGGCAAGTCATCGAACTCGACGGCGAAGCGATCGACGATCCGAATCAGCTCGAACACTTGAAAATCGTTCGTCGACGGTTCGCCGTTCGGTCCGCGCTCGGGTCGCAGCTGGCGGTCGAGGTCCTCGAAGAACCTCGGCGTCGCACGAACGACGCGTCGCGGGGAACTCACTTCTGGTTGGGAGCCGACTCGGTCTGTTCGATGTGCTGCTCGAGGCGAAGGCGCACCCGAGCGAGGAACTCGGCAGGGACCTGGTCGAGATCGGTGACGACACTTGCGTCGAAGAGCGCTTGCTGCTCGGCCGCGCTCATCTTCTCGAGTTCGGCGGCAGTCACGACCTTCCCGGGCATCGTTTCATTCTACCTCCCGAGCAGGTCTCGACGAGTCGACCACGCGGTGCGCGGTTGCGTTCGGCCAGATCGTCGAATCGACGTCGGGATTATCGAGCACAGCACTTGGGCCGCGATGCGGCGCGGGCTTGGCTCGGATGACCGTGATTATCTGGAGCGTTATCGGGTGCCCCGCCAATCGGTACTTCGGGGACGATGCGCGACTCGGGCGTAATGAACACCACGAAAAGCGCGCCTGCGTCGATCAGGACGCGTAGTTCGCACGCTCGACGACGCTAACGATGAACGCCGACTTGGCCTCGGTGTAGCCGCCTCGGTCGTCGCGATGCTCTGCCGCCAACGAACGTTTCAGCGTTGCGTAACGATCCCGGTCATCAGGGTGTCCGCGCAACCAGTCTCGGAACCGTATGTGTCGGTCCCACCACTCGTGATCCGTTCGCTCGACGAGATGGACATGATGCGTCGTGACGCCGATCGGCGACGTGCGTCGGAAGTACCGCCGATTCGGCAGCTCGCGTTCGAAATCGGGAACGTACACGTACCCCAACGCCTCGACTGCGGCAACGATCTGGGGGCTGACGTCGAGACTGATGACACCGATCTGGATGTCGATGATCGGCTTTGCCGCCAGCCCGACGACCGCGGTGCTGCCGATGTGTTCGATCGCCACGATCCAGGGCTTGAGGGCGTCGCGCAGTTCGGCCGCGGCCACGTCGAAGGCCTCAAACCAGCTTGCATCGTGCTCGACGATCACCACTGGCTCGGCACTCACGATCAAAACCTAACTCGAGGCTGCTCTGTGACCGGACTGCGTCAGGACGCCGGTTCAGGGCGAATGACCCTTCCTTGTCGCCGAGTCAGGGTTCGACAATGGTGTGAGTTGAGAGTGGAGGCAAGCGGATGGGTGGTCAGTCCGACTCCGAGGTGTTGGCACTGCTGGATGCGATGCTCAACATGACGGCGTTCCATCGTGAGCACGAGAAGTTCTACTCGTCGTCGCCTCGGGAGCAAGCCGTGGTCCTGCAGCGTCACTCACGTTCGTTGCACGCGCTCGCTGACCGCTGGTTGGTGACAGATCCGTCGACGCGGTCTGTGCTCAGCCCGTACGAGGGAGCCGACGACCTCAACGCCGACGCCGCGCTCCAACTCGACGGGATCTTGTTCATGGAGGGCGAAGGCGAACCGAGCGAGATCACACGGCTCAAGCGTGAGCTGCGGACCTTGGCCGACGACTCGACCGCGGCGGGCGAGTGGCTCGCTACGGCGATGCAGTCCTCGTGGGCGGTGGTCCCTGCGTTGTTCGACATTGCCGAACTGGCCGACCTGCTCGGCGAACGGCATCGCATCATTGCGAACAACTGGCAGGGCGCATCGACGGTCACCCTCGTCGGGCGGATCCTCAGCCGCGCTGCCGATCTGCTCGACCAGGTCGACTTCGCACCGGCGGCCCTTCGCGCGGACCTTGCCGATCATCACGTTGCAGCCGGCCACGTTCACTCTGCTGCCGAGATGATCGACCACGCCGCCGATCTACTCAGCGACTTCGCCAGCCTGGTTCACGACAACGAACGACGCTGGCGAGTGTTCCCGAGCGCGAGTCGAACACGCCGCAAACCTCCGACGAGCGACCTGAACCAACCAGCAAACGAAGCGTCAACTGCCGCCGCGTCATCGCGATTACGCGAACGCGAGAGTTGGGCCGTTCTGTGCCGGTCGATTCGGCGTCGGGGGCGGGGTTATCGATCGGTGTTATGCGGTGTCCTCGACCGGCACGTCCGCTATGGCCCCGATCGGCACTTCGACCGCGGTCAAGCGATCTGCATCCAAGCGCGGGGCGTCCGAC
>CAVURC010000007.1:0-78273 GCA_963743825.1 Ilumatobacteraceae bacterium | reverse complement strand
CTACGGTGAGTGGCGGATGCATCGCACCATCCGTCTCGGTGCGGGACTGGCGTACTACGGGCTCTTCGCCTTCGTTCCGGTGCTGGCGGTGAGTCTCTCGTTGGCCGGCATCTTCTTCCAGCAGGACGACGTGCAGGACTACCTCGCCGGTCAGTTCGCCGACCTCCTCGGCGACGACGCCGCCACGGTGAGCGCCGCACTCGCCGGGGCGCTCGACGGGTTCGACTCGATGCTCGGGCTCGGTCTCGTCGGAGCCGTCTCGCTGGTGTTCACGGCGTCGCTGCTGGTGCTGGCACTCCAGGATGCGCTCAACACGATCTGGGAACGCCCGGTGCGCGTCGGCCTGCGCACCACATTGGCCCGTCGGGTCCTGGCGTTCCTCGTGGTCGTCGGAGCCGGGGTCGTACTGGTGGTGTCGTTCGCGCTGAACGCGGTGACGGCGCTGTTCGGGCGAATGGTCCCCGACGTCGCAGTGGTGGAGTCGCTCGGCGAACTGATCGGAACAGCGGCATCATGGGCACTCGGGATCGGCGTCATCGCGATGCTGTTCCGCTTTCTCACCGACGTGAGAGTGCCCTGGCGCAGCGTGCTCCCGGGCGCTGCGGTGACGGCACTGGGCGTCGCCATCGGGACCGTGGCCATCGGCGCGTATCTGCGCCGCTATGCGGCCTCCTCGCTCCTCGGCGCCACCGGCAGCGTGTTCCTGCTGCTGATCTGGATCTACTACGAGGCGCAGATCATCCTGGCGGGTGCTGAGTTCACGCGGACCCTTGCGAGGCGCGGGACCGATCCGTCGGCGTCACTCGACGACGACGGGAAGACCGGCGTCCTGCCAGGCGACGATGCCGCCGTCGACGTCGGAAGCTGAACTGAATCCGAGCTGTTCCATCAGTGTCAGCGTCTGGCCGCTGCGGTTGCCCGACCGGCAGTACACGAGGTACGGAACCTCCGGGTCGAGTTGACCCAGTTGATCGGCGAAGTCGGCGTCGTAGAAGTCGACCAGGACGGCACCGTCGAGGTGGCCTTCGGCGTACTCCTCGGGTGTGCGCACATCGAGGACGACCAGATCGGCGGGCGGAGCGGCCATGACGGCCGACGCCTGCTGTGGACTGATGGTCGCGAAGTCGCCGACCGTCACGGCGCTCGTTCCTGCGTCGCTCACCGCTGCGACACTCGCTTCGCTGGTGTTCGCCTCGCCCGACGACGGGTCATCGCTGCCGCACGACGTGACGAGGGTTCCGATGACGAGGAGGAGAGCAATTCGACGCACGGTGGTCAGGATACCACCGTCGGGCCATATACCCCATTGGGTATTTGATGTCGACGACGGGCCGTCCGACTCTTGCGGAGACCCGTCGAATGCTGTTCAGTCGCAACCGTGTCCGCGTTCCAGGGATCTCCGCCCCCGCCCCCCGATGACGTGGTCGAGGTGATCGACCTGGCCGATGGTCGGGTGATGACGGTCCGCGCCACGACCGCCGATGATGCCGAACGGATCTCGGAGCTCTACGGCGATCTGACGATGACCGATCGGCATCGCCGATTCTTCGGGGCGTTCACGCCGCAGGTCGACTGGTGTCGGAAGTGGGCGACCGTCGGCGAGCGGGGTGGGTTCGGTGTGATCGCCCTGGTGAGCAATGTCGGCGATGACGATGGTGTCGGCGATGACGACGGTGTCGATGCCGTCGTGGTGGCCGAGGCCGGCTACGCGCTGCGTGAAGACGGCGATGGTGATCTCGCGATCACGGTCGCGACGCCATGGCGTGGATGGCTCGGCGCCTACCTCCTCGATGTGCTGGTGCGCCGGGCAGCTCGCGAGGGTGTCCGGAATCTTCAGGCCGAGATCCTGCTCGAGAACGGACCCATGCTGTCGCTGCTTCGTCGCTACGACGCCGTTGCGGTCGAGCACGACAACGGGGTGGTCCGGTTGAGCATCGGCACGAGCGGAACGACGCCCGACTGGCCGCCGGGGGAGACGCGGCCGAGGATCCTCGTGGAGGTACCCGGGCGCCGATGGTCGGGCGAACATGCCGCCGATGCCGCAGGGCTGGCAACGACCATGTGCGCAGGCCCCGGTCATCGTGTCAGGCACGGTTGCCCGGTGCTGGAGGGTGGTCGGTGTCCGCTCGCCGACGGTGCCGACGCGATCGTCGTGCTGCTCGATCCGGCCGACGAGCGCAGTCAGGAACTGATCGAGGCCCATCGTCGCACCAATCCGGGCACGCCGGTACTCGTCCGTCATCGAGTGTCCGACGCCGACGTCCCCTCGAATGGTTGCGTCGAACTCGAGGACGACGGCGCGCTGGCCGTCGCACAACTCGTCTCGCTGATCGGCCACCGATGAGGGTCGCGCGGCTCAGCCGAAGAAGATCCGCAGGGCTCCCGCCTCGATGACGCTTCCGTCCTCGGGGCTGCGAGAGATGAGCACCAACGCGCCACCGACAGAGCCGGGGCTCGTGAACTCGATCACGGCCTCGTACGGGCCGGGTTCGGGGCTGCCGCTCCCCGTGACGAAGCCCTCGTAGATGGGCTCGCCGTTTCCGTCGGCGCGTAACTCGACGTCGACGGTTCCTTCGAATGCCGATGCCGTTCCCGAAAGGGTGAGCGGGCTGCTGACGACAGCGCCCTGCGTCGGCTCGTCGACCGTGATGTTCTCGCTCGCCGCACCCAGTACCCACCAGCTGTCGTCGTCGGTGAGCTGGCGGACGAACACCACGGTGGTCAGGGCGGCGTTGCCGGCGGAGATCTCCACCTCGCCCGACCGGCTGTCGCCGGCTTGGAACTCACCGATCACGGGATCGGTGAAGCCGAGGTAGTCGACGGCGAAACTCGTCGCGGCCTCGACCGGCTCGGCGAATCGCGTCGAGGTGTCGACCCAGGGCCAGATGGCGTTGCGGGCGGCGTCGGCCGGATCGGTGCCGGCCGGATCGGTGCCCGCTGGTGTCGTGCCGGGTGCTGTCGTGCCGGGCCCCTCGGTCGTCGATGGTTCGGTGCCGAGTGGTGCCGTCGTGTCGGGTGTCGTGATCGCTGACGGTTCGGTTGTGGCGACGTCGGTGGTGCCGGCCGAGTCGGGGTCGTCGCCGTCCGTGACGAGCACGAGCGCTGCGATCAGCGCGGCGAGAATCACGAGCGCGCCGACCACGAGCTGCCAGCGAGTGGACCCGTTCGGGTCGTCGGGGTCCACGGTCATCCGCCGAGGTAGCGTGCGGAGTTCGTTGACGGTCGTCAGCCGGGGGTAGTCGCGTTCGGGAATGTCACGACCTGCCTGCGTGGCGAGCCGGGTCATCACCGACAGGTGGTCCATCGAGTCGAGCTGCAGTTCGGTCCAGAAGTCGACATCGTGATCGAGGTCGGCGAGTTCCGGTTCCAGCTCGGGTGCGACGTCGGCGATGGCGGCCAGGATCATCGTGACGGGATCGACGATCGCGGTGCGTCGGCGGGGTCGGGAAGGGTGTTGTCGGTGTTCATGGATCCTCCGGGTGTTCGAGATGGTTGGCGATCGTGGCGAGGAACCGGCTCCCGTTCGCGCCGTCCGTCGCGCGATGGTCGGCGGCCAGCGTGGTGGTGACGACCGGGCGGATCGTGACGAGGTCGTCGACGACCCATGGTTGTCGTCGCGATCGGCCGAACCCGACGAGCGCGACCTGCGGAGGCGAGATCACCCCGTGGACGAGGTCGGCGCCCGTGTCGCCCAAGTTGGTGATCGTGATCGTCGATCCGGTCATCCAGCTGGCGCGCAGATTGCCACTGCGGGCAGCGGACACGAGTTCGTTGAGTGCGGCCATGATCTCGTCGAGTGAGCGCTGGTCGGCGGCTTCGACGTGCGGGGTCACCAGCCCGCCGCCGCGCAGCGAGATCGCCATGGCGACGTTGACCGAATCGGCCGGCTCGAAGTGGTCGTCGACCCATGAGCCGTTGAACTCGCCGTGGCGCGCCGCCGCCAGTGCGACGGCGCGGATGTAGCACGCGGCGGGGAGCAGGCGTTCGGTGATGGGTCGGCTCGCGTTGCGTTCGACGAGCCATGCTTCGAGTCGGCCGACGTCGACGTCGCGCGCCAGGTGATAGTGGGGGATCTCCCGATTGGACCGGCTCATCCGTTCGGCGATGAGCGAGCGCATGGAAGCCGGTGTGCGTCGACGCGCCGGTTCGGCGCGGCTCGACGTGTTGTTGTCGTCGGACGTCGGCTTCGACCACGGCCCCGCCAGGGCCGGTGCCGGTGATCGTGGCGAGATCGACGCCGAGTTCGGCGCCGAGGCGCCGGGCCAGCGGCGACGACGGCACGCGATCACCGATGCGGCCGGGCGGTGGTGCCGGCGTCGGCGTTGGTGGCGTTGGCGGCGTCGGTGGCGACGGCCTCGTCGACGAACGCACCGTGGCTGCCGACGTCGTCGAGCGGTGGTGCGGATGGTGGGGTGGCGAGCGGCTCGATGGATCCGCGCAGCCTGACGATCGGGGTACCCACCTCGATCAGCTCGCCGATCGGCACGAGGAAGGCATCGACGGTGCCGTCGTGCCAGATCTCGATGTCGATGTCCGACTTCTCGGTCTCGACGACCGCCATCAGATCACCACGGTGGACGGTGTCGCCGATGGCGACGCGCCACTCGACCACCCGGCCTTCGTCCATGTCGGCGCCGAGCGATGGCAGCAGGTAGTCGAAACTGCCAACCGCAGCCGGGGTCGGTGTGGTGTCGCTCATCGGCCACCGACGAGGTCGAGGACGGCGGCGACGATGCCGTCGACCTGGGGGATCGCGGCGAACTCCAGGTGCTTGGCATAGGGAATCGGCACCTCGGCGCTGGCGAGCCGGGCGACGGGGGCATCGAGCGACCAGAAGCATCGCTCGGTCAGGCTGGCAGCGATCTCGGCGCTGAGCCCACCGGTCCGCCATCCTTCGTCGACCACGAGCGCCCGGTTCGTGTGTGCGAGCGACGACGCCAGCGTGTCGAAGTCGAGCGGTCGCAGCGAGCGAAGGTCGACGACCTCGGCCGACACGCCCAGCGCGGCGAGGGCGTCGGCGGCGGCGAGCGCCTTGGGAACCATGCCGGCCGACGCGATCACCGTCACGTCACTGCCGAGACGGCGTACTGCTGCCCGCTCGAGGTCGACGGGCCCGAGCGCCGGGTCGACCGGGCCTCGATCGTTGTACAGCGTGGCGTGTTCGAAGATGATCACCGGATTCGGATCGGCGAGCGCGGTCGGCAGCATCCAGCGAGCATCCTCGGGGGTTGCGGGAGCGACCACCTTGAGTCCGGGGACGTGAGCGAACCACCCCTCGAGGCTGTGGGAATGCTGAGCAGCCAGCTGCCGACCGGCGCCCGTGGTGGTGCGCACCACCAGTGGGACGTTGAACTGACCGCCCGACATGTGCAACAGCGTTGCGGCGGTGTTGACCAACTGGTCGAGTGCCAGCAGGCTGAAGTTGACCGTCATGATCTCGACGATGGGGCGCAGGCCGCCGAGCGCGGCGCCGATGCCGGCGCCGACGAAGCCCGCCTCCGACAGTGGCGTGTTCCGCACCCGATCGCGACCGAACTCCTCGTAGAGGCCCTTGGTGACGGCGTAGGTTCCGCCGTAGTCCGCGACGTCCTCACCCATCACGAACACCCGGTCGTCGGTGGCGAGCGCCTCGCGGATCGCCTCGCGCATCGCCTCGCGATAGGTCATCGTGGGAATGTCCGTGGCGTCGGACAGTTGGTCGGACAGTTGGTCGGCGCTCACGGCCACACCTCGTCATCGTCGGCATCATCGTCGGTACCGGTCTCGGTATCGACTTCGGTTCGGTCAGGTTCGGCCGTGTCGGGTGGTTCGTCGACGGCACCGGGCTCGGGTCGGTCGAGCGTGACGTGGTCGAGCAGCGTGTCGACCGATTCGAGCGGTGCCGCATCGGCGGCGACCACGGCGGACTCGGTCTCGTTTCGTGCCGCTGACCACATCTGCTCGATGTCGTCGTCCGTCACGATGCCGTCGCTTCACAGACGGTCACCGAACGTCGCGATCGGATCGCGCTGCTTCCACTGCTCGACCTCGGCGGGATCACGGTAGAGATCGGGGTCGAACATCGAATGCGCCCGGAACCGGTAGGTCTGGAACTCGATGAACATCGGCCCGCCGTCGGCGCGGATCGACGCGAGGGCCTTCGTGGTTGCCCGGTGGACCTCGGCGACATCCATGCCGTCGACACTCCAGGCCGGAATCGCGTAGCTCGCCGCCTTGAGCGCCAGATCGATCTGCGACTCGCTCGAGCGCAGCGACGTCCCCATCGCGTAGCGGTTGTTCTCGCAGCAGAACAACACCGGCACGTTCCACAACGCCGCGAGGTTCATCGCCTCGTGGAACTCGCCTTCGGCAACCGCTCCCTCGCCGAAGAAGCAGACCGTCACCGCCCCCGAACGACCGAGTACCTGGTCGGCGAGTCCGAGCCCGACGGCGACCGGCAGGTGACCGCCGACGATCGCATTGCCCCCGAAGAATCGCGTCGCCGCGTCGAACAGGTGCATCGAGCCGCCCCGGCCACCCGAGCACCCCGTTGCCTTGCCGAACATCTCGCACATGATCGATTCGGCAGAGACACCGCGCAGGAGGGCGTGGCCATGTTCGCGATACGTCGCGAGGACGGCGTCGTCGGGTTCGAGACAGCTCATCACGCCGGTGGCGATCGCCTCCTCGCCGATGTAGAGATGGAGGAATCCGCGGATCTTGGACTCGCCGTACAGCTCCGCGCACCGCTCTTCGAACACGCGGATCCTGATCATGTCGGTCAGCAGCGACCGCCAGAGATCGTGTTCATCGGTCATGACGTCTCCGTTCCCGTCGGGGTCGATTCGAGTGCCGAGATGTCGCCTTCGTCCTCGCCGAGTTCGCGGGCCTTGAGCAGCCGCCGCATGATCTTGCCGCTGCGGGTGTGGGGCAGGGAGTCGACGAACTCGATCTCGCGTGGCGCAACGGCCGCACCGAGGCGGGTCCGCGAGTACCCGATCAGTTCGTGGCGGAGTTCGTCCGACGGCGAGCGGTCACGCGCCAGGACCACGAAGGCCTTGATGATGGTCCCGGCGGTCTCGTCGGGCTTGCCGATCACGCCGGTCTCGACGACGGCCGGATGCTCGTCGAGCACCGACTCCACCTCGAACGGTCCGATCAGATGGCCGGCGGTCTTGATGACGTCGTCGCCCCGACCGACGAACCAGTAGTAGCCGTCGGCATCGCGCCGCGCCAGGTCGCCTGATCGGTACCAGCCGTCGACGAACGTCGCACGGTAGCGATCGTCCTGGTCGAGGTATCCACGGAACATCGACGGCCACCCGGCCCGCAGCGCCAGTTCGCCCGACGTCTCGGGATCGGTGATCTCGACCGGTGATCCGTCGGGATCCGTCACGAGATCGCCATCGGGTGTCCGCGCCAGCAATGCGGCCTCGATGCCGGGCAGCGGTCGTCCCATCGACCCCGGCCGAACGGGCTGCGACCGGTAGTTGGAGATCATGATGCCGCCCGTCTCCGTCTGCCACCAGGTGTCGATGACCGGGACACCGAAGACCTCCTGGCACCATCGCACGGCCTCGGCATCGAGTGGCTCGCCGACGCTGGCGACGAGCCGCAGCGACGCCGAAGTCGTGCGTCGCGGCCAGTTCGGGCCCGAGACGCTGCAGCATCCGGATCGCCGTCGGGGCGGTGTAGAACACGTCGACGGCGTGCCGTTCGAGGATGTGGTACCAGCGTTCGGCGTCGAAGTCGGCCTCGTCGATGATGCTCGTCACGCCGTTGGTCAGCGGCGCGATGATCCCGTAGGACGTGCCGGTGACCCAGCCCGGGTCGGCCGTGCACCAGAAGACGTCGTCGGGGTGGAGATCGAGCACGAGCCGGCCGGTGAGGTGGTGGGTGACCACGGCACCGTGCACGTGCACCGCGCCTTTCGGTGTGCCGGTCGTGCCGCTGGTGAAGTGCAGGAGCGCGGGCGTTTCGGGGTCGGTGTAGCCGATGTCGAACGTGTCGGTGGCGTCGCAGAGAAACGACCCCATCGACAACACGCGCGGTCCGCCCGCCCCCGTGGTCGAGCCGGCGGTCTGGTCCTCGGTCGCACCGCAGATCAGCACGAGTTCGAGGTCGGGCAGTCGGTCGACGATGCCGGCGACCTTGCGCCGGTACAGCATCGGGGTCGTCACGAGGATCCGGATCCGGCCGAGGTGGAGCCGTTGCGCGATCGGGTCGGGGCCGAATGCCGAGAACATCGGCGTGAAGACGCACTGCGCCTTGAGCGCGCCCAATGCGCTCACGTAGAGGTCCGGGAATCCGGCCGGTCAACGAGGCGACGCCCGTGCCGGGGCCGAACCCGTTGCGCCGGAGCGCGCACGCGAATCGATCCGTACGCGTCGCGAGCCCTGCGTAGGTCAGATCGACGGGGTCGTCGACATCACTCGGATCACGCCCGATCCAGCGCAACGCAACCTGGTCGCCGCGTCCGGCGCGCACGTGGCGATCGAGGGCGAGGTCGGCGATGTTGACGCCGCGCGCTTCGTCGCGGGCCCGCCTCGAGTTCGCCCCAGGCGTCGGCCCAGTCGAACTGGGCGCAGGTGTCGGCGTAGTCGACGAGCCACGGTTCGACTCGGCGGTTCGACGCGGCGCTTGCCTGGTCATGGCGAGAACTGCTCCAGCGCTCGAAGGGCATGGGTGGCGTAGGTCGACGCCGGGCCACCGCCCATCAACAGCGCAACGCCGATGGCCTCGTGGACCTGCTCGGGCGTTGCTCCGGCGCGAAGCGCATCGTGCATGTGCAGCGCGATGCAGTCGTCGCACCGCTGCACGATGCCGATCGCCACCGCCATCAGCTCCTTGGTCGCCTGGGTCAGCGCACCGTCGGCCACGGCAGACCGGTGGAGTTCACCGAACCCCTTCATCTGGGCAGGGATGGCAGTCGTCAGGTCGCGGTAACCCTGGCGGAGTTCGGTCCGTGGGCCGGGAAGTCGTGAACGGTCATGGCCTCAATGGTCCGTCGCCGCGGCACCGGGCGCCAGGGAAGAAGGTCATCGTCGTGGGTCGTGCATGACCTTTGGCCCTGCCTCCACGGCGCAGAACGTGGCTTGATCAGTGCAATGGCCCGGGACGACCCACCGGAGGAGGAACGCAACGACATGCTGACGACCGATGATGTGATGACACGCCATGCTGCCGCGAGCGAACCGGATCCGGGCCGATGGATCGTCGGAATCGATGGATCGGAATGTGCTGCCAATGCAGTGCGATGGGCTGTCGCCAACGCGCGGGATCGAGCGACGAGCATCGAGCTGCTGACGGCATGGCAGTCGCCGACGGTCGGCGCCTATCCGATGTCCAGCCCGTCGGTGACCGTGTTCGACGACGCGGAACTCATTGCCGCCGCGGCCGACGAGACCGAGGCGGTGGCGGCGCGTTGCCGCGTCGACCTCGATATTCCTGTCGAGTCGTACGTGGGCAGAGGAGGGCCGGCCGAGGTACTCCTCGCCGCGTCGGAGCATGCCGGGCTGCTCGTCGTGGGCAGCCGTGGCCGTGGCGGATTCGCCCGATTGCTGCTCGGCTCGACCAGCACGCAGTGCGCGACCCACGCAACGGTGCCGACCGTCGTCGTGCCCGGTGACGTCGAGCCGATCGCCACGCAGCGCATTCTCGTCGGCTTCGACGGCTCCCCGAACTCCCAGGCCGCCGCGCGCTGGGCGGTGCGGTTCGCATCGCCGGGCTCGACCGTGGTGGTGGCTTGGGTCTGGGATGCCACGCCGCTCGCCGTGGGCTCGGATGCCTTCTTCTTCCCCGATGCAAGCGATCTGGCGGCGGAGCGGTTCAACCATCTCGTGGAACCGCTCGAATTCGAAGCGACAGCAGCACATGTCACGCTGGAGCGGGAATTCATCCGGGGAACACCTCGCGCTGCGCTGTCGGGCCAGGCCGACGACGTTGATCTCGTCGTCGTGGGAGCGCGCGGCCATGGGGCTGTCGGTTCGGCACTGCTCGGGTCGGTGTCGACGTGGATCCTGCATCACGTCCACCGCCCGATCGTCGTCGTACCCTTCTCCGATCCGTCTCCAACCGCTGCAGCCGGGGCGCCATCGCCCGACATCTTTCACGGATAGTCGTCACCGAGGTTCGACAACGAGCCTGCGGCGAGCGACACTGTCACCATGATCCGCGTCTTCCTGCTCGATGACCATGAGGTGGTCCGTCGAGGCATCGCCGCCACCCTCGAAGCCGAGACGGACATCACGGTGGTCGGCGAGACCGGCGACGCTGACGCCGCACTCGACGAGATCCGGCGCTGCTCGCCCGACGTCGCCGTGCTCGACGTCAGGCTCGGCGACGGCAACGGCATCGACGTGTGCCGTCAGATCACTTCGGAGTTTCCCGATGTCCGCTCGTTGATCCTCACCTCGTTCGACAGCGATCGGGCGCTGGTCGATGCCGGCCTCGCCGGGGCGTCGGGGTTCATTCTCAAGCAGATCCGCAGCAACGAACTCATCGAGGCGATCCGTGGGGTCGCCGCTGGTCGTCGGTATCTCGACGATGCCGAGGTGCGTCTGGCGTTGCGCCGGTTGCGTGACAGCGAGGAGGGCCGCCTCGACGACCTGACGCCGCAGGAGCGCCGGATCTTCGATCTCATCGGCGAGGGCTACACGAACCGCCAGATCGCCCAGGACATGTATCTCGCCGAGAAGACCGTGAAGAACTACGTGTCGAACCTGCTCGCGAAACTCGGCATGTCGCGTCGCACCGAGGCTGCTGCCCTGTCGGCGCGTCTCGAAGAACGCCACCGCAACGAGAGCTGAGCCGCGGCCGAGCTTGCAACAGGGGTCAGACCCGTCAAGGTCAGACGGGCACCTTCCAGGTCAGCACGGTGCCCGCCGGGTCGTTGTGGCCCACGGTGCAGCTCCCACCGAGTTCGGCGGCGCGCCACATCATGTTCGACAGACCACCCGACCGCTTCGGTTGGTCCGGCAGGCCGCGGCCGTCGTCGGCGATCGACAGCGAGAGTCGGTCGTTCACGTGCTCGATGTACACGGTGGCCATCGTCGCCATGGCATGACGCACCACGTTGGACAGCCCCTCGGTGACGGTGGCGACCAGTTGGTCGGCGATGAAGTCGGGGAGGTGATCGATGTCGCCCACGAGCCGAAGGTCGGGCTCGAACCCGAGATGGCGGGCACGATCGTGCACCAACTCGGTCAGCTGGGCCGACAGGCTCCGATGCTCGGTCTTCTGGCCGAGTCGGAAGATCGCGGATCGAAGTTCGCGGATCGTGTCGTCGAGTTCGGTGATGGTGTTCGCGATCCGCTCGGCCACCACTGGCGGTTGGGCCTGACCCTGCACCGCCTGCAGGCTCATACCGGCAGCGAACAGGCGCTGGATCACCATGTCGTGGAGATCGCGGGCGATCCGCTCGCGATCCTGCATCATCGCCATCTCCGTCGCGAACGCCTGGCGATCGCTGACGTCACGGATCGTGGCGATCGTGCGGTGCTCGCCGTCGATCACGATCGGACTCAGGCTGACCTCCACCGGGAACATCGCGCCGCCGGCGTCCTGGGCGAACAACTGCAAGCCGGTGCCCATCGGTCGGATGGACGGATGTCGGGCGTAGTCGCTCCGCAGTTGCGGATGGGCATGTCGGATACTCCATCGGCACGAGATCGTCGACCGACGAGCCGACGAGATCCGTGCGGCCGAACATCGATGCGGAGATCGGGTTGGCGAGCAGGATCTCACCGTCGTCGGCGACCAGGATCACGGCGTCGGGGCAGGAGTCGAAGAGCGCTCCGGCGAATTGAGTGTGGTCCATTCGAGTTCGATGCTATGTCGTGGTCGACCTGTTGCGGCGATCGGGTCGGCACACGCGACCCTTCGTGCGATCAGGTCGAGGTGAGGTGTGGGGGCCGGACCAGGAGCACCGGGCAGCGGGCGTGACGAACGATGGCTGCGGCCGTGCTGCCGGTGACGATCCGTGCCATCCCGGAACGCCCATGCGTCGACGCCACGATCAGCGATGCGTGCAGCGACTCGGCGAAGTCGGCGATCTCGTCGTGCACGTTGTGGCCGTGGAGGACCTCGAACTGCACCGGGTGCCCGGAGTCGGCGGTCAACCGCAGAGCGAGTCGCGCAGGGTATGCCGACTGATCGACATCGTCGGGGACGTGGGCATCGGGCTCGACGACCTCGACGATCCACGGCTCGGCCCTCAGCTCGATGCCCCATGCCGCGGCGAGTGGCAGTACCGACTCCGACGCCGAGGATCCATCCACGGTCACGACGATGGGGCCGTCGAAGGGGCCGAGCCCGCAGTGGGGCCCGACCACGAGGACCGGTCCGAAGACGCGCTGCAGGAGTTCCTCGGCCACACTGCCGAACAACGCAGCGGATCGTCCCCGCCCGTGTGAGGCCATCACGACGGTGACCTCGGGGTGGTTCTCGACTTCGTCGGCGATGGCGGCTGCGACGCTCTCGGTGGCAACGATCGCCTTCGTCGTCACCTCGACGCCGACGGTGTCGTGCTGGCCGACACGGTCGGCGAGCCGCGTCTCGGCGTCGGCGATCCCGGCTTCGTCGGTGACCATCTCGATGATGTCGACGTTGGTGTCGCAGCGGCGCGCCAACGCCATGGCGACATCGGCGGCGTGCCACGACGCGTCTGATCCATCGACGGGAACGATCAGGTGCTGGACCATTGGGACCTTCCTTGGTGAGTCTCGTGATGCGCGTCGATCCTGAATCGGCGGCCGGTGACCGACGTCGCTTCGATGCGAACGAAGTAGGGCTTGTGCGACAGGTGCCACGGTCGCACCGACAGATCGAACGACTCGAAGAGATCGGTTTGGCGGTTGATGAGTTCGGCGCGTCCGTGCACGACGACACTCCACGCCCGATCGTCGTCGATGCCGTCGGCTTCGAAGGCGACCTCGTGTGCGCCGAGCGCCCCGGACAGCTTCGAGCCGAGTGCCGTCCGGAACACGATCGATCCCTGATCGACGACATGGTTCACCGGGAAGATGTCGACCCCGCCCGACTGCATCGGGACGGCGAGCCTGCCCACCTGCGCGGCGCGGAGCAGCGTCCAACACTCCGACTCGATCAGGTGCTCCATGGGTTCGGGTTCGAACTGCATCTCACATCTCCCTTCGACCGACGATGCGGCGACGGGTTCCCCTCGCTGATTCGATCGTCGCTCATTCCCGGCACCTGGGCAAGGGCCCAAGGTCATCGCGCCATCCGCCGTTCGGCACTGGTGTTGCGATGATTCGGCGGCGATACTCGAAGCATGACCAATCAGTGGATCGTTGGCGTCGACGGCTCGTCGGTCGATGCGCTTCGTTGGGCCGTCGAGCATGCAGCGTCGCGTGGCGCGGCCGTGACGGCGCTGACGGCCTTTCATGTTCCCGCCGTGATGGCGATGATGACGGCGAAGCGTGGCTTCGGCGTCGACGAACTCGGCCTGGCAGCCACAGCGGGTCACGACCTCGACATGGCGATCGCCGACGTCGCGCCGGGCGCCGTCGTGACACCGCAGGTGGTCGAGGGACAGGCTGCGCATGTGCTGGTCGATGCAGCCGCGTCTGCCGACGCGTTGATCGTCGGTCAGCGTGGCAGCGGTGAACTCCGTCACCACCGGCTCGGCTCGGTGAGTCGCTACTGCGCGACGCATTCTGTCGCGCCGGTGGTCGTGGTGCCGCCCGGGTGGACGCCGCGGCCCCACGTCGATCGCGGCGAGCGCATCGTCGTCGGGTTCGACGGGAGCGACAACGCTGCGGCGGCGTTGCAGTGGGCGCTCGACTTCGCCGACGCCGATGCGACCATCGAGGTGGTCGCAGCGATGGAGGTGGCGCCGTGGCTCGGAGACCGGGACACCCGCGCCAAGTTCCCCGATGAGGTGGCCGAACAGGAGCAGGCGCTGACCGCCGCCATCGACGCGGTCGACGTCGATCATCGCGCCGAGCGGTCGCTCGTGCTCGACGACCCCCGTCCCGCACTCGGCGCGGCCGCCGGCTCGGCTGATCTGATCGTGCTCGGAGCACGCGGACACGGTCGCATCGGATTGGAATTCCTGGGCTCGGTCAGCACCTGGATGCTGCAGGATTGCCCCGTCCCCGTCGTCGTCGTTCCACACGCCGGCTGAGATCGTGGCCGAACTCAGAGTCTTCTCGACCAAGCCCTACGACCGGGTCGGCTTCGACACCGCGAACGAGGGGCGTGGGCACGACGTGGTGTACCTCGACGCCCGGCTCGATGAGTCGACCGTCGAGCTCGCGGTGGGTGCCGACGCCGTCTGCGTGTTCGTCAACGACGATGTGTCGGCTCCGGTGTTGGAGGCATTGCACTCGGCGGGCGTGCGCTGCGTGGCGTTGCGGTGCGCCGGCTACAACAACGTCGACCTCGCCACCGCGCAGCGCCTCGGTCTGGCCGTCGTGCACGTCCCGGCGTACTCGCCCAATGCGGTGGCCGAACACACGCTGGCGCTGATTCTCGCGCTGAATCGCCGGATCCATCGCGCCTACAACCGGGTGCGTGACGGCAACTTCTCGCTCGACGGTCTGGTCGGATTCGACCTCGCGGGCAAGACCGCCGGCGTTGTCGGGACGGGTCGGATCGGCGCCATCGTGGCGAGGCTGCTCTGGCACCTGCGCTGTCGGGTCGTGGCCGTCGATCCGTTCCACGACGACCACCTGCTCGAACTCGGCGTCGAGTACGTCGAACTCGACCAACTGTTCGCCGAGAGCGACCTGATCACCCTGAACTGCCCGCTCACGCCCGCCAGCCATCACCTCATCGATGCCGACGCCGTCGCCGCGATGCAGCGCGCTCCGATGTTGGTGAACACCGGTCGTGGTGCCCTGATCGACACGCAGGCTGCGATCGACGGGCTCAAGTCCGGTCGGATCGGTTCGCTCGCGCTCGACGTCTACGAAGAGGAGGCTGATCTCTTCTTCGAGGATCGCAGCGAGGAGATCCTCGACGACGACGTCTTTGCCCGCTTGCTGACGTTCCCCAACGTGTTGATCACCGCCCATCAGGCATTTCTCACGCGCGAAGCGCTGGCGGCGATCGCGGAGACGACGCTCGACAACGTCACGTCGGTGTTCACCGACGGCCCGATCAGCAATCAGGTGCTGGGCTGAGCGTCGCTCAATCGGCGTGCAACTTCGGTGCGCCCGGGTGGAAGGGGGCATCGGGTGCCGGCTCGGCGGCGAGGCGTTCGGCCTCACCGTCGTCGGTGGGCGCCCAGCCGATCGAGGCGTCGGGTGTTGCCGAGTCGACGATGTGGTACCGGCGGCCGGTCACGACCATCGGGTCGATGCGCACGAAATTCGGCTTGTCCCACGCGAGCCACGGGAACAGCGGGAGATCCTCGGCGTCGAAGACCTCCTGCATCCGTTCGACCGCACGGGCCTGACCCTTCACCACGACGCTCCATGCGGTTCGATCGCCCGGTTGATACCCGTCGATCTCGAACGCCACGAAACGATTGAGTACCGCACCCGCGAGCTTGGTGCCGGCGGCGCTGCGGAACACGATGCCGCCGTGATCGGCGATGAAGTTGATCGGGAAGATGTCGGGTTGGCCGGCGATGTCGACAGCGAGCCGACCGACGTCGGCCTCGCCGAGCAGTTCCCAACACTCCGACTCACTGAGGATCTCGGTGGCTTGCTGTCTCTCGTCCATGCAACCATCCAACACGATCCGGGCATGGGTTCGAAGGGTCGAACGTCATCGGTCGCCTGCCCGTGTTCGATCCCCTGCCTGTTTGCGTGACAGTCCTGTTGGGGTGGTCCAACTGTTCTGTCACGCAAACGGTGGGCGCTTGCGGTCATCCGTGTTGGCCTACGGGAGACGGACGCGTTCGAACTGGTGCGGCACCACGGCGGTGACGCCGTCGTCGACGAGACGTGCGGCGAGCGCTTCGCTGGAGTCGGGCTCGCCGTGCACCACGAACACGGTTCGGGGTGGGCGTGCCAGGGATGCGATCCATTGGACCAGCCCGTCGGCATCGGCGTGCACCGACAACGACCGCAACGTCAGGACGTCGGCGCGTACCGGGACGTAGCGGCCGAGCATCTTGAGTGTGCGGGCGCCGTCGGAGAGCGAGCGGCCGCGGGTGCCGGCGGCCTGGAAGCCGCAGAGCACCACCGAGTTGCGGTGATTCGGCAACAGGCGGGCCAGGTGATGCAGCACGCGGCCACCCGAGGCCATGCCCGATGCGGAGATGATGATCGCCGGAGCGGTGAGCTCGTTGAGCGCCTTGGAGTCCTCGACCGACGGGCACATGTGGAGGCCGCCACCCGGATCGAACTCGACGTCGGGATTGGCCGAGCGGTAGATCTCGAGGACCCGCAGGGCCATCGGACTGTCGACGTAGACCGGGAGCGGCGGGATCCGACCGGCGCTCATCAGTTCGCGCAGCACGATCAGCAGGACCTCGGTCCGGTCGACCGCGAACGCAGGGATCAGGACCGTTCCGCCGCGGCGAGCCGTGCGGCTGATGAAGTCGGCGAGTGTGCCGATCTCCTCCTCGGACGCCGGGTGCAGCGAATCGCCGTACGTCGACTCGACGAGCACGGTGTCGGCCGCCGGTGGTGTGAACGGGCCGGGCACGAGCGGATGGCCTCCTCGGCCGAGATCACCGCTGACCAACAGCGTGGTGGTGGTCGGCTGGTCGGGCGGCGCTGCGGATTCGGTGATGGTGAGGTGCACGCTGGCGGACCCGAGGATGTGGCCGGCGGGCGTGAACTGTGCGGTGATTCCCTCTGCCACTTCGACGGGCGTGTCGAAGGCGACGGACTGGAAGAGCGGAAGGGTGTCGGCTGCGTCGTCCGATGTGTACAGCGGGAGTGCCGGGTGGTGCTTGGAGAAACCGCGTTCGTTGGCGAAGCGTGCCTGTTCCTCCTGGATGTGGGCGGAGTCGGGGAGGAGGATCGCGCAGAGTTCGCTCGTTTGGCGGGTCGCGAAGATCGGCCCGCGATAGCCGCCACGGACCAGTCGGGGGAGCCAGCCGCTGTGGTCGATGTGGGCGTGGGTGACGACGACGGCGTCGATGGTGGTCGGATCGATCGGGAAGGGCTCCCAGTTCGACAGTCGGTCGCGTTTGGTGCCTTGGAACAACCCTGCGTCGATGAGCACCGTCGCCTTGTCGGTTCGCACGAGGAAGCGGCTCCCGGTGACGGTCCGGGTCGCGCCGAGGAACTCCAGAGTGATCATGCTGTCGACTCTAGGATCAGAGTGGCGGCCAGGTCGGTCGTGGACCGCACGAAGGAGAAGGTCATGTCGAACCAAGACGCTGACGCCGAGAGTGTTGCGACGGGGAATCGTCGGGGTCCGATCGTGGTCGGCGTCGATGGATCGTCGAACGCCCAGCGAGCGCTCGGCCTCGCCGCCGATCTCGCTCGAGCATTCGACCTCGATCTCGCGGTGTTCCATGCACTCGGGTTGATGACGGTGATCGAGGGACGTCACGTGCCGTCCGAGGGCCATCGCGACGACATCGAGCGGTTGTTGCGCACCGAGTGGTGCCGTGCACTGCAGGGTGATCCGTCGCTGCGCTGGCGTGCCGAGATCGTGTACGGGAGCCCGGCCGACGTGCTGTTGAACCTCGGCCGTGATCTCGACGCGTCGTTCGTGGTCGTCGGCTCTCGTGGCGTGGGCGACGAGCAGGCGCTCGGCAGCACGAGCCATCACGTCGTGCACCACTGCGACCGCCCCGTCGTCGTGGTTCCGCCCGTCAACCGCTGAATGAGACGCGGTGAATGAGACGCGGGGTCAGACCCCGCGTCTCGTTCAGGTGGCGGACTTCTCGAGGATGTGGATGCCGCAGGCCGAGCCGAGGCCGATCACGTGGGCGAGGCCGACCTTGGCGCCTTCGATCTGACGGTCACCTGCCTCGCCGCGCAGGTGATGGCAGACCTCCCAGATGTTGGCGATGCCGGTCGCCGAGATCGGGTGGCCCTTGGACTGGAGACCGCCCGACACGTTGACCGGCAGTGAACCGTCGCGCCACGGTGCACCCGAGTTGAAGAAGTCGACGGCGCCGCCCTCCTCGCAGAGGCCGAGGTTGTCGTAGTGCACCAACTCGGCTGTCGCGAAGCAGTCGTGGAGTTCGACGAGGTCGAGATCCTCCGGCCCGATGCCGGCCTGCTCGTAGGCCGTCTTGGCCGCATTGCGGGTCAGGGTGTTGACGTCGGGGAGCACCTGGCAGGCCTCCTGCCACGGGTCGGACGTGAGGACCGACGCCGACACCTTCACCGCACGTCGCTGCTGTTCGAGTGACAGCGTCTTGAGCTTCTCGCCGCTCACGACGACCGCCGCCGCTGCGCCGTCGCAGTTGGCCGAGCACATCGGGCGGGTGTTCGGGTAGGCGATCATCATGTCGCCCATGATCTCCTCGAGCGTGAAGCGCTTCGAGTACGCCGCCAGCGGATTGAGCGTCGAGTGGGCGTGGTTCTTCTCGGAGATCTTGGCGAACAGCTCGAAGTCGGCACCGCCGTACTTGTGGTCGTACTCGATACCGACCTGGGCGAACACGCCCGGCATCGTGTCGGTGCCGATCCGCCCATCGGTGGGGCCGACGGCGCCGAAGCGGCCCTGCGGTTCCCACTCGTGGCCGTCCTTCTTCGCTCGGCCGCCGCCGCCGAGCAGACCGACCCCGGCCAGCTTCTCGACGCCGACCGCGAGACCCATGTCGGACTCGCCGGCCTTGATCGACATGATCGCCGTGCGCAGCGCGGTGGCGCCGGTGGCGCAGGCGTTCGACACGTTGTAGACCGGGATACCGGTCTGGCCGACCTGCTTCTGGATCTGCTGGCCGATGCCACCCGATCCCATGAGGTTGCCGGCGGCCATCACGCCCATGTCGGCCATGGTCACCCCGCCGTCGGCGAGCGCGGCCATCACGGCCTCCGACGCGAGGTCGACGACGTCGCGGTCGGTGTGCTTGCCGAACTTGGTCATGTTGATCCCGAGGATCCAGATCTCAGTCACTGTTTTTCCTGTCTCGGCCTCACGGCCAGTCGGTGGTTGGGTACGTCAGGTCGGCCTCGTCCGCCTCGTCGCTGGCGCTTTCCTCGGCGGTCTTGGTCAGTTCTTCTGTCGTTGTCGGTCGTGGGTGCTAGGCGGGTTCGAAGGCGAAGCCGATGGCTTCGGTGCCGTGGTCGTCGGTGCCGAGCGAGTAGGTGACGAGGTGGACACGCATGCCGGTGTGGACGTGATCGGCATCGGGCTCGACGTTGCGCAGGTTGCCGCGCACGCTCGTGCCATCACAGTCGATCACGCCGGAGACGAACGGCACCTCGACGCCGGGCGCAGCGAACGCCACGATCGTGAACGTGCGCAGTTCGCCCTCGGTGGCGATGTCGACGATGCGGAACTCGGTCTGGAAGCATGCGGCGCAGGCGTTGCGACGGTCGAAGAATCGGGCCCCGCAGTTCGTGCACTCGTTGGCCACCAGGTGGGGATCGCCGTCGTCGAGTACGAGGTAGTCGACCAACGGGACGCGGGTCGGAGCAGCAGTGTCAGCCATGCCTCGAAACGTACCGATCCCCGTCTCCGTGCGACGACCCGAACCGTCGCATGGTGCCGGGCGAACGTGCCGATTCGTCAGTGTCGAGCCATGGCGGTGAGCCACGCCGGCAGGCGCGTCGGGCGACCAGCCGTGGTGACGCACCCGTGCACGGTCACGCCGGTCGCCCGAACGCCCGGCACGCCGTCGGCGTCGTCGACCGTGACGAGGTAGGCCATCTGGAACGTCGCCCGCGTCACCTCGGCGAGCGACAGGTGCACCGTGATCAACTCGTCGAACTCGAGCGGCTGGCGGTACTGCACGAACGACTCCAGCACGGGCGACTCCAATCCGGCCTCGCGCCACTCGGTGAACGGGTGTCCGACGTGGCGGAGGTACTCGACGCGCGTCTCTTCGAAGTAGTGCAGGTAGTTGCTGTGATGCACGATGCCCATCGCGTCGGTCTCGACGAAACGGACACGGATCTGGTGGCGATACTCGTAGTCATCGGGTGACCTCGACGGATCGGCGGAGAGACGCACGCGCCGACCTTACAAGCGCGACGGAGTCCCACATTCGTGGCGGGTTCTACAGTCGTGGCCGTGACGCCTGCAGTCGTGGCCCTCGATGCCGCCGGGATCGCCTACACGATCCACGAGTACGAACGCGGTGAGGATCTCCGCGACTTCGGTCGAGAGGCCGCCGTTGCGCTCGGCCTCGATCACGACCAGGTGTTCAAGACACTCGTGGTCGTCGCCGACGACGAGCTGGTCGTGGCGGTCGTGCCCGTGAGCTGCCAGCTCTCGATGAAGCGTGTGGCCGCTGCCGTCGGGGCGAAGAAGGCGGTGATGTGCGAGCCGGCGCGCGCCGAACGCTCGTCGGGCTACATCGTCGGTGGGATCAGCCCGATCGGCCAGCGCCGGCCGTTGCGCACCGTGGTCGACGAGTCGGCCGAACTGTTCGACGTGGTCTATGTGAGCGGTGGTAAGCGCGGGCTGGACATCGGTCTCGCTCCGGGCGACCTGGTCGATGTGCTCGACGCCATCGTGGCCCCGATCACCGCCCCGACTACTGCATGAGTCAGCGGGCGGGGTGGCGCATCAGCGCCTCGATGCGAGCCACGCGGGTTCGCGCCGGAGGATGTGATGCGCCGAGCCGGGCCCGCCAGCCGATCGGGCGTCCTCCGGACCCTCCCGCGAGGAGTTGGCGCAGTGCACTCGCGAGCTCGCGCCCGAACCCCATGCGAACGGCGCGTCGATCCGCCTCGTACTCCGACGCGTGCCCGACCAGGTTGGCGAGCGCGTCGCTCCCGCGCAATGCGGCCGTGAAGATCCACGAGACCCCGTTGATGACGGCCGCAATGACGTTGCCGACCGCCGAGATCAGCGGCGATTCCCGCCCGAAACTCCCGGCAGCGGCATGGGCGACGTTCTCCAGGAAGAACCCGACGCGAGCCAGGAGCACGACCGGCGCCGACAGCCAGTGACCGATGGTGATCGCCACGGTGTGCAACCCGAGGTGGTGGCTCAACTCGTGGGCCAGCACGCCACGCAACTGCCCCTGCGACAGTTCGTCGACGGCATAGGTCGTGACGACGACGAGATGTCCACCGCAGGCGAACGCGTTCAGTTCGTCGGACGGGAGGACGCGCACGACGAACCGGCTGGGAGGGAGGTCGTTGGCCTGCGCGATCCGTGCCCACAGCGGTTCGATGACGGCCGCTTCGCCGGGCGTCGGCCGCCGGGCGCCGAGCAGGGGAGTGAGTACCAGGACCTGGATCGGTCGCACGAACAGCCCGAGTCCGGCCACCAGGAAGGCCAGGACGAACCACCAGAAGGACAGTGCGGTGGCCCAGCCGATCGGCAGCCAGATCACGAACAGCGCGAGCAGGCTGAACGGGATGATCGCAACGACGGGCGTGAACGCCCAGATCGCGCCACGGTCGACGCGTCGGGCGCCTCGGTGTGCTCGCATAGCGGTGGTCAGAATACGCACCGTGGTCGGCGCTCGCTCGCGGTCTGATGTTGTTCAAGATCGGCGCGTTCCCTCGCCTGCCGGATGCGCCGCGGGTTACTGTCAGTTGCCCGGCCATGGGTCAGGGCCACGTGAGCGAGGACAACTGGTGCAGAAGACCACGACGGCGGAACTGACGATCGAACAGCAGCAGGTCCGTTTGCTGTTGGACGAGTCGGCGTCGTGTCGGGCGGACGACGCCGACCGGGCTCGGCAACTCGCGCTCGACGCACGCGTGCTGTCGCGTGCCCACCACCTCCGCGAGACCGAAGCCGAAGCGCTCTATCAGCTCGCAGCCATCGCCCATCAGCGAGGGCGCACCGAGTACGCATTCGCCCTCGCGTCCGAAGCGGTCGAGCTCTCGGAACCCAACGAGATCAGCCTCACGCTCGCATGGTCGCTCCATCTGATCGGCGTCGTCTACTACCAGGCCAGCAACTATCCCGGCGCGCTGGATCACTGTCTCCAGGCCTTGCAGATCTATCGGGCAACCGATCACGCCATCGACGAGGGCCGGATCCTCCACTCGATCGCTGCGATCTACCAGTCGATGGCCGACTACGGCCGAGCGATCAGCACCTACGAGAACGCCCTGGCGGTCAACGAACCGTTGAACCGACCCGACGTCGACGCCATGGTCCTGGGCAACCTCGCCCGCATTCGCGGACGTCGCGGGCAACATGTCGAGGCGGTCAACCTCGGGCGCCGAGCGGTCGAGTTGGCCCGGGTCCACGCCCCGCAGCTCGTGGGGAGCCTCCTCGCCGACCTCGCCGAAGCGCACGTCGGTCTGGCCGATCACGACGCCGCAGCGGCGTGTTTTGCGGAGGCTCGCCAGGATTGGGACACGAGGTCGATCGACGGCGACCACCTCAGCCCCACCGAGCAGCTCGGTGTCATGGTGTCGGAGGGGCGCGTCGCGCTGCGAAGTGGACAGCTCGACACTGCGATCGCCACGCTGCTCGCCGCCCTCGACCTCGCCGACCGCACCGACCATCGCGAACTCGAACTCGAGGTGCACGATCTTCTGGCGATCGCCTACAAGCAGGCCGGTCGCCACGCCGAGGCGCTCGAGCACCGCGAGCGCCACTTCGCCCTGCATCGGGAGATCTTCAACGACGCAGCGGATCTGCGGCTGCGTACCGTCCAGGTCGCTCACGACAACGAGACCGCTCGCCAACTCGCGGAGATCACACGTCTGAAGACCACCGGGCTGGTCGCCGACTATGCCGCGAACCATGCCGACGTCGACGCCTACCACCTCGAGGCGTTCGAGCGGGTCGCTGCGCTGGCCGAGTTCCGTGGTGGCAACACCACCAAGCACACCAGCGCCGTTGGTGACCTCGCTGCCGAAATCGGCCATGCGATCGGCCAGCAACCCGAATGGTGCGAGCGGCTGCGGCTCGCGGCGCGCCTGCACGACATCGGCAAGGTTGCCGTGTCCGACACGGTGCTGCTCAAGCCGGGCCCGCTCACGGTCGAGGAGTACCACGAGGTCAAGCAGCACACGGTGCTCGGCCGGCGACTGCTCAGCGGGGTGTCCACGGAACTCTTCTCACTGGCCGCCGAGGCAGCGTGGTCACACCACGAGTGGTGGGACGGCTCGGGCTATCCGAACGGTCTCAACGGGTTGGCGATTCCACTGGCGGGTCGCATCGTCGCGATCGCCGACGTCTTCGACTCACTGGCGACGCGCCGGGTCTACAAGCGTGAATGGAATCTCGCCGAGTCGGTGCGCTTCGTCATGTCGGGGTCGGGCTCGCAGTTCCAACCCGACCTCGTCGACGCCTTCGTCAAGGTGATGATCGCCCGCCACCCCGAATTGGCCGACGAACTCCGCTGAGCGAACCCAGATGAGACGCGGGGTCAGACTCCGCGTCTCACTTCAGCGTCTCATTTCAGGGCGCTCGCAACCCACCGTCGGACGAACGCTGCGAGATCGTCGACGGTGACGTCGTCGCCGAGGCGACCGTTGCGGTAGGAGTTGGAGAACGACGACACGGCGCCGAGCACGCCGACGGCGACGAGGCTCGACGGTGCATCTGCGATGTGGCCCGCTCGTTGACCCTCCTCCACGAGGCGTCGCACGTCGTCGAGGTACACGCCGGCACCTTCGTCGAGCACGTCGGCGACATCCGGGTCGGTGCGCTCCACGTCGAGCAAAGCGAAGTAGGCAGCATGGTCGGCCATGAATCGCACGCTCGCTTCGGCTCCGTTGGCGATGCGCGTGACCGCGTCGGCCGCTGGGTCGAGCGCAGCGCCCTGAGCGCGTCGCAGCCGGAGCCGCATGGTTCGAACGAGCTCGGCGAACAGCGCTCCCTTGGTCGGGAAGTACCAGTAGAAGAGCCCCTTGGCGACGCCGGCTGCCGCGCAGATGTCGGCGATGCGCGTCGCCGCGTAGCCCCGGTCGGCGAAGAGTTCGGCGGCGGCATCGAGCAGTTGCTGCTTGCGTTCGAGACCGTGTTCGGTGTGTTGGCGGTCGTCGTTCGGCGCTGCGCGTTCGAGGGCGCCGGGGTTCGTCACGCCGACAGTCCAACCGATCTTGACCCGCGGGTCAAGACGGCGCAGCGGTGCGGGGTACGATCTGCGGCGATGGCCGGCACCCGTGACGAGCGCATCTCGCTGCGGGCCCGCAACGACAAGTGGCAGAACGTCCCGCTGCGCATCGAGATGTCCGAGTGCATCAACTGCGATGCCTGCCTGCGGCACTGCCCGCCGCATTTCGGTGCGATCTTCAACCACGGCGCCGACGTGATCATCATCCCCGAGCTGTGCAGCGGCTGCGACAAGTGCCTGCCCGTCTGCCCGGTCGACTGCATCTACCCCGATCCCGACTGGCAGGCAACCACGTCCCCGCCGACTGGTGGGACGAACCCCTCGGCCCCAACGACCCCTACCGCTGACGTACACGATGTGTCAGACACAACGTGTACGAATTCGAACATCGGGCGGATGAGGGTCTCGGATGGTCTTCGACCGAGTAGAAACGTGGCCAATGACGACGCCAGCAGTACTGCCCGGAGCCGAGCCGATGTCGCACGAGGGGACGACCGATGTCGGCGTGCTCGTGCTGCACGGCTTCACGGGCAACCCGTCATCGATGCGGGGGCTCGCCGAGGCGATGGTCGCCGTTGGACATCACGTCGAGATGCCGAGGCTTCCCGGCCACGGAACGACGATCGACGACATGCTCGACACCAGGTGGGCCGACTGGACCGCCGAGGTCGCTGCGGCACACGCGCGACTTGCTGGTCGAGTCGACACCGTCGTCGTGATGGGGTTGAGCATGGGCGGCAGCCTGACGCTGTGGTCCGGGCTGACGCTTCCCGGCGTCGTCGGACTCGTCTGCGTGAATCCGGCCACGATGGCGCAGCCCGCCGAGGTGGTCGAGATGATCAGCGAGATGGTGGCCGACGGGACCGAGATCGCGCCGGCGATCGGCGGCGACATCGCCGATCCGGACGCCGTCGAGATCGCGTACGACGGCGTTCCCCTGCGGGCGATGCTGTCGCTGATGAACGACGGACTGCATCCCGATGACCGATCGCTACGGCGAGCTCACGATGCCGCTGTTGCTGATCACCTCACGCCAGGACCATGTGGTCGAGCCGGCCAACAGCGAACACCTTGCAGCCACGTTCGGCGGCGACGTCGAGCACGTGTGGCTCGAGCGCAGCTATCACGTGGCGACTCAGGACTACGACGCCGACGACATCAACCGGCTCGAGCCGGCGAGTTCGTCGCACGCGTCACGGCGGGCTGATCATGCTCGCCAGCATTCCGAGCCCCTCGTTCAACTCGATCGACATCGGGCCACTCAGCCTCAACCTCTACGGGTTGATGATCGCGCTCGGTGTGATCGCGGCCGTCTGGTTGTTCGGCAAGCGCCTCGAGGAACGTGAGGTCGGCACGAAGGACGATGCGAGTGCCATCGCCATCTGGGCCGTGCTCGCCGGCGTCATCGGCGCTCGGCTCTATCACGTCGTCACCGACTACGACCGGTTCCGCAACAACTGGGGTGAGATTCCTGCGATCTGGAACGGAGGCCTCGGCATCCCCGGCGGGCTGCTGTTCGGCACCCTCGTGGGCATGTACCTGGCCAAGCGTCGGGCGATCCCCATCGCGGTGGCTGCCACGTGCGCGGCGCCGGCCATTGCGCTCGCTCAGGCGATCGGCCGATGGGGCAACTACTTCAACCAGGAGTTGTACGGCCGCCCGACGAGTCTGCCCTGGGCACTCCGCATCGATCCGCAACACTTCGACACGGACGTGTACGTGATCGGCACGACGTTCCATCCGACGTTCCTGTACGAATCGTTGTGGAGCCTCGGGCTGTGCTTCTTGCTGCTCTGGATCGACAAGCGCTGGCGGCCGGCACCCGGCCAGCTGTTCGTCATGTACATCATGGGCTACGGCCTCGGCCGGTTCTGGGTCGAAAGCATCCGCATCGACCGCGCCGACACGATCTCGGGCCTTCGTGTCAACCAGTGGGTCGCCCTCGCTGCGGTGGTGATCGGTGGCATCGTGCTGGCGTGGATGCGCCGTCACCCGATTCCCGAACCGGTGATCGACCGGCCGCAGGCCGATGACGATCTCGACGATCTCTCGAAAGTGCCAGATGTCGACACGGAGCATTCGGGCGATGACGAGGTCGCGCCATCCGACCTCGACGACACGCCCTGAGGCGGATCGACACTCAGGCGACGAGTCGCGCGCCGGTTTCGGCGTCGAACAGGTGGACGCCGGTCGGCTTGGGCACCAGGCTCACCTGATCGCCGGCGCGCAGGCTGCTGAGCCCGTCGGTCCGCGCCACGACCTCGTGGCCGCTGTTACTCGTGACGCAGTACAGGAACGCCTCGGAACCCAGCTCCTCGACGAACTCGACCGTGGCATCGAGCCCACCGCTGGTTCCGATGTCGAGGTCGTTCGGGCGGACACCGATCGTGACGGCTGCCGACGTGAGCGCGCTGCGTTGCGAGGGTGACAGCGGCACGGTGAGCGATCCGTACGTGGCTCCACCCTCGGTGGTGGTCGCCACCAGGAGATTCATCGCCGGCGATCCGATGAACCCGGCGACGAACGAATTGATCGGGTCGGTGAACAGATCCCTCGGTGTCGCGCACTGCTGGAGCACGCCGTCGAGCATGACCGCCACACGATCGCCCATCGTCATCGCCTCGATCTGGTCGTGGGTGACGTAGACGGTCGTCACGCCGAGCTCGCGCTGCAACGCTGCGATCTGGGTGCGCGTCTGCACGCGGAGCTTCGCGTCGAGGTTCGACAGCGGCTCGTCCATGAGGAACACCTGCGGTTCGCGGACGATCGCGCGCCCCATCGCCACCCGCTGGCGTTGGCCGCCCGAGAGATTCGCCGGCTTGCGATCGAGGAGTTCCTCGAGATCGAGGATGCGCGCAGCTTCGGCGACCCGGGCCGCCCGCTGCTTCTTGCCCATCTTCTTGACCTTCAGGTGGAAGCCGATGTTCTCGGCCACGGTCATGTGCGGGTACAGCGCGTACGACTGGAAGACCATGGCGATGTCGCGATCCTTCGGCGCCACGAACGTGACGTCGCGGTCGCCGATGAACACGTAGCCCTCGTCGATCGGCTCCAGGCCGGCGAGCATCCGCAGCGTCGTCGACTTGCCACAACCCGAGGGGCCGACGAGGACGAGGAATTCGCCGTCACCGATCTCGAGGTCGAGGTGATCGACCGCGGGCGCCTCGGATCCCGGATAGACCCGGCTCGCTCCTTGAAACGTGACGGTGGCCAATGAGTCCTCCTGCGATCGGGGCGCGTGTGCGTCGCAACGTCTGCGACGTCACACATCTTGGCCGTTGGTGGGAGCCATTGCCACACATGCTCAACTGTGTCGGTGTCCGAACTCGTAGCACTGACCGGCCGATCGTTCGATGTGGTGGTCGATGTGGCCGGTGGTGTTCCGACGGTCGTCCACTGGGGTGCGTCGCTGGGGGGCGATGTCGATCTCGCGGCGATGGCCGGGGCGCTCGGGCGGCCCGAGGTGGCGGGCGCGGTGGCTCAGGTGGCCCCGGTCAGCGTGGTGCCGCTGCACGCCGACGGTTTCCCCGGCCGGCCGGGGCTGATGGGGAGGCGAGCGGGTGGTCGCTCGTGGTCGCCTCGCTTCGTCACGGTCTCGCATCGCCGGGAGGGTCAGGCGTTGATCGTCGAGTCGATCGACGAGCGAGCCGAACTTGCGTTGGTCACCACGATCGATGTCGGCGACGCGCTGACGGTGACGGCAACGCTGACCAACACCGCGGCGCGCCGGTACTCGCTCGACGCACTGACGATCACGCTTCCACTGCCGCCCCACGCCGACGAACTCCTCCGATTCGATGGTCGCTGGGCACGCGAGTTCCAGCCGATTCGACGGCCGTGGGTCGACGGATCGATGCTGTCGGAGAACCAGCGTGGACGCACGTCGCACGAACGGGTGCCGCTGCTCTTCGCCGGCACCCACGGCTTCGGCGAATGGAGCGGCGAGGTGTGGGGCGTCCATGTGGCATGGAGCGCGAACCACACCATGCTCGCCGAGCGCCTCGCCGACGGCCGCCGATACGTGCAAGGCGGCGAGCTGCTGCATCCCGGCGAGATCGTTCTCGAACCCGGCGAGTCGTACTCCACGCCACTGGTCGTGGCGGTGTACTCCGACGGTGGCCTCACTCCGGCCACCTGGGGATTCCATCGACTCGCGCGGTCGAGCCCGGCGCATCCGACCACGCCGCGACCGGTCCTGCTGAACACCTGGGAGGCCGTCTACTTCAACCACGACACCGAGCGGTTGTGTGCGCTCGCCGACGTGGCCGCGTCCGTCGGTGTCGAGCGGTTCGTACTCGACGACGGATGGTTCGGATCCCGACGCGACGACACGTCGGGGCTCGGCGACTGGTGGGTGTCGCCCGATGTGTACCCCGACGGGTTGGCGCCGCTCATCGACCACGTCACCGGGCTCGGGATGGAGTTCGGGATCTGGGTCGAGCCCGAGATGGTGAACCCCGACAGCGAGCTGTTGCGGGCGCATCCCGAGTGGGCGCTGGTGACCGACGGTTACGAACCGGTGCTCGGTCGCAATCAGCTGGTGCTCGACCTCGCTCGTCCCGAGGCGTTCGCCCACGTCCTCGGGTTGCTCGATGCGCTGCTTCGCGATCACGACATCTCCTACGTGAAGTGGGACATGAACCGCGACCACGTGCAGGGGTCGGGCTCCGACGGCGCCGCGGGGACTCATCGCCAGACGGTGGCGCTGTATGCACTGCTCGACGAGTTGCGGGTGCGGCATCCGAGGGTCGAGTTCGAGTCGTGTGCGAGCGGTGGCGGTCGCGTCGACCTCGAGATCCTGCGACGAACCGAGCGGGTGTGGACGAGCGACTGCAACGATGCGCTCGAACGTCAGACGATCCAACGCGGCGCCTCGATGCTGATCCCGCCCGAGGTGATGGGTGCGCACATCGGACCGACGCGGGCGCACACGACGGGCCGCGTGCACACGCTCGCGTTCCGGGCGGCGACGGCGCTGTTCGGCCACCTCGGGGTGGAGTGGGATGTCACGACCCTCGACGAGCGCGATCGCGATGCGCTCGCCGCGGCGATTGACCTGCACAAGCGGTTCCGACCGCTCCTGCACAGTGGTGACACCGTGCGCTTCGACACCGAGGTGGCGTACTGCGCTCACGGTGTGTACGCGCCGGACCGCTCGGAAGGCCTGGTGTCGTTCGCTCAGCTGACCACGGCGCCGAGCCTCACGCCGCCGGCGCTCCGCCTGCCGGGGCTCGATCCCGATCGCACGTACCGGGCAGAGCACGTCGCACTGCCACGTGAACGGTGGGGGCTGGCCGCCGGTCAACCGGCGTGGCTCGCGAACGGCGTGGAACTGTCGGGCCGCCAACTGGCCGTTCATGGACTGCGGCCCCCGGTGCTGCACCCCGAGTCGGCCGTGCTGTTCCACCTCCTCGCGCTCTAACCCCCAGTTCCCTTCCCGAAAAATGCGCCGGAATGTGCGTCTGGTGAGCACGTCAGCGCACATTTCGGATTGGGGGACCGCCGATCAGAGGTGTTTGAGGGCCTCGCGGCGGGTGAGGCCGGAGAACTCGTGGCGCTCGACGAACGCTCGGACGGCGTCGGGATCGGTGCGGGCGTACTGACGCAGCGCCCAACCGATCGCCTTGCGGATGAAGAACTCGGTGTCGCCGGCACGCCGAAGCGAGTACTCGAACAGTCGGTCGGCGTCGGTGTCGGCGCCCCAGCGGAGCTGGTGGAGGATCGCCGAACGCGCGAGCCAGATGTCGTCTCCCTCGATCCAGCGGTCCGTCGCGGTGACCAATGTCCGGTCGGCACGCACGAGTCCGCCCACGGACCAGGCGGACAGGCCGTCGACGGTGTCCCACCACGACCGAGCGGTGATCAACTGCTCGAGGTCGTCGAGGTGGCGTGACTCGAGCCTGGCCACGTTGGCGTTCAACGCGTCGGCGCCGACGTACTGGAACTCGCGCTCGGGCTCGTTCCAACAGCCGCGGGCGAATGCAATGAGTTCGTCGCCACTCGCTCGACGAGCCCACGCCATCGTCGGCTTCGTCGCCAGCCGGCGCTGCGCGGTCTTGATCCCCATGAACTCGAATCGATGCTTCATGTAGGCGGCCATCGGAGGTGCCGACGTCGGATCGGCGACCGCCTCGAGGTCGCGCCGGAGCGCCTCCATGGGAATCGTCAGCGCTCGCCCACTTCCGATGTCTTGCGGCTTACGACCGCGCCGCTGATCGCGCTTGCGTCTGCCCTCCTCGCGCGTGACCGTCGCTCCGGGTCGATCGGCTGGCGCTCCCGGAGAGCGCTGGGGAGTCGATCGACCCACCGTCGTGCCACCGACGGCGCCGAGTTCCCTCGCACTCCCGTCGTGGGCTGCCCGCCTCGTCCACATCGAGTTGCTGTTCACCTCGCTCCTGATCCAGTTGCAATCGGCGTTGATCACCGACTCGTCGCCGAGTGCGCCGGGTGATCGCCGTAGGAGCCGGAGGTATCGAGCGTCGTTCATCGCCGGGTTCGCCTGTCGCATCGGCGAGCGGTTGGCGACAGACCGGTCGCGGCCGTCGGCGACGCGCCAGGCGCTGCGTTGCCTGTTCTGGTGTCCGACCGTGAGGCGGTCGACGAACTGATCGAGCGGATGTTCGTCAACGTGACCAGTCGCCGGGTGTACGCGACCGCGACCCGACGGGTGTCATGTCGGCGCCGCGGCCGCGGATCGTGTGCGCCTGCGTGACGACGGGCTGCCGGTGGTTCGCGTCGTGGCACGTCGGAGTTGCCTGAGGCGAGCGGGTGGTGAGGTGAGTCCGACGTGATCCGAGCGTCGGCTCATCGCGTCGGCGTCGCCACACCGCGGAAACGAACGGGCGGCTCGCCGATCTCCTCGGCGTAGTGGGCACCCCAGCCGGCGATGCGCGCGACGGCGAAGATCGGCGTGCCCGGCTCGAGTCCGGCCGCCAGCGTGAGGGCCCCCGAGCGCGAGATCCACGTTGGGTTGGTGCGACATCACCCGTCCCGCCTCCGTCACGACGGCGTCGACAATCGCAACGACGTCGGGGTCGAGTCGTCGCACGCTGTCGAGCAATGGAGGGAACCTCGGGTCGACGCCCCGATACACCTTGTGGCCGAACCCGGGGATGGGGCGCCGGTCGGACCGCAGTTGGGCGATGACGGTGGCCGGCTCCATCTCGACACACATCGCGAGAAACCGGTGGGCCTCGGCGGAGGCTGCACCGTGGAGCGCACCCTCCATGCTGGCCAGTCCGGCCGCGAAGGCGACGGACGGCGAGGTTCGTACCGACGCCGCGATGCGCACGGCGAGGGTGCTCGTCGCCAACTCGTGATCGGCGAGCAGGACGAGCGCGGTGTCGATCGCATCGACCAGGTCGGGTGTCGGGCGGCGTCGCCATGCGGCGGCGAGCCGGTGTGCGTAGTGCCCGGTCCGGCGGCTCGAGCCGAGCAGATCGGGGACCGCGAGGAGCAGCCGTCGTGCCGCATCGCCTGGGGAATCATCGAGATGGAGTGCTCCGAGTAGGTACGACGCGGTCGCGATCCGTGCGATCGGTGACATCTCGAGCACAGCGGCGGGGGCGATTCCGGCGCGATCTGCCGGCGACACCGCCGGCCAGTTCGTTGTGGAGGAAATCGGTCCGATCCCGTCCGACCACAGCAGCTCGGCGACGTCCTCGAAACGATGGCTCGCCGCGAGGCCGACGACGTCGTGGCCGTGATACCGCAACGACGACTCGTCGATCGTGGTGATGTCGGACGAGATCTGGACGTCGATGGTCGGTCGCGGTCCGGTTGGGGCGTGACGACTCCGTTGCGCCAAACGCTCGACCTCGTCGCGAGCAAACAGCGATGTCCGTCCATCGGCTCCGGTCGTGCGTGTGAGCCGGCCGCGACTCACGTACGCATACAGCGTCGGCTTCGACACGTTCAGCAGGGCGGCTGCCTCGGTCGATCTGATGAGCGTGCTCACGGCTCCATCCTGCGTCAACGAGTTGATGTCGTCAACGTTGATCGAATCAATGTTGATTTCAATGGTTGACCGATCGACACTCGGCGTATGACGCAACAACTCATCGAGGTTCCTGCCGGGCTCAACGGTGTCGTCGCCGCCGACACCGCGATCGGCGCAGTGGACGGTGACCGGGGCTTCTTCCATTACGGCGAGCACGATGCAACCACCCTTGCCAGGACCCGCTCGTTCGAGGATGTGTGGTTCCTCCTCCGAAACGGTCGGCTCCCGACGCCCGACGAGGCGGCGGAGTTCCGAGCCGAGGTCGCTGGACTGCGTGCCGTCCCGCCCGCGTTGATTCCCGTGATCGAGGTCGTGGCGGATCACGACGCCTCGATGCTGGCGAAGCTCCGAGCGGTGTTGTCGGTCTCGGCCGGTCTGCTCGGGCTCGAACCGGTGATCGATGTCGACGATGTCGACGCGGCGGGAACAAACGCTTCGGCTCGCCGCACTGGTGCCCTCGATCCTCGCTGCGCTCCATCGGGTGAGCCGCGGGGAGGAGCCGGTCGAGGTGGATCCGCTACTCGGTCATGCCGCCTCGTACCTCCATCAGGTGACCGGAGTCGTCCCGACGCCGGTGGCGGCTCGAGCGGTCGAGCAGTACATGATCCTCACCATCGACCACGGGTTCAATGCATCCACGTTCACGGCCCGGGTGGTTGCGTCGACGGGTGCCGATCCCGCCGATGCGGTGTGCGCAGCGCTCGGGGCGCTGTCGGGCCCGTTGCACGGTGGGGCTCCGAGCCGGGCGCTCGATGCACTCGACGAGATCGGCACGGTCGACCGTGCCGCCGACTGGGTCCGCGGGGAGGTGGCGGCGGGACGCCGGATCATGGGGTTCGGGCATGCCGTGTACCGAGCGCCCGATCCCCGTTCGGGGCTCCTCCGAGAGGTGGCCGAGCGGCTCGGCGGCGAGCTCGTTCGATCTCGCGATCGCCGTCGAGGCAGAGATCCTCGTCACGCTTGCCGAGCTCAAGCCGGGCCGACCCCTGCCGAGCAACGTCGAGTTCTACGCCGGCGTGGTGATGGAGACAGCCGGTCTGCCCCGCACGATGTTCACGCCGACGTTCGCCGTCAGCCGCACCGTCGGTTGGTGCGCCCACATCGTCGAACAGGCCGCCGTCGGCAAACTCATCCGCCCCTCCTCCCGCTACACCGGCCCTCCCCCCACCCCCTGACCCTCCCCCTTTCCGAAAAATGCGCTGCAATGTGCGCCTGGCGGGCAAATCTCCGCACATTTCAGGGTGGCGGGTCGAGGCCGGCCGAAATGTGCGGGTTTGAGACCGCTCAGCGGGCAATCTGGCGCATTTTTCGGGGAGGGTGGGGTCGGGAGGGACGGGTAGCGTTGGGGGTCGTGTCCGACCGCATCACTCCCGAGGCTGTCGCGAAGGTGGCCAAGCTCGCCCGGCTGTCGCTCAGCGACGACGAACTGCGCCAGGCGACCCACCAATTGAGCGACATGCTCGACCACTTCGCCGACATCGACGCCCTCGACCTCGACGGGGTCGAGCCGATGACCCACCCCACGCCGATCGCCAATGTGATGCGCGAGGACATCGAGATGGACTGCCTCGACCGCGACGAGGTGCTCGCCGGCGCGCCGGCGGCCGAGGACGGCCGCTTCCGTGTGCCACCGATCGTCGGGCTGGACGATTGATGACCGATCCAGCGATCGTGACCGCCACCGACATTGCGTGGAACGTCCGCAACAATGTCGTCACCGCGACCGATGTCGTCGAGCGTCACCTCGCCGAGATCGCACGCCGCGAGGGCGACATCCATGCATTCAACCTGGTGCTCGCCGACGAGGCCCGAGCGCGAGCAGCCGAGATCGACGACGCGGTCGCCGTCGGGCGTGATCCCGGCGCCCTCGCCGGTGTGCCGATCGCCCTCAAGGACAACATGTGCACCCGAGGCATCCCGACGACGTGCTCGTCGAGGATCCTCGACGGCTGGAAGCCGCCCTACGACGCCACGGTCGTCACCAAGCTGCGCGACGCCGGCGCAGTGATCGTCGGCAAGACGAACCTCGACGAGTTCGCAATGGGATCGAGCACCGAGAACTCGGCGTTCGGCCCCACCCGCAACCCGCACGACACGAGCCGGGTGCCCGGCGGCTCCAGCGGTGGATCGGCAGCAGCGGTTGCCGCAGGGTTTGCCGCGCTCAGCCTCGGTTCCGACACCGGGGGCTCGATCCGCCAGCCCGCAGCGTTGTGTGGCGTGGTCGGTGTCAAGCCGACCTACGGTGCGGTGAGTCGCTACGGGCTCGTGGCATTCGCGTCCAGCCTCGACCAGATCGGGCCCTTCGCGACCACGGTCGCCGATGCCTCGTTGCTGCTCGAGACCATCTCGGGCCACGACCCGATGGACTCGACGTCGATCCGCCAAGGGCCGCTCGACATCACCCGGCACCTCGACTTCGGTGTTGCGGGCCTGCGGGTCGGTCGGATCACCGACCTTCCCGAAGGTGCGAGCCCCGACGTCGTGGAGCGCCTGCAGCAGGCCTTCGACGCACTCCGCGACGCCGGCGCCGAGATCGTCGACGTCGAGGTGCCGGCCTTCACCTACGGCCTCACCGCCTACTACCTGATCGCACCGGCGGAGGCGTCGAGCAATCTTGCCCGCTACGACGGCGTGCGGTTCGGTCATCGCGTCGAGGCGCCCGACACCAATGCCATGTACATGGCCACGCGCACCGACGGCTTCGGCGCCGAGGTGAAACGCCGCATCATGCTCGGCACCTATGCGCTGTCGGCCGGCTACTACGACGCCTACTACGGCCGGGCGCTGAAGGTCCGTCGACGCATCGCCGCCGACTTCGCCACCGCCTACGAACGAGCCGACGTGCTGCTCACCCCGGCGTCGCCGACCGTGGCGTTCCACCTCGGCGACAAGACCTCTGACCCGATGTCGATGTACCTCTGCGACACCTACACCATCCCGTCGAACCTCACCGGCGATCCCGCCATGAGCGTGCCGTTCGGCACTGGCGACGACGGCCTGCCGGTCGGTGTGCAGATTCTCGCCCCCGCCCTGCAGGAGGCGACCATGTTCCGAACCGCAGCTGAACTGGAACGCAGGACACCGACATGAGCGACACCGTCTCGACCGAGGCTGCCTGGACGTTGCGGGGCTACGAGATGGTCGTCGGCCTCGAGGTCCACGTCGAACTCGCCACCCGCACGAAGCTCTTCTCGGCCTCCCCCAATCGCTTCGGCGACGAACCGAACACCAACATCGACCCCGTCACACTCGGCCTGCCCGGCGCACTTCCCGTGCTCAACCGCCAGGCCGTCGAACTCGCCATGCGGCTCGGGCTGGCGGTCAACTGCACGGTGCAGCGCTCGACCTTCGCCCGCAAGAACTACTTCTACCCGGACATGCCCAAGGCGTACCAGATCAGCCAGTACGACGAGCCGATCTGCATCGACGGCTGGCTCGACCTTCCCGATGGCTTCCGGGTCGGCATCGAGCGCGCACACCTGGAGGAGGACACCGGCAAGTCGACCCATGTCGGCGGCACGGGTGGGCGAATCCACGGCAGTGACCATTCGCTGATCGACTTCAACCGCGCCGGCGTTCCACTGGTCGAGATCGTGAGCCGTCCCGACATTCGCAACCCCGAGCAGGCCAAGGCGTACGTCAACGAATTGCGAGCGATCCTCGTGGCCGTCGGCGCCTCGGACGCGAAGATGGAGGAAGGCTCGATGCGTGTCGATGCCAACGTCAGCGTCCGCCTACCGGGCGCCGAGTTCGGCACGCGCTGCGAGATCAAGAACGTCAACTCGGTGCGCTCGGTCGGCCGGGCGATCGAGTACGAGGCGCAGCGCCAGGTGGGCATGCTCGAAGCGGGCGAGGTGATCCGCCAGGAGACCCGTCACTGGGACGAGACCGATGGTCGAACGCACACCCTGCGCAGCAAGGAGGATGCCGACGACTACCGGTACTTCCAGGAGCCCGACCTCGTCGTCGTCGACCCCGACCCCGAATGGATCGAGCGCGTCCGCTACTCGCTGCCTGTGCTCCCGGCCGCGCGTCGCTTGCAGCTCGCCGAGGCGAGCGGCCAACGCCCCGACTCCGAAGCGGTGCTCGTCGTGACCGATCGTGGCCAGGACGCCTACGTGCTCGCGGTCGCGGCGGCAGGCGGCGATGCGGGCCGTGCCCTCGTCCACGTCAAGGAGGCCTTCGCCGACGAGGGTGGGCAGCCGTCGGTGCCGGCAGCCGACCTCGCCGCGCTCACTCGGATGGAGGTCGACGGCGAGTTGACCGCGACCCAGGCCAAGCAGGTGCTCGCCGAGATCGTGTCGAGTGGTGGCGGCGACGCACGGGCGATTGCCGCATCGAAGGGCTTCGAGGCGCTCGACACGGGCGAGTTGGAGTCGATGGTCGACGACGCGATCGCGGCCCAACCCGACGCCTGGGCCAAGTTCTGCGCCGGTGAGGGAAAGGCGATGGGCGCCCTGGTCGGCGCGGTGATGAAGGCCTCCAAGGGTCAGGCCGACGGCAAGGCCGTCACCGCCCTGCTGGAACGTCGCGCGGCCGCTGGCGCATCGTGACGGACTTCGATCTCAACGGGCAGGTGGCTGTGGTCACGGGCGCCGGTCGCGGGATCGGCGCCGGGATCGCCCACTCGTTGGCCGAGGCGGGCGCGTCCGTCGTCCTCGCGTCGCGGACGGCCGACGAGATCGAGCAGGTCGCCGCCACGATCCGCGCCGCCGGGGGAGCGGCCATCGCGGTGCCGACCGACGTGACCGATACGTTCGCGCTCGGGTCGCTCGCCACGGCGGCGCTCGACGAGTTCGGCCATCTCGACATCTGGGTCAACAATGCGGGTGGCTCCGAGGGCACCAAGCCCCTGGCCGAACTGGAGCGCAGCGAGTGGGACCGCTGTGTCGAACTCAACTTCACGTCCGTCTGGAACGGTTCGATGGCGGCCGCGGAACAGATGAGGTGGGGTTCGATCATCAACATCGCGTCGATGGCCGCGTTCGGCGCGCTGCCTGGTGGCGGCCACTACGCCGCATGCAAGGCCGCGGTGATCTCGCTCACCCGGACCATGGCGGTCGAACTGGCGCCGGACATCCGGGTGAATGCGATCGCGCCAGGGATGATCCCGACGAAGATGCTCTTCGAAGCCATCGACCGACGTGGCGTCGGTATCGACGAGCTCGCTGCGCGAGTGCCGTTGGGCCTCGGCACCCCGCGTGATGTGGGATCGACGGTGGTGTACCTGGCCTCGCCAGCGGCGCGTTGGGTGACCGGGCAGACCATCCAGGTCGCCGGCGGGCTCGGGGCCTCCTGACTCGTCGCCGGCGTCGCCGTGTCGGCACACTCGAACGATGGACTTCGAGATCCCCGCCGACATCCGCAACACGCTCGATGAGCTCGATGCCTTCATCGAGGCCGAGATCAAGCCGCTGGAGCAGCAGGACGACAACATCCGGTTCTTCGACCATCGCCGCGAATGGGCACGTACCGACTTCGACAACGACGGCGTCCCACGCGCCGACTGGGAGGCGCTCCTGCGCGAGATGCGCCGTCGAGCTGACGAGGCAGGGTGGCTGCGTCTCGCACTGCCCGTCGAGTTCGGTGGCCAGGACGCCAGCAATCTGAAGATGGCGATCATCCGCGAGCATCTCGCGCACAAGGGGCTCGGCCTGCACAACGATCTGCAGAACGAGTCGTCGGTCGTCGGCAACTTCCCGACCGTGCTGATGATGCGTGACTTCGGCACCGAGGCGCAGAAGGCCGACTGGATGCCCGGCTTCCTCGACGGCACTCGCCGCTTGGCGTTCGGCCTCACCGAGCCGAACCACGGCAGCGATGCCACCTACATGGAGACCACGGCCGTGCGTGACGGCGACGAATGGGTCATCAACGGCATGAAGCGGTGGAACTCGGGGCTGCACCACGCCACCCACGACATCATCTTCGCCCGAACGTCCGGTGAGCCGGGCAGCCCGAAGGGCATCAGCGCCTTCCTCGTCCCGACCGATGTACCCGGCTTCGCGGTCGAGTTCTTCTGGTGGACGTTCAACATGCCGACCGATCACGCCGAGGTGAGCCTCACCGACGTCCGTGTCGGTGCCGACGCGTTGTTCGGCGAGGCCGATCGGGGCCTCGAGCTCGCCCAGCACTTCGTCCACGAGAACCGCATCCGTCAGGCGGCGTCGTCGCTCGGTGCGGCCCAGTACTGCATCGACGAGGCCGTCGCCTACGCCAACAGCCGGACCACCTGGGGCAAGAAGCTGTCGGTCAACCAGGGCATCCAGTTCCCGCTCGTGGAGCTGCACACGGAGGCGGCCATGTTGCGCCAACTCGTTCGGTACACGGCGACGATGCTCGACACGAAGCATCACATGGAGGTCACGCATCTCGTGGCGATGTGCAACTACCGCGCCAACCGTCTCGCCTGCGATGCCGCCGACCGTGCGATGCAGACCTGTGGCGGGGTCGGCTACTCGCGACACATGCCGTTCGAGCACATCTACCGTCACCATCGCCGCTACCGCATCACCGAGGGGTCCGAGGAGATCCAGATGCGCAAGGTCGGCCAGCACCTCTTCGGTTTCGGCCGCAAGTGAATGAGACGCGGGGTCTGACCGCGTCTCAACCCGGCGTCTCATTCGGTACGGTCCGATCCATGGGAGCACGCATCGAACGGGTCACCTTCACCGGGAGCCAGGGCGCCGAGTTGGCCGCCCGACTCGACCTGCCGGCCGGGCCGCCGAAGGCGTTCGCACTGTTCGCCCACTGCTTCACCTGCGGCAAGGACATCCACGCGGCGTCGCGGATCGCCAATGCGCTGACCGACGTGGGCTTCGGTGTGCTGCGCTTCGACTTCACCGGGCTCGGCATGAGCGACGGCGAGTTCGCCAACACCGACTTCACGTCGAACACCGACGACCTCGTTGCCGCCGCGGACTGGTTGCGGACCAACCACCGCGCCCCCCAAGTGCTCATCGGGCACTCCCTCGGCGGGTCGGCGGTGCTTGCCGTCGCCGGGTCGATCGCCGAAGTGCGCGCCGTTGCGACGATCGGTGCGCCCTCGAGCACCGAGCACGTGACTCGGCTGTTCTCGCCGTCGCTCGAGCAGATCGAATCGGACGGCGCCGCCGAGGTGCAGCTCGCCGGTCGGACGTTCACGATCCGTCAGCAGTTCGTCGACGATCTCCGCGATCACCTCGTCACCGACCGGGTCGCCGCGATGCGCACGGCACTGCTCGTGCTGCACTCACCGATCGACAACACCGTCGGTATCGACAACGCGGCGGAGATCTTCCTCGCCGCGCGCCATCCGAAGAGCTTCGTGTCGCTCGATGGTGCCGACCACTTGCTCTCTGGCGTCTCCGACGCCGAATTCGCGGCGTCGATGATCGGGGCGTTCGCCAACCGGTACGTCGTCGACGAGAGCGGGGCGCTCGATGCGCCACGCCCGACGGCACCGGTCGTCGTGGCCGAGACGAGCCAGGGAGCGTTCCTCAATCACGTGGTGGTCGGGCGTCACCGGCTGCTCGCCGACGAGCCCGAGTCGGTCGGCGGATTCGACGCAGGGCCGTCGCCGTACGACTTCCTCGGAGCAGCGCTCGGCGCCTGTACGTCGATGACGTTGCGGATGTACGCCGACCGCAAGCAGCTGCCGCTCGATCAGGTCACCGTCGAGGTCACGCACGGCAAGGTGCACGCCGACGACTGCGCCGAATGCGCCGACAACGAGCAGCTCGCCGACCGAACGGGCATGATCGATCGATTCGAACGGGTGCTCCACCTCGCCGGTGACGACCTGACCGACGCCGATCGGGCCAAGTTGCTCGAGATCGCCGACAAGTGCCCCGTCCACCGCACGCTCGAGGCCGCAAGTTCCATCGTCACCAGCCTGGCGGAGCAGGATCGCAGGTGAACGGCGACGTGGTAGCCGAACTGCTCGACGATCTGGTCGCCGAACTCCGCCGTGCCTGGGCGTTCACCGATGCCCTCTGGCTCGACCTGACCGACGCCGAACTCCGTTGGCGCCCGACCGAGAACTCCAGCGCGATCGGTTGGCATCTCGGGCACCAGGCGGCGGTGGCGCACTTCATGGTGCGCAACCTGCTCGCCGCCGAACCGAGCCCAGACCCTGAACTCGATGCACTCATGGACAGCGCCACCGCGGAGCCTGCTCGCAGTGGCCTTCCTCACCTGGAGCGATTGGTGCGCTATCGGGCGGCGGTGTCCGAGCGCGTCATCGTGCGCGTCGACGCGATCCGCACCGGTGGCGTCGGGGCACCCGAACAACTGTCGGTGGTCGCCGCCGGCCTCGTGCGAGCACTCGTGAACCACGAGTACCAGCACGATCAGTGGATCGGAGAGGTGCGATCACGCGACCTCGGCCATCGGCTGCCGCCGGCGCCCGAGTCGCCGCTGCTCACGGTGCTCGACGGGTACACGATCCTGCAGCCCTGACCCCGGAATCCAAGGAGTCAGAACTCGGCGTTCGCACGTCGCACTCGGGCGAGCGAACCCTCCCGGCGGCGCATGAGCGCAGCGTTGAATTCTGCGCTCATGATCGTGGCGATGGCCAACAGGCTCAGCCACGTCACCAGTCCGAGTACCACGGCGAACTGGCCGTAGGTGTCGCTCGCGTTCGAGGTGATCCGCACCACGATCATGGTGCCGAACTGCTGGATCAACGTCGCAGGCGATTCCCGCTGCGATCGAACCCGGCCACACGTCGGCCCACGAGAGTCGGGCTGCGGTGAGGTAGCGGTACATCGCGGCGACCACCACGACATTGATCGCCACGGTGGCACCGAACAGCACGAGGCGTCCTCCGAGTGGCAGGCCGGCCTCGCTGACCACGGTGGTGACTGCCAGGCCGGCGATCTGAGCGCCGCCGATGAACACCAACCCGAGCAGCGCCTTGCCGCGCTGTTTGTGTATGGCGTCGCGATGATCGACGTCGATCTCCCAGACGTCGTCGAGTCCGACCTGCAGTGCGACGAAGGCCTTGGTGGCACTCCACAGCGCGACGCCGAGCCCGAGAACGAGGACCCAGACGCTGCCGTCGAGCGACGTCGGATCGTTCTGCAACTGCTCGCCCAACACCGGGATGTCGGCGAGCGCGCCGTCGATGATGCGTCGCTGCAGGTCCTCGTTTCCGTCGAGGGCGAGCCCGAGGATGGTCGTGGCTGCCAGCAACAGCGGGAAGATCGAGAGAAAGCCGAAGAATGCCAGCACCGACGCGTTGCGGCCCGAGATGTGGCGCCGCCAGCCGTCGAGCGTGTCGACGCCCACCTCGATCGCCGGGTGCTTGCGCTCGCAGCCCCATCATCCGATCGCTCGTGGTCCATGCCATGGCCTACATCATCTCCGACGCGGTCAGATTCCAGTCGATCGGTTCACGCCCGGCTGCCGTCAGTGCTGCGTTGGCGCGGCTGAACGGTTTGCTCCCGAAGAAGCCGTTGTGTGCCGACAGCGGCGACGGATGCGCCGACTCGATCACGACGTGCCGTGTGGTGTCGATCAAGGCGCGCTTGCGGCGAGCCGAGTTGCCCCAGAGTATGAACACGACGGTCTCGGGCTTGTCGCTCACGACCTCGATGATGTGATCGGTGAACGTCTCCCACCCGTGCTGCTGGTGCGACGCAGCCTGCCCGGCGCGCACGGTCAGCGTGGTGTTCAGCAGGAGCACACCGTGGCGGGCCCATGCTTCGAGGTTGCCGTGCTCGGGAATCGGCAGACCCAGATCGTCGTGGAGTTCCTTGTGGATGTTCATCAGCGAGGGAGGGATGCGTACGCCGGGACGCACCGAGAAGCACAGGCCGTGCGCCTGCTGGGGCCCGTGGTACGGGTCCTGGCCCAAGATGACCACGCGCGTGTCGGCGTAGGGCGTCAGGTGCAGCGCGGCGAACACGTCGCCCGACGGCGGGTACACGGTGTGTCGTTGTCGTTCGAGGGCGACGAACGTCTGCAGCTCGCTCCAGTAGGGCTGGTCGAACTGATCTCGCAGCAACGGGTTCCAATCGGTCGTCGGCATCGACCCACCTGCCTAGCATGAAGGTTGTGTTCGATCATCTCGAACGAGCTCGGCTCGCCACGTTGCCCACCCCGCTCGAAGCGGGTCCGATCCTCGATGGAGGACCTCGGCTCTGGGTCAAACGCGACGACCTGACCGGTCTCGGCGGAGGTGGCAACAAGGCTCGCAAGCTCGAGTTCCTCTGCGGCGAAGCGCTGGCCACGGGAGCGCGGGCGTTGGTGACGGTCGGCGCCGCCCAGTCGAACCACTGCCGGATGACCGCAGCGGCAGGTGCTCGACTCGGGCTCGAGGTACATCTCGTACTGTCCGGCGAACGCCCCGACGAGGTCACCGGCAACCAGTTGCTGTCGATGCTGTTCGGCGCCCAGCTGCACTTCACCGGCGCCGAGGAGAGCCACTGGGGTGAGCTGGAGATGGCCCGTGAGTCGTTGACCGACCAGCTCGCCGACGACGGCCTCGCGCCGTACGCGATTCCGATCGGGGGCAGCACCGCCGTGGGTGCGCTCGGCTATGCGGCGGCGTTCATCGAGCTGCTCGATCAGTTCGAGGCTGCCGGGATCGCGCCCGGTCATGTGGTGTTCACGTCGTCGAGTGGCGGCACCCACGCCGGCCTGCTCGCCGGTCGAGCAGCGGCGGCCCACGGTGGCCGATGGGTTCCCGACGTGATCGCGATCGGCGTTGCCAAGGGGGTCAATCTCGGACGCCCCGACATCGCCGAGCTCGCCAACCACACCCTCACGCTGATGGGTTCGACGGCGATCGTCGCTCATGAGGACGTCGAGGTCGACACCCGATGGATGGGCGACGACTACGCCGTGCCCACCGCCGACGGCGACGCCGCCATCCGGTGGGCGGCACGCCACGGCGGCTGGCTGCTCGATCGCACCTATTCGGGCAAGGGATGCGCCGGGCTGCTCGGCCTCGCGGCCGAGGGTCGGTTCGGTGACGACGTCGTCTTCGTCCACACCGGAGGATGGCCGGCGCTGTTCGCGCCGGGAGGCGTTCCACCCGAGCCGGTCGCGCTCGACCGCTAGCGTTGCCTCCATGACCGACCAGATCCTCGACGTCGACCTGCTCGCGTTCGAACGTACGACCGGAACGCAACGTCGCGCCGTGGTCGACGGTGTCAAGCGCAGCCTCGCAACCGGATTCGTCTACACCAGCCACGACCTGTCGGACGATCTGCTCGACACCACCTACGGCATGCTGCGCTCGTTCTTCGAGCTCTCGCCCGACGCCAAGCAGCAGTTCGTCGCGCCGGGCGCCAACGGTCAGACCGGCTACACCGGCCTGCTCGTGGAAACCGCGGCGTCGAGCGACAAGCCCGACTGGAAGGAGATGCTGAACTGGTCGGCGCCGATCGCCGCCGGTCATCCGCTCAAGCGCAAGTTCTCCACCGCCTATCCCGACCAGGTGCTCCCCGAGGCGGTGGTTCCGGGCATCACCGAGGTGCTGTACCGCTTCCACGAGTCGATCGCCGACCTGCAGCGTCGGTTCCTGCGGGTCATCGCGGAGGGCATCGGATGTCACGAGACGTTCTTCGACGACATGGTCGCCGACGGCCCGACGCTGACGCGTGCGATCCGGTATCCGGCGATGTCCGAACTCGGCGAGGACGGCCACGTGTGGGCCGCCGAACACGGTGACATCAACCTCATCACGGCGTTGCCCCGCGCCACTGCTCCCGGGCTGCAGGTCAAGGTCGACGACGGCTGGGTCGATGCGACCCCACCCGACAACGCCGTCATCATCAACACCGGCATCATGCTCGAACGGCTCACCAACGGCGTGATCCCGATCGGGTGGCATCGTGTGGTCGCCGCCCCCGGGTTCGAGGGAGAGCGCTACAGCGTCGTGCAGTTCTGTCACCCGCGGCCGTGGACGATCCTGTCGCCGGTGCCGTCGTGCTGCACCGACGAGAACCCGCAACGGTTCGCGGCGATCAGCGCCGAGGATGCGCTCGACGAGGTGCTCTACGAGATCAACCTCGTCGAGACCGCTCGCCGCGTCGGCTGACGAGTCACGGCCGGAGCAACGGAGCCGACGGGCGATCGTCGTCGAGTCGCTGCGCGAGTTCGATCCAGATCGGCGTGGCCAGATCGAGCGGTGCAGCCCAGGAAGCGGGCACCTGGGGCGACCCGCCGGCGCCGGGTCCGTACGGCGACTCGGGTGCCCAGCCACAACCCTCGTTCGGATAGATCATCGCCGCCCATCCGGTCGCGGTGACCTGGCCCGTGGAGGTGATGACCCATTCGGAGTCGATGTCACGGTTGTCGTCGGTGGTCTCGGTCGTGACCGGGTCGTGGAGCTCTCCCGTGGGAGGGCCCGACCACGGGCCGATACCGGCCGAGCAGGCCTGACGGAACAGCGAGTCGATCACGGGCCCGTATGCGTCGACCGGCGTCCCGTCGAGATCCTCGATCGTGAGTCGGATGTGCGGGGCCACCGAGTCGGTTGCGATCTCGACCGTCGCATCGGTCGGCACGTCGGCGCGAATGCCGAGTGGGAGGGGGCTGGAGTCGCCCATGAAACCGAGAACCTGGCCGGCTCGGACACTCGTGCCGATCTTCGCCAGCGCCGACAGTCGCAGGTGGGGTGGCGCGGCCCCGTCGTTGGTCCCCGGGTTGTCGTTGTTGAACCCGGCGAGTCGGTAACTGCGACCCGTGTCGTCGGTGACGGTGACCGAGATGGTGCCGCCCGGCTCGTCGGCGACCTCGGTCACCACGCCGTTGGTCACCGAGAGCACCGGTTGCAGTTTCACGCCGAACACGATGCCGGGCGCCGCTTCGGCGCACAGGCCGGCCGCTTCGATCTCCTAGAGGTGTCGCGCCGGCACCCGCCCCGGCGTTCTGTGCGACGTCCTGGGCGTCGCCGCAGTCCGGTGCCGCGAGTCGGGTCGGACCGATCACCGGGAACGCGATCGTGGCCTTGCGTTCGATCGCCGGAGCGGCCGGATCGATCGCCTGTTCCGCTGGGAGTTCGGGCGGGAGGCCGAGGCGCGCGAGGGCTTCTCCGAGCGTCAGCTGTCGAGGAATCGGCTGGCCGGACAGGAACGCCCAGACTCCCAACCAGCGCTGCTGGTACTCGCGGACCGTGAGCACATTGCCGGCCGAGGGCACCGGAACGATGTCCATCAGCGCAACCTCACGCGATGCTCGTGGGTAGTACCACATGACCGGAATCATCGAGACGTCGTTGTTCCACTGGGCCAGGAAGCGGTTGACGTCGAGTGCCGCACGTTCGTCCTGGATCTCCGGTGGCGCGAGGAAGGCGTCCGGGTAGCCGCCGTAGCCGTTCCAGGTCGAGGCGATGAACTGGTACGCACCCGACGCGTTGCCCTTGTTGGGTGGGGCGCTGTAGTTGCCCCGAGATTCGACGTAGCGAATCGTCGCCAGGATGTTGGCGATCTGCGCCGGGAGCACCTGCACGTTGCGCGGCGCAGGTTCGGGCACCGTCGTGGCCGGCGCGGTGATCTCCGGCGCAACGGTCGTGGTGTCGGCCGGTGTCGGTGGTTGTCGGCGGGTCGGGCAACGTCGGAATCGGGTCGCTCGTCGTGGGAACGGGTGTGGTGGTGTCGGGCGTGGTCGTGGCGGTTGAAGTGGTCGGGGTCTCGGTCGGTTCGTCGACGGCCTGTGCCGGCGCCGAGATCGACACGATCGTCATCGCCGTGATGGCAGCGGCGACGGGTATGCACCGTCGACGCGAACGCAGAGCCGTCGTGGTCTTCATCGAGTCGGTGCGTTCGGGTTCATGGCGGAGACGACATTCGTTGGGTGATCGAGCAGATCGTCATGGTCTGTATCGGCCCGACGAGCGGCTGAGTCAACTCGAATTCTCGCCGCGCGACCAGACCGTAGCCGTCCGATCCGCGGGTCGGCATCCAGCTACGGTTCGCCTCGTCATGTCCGATGTCACACCGCGCGACCTGCTCGCCGCCGATCCGCAGCGCCCGACCGACGTGATCCTCGCCGTCGACGTCGGTGCACACAGTTTCCAGTCGGGCCTGGTGACGGCCAGGGGTGTCCTCATCGACCGGCGATCGGCGCCGATCGAACTCGACGTCGGGCCGGAGTCGAACTACACCGCCCTCGCCGGCGTCGTGACGGATCTCGTTGCGCAGGTGCCCAATCGGCACCATGCACGAATCGTCGGTGTCGGCGTGAGCAGCGGCGGCCTGGTCACCCGGCGTCTCGACCTGGTGACGCCGATCAGCGTCCCGTCGTGGCGTGACTTCCCGCTGCGAAGTCGGCTGGAGGAGCTGACGGGACTCACCGTGCACGGCGACCTCGACGCCAAGGCGCTGGCGCTCGCCGAGGGCTGGCTCGGTGCCGCCCAGGGTCATCCGAACTTCCTCGCGGTGACCGTGTCGGGAAGCATCTCCGGCGCCGTCGTGCTCGACGGCGACCTCCTCGACGGCGAGTCGGGTCAGGCCGGCCAGATCGGACACGTCATCGTCGAGCCGGGCGGACGCCGGTGCCACTGCGGCACCCAGGGGTGTCTCGACGCCGAGGCCTCGGGTGCGGCGATCGATGCGATCACCGGCCGTCCGGCGACCGAACCGTCGTTCCAGATCATGCAACGCGCCGGCGACGTCGTCGGCCGAGCGGCGGCGTTGATGTGCAACGCATTCGATCTCTCGCTCGTGGTGGTGGGTGGCAGCGTCGCCCTCGGGTTCGGCTCGACGTTCTTCCACGCGGCCCAGGTGGCTCTCGACGACGGGGCCCGGATCTCGTACAGCCGTGGGGCGCGGATCACACCGACCCGCCTCGGCGAACAGGGGCCGCTCATCGGCGCCGGTGCCGTTGGTTGGCGAGGCCTGCGGCGCGCCGCCCGCTCGCCGCACGCCGAGCGGTGACGCTCAGCCTCCGATGGTTCGATAGATCCGTTCGGCGGGTCCCACTCCGACGCGACGTTGCCACACCACCGCAGCGGCGATCCCGATGATCCAGAACCCCAGGGCGAACCCCAACGCCACCTCGACGCCCGCTGGTTCGATCCACCCGAGCCAGTCGACGACCAGATTGAAGACGAGTACGTGCGCGATGTAGAGCGACAGGGTCATCTGTCCGGCTCGGCGCAGCGGGTCGGTTGCCGACCGGGTATCGAGTGGCGAGCCAGTCGACGCAGGCGTAGGCGACGAGCGCGGTGCCGAGCGCGCTCGCCGTGTAGACGACGCCGCGATCGAAGGGGTTGATCGAGAAGGCGACGTCCTCGAATGCCGTCGCGGCGTGCGACGACACCACCCAGCCGACCCCGACGAGCGCGAGGCCGGCACCGAGGGCGGCGGATCGCCACCACGTCGTTCGCAGCAGCCGACCGAGCACCATCCCGGCGCAGAGGAACGCGAACCACGGCAGGAGTGGGTGGGTGCCGTTGACGAAGATGCCGAACGACGTGGTCGCGGAGCGAACCGTCGTCGGGATCGCTCAGCCACGTCGTGCTGATGCCATCGCGGGCCTGCTCGTCACTGCCAGAGGCGGACGAGCGACCCGGCGATCGCCGCGGTTGCGCCGACCACGATCAGCCATCGGCTCCGCCAGGTGAACATGGCTGCGGCGAGGACGAACATTGCGCCGTAGTACGGCGATGATCGTGCCGGGCCAGATCTCCTCGAGCAGCAGCCCGGTGACGTACAGCAGCAGTCCGCGGCGCACCAGCCGAACGCGCATCGTCCGAACCCGGTCATTCCCGACGGCGATGTCGTCGGCGTCGGCGGCCGACCGGCGGGCGTCGACACACCGCGCGGTCATCAGCGTCACGCCGACACCGGCCACGAGCACGAACGTGGCGGCGAACCGCGTCGACAGCGGTCCGTTCCACGGGTCGAACAGATCCTCCATCCAACCGGTGCCCGGCGCCCCGTCGGCGCGGAGGATGAGGTAGCCGTGATAGTTCATGACGACCACGCCGATCAGGGCGACGGCTCTCACGACATCCGGTCCGGGCAGCCGCTCGGCCGCACGGGTGTCGGCAGGCGTCGTCGCCGTCGCGGTCACTGCCAGACGTACTCGTCGACGAGCGTCGTCGTGAGCGGCCGTTGCAGATCGATCCGGTCGCCGATGGCGGGTACGGGGTCGCCGAGCGGGATGAACGCCATCGAGGTGTGCATGTGCGGCGGCTCGTGCAGGTCGAGGCGCCGGCGTTCGAAGTGGAACGGGCTGCGGCCGTCAGCGAGCGGCGTCACGCCGTTGGCAGTTCCGGCTCCGATCATCACGAGGTGGCCGTCGCTGCGCACGGGCCGCTGGTGATACCCCGCGGTGTCGCCCGACGTGATCGACCGCACGTCGAGCACGTCGGCGTCGAGATGGAGGAACGACTTGTCGCCGTGCCACAGACCGGTGCCGAGCCGCAGGCGATAGGTGTGGGTGTCGGGCAGCGTTGCGTACGTGTCCGGATCGAGGTGGCTCACCCACACCGCGACGGCGGGGTCGAGGCCGTCGAGCAGGTCGACGATCTCGCGGCGGTGGTCGGCGGCGGTTCCGGCGAGCGGCGGGTGGATGCTGACACCGACCACGTCGAGCCCGGCACGTCGAGCGTCGTCGAGGAGGTCGATGCCGCGACCGTACCGGTGCATCGACGACGCGATCTTGACGAGCACTCGCCCTGGCCAGCCCGCGAGTGCCTCGACGTGGGCTCGGTTGCCGACGGTGAGCACGGGTGACGTCGACGCGGCGCGGGTGACAGGCGGAGTGAGGGTGGGGGTGAGCACGATGGCGTTGAGGTCACCGGGCAGACCGTCGAGTTCGTGGACGGTGCCGACGGCGACCGTGTCGGTGAACTCCGACGCGAGCCGGGCGAGTTCGAGGCGGCCGAACCCGTAGCCATTGCCCTTCACGACGGGAACGAGCCCATCGACGCGGTTGGCGACGCTCGCCACGTGACTGCGCCACAGCGCGGTGCGAATGGTCAGCCTGATCGTCACCGCTACGACGGTAGTGGCGCTTCGACGTCCTCCCGAGATTTGTGTGGTCGGCCCGGGTCGAGCGAATCCCGACTGTGTTGATCGGATTTGTCGGCGATACTCTTCGGGGCGTGAATCCGAGCCGGTTGTTCCAGTTCCCCGACCCCGTCAACGAGACCTCCGCTCGCATCGTGGCGGCCGGCGTCGTGATGATGGCGCTTGCGTTCCTCGTCCTGCGTGAGGGGTGGTTGCTGATACCGCTCACCTACGGCTTCCTCGCCCGGGTGGCCACCGGGCCGACGCTGTCGCCGCTCGGCCAGTTCGCCACTCGAGTCGCCACACCTCGTGTCGAGGCTCGTCGCGGCGCAGGGTTCCACTCCCGCCAGGTTCCCGGCCCGCCGAAGCGTTTCGCCCAGGCCATCGGCCTCGGCTTCACCGCGCTGGCCTCGGTTGCCTGGCTACTCGACGCACCGGCGGTGAGTTGGGGGCTGATCGCCATGCTCGCGGTGGCCGCGACACTCGAAGCGGCCTTCGCGATCTGCCTCGGCTGCATTGCCTACAGCGCCATCTGGGGATGCGCCGACTGCAACGACATCAGCGCACGGCTCCGTCAGGCGCTCGTCGAAGCCCGTCAGGAAGTCGACGGCGTGAGTGGTGGCGCCGCTGGTGCCCCGGTCACTGCGACTGAGGCCGGCGCCCCGGCCATGCGCTGAGGCGAGGGACGATCGGGCCGCACGTGCGGTGGCGCACCATGCCACGCCACACGCCCCATCCGTAGGCGACATCGGTCGGTGTTGCTCGCACGTCGGCCACGACCGATGCGAGTGCGATCCACCGCATCCGTCGCGAGACGAGCGAGCCGAGCAACACGATCGGCCACCAGGTCCGACGCACCGCATCGGCGATCTGTCGTGCGGCCAGCAGGTGCCCGCGCATGGCGAGCCCGAACGACGCCGCGCGTCGGCAGGTCGGGCAGCTTGCGGCCGAGCGCGAGCGAACTCCCGACGGCCGCGGCACCACCGATCACGGGATGGCCGCCGACGATCGCCGCCCACACGAATGCCGTCCATCCGTTGAACCGCACCGGTGAGAGAGCGCCCGGATGTCGCAGGGCCAGAGGAGCTGCCGACGTGCCGTAGCCGGCGTGCTGTCGCAGGCGCTCGGCGAGCGTGGCTCGGGGTTCGTGCCAGACCGCTCCGGCGGGTTCGTATCGACATCGCCAGCCCGCCTCGTCGAGACGCCACACGAAGTCGACGTCCTCTCCGAACCGCAGCGTGGGATCGAACCCGCCGACGGCGTCGAACGCGGCGACCCGCACGACGAGTGCGGCGCCGGGCACGTAGCTCACCCGTGTGCCGGAGCGGATGCGGGCGGGCTCGTCGCCGAGGTCGAGCGGCGATCCGGTCTCGCCGGTGACTCGGGGGGCGACCAGGCCGACCTTCGGGTCGTCGAAGTGGGCGAGGAGCGGTTCGAGCCAGCCGTCGGGGGCCTCGACGTCGGCGTCGAGGAACGCCACGAGTTCGGTGTCGACGAACGGCCGCGCTGCGTTCCGAGCGGCCGCGGGCCCACGTCTGACGGGGAGGCGGTGGGTGGCGCCGGCGAGCGGCGGTGTCGATCCGTCGTCGATCGTGATGCGGCCGTCGTCGTGGATCCGGCTCGTGGCATCAGTGCGCAACTGAGGCGTCACGACCGTCACCGTCGTGGACCGTCACCCCGTGGATTGGCGGCCTCGATGTGTGGCAGGGATGGATCGCACCGGCATCGAGCAGCCGGTCGACGAGCACGGACGGCTCGACGTCGTCACCGTCCGCAAGCCGATCGAGTACGGCCGATCCGGCCGGCGTCGTGCGGAACAGGCGCAGCGGCGAGCCGGCGAGCACCATGGCGGGGTATCGGTTCCACGAGCTGTCGAGTCGATACCGCACGGCCTCGGTCACGTCTCGGGCACTGCGTCGATCGGGCGCCACCGCTCGATCTGATGGATGAGATCGTCGACGAACGCGGTGATGAACCTCTCACCCTCACGACCTGATGCACCATCGGGGTCGCCGAGGACACCGTTGGCACTGACGGCGCGAACCCCGCGGGTGCGCAGCTCGTCGATCGACGAGTCGGCGCCGGCGACGGCGAGTTCGAGCCGGACCAGTCCCGGGTCGATCGCCAGCATCATCGAGGTCTCGATGCGCCCGGCGTGGAGGTCGGCGGGACCACCGTCGAGCCGCCGCGGCCACGACGGCCACCACCCGAGCGCCGTGCGGCCCTCGGACGTGAGCGTCGCCACCGCGTCGGTGATGGCTCGGTGGTTTCCGCCGTGGCCGTTCACGAGCACCACGCCGGCAGCCCAGTCGGCGCTGCGCACCAACTCGACGACGAGGGCCGTCGTGGTCGCCGTCCCGATCGACAGCGTGCCGGGGAAGTCGGCGTGCTCACCCGAGGCACTGACCGAGATCGTCGGGCCGATCATCAGGCCATCGGTGCGGTGAACCGCCCGCCCGGCGATCTCCTCGGCGATCATCGTGTCGGTCGCCAGCGGAAGGTGGGGACCGTGCTGCTCGGTCGACCCGACCGGGATGAGCAGGATCGGTGCGAGTGTGCCGTCGTCGGACCGCCGACCGACCGTCGTGGCCCGGTCGATCTCGTTCCACGTCGCATCACCGAGTCGCATGGGCGGCTCAGCCTGGAACTGGGGTGTCGTAGCCCCACTCGTCGAGCTGTTCGAGGATGCGTCGTGCGGCCGCCGGCGGGTCGAGGGTCATCGTCTCGGCATGCCCGTCGTCGCCGCCGACGTCGAGGATCGCCCTGACTCGCGAGAGTGAGTCACCCGCCGGAGCCGGCAGCGTTCTGGCCCGCGGCCGGTACGGGTGCACTTCGGCCTCGGCCGGCCGGCCGTGGGGGCCGGCCGCAGCCGTGATCGGTGTGCCACGAGATGCGAGCGATGCAGCGAGGGATGCCCGTCGGAGCCTCGCCACCGATCCCTCGACCGACAGCACGGCCGGCAGCGACACGTCGAGTACTTCGCGCCGGCCGCCGTCGAGCCGGCGGACGACGCGCAGTGGCATGGTGGTTGCCGTCGCCACGTCGATCCCCACCAGGCCGAGGGCCTGGGCCGCGCCGAGTTCGGCGGCGAGAAACGCCGGGACCGAGCCCGTGCCCCGGTCGATCGAGTAGTCGCCGCACAGCACCAGGTCGGCGCTGTGGAGGTGATCGGCGATCGCCGCCGGCGACCGTGCGCCCGTCGAGTTCCGGCGAGGCGTCGATCCGCGTGGCGGAGTTCGCACCAGCGGCAAGTGCGTCGCGCAGCACGTCGTCGGCCTCGGGCGGTCCGAGACAGATCACCTGCACGTCGCAGTCGGCGACCACGTCACGCAGCGAGAGTGCCACCTCGAGCGCGGCCTCGTCGGCTGCGGAGACCCCGGCCCAGCGTTCGTCGACGTCGTGTTCGCGGTCGAGCGACACCCACTTCCAGCAGACGGTGATCCTCACGGCATCGCCACCGGTCGCCGGGCGCTCACGTTCGCTTGAAGACGACCCCGTGGCCGCCTTCGGGGTAGGTCCACGTGATGGCGCCTTCCTTGTTGCACAGCAGGTAGCAGGTGCCGCACTCGAAACACTGCTCGTAGTTGAACAGGATGCCGCCATCGCTCGTGGGAACGAACAGGTTGGCCGGGCAGGCGACGACGCACTCGCGGGTCGAGCAGTCGGCGCAGATCGTGTCGTCGACGGTGATGTGGGCGCGTTCGTGGATGTCGAAACGCGTCGAGCCGATCAGGTCCTCGAACGACAGCTCGGGCCAGCGCTCGCCGCCCAACCCCGTGTTCGCCGGCGGTGTGCTCATCCGAACGTCCTCATTCCGTCGAGGGCGTCCCGGGCCAGATCGCGCAGCTTCACGCCGGCGCGCTTGCGCTCCTCGTTGAGAATGCGTCGCAGCCCCGGCTTGGGTGTCGGGTTGTCGACGCGGAACATGCGCTCCACCGTATTGGCGATCATGTCGGGGTACCGATGCTGGACCCGATCCGACAGCACCAGCGACGGCGCCCGCCGCAGCTTGCGGTGATCGCGCAGCACGAACGTGTCGTTCAGCCGGCGTTCGTAGCCGGCGAGTCCGGCGGCGGTCGTGTCGTTCGCGGCGAGGGCCTCGGCGGCCGCTTCGCCTGCGTACATGCCGCTCGCCATCGCGAAGTTGACCCCTTCGAGCCAGATGCCCGCGGCGAGACACATCGCTGCCGCGTCGCCGGCCACGAGCATCCCGTCACCGGTCATCTTCGGCATCATCGAGAGACCGGCCTCGGGGATCACGTGCGCCGAGTACTCCTTGATCTCGCCGCCCTCGACGAGCGGCGCGATCGCCGGGTGCGCCTTGAGGTTGGCGATGATCTGCTCGGGCCGCAGCTTCTGCGCACCGAGCTTGGGAAGCTTGAGCACGACACCGACCGCGAGCGTGTCGAGGTTCGTGTAGATGAACCCGCCGCCGTTGACGCCCGAGGTGCCGCCGAGGATCTCGATGTCGACGCCGTCGCGGTCGCGAACGCCGAAGCGCTCGTCGATGACATCCTTGGGCAGGGCGATCGTCTCCTTGACGCCGACCGTGTAGTTCGCCGCGTCGACCTCGCCGTAGAGCCCGGCCTCCTTGGCGAGGAAGCTGTTCACGCCGTCACAGGCGATGACCACACGGGCGTGGAGGTCGCCGTCGGGGCGGTCGGTCGTGACGCCGACCACGTGGCCGCTGTGCGTCGCGCAGCAGGCCGGTCGCCGTGGTGGAACACACGAGCAGGGCGCCGTCGGCCTCGGCCTTGCCGGCGAGCCAGTGGTCCCAGTCGGGTCGGTAGGCCGTGGCGCCGTTGTACGGCGGCGTCCCCCAGTTGGTCGACCGGAAGTCGACGGTGAGCGCCTGGGTCTCGGTGAGCACCATCGTCGATCGGCGGGTGACCCAGCGCTGGATCGGTGCCTCGAGCCACCACTCGGGATGCAGCTGGTCGAGGATGCGTGGGTACACGACGCCGCCGTACATGTTCTTCGATCCCGGGAAGCTGCCCCGTTCGAGCAGGATCACCGAGTAGCCCTGGCGGGCGAGCACCGTTGCGGCCGCAGAACCGGCCGGTCCCGCACCGACCACGATGGCGTCGGCAGTCATCGCGTCAGCCATGGTCGGCCTCGTTCGTGGTGCCGGTCGTCGTGTCGTCGGCGGTCGGCTCGATCAGGCGGAGCAGCTCGTCGAGTGTCGCGTTGGCGTCGGCGACGATCGCGAGGTCGGACATCGCCATCATCGGGCAGTGCGGGTCGGTGTTGACGCTGACGATGTGGTCGGGATGTCCGAGCCCGCTCGTGTGTTGCACGGCTCCGCTCACACCGAACGAGAGGTACAGCACGGGGTCGACGACGACGCCGGTCGTGCCGATCTGACGGTCGTGGTGCACCCACGCCCGGTCGGTGATGACCCGGGTCGCGCCCATCACCCCGCCGATGCGAGGCAGCGAAGCGGTCGAGCTGCTCGAAACGTTCCTCGCTCTCGAGGCCGGCGCCGCCACCGACGATCCGGCGGGCCTCGGTCAGGTCCATGGTCTGCACGTCGGGTGGCAGGACCTCGACGACGTGGGCATCGTGCGTGACCGGGGTGTCGCCCGGAGCGTCGATGCGCTCGACCGTCGCCGAACCGTCGAAGGACGACAGGCCCGCGGGCTCCGGTCTGCAGTGTGGCCACGAACGGCCCGGTCGGTCGCTGCTCGTGGAGTTCGAGCCCACCTCGACGGGCGACTCGAACACGGTGGGCGGAGACTTCGGTGGCGCCGGCGAGCAGCGGCCGATCGAGGGCGAGCGCGAGGTGCGGTGCCAGGTCGCGGCCGTCGGGCGCGTGGGGGAGCACGACGATGTCGGTGTCGACACCCTGCTCGGCGAGTCGGCGGATGATCGGTGCCAGCGTGGCGGTCCAGCGGGCGGGTTCGACCGGCCCGAGTTCGACGAGCAGGGCCGTGGTCGCCATCCCGTCGAGTTCGACGTCGCCGGTTCCGGTGCCCGCGACGAGACGCGTGTCCGTCGCATTCGCTGATCGTCTCGGCAGCGCCGGCGGGGAGCACCCCGTCACGTACCGGGATCAGCGCAATCATTCGCCCAGCGTACGGTCGGGCTCCTCGGCGTGCGCAATCACAGGGGTACGTCGCCGATCGCGGATCCATCGGATGATCTCGATCAACGCCGTGATGCCGAGAGCGGTGCCGAAGGCCAGCCAGAACGCGATGGCGTGGTCGTCCTCGAAGGCCTGTCCGAAGAGGTAGCCGAGCCCGCCGGCGTAGGTCGCCCAGATGACCGCGGCGATGGCCACCCACCTGGCGAACCAACCACGCGGCTGACGGGTCAGGCCGCACGACACGGTCAACACGGTGCGGCCACCCGGGATGAATCGTGCAGTGATGAGCAGCGGTCCGCCGCGCTTGCGGATCTGGCGACCGGACTGTTCGAGGCGCTCGGTGCGGTTCGGCTTGCCTGGCGGCCCAGGCCCTGACACGGGGCTCGAAGCGGTGGCCGATCGTGTAGGCGAGGTTGTCGCCGAGGAACGCACCGAGCGCTCCGGCGAGGATCACCAGGGCGAGGGTCTGGTTGCCGGCGCCGGCGGCGACCCCGCCGGCGATCACGGTGGTCTCGCCCGGCACGATCGGGATCACCGAGTCGAGCAGCGCAACGCTGAAGATGATCAGCAGGAACCACCAGTTCGACGAGAAGTCGTCGAGCCAGTCCATGACGTCGGTGATGATGTTCGCGACGATCACGGCCATGGCGCCACGACGCTACCGTCCACCGCGATCGTCAGGCGCGACGTCCGCGCCGGAACTCGTCGCGGGGTCGGTGACGGTGATGCGGATGCGGGCGTGCTCGCTGTCGGCGGCCGACGCGATCACGAGGTCGTAGTCGCCCGGCTCGACGACCCACGACCCGGTGGCAGTGTCCCAGTGGTGGAATGCGTCGGGGCCGAACTCCAGCACCGACTCCGACGTGGTGCCTGCCGTGACGACTGCCTTGGTCCACGCCTTGAGTTCCTTGGGGGGACGCTTCGCGCTCGGCGCGATCGGCGCGACGTAGCCCTGCACGACGACCGTGGCGTCGCGTTCGCCTGTTGCGGTCACCGGCACGGTCACGGTCACCGAACCGTCGACATCGATCGTGTGCGTCGATGCCGTGGGCTCGCCCCAGTCGGAACTGCCGTAGCTGAGGCCGTGCCCGAATGCGAAGCGTGGCGCGAGGCTGCGTGCGTCGTAGCCGCGGTATCCGATGAACAGGCCCTCGCCGTAGCGCTGGGTGCCGGCGCCCGTGCTGTCGTGATCGGGGCGATGGTGCAGGTACGCCGGATGGTCGGCGAGAGCCTTCGGGAACGTGGTCGGCAGACGGCCGCCGGGATCGGCGTCACCGAACAGCACGTCGACGAGACCCTCCGCCTGCTCCTGGCCGGCGAAGAACGAGGTCAGGACGGCGCGGGCGGCGCTCGGGTCGTCGCCGGCCGCCCAGTCCATCGTCACCGGCGAGCCGGCGTTGACGATCACGGCGGTACGTGGGTTCGCAGCGACGACCCGGCGAACCAGTTCGTCCTGGCGACCGGGGAGATCCATCGTGGTGCGATCGTGACCCTCGGTCTCCCATTCGTCGTTCGTGCCGACCACGACGACGGCGATGTCGGCGGCGGCTGCGGCAGCGACCGCGCGGTCCATGAGGTCGGCGGGCTCGGGGGAGCGGACGCCGAGTCGGATCGCGGCGAACCCGTTGCCGGCAGCCGTCGACCACTTGATGGCGACCGGCACCGGAACGCCGGCCGTGCACTCGATCGTCTCGGTGACCTCGACGCTGCCGTACCCGAAGAACTCCTCGCTGCGCGGGAGTTCCATGTCGGGATCCTCGACGACGGTGATCATGCCGTTGCCGGCGTCGACGGCGAGCGACACCGGGCCGGTGGTGACGATGCCGATCGTGTGCGGCCCGTCGACGTCGGGGACGAACGCTCCGTCGATGCGCGCCGAGAACCCGCGCGGATCGATGCCCGGAGGTGTGGAGCCGAAGAATCGCACGAGTGAGGTCGACGACGTCTCCTCGGCGGCGACCTCCCCGTCCCAGTCGGTGCCGTTCACGTACGAGACGCGCAGGCCGGGCTCGCCGTCGGGGCGGACGGAGCTGTGCCTTGCGGACCACCGGTGTGAGCCGATCGATGCGCACGCCCGGGCTCGTACGTGATGGTTGCGTCGGTCGCTGTGCCGGGGCCGATGCGATCGGTGAGCGCGCCGAGCAGGGTGCGGTGACCGAACGGGGTGAGGCTGGCGGATCCGCCGCCCATGCAGCGATCGATCGACGGCGTTCGGTCCGATGACCGCGATCGAGCGGATCGTCGTGGCGTCGAACGGCAGGATCGGCGACCCGTCGACCGGGTCGTTGCGCAGCAGCACGGTGCCGCCGATGGCGGCCCGTCGTGTGAGGGCGCGCTCGGTCGGATCGTCGACCGACTGCTCGGGGTCGTCGGCTGATCGCTCGTCGGCCTTCGTGCGGTTGGCGAGCACGAGGAGGTCGCGCACGAGCCGGTCGACCTGCGCCTCGTCGACGTCGCCTCGTTCGACGGCGGCCGCGAGCTTGTTGCCGTAGATGCGCACGGGCCCGGGCATCTCGAGGTTCAGGCCGGCGTTCGCGGCGCCGGTTGCGTCGTGGACGCCGTACCAGTCGGACACGACGAAGCCGTCGAAGCCCCACTCGTCTCGCAGGATGTCGGTCAGCAGGCGCCGATTGTGGGCGCAGAACTCGCCGTCGAGGCGGTTGTAGGCGCTCATGATCCCCCACGCGTCGGCGTCCTTCACGGTGCGTTCGAACGGGCGCAGGTAGAGCTCGCGAAGCGTGCGTTCGTCGACGTCGACGTCGACGCTCATCCGCTCGATCTCGGTGTCGTTCGCGGCGAAGTGTTTGACGGTGACGGCCACGTCGTGCGACTGCACGCCACGGACGTAGGCCGACGCGAGTGCACCGGTCAGTTCGGGGTCTTCGCTGTAGCACTCGAAGGTGCGGCCGCCGACCGGGGTGCGATGGAGGTTGACGGTCGGGCCGAGCACGATGTGCGCGCCCTTGCGGCGTGCCTCGGTGCCGATCAGCGACCCGATCTCGCCGACGAGGTCGGGATCCCACGTGGCGCCGAGTGTGATGCCGGCCGGCACGACGACGCCCGGGGTGCCCGATCCGCCGTGTCCTTCACCGCGCACGCCGTTGGGTCCGTCGGACATCTTGAGCTGCGGCACGCCGGCGTCGGGGAACGCATGTGTCCGCCACGTCGAGCGCCCTGCCACGAGCGTGCACTTGTCATCCAGCGAGAGCGCGGCCAGTGCCGCATCGATGTCGATCACCCGCCGAGTACTGACAGCGAATTACACCAGGGGTCAGACCCGCGATGTAATCGACGATCGATTACATCGCGGGTCTGACCCCTGGCTGTAATGTCTACACGGAGGCGCCGGCGCGTTCGCCTTCGATGACGGCGGCGTGGGCGCGGCGGGGGGCGACGCAGTCACCGACGCGTTCGACGCTGACGCCCGCCGCCTTCAGGTCGTTGTAGAGCCACTCGACGGGGTTGGCGGGAACGGCGAGCACCACCCAGTCGGGTGTGCGGGTGAGGTTCGTGCCGGTCGGGTGGTGTTGCAGGTTCAGCGTGTGGCCGTCCATCCCCGTCACGATGAGATCGGTGGTCTGCACGATTCCCTTCTCGCCGGCGCGCATCCACCAGTTCTCCATGTCGAGCGTGATGCCGAGGTCCTGCCCGACGACCATGCCCGGCGTGATGATCTCGACGTTGCAGCCCCGATCGGCGAGCACCTCGGCGGTCGAGGTGGCGTGGTGGAACCCGATCTCGTCGAACACGACGACGTCACCGAACGGCTCGACCGATCCGTCGAGGACCTGGCGCACGTCGGCCACGTTGTCGGCGTCGGCGGGCACCCAGTACGGACGTGCCGGCTCGGCGCCGGTGGCGATGATCACGTGGTCGGGCTGCTTCTCCTCGACGAGCCCCGGCCACACGCCGACGCCGTACTCGAACTCCACGCCGAGACGCCGGCACTCGGTGAGTTGGTTGCGGATCATGTCGCCGAACTCGGCGCGGTTCGGCACCGACGCGGCGAGGCGGACCTGCCCGCCGGCAATCGGCTCCTTCTCGTACACCGTCACCTGGTGGCCGTTGCGACGAGCGGCGATCGCGGCCTGGAGCCCGGCCGGGCCGGCGCCGACCACCATGACCGACTTGGGCTTCGAGGTGAGCTGCACGGCACCGACACCCTCGGACTCGCGGCCGGTGCGTGGGTTCTCGATGCAGCCGAGCCAGCGGTTGAGCCCCATCCGGCCGACGCACTCCTGGTTGCACGACAGGCACAACCGCGTCTCGTCGGTCGACCCGGCCCGCGCCTTCGCCACGAACTCGGCGTCGGCGATCTGGCCGCGCACCACCCCGACGAGGTCGCAGTGGCCCTCGGCGAGTGCTCGCTCGGCCTGCAGCGGATCCTTGAACCGGCCGACACCGACCACCGGAAGCTCGACCGCCTTGCGGATCGCGGAGGGGATGAACATCGCGTAGCCGGGCGGGATGTGCATCGACGCCTCGATCATGAACAGGCTCGCCGTGGCGACGCCGATCGAGGTGTTGATGTAGTCGACGTGCCCGGTGGCCTCGACGATCTCGGCGATGCGGACCGCGTCGTCGACCGTGGTGCCGTGCTCGATCAACTCGTCGCCACAGATGCGCACGCCGAGCGCCATGCCGCGGCCGATCTCCTTGCGAACCGCCGCGACGATCTCGACGAGCAGCCGAGTCCGGTTCTCCAGCGATCCGCCGTACTCGTCGGTGCGATGGTTGGTGGCGGGGGAGAGGAAACCGCGCACGATCGAGCTGTGCGAGCACTGCAGTTCGATGCCGTCGAAGCCGCCCTCGGCGCAGTGCTCGGCGACGAGCGCGTAGCCGGCCACGATCTCGTCGATCTCGGCCTGGGTGACGGCCTTGGGCACCTCGCGGAACAGCGGGTCGGCGACCGGTGACGGGCCCCACACGGGAAGGCGCGAGAACATCGACGACGCCTGGCCGCCGTTGTGGTTGATCTGGGCGAAGATCGGCACCCGGTGACGGTGCACGGCGTCGGTGATCTTCCGGTACCCGGGGATCACCTCGCGATGGAAGCCGTGGATCAGCTTCTCGTAGGGCCAGTCGGTCGGATGCGTCGAGTGTTCCTCGGTGATGATCAACCCGGTGCCGCCGGCCGCTCGGGCCGCGTAGTAGGCGGCGTGTTGCTCGGTGGGCAGACCGTTGCGCGCGTAGTTCGTGAGGTGCGCGGAGAACACGATCCGGTTGCGCACCTCGACGGGGCCGAGCTGCAGCGGAGACCAGAGGTAGCGGTAGGCCATGGCGCCGTCAACGGTAGCTGTCACGTTCTGGCACTGCCGTGCCCGTCTAGATTTGGGCGATGTCCGACTCGCAGTCAGTAACGGCGCGCCCGCCCGCGATCGCGCCCGGCAACGTCGCAGTCATCACCGGGGGCGCGAGCGGCATCGGCCTCGCGGTCGCCGAAGCGTTCGATCGCCGAGGGCATGAGGGTCGTGCTCGCCGACATCGACGCGCCGAAGCTGCGCGACGTCGAGGCCCGCCTGACCGAGATCGGGCGCCGAGGTCGCCACGATGATCTGCAACACCACGGCGGAGCCCGAGGTCAACGCGCTCGCCGAGTACGCGCTCGAACAGTTCGGTGCGGTCCACGTGATGTTCAACAACGCCGGCATCGGCGGCTTCGGCGATCCGTGGACCGACCCGATCGAACTGTGGCACCGAGTCGTCGACGTCAACCTCTTCGGAGTGGTGCACGGGATCCGCGCGTTCCTGCCCGATCATGCAGCAGCAGGGTGTCGGCCACATCGTCAACACCGCATCGATGGCCGGACTCGGCGCGGCGCCCGGCCTGGCGCCGTACTTCGCCACCAAGCACGCAGTCGTCGGTCTCACCGAGAGCCTGTTCCTCGAACTCGAGGCCCTCGGCTCACCGGTGGGTGCGAGCGTGCTGTGTCCCGGTTTCGTCAAGACCGATCTGATGAACAAGGAGCCGGCGTCGATCGACTCTCCGCTCGGCCCGCTCATCGCCGAGTTCTTTCGCACCGGCGTCGACGACGGGGATCCCGGCGAGCGACGTTGCCGATCAGGTGGTCGCAGCGATCAAGGCGGGCCAGTTCTGGATCCTCACCCACGAGGAGATGCGCCAGGGACCGGTCGAGCGGATGCAGCGTGCGGCGGCCGGTGTCAACCCGACGTTGAACATCGGAAGCTGACCGCACGTCGATGGGTACGTCCACGTCGTCGTTCGGTGTCGGCAAGCGCGAGTCGCACGACTCCACCGACTTCTACGCCCGCTTCGCCGCGCCGGAGATCAGCGACGACGACGCGCTCGGTGAGCCAGGTGAACTCGACGTCATCCACGTCGGTGACGCCCGCGACATGTCGAGGGTGCCCGACGCGTCGGTCGCCCTCGTCGTCACCTCGCCGCCGTACTTCGCCGGCAAGGAGTACGAGACGGCGCTCGGCGAGGGCCACGTACCGGGTGACTACATCGACTACCTCACCATGCTGCGCGACGTGCTGCGCGAGTGCGTCCGCACGCTCGAGCCGGGTGGTCGCATCGCGGTGAACGTCGCCAACCTCGGCCGCCGTCCGTACCGCAGCCTGGCCGCCGACGTCACCACCATCCTGCAGGACGACCTGCGGCTGCTGCTGCGCGGTGAGGTCATCTGGCAGAAGCAGCGCGGGGCGAGCGGGTCGTGTGCGTGGGGCTCCTACCAGTCGCCGGCGAACCCGGTGCTGCGCGACACGACCGAGCGGGTGATCATCGCCAGCAAGGGTCGATTCGATCGCGTCGGGCGCCCGTCGACCGGACCCGGAGTCGCCACGATCCCCGGCGACGAGTTCATGGAGGCGACGCTCGACGTCTGGGAGATCCCCGCCGAGAGCGCCACCCGCGTCGGTCACCCGGCGCCGTTCCCGGTGGCCCTCGTCGAGCGGTGCATCCAGCTGTTCACGTACGACGGCGACGTCGTCCTCGACCCGTTCATGGGCTCGGGCACCACCGCCGTCGCCGCGGTCAACACCGGGCGTCACTACATCGGCTACGACACCGACGCGGGCTACGTCCGTCAGGCCCGCGAGCGCGTCGAGTCGATGGTGCCCGCAGCCGCGTCGCGATCGACGCACGCTGAAGGAGATGGCACGCACATTGCTCGACGCGGCGGGCTACACCGATGTCGACGAGGCCGTTCGCATCGCTCCCGGCGTCACGGTCAGCTTCCGTGCGACGAGCCCGACGGGCGTCGTGCGACTGTTCGAGCTCGGCGGCATCCACACGCCGGCGCGGCCGGGGCTCAGCCGGATCGATGCGGTGTGGCGTATGATCGCCAAGGCCGCGATCGCCGCGGAAGCGATGCCGGAGACCGAGTTCGTCGTGCTCACCTCGGGCACCGTGCGCGGTGGTCCGCTCGCCTCCGTCGTGGGCGAGGGCAGACCGATCGCGTCGGTCGTCGACGTGACGCGCGACGACGCCGTCGACGGTCTCTGATCACGTCGGCGGCACCTGTGGGCGCCTCACACGCACGACGAGGCCGTCGACCGGCGGGCGCTGAAGTCGGTCGGCGTGCAGTTCTTCGCCAACGGCGCCACGTACGCAACGATCATTCCCCGGCTGCCCGAGATCCGCGAACAGGTCGGCATCTCGATCGGCACGTTGGGGCTCGTGCTCACGGTGGCGAGCATCGCCAGCCTGTTCGGCTCGGTCTTCGCCGGGCGCGTGATCGCTCGGATCGGCAGCCGTCGGGTGATGATCTACGGCGCGACGATGTCGATCGGGTTCCTGCCGATCATCGGTTTCGCGACGTCCGCCGTCGTGTTGGCGGTCGCGCTGTTCGGGCTGCTGTTCTTCGACATCTTCATCGACGTGGCGATGAACGTGCAGGGATCGGCGCTCAGCGCTCGGCGGCACACGCCGGTGATGAACCGTCTGCACGGCCTGTGGAGCCTCGGCTCGGTCGCCGGTGGTGTGTTGACCGTCGTGCTGCTGCGTGCCGGAGTCAGCACCGAGGTGCAGCTGACGTTCGTCGCGCTCGTGCTCGATCGGTTCGCTGCTGTTCGTTGCACCCGGCCTGCTGCATCGCGACGAGGCGCCGGAACTCGAGGAGGAGGCCGCCGCGCTCCAGGGGCGAACGCATCTCGGGCGCATCGACATCGCCAGCCATGCTCCTCGCGGTCGGCGGAGCGACAGCGATGGCGATCGAGATCACGAACGGCGACTGGTCGTCATTCCGCCTCGGCGACGATCTCGGCGCAACCCCGGGCGTGGCGGGGCTCGCGTTCCTCGCGTTCACCGGCGGCATGACGATCGGCCGCCTCAGTGGCGACTGGGTCCAGGTGCGCGTCGGTCCCGTTCGCCTGATCCGGATCTCCACGGTGGTCATGGCCATCGGCGCGGTGCTCGCCACTGCTGATACCGAGCGTGCCGGTGGCGATCGTCGGGTTCCTGATCGGCGGTCTCGGCACCTCGGTGCTGTTCCCGCAGCTCTACGACCGCGCGGCCCGCGCTCCCGGGCCGCCGGGTTCGGGTTTCGCGTTCATGCTCGTCGGTCAACGCGGCGCAGGGGTGGTGACGCCGCTCATCGTCGGCGCGCTCGCCAACTCGTCGACCTTCGGTGTGGGCCAGGCGATGGCGATCGTCGTGCTCCCGTCGATCCTGGCGATGTTCCTCACCACCCTCGCCCGCCGCTGACACACCGACCCCAGCGATGAGCGATGAGATTGCGGTGCAACTGTCGCGGGCTCACGACCTCATCGCAGCGGGGATCAGAGTGGGGTGATGGCGAGGTCGAACCGGGGGTGATGCCAGGTGTCGATCACGCCGACACCGTCGAGCAGGATCGCTCGGGCGAGTTCGCCCTTCGCGGCCTTGGCGAAGTGGCCGCCGGGCTTGCCGGTCGGGTCGACGAGCGTCACCGAGATGCCGTCGAGGCCGTCGAGGTCGAGGGCGCCACGATGTTCCTGCGGGAGCAGATCGACGACGAACCGCCGACGTGCCGCCCGGCGGAGCTCGGCTGACAGATCGCCGCGCCACCAGGTGGAGAGCTTGCCGAGCGGGCGCAGGTTGGCGCCCATCTTCAATCGATAGTCGGGGACCGGGTCGTCGCCGCGAACCAAACCGAGCAGGCCGGACACCACGACGGTCTGCTTGCGGGCGGCGGGGGACAGGGTCGCGGGATCGAGGTGGTCCCAGACGACTCCGGTGTAGCGCTGCCACGCCGGCAGGGTCGCCGCGCCGATCAGCGAGCTGTTGGACGACTGGGCCCGCAGCAGGTGCTCACCCTTCACCCCGAGCAACTTCTCGCCGCCACCGCCCGCGGCGCAGAGCGCTTCGACAATCGCGGCCCGTCGATCCCCGAGCGCGCCGCCGAACGACCCGCTGTCGGGTGCCCATCCGGCACGCCGCGAACTGCCTCCGGAGGCCTTGCCCTCCGACGGCGGCAACAGCAGCATTGGAACAATGTTCGAAAAAGTTGCCCGGACGCTGGTCACGGCCCCACTCTGGCCTCTACAGTCGGAAAATATGCGAGTCCACCTCGATGCAGAGAAGTGCCAGGGCCACAACCGTTGCTACGCGTTGGCGCCGGAATTGTTCGACGTCGACGACTACGGCCAGGCCATGTTGCTCGTCGAAGGCGATGTCCCCGAGGAGTTGCAGGACAAGGCTCGCCTCGCCGCAGCCAACTGTCCCGAGTACGCCATCACGATCACGGAGAACGGCTGATCATGACCGACACCCTTGACCAAACCACGGGCGACCAGTCCTCGGGCGAGCCGCTCATGCGGATCGACGAAGCCACCGGCAACAAGATCATCACCTTCGAGCGCGGCGGCGAGACCGTCGAGTTCATCATCGGCAGCAGCCCGGAGGGCACCGATGTCTGGCAGCGGGTGCCGTACGACGCCGACGACTACGGATCGGTCGCCGACTACCGCACCGACTTCGACCACGCCGACCCGGCGTACAACCCGACCGCACCCGAAGTGTGGAAGGAGTTGCGCGAAGGCGGATGCCCCGTCGCCCACTCCGATCGCTACGGCGGCATGTGGGTTCCGCTGACCAACGACACCGTCACCGAGATCGCCTACGACACCGACAACTTCACGAGCCGCGCTGTCGTGGTCGGTGTCGGACGACCCGGCGATCGGGCGCTGCCCGCTCCGATCGGTGGCGCCCCGCCGATCACCAGCGATCCGCCATTCCACAACATCGCCCGTCGTCTGCTCCTGCCGGCCTTCGCGCCGAAGATGATCGAGCCGTGGGAGCCCGAGATCCAGCGCCTCTGCCAGAAGCTGCTCGACGAGATGGGCGAGATCACCCCCGGTGAGACCGTCATCGATGCTGCGGTCCAGTACGCGCAGAACATCCCGGTCAACGTGATCGGGCGGATGCTCGGCTTCCCGGAGAAGGACGAGGAATTGTTCCGCACGTTCGTCCACGACGTGCTGGAGCGCATCAACGAAGAGCCGGGGACGCAGGAGGGCACGGACGATCTCGGCATCTACATCCAGCAGCAGATCGACGAGCATCGCGAGAACCCTCGCGACGACCTCACGAGCTACCTGATGAACGTCGAACTCGACGGCAACAAGCTCGACGACGAGGTCGTCGCGGGCATGGTCATCCTGCTGCTCGTCGCCGGAATCGACACCACCTGGTCGGCGATCGGTTCGTCGCTGTGGCACCTCGCCCAGCATCCCGAGGACCACCAGCGCCTGCTGGACGACCCCGAGGTGATGACGTTCGCGCTCGAGGAGTTCCTGCGTGCGTACGCACCGGTGACGATGGCCCGCTTGGTCGCCAAGGACAACGACTTCCACGGTTGCCCGATGAAGAAGGACGACTGGGTGCTGCTGCCGTTTCCGGCCGCCAACCGTGACCCGAAGAAGTTCGAGGATCCCGACACCTTCATCGTCGACCGCGAGGAGAACCGTCACGCGGCGTTCGGTCTCGGTATCCACCGGTGCCTGGGCTCGAACCTCGCCCGCCTGGAGCTGAAGGTCGCCATCGAAGAGTTCATCAAGCGATTCCCGCGCTTCGAACTCGCCGGTGACACCCGCTGGAGCGTCGGTCAGATCCGCGGCCCCCGCGAACTGCCCGTCCGCATCCTCGAAGTCGCCAACTGAACGAGACGCGGGGTCAGACCCCGCGTCTCATTCACACGAAGGTGGCGGCGAGTGATGCCGCTGCGCATGCCGACGCCAACGTGCCGGCGGCGTACACCGAGCCCCATCGCCAACCGAGCGAGCGCGCTTCCAGCGCGAACGACGAGAAGGTCGTGAAGGCGCCGCAGAATCCGACGCCCAGAATCGTTGCCGCGTCCAGCGACAAGTCGGACGCGACGATCGCACCGAACAGACCCGCTCCGATCGTGTTGACCCACAGCAACGCGATCCACGAGCACGCGTACTGCCCGACGACGTGACGCCCGACCGCGCCGGCTCCGGCCGCGACGACGAAGAAGACGGCGGTCACGATGATGTCTCCGGCTCCGTCGGACCGGCGATCGCCGTCGCCCCGATGCCGGCGACCATCGTGACGACGGCATAGAGCGCGGCGAGCGGGAGCCGGTCGGCATCGGCGAGATCGTTCAGTTCCACCGCCAGCGCCGAGAACGTCGTGAACCCACCGAGGATTCCCGTCACCGTGAACGCCCACATCGTCGTGTCGCGGTCGATGCGCCGCGCCGCGAACCCGATCAGGATGCAACCGACGACGTTGACGATCAGCGTGGCCCACGGCCACCCGGCGTCGCTCCATTCGGCCGCCTCCGCGCCGCGGGCAACCGCCCATCGGGCTGTCGCCCCGATCGCGCCGCCGAGTGCAACGGCGCCGAGCACCTGCGGAGCGAACGGTGTCGAACGATCGAAGACCTGCACCCTGTGTTCGTACCAAACCTGGATGCCACCCACCCGCATCCGCCAGCCGGTCTGTTGGGGTCGGGTCCGGAAAGACCGGAGCGGGGTCACACCCGATTCTCACCACCTGCGACCAGACTGTGGGTCGTGACGGACAACGAGGGCATCCGGATACTCGTGGCCGAGGATGATCGTGCCGTGCGCGAATCGCTGGTGCGGGCGCTGCAGCTCGAGGGCTACACCGTGGCGGCGGCGAAGAATGGTGCCGAGGCGCTCGAGGCGGTTCGCCAAGCCGAGCCCGACGTCGTGCTCCTCGACGTGTCGATGCCGATGGTCGACGGCCTCACCGTGTGCCGCGTACTTCGCGCCGAACACAACCAGGTGCCGGTGCTCATGCTGACCGCGCGGACCGAGCCGAGCGACCGGGTCGCCGGGCTCGATGCCGGAGCCGACGACTATCTCGCCAAACCGTACGACCTCGAGGAACTGCTCGCCCGCGTTCGGGCACTGCTGCGCCGGTCGAGCTATTCGACCGAATCGACCGGCTCCTCCGACGAGGATCTCGTGCTCGGTGACCTCCGACTCGACCCGTCCGGTCGGCGGGCGTTCCGCGGCGAACGCGAGATCCAACTCTCGAAGACCGAGTTCGACCTGCTGGCGTTGCTCGTCGCGAACCGTGGCATCGTGCTCGATCACTCGACCATCTACGACCGCATCTGGCACTACGACTTCGGGCCGGACTCGAAGAACCTCGCCGTGTACATCGGCTACCTGCGTCGCAAGACCGAAGCCGAGGGTGAATCGCGCGTGGTCCACACCGTGCGGGGCGTGGGGTACACCGCCCGGATCGACGGCTGATGGGCCTGCGCTGGAAGATCGCGCTCGCGTTGGCCACCGTTGCCCTGATCGCCACGTCCGCGGTCGGACTCATCAGCTACCGCACCACGAGCGCCCGGCTCAGCAGCGAGGTCGACCGATCGATCACGCAGGCGGCGCAGCAGATGCTCGATCTGTCGCGGAACGATCGCGTCCGTGTGCCGAGCCGCAGCTCTGCTGGAGGTCTACTGGGTCAGGGTGCTGGGCGCTGACGGCTCGGTCGTCGCGAGCTCGTTCCCCGACGATGTTCCCGTTGATCCTGACGCCGAAGCAGTGATCGGGCAGCCCCGAGCGCTCGACCGTTCGACCGTCGCGGTGACCGGGACTGATGCTCGGGTCCACACGATCGGGCTCCCGAACGGAGCGGTGCAGATCGGGCGATCGCTCGACGAAGTCGACAGTGTCCTCGACGACCTCCGGCGCCGAACCCTGATCCTCGTCATCGCCGTGTCGTTGGCGGCGGCGCTCGCCGGATGGCTGATCGCCGGCACCGTCGCGGCACCGATGAGTCGGTTGACGAAGGCGGCCGAGGAGGTTGGTTCGTCGGGCCGTCTCGACGTGGCAGTGCCAGGCACCGGGACCGATGAGGTCGGCCGTCTCGGCGGGGCGTTCCGCTACATGCTCGGTGCGCTCGCCACCTCGCGTGCCGAGCAGCAGCGCCTCGTGCAGGACGCAGGACACGAACTCCGCACGCCGCTGACGAGCCTCAAGACGAACCTGTCGGTGCTGCGGCGACATCCCGAGATGGCGAGCGACATGCGCGACGGGGTGCTCGACGATCTCGACTCGGAGATCACCGAACTGACCGAACTCGTGAACGAACTCGTTGCCGTCGCCTCGGGCGACCTCGAAGCCCAACCGAACGAACGCATCGATCTGCAGGCGCTTGCCGCCGACGTTGCGGAGCGCGTCGGACGGCGTCGATCGCGTGACATCGTGCTCGAGGCTCGATCGTCGGCGGTTGTCGACGCCCCGCGCTCGGCGCTCGACCGAGCGGTGACGAACCTGATCGACAACGCCTGCAAGTTCGACGAGACGGCCGGCCCGATCGACATCGTCGTCGACGGTGGCTCACTCACCGTGCTCGATCACGGTCCCGGGATCCCCGAGGGTGAGGAGGAACGGATCTTCGATCGCTTCCACCGCGCCGAGTCGGCCCGATCGATGCCCGGCTCCGGGCTCGGCTTGTCGATCGTTCGCGATGTCGTCGAACGCGCCGGCGGCACCGTGTCGGCGACGAACCGCGACGGTGGTGGTGCCGCCATCGGGTTCACGCTCCCGCCGTCACCCGAGTGGTCACCGCCTCCAAGCGTGCGATGAGATTCAGGAGCACCTGTCGCGCCGAAGTCTCATCGCTCGTCGGGATCCGTGGGTGCGATGAGATTCGGGCACCTGTCGGATCTCATCGCTCGTCGGGATCTCGCTTGGGGTTCGTCGGCTCGGAGCTACTCGACGCCGAGGCCCGCAGCGATGGCTCGGGCGGTGAACTCGTTGAACTTGGCGACATCGAAGCTCACGACGAGGTTCGCCTCGGTCTCGATGATGACGCGGTGCGGTGAGTCGAGGAACTTCTCGAAGTTGCGGGCGTTGACGTCGTCGGGACGCTGCTGCGGTGCCCGACAGCGCGGCGTAGAACCAGGTCTTCACCTCGTCCCAGTCGGCGTCGTCGTGGGTGTGCACGATCGAGTTGCCCTTGTACGACGCCGTCTTGCCGCTGTGGTTGATGACGACGCCCGACTGCGGGCGGACCTTCAGCGCCGGGACCCGGGCTCGGCGCTCGGCGCAGGTGGTCCAGAACTTGCCGTCACGCCACACGTAGGCAACGACGACGCCGACGGGGAAGCCGTCCTTGTTCGTCCACGAGAAGATGCACTCGCCGCCTCGGCGTACGAAGTCGTCGAGCACTTCGTCGGTGAGTTGCATGCCGGTCAGGTCTTCGTAGTCGGTGATCTCGTTCGTCATGGTGACGTCGTACCACGATCGGCTCGCCGCGGATCGGCTCGAAGCGTCGAGCTCGTCTACTCGGCGGCACTCGCTTCTCGCCGATGGCCGGCGCTGAGTTCGGCGAGTTGGTCCTCGGCGAGTTGGTCGGCCTTGACGACGGCGACGGTCACCTTGGTCAGTGCCCGCAGCGTCGAGGTGCGCACGCCGCCTTCGAGTGCGGCACGCTCGCCGAGGATGGCGCCGGGGCCGACCTCGGCGATCGGCTCGCCGTCGACCTCGACATTCAGCACCCCGTTGAGGAGCAGGAACACGTCGTCGCCGGTCGCTCCCTGCTCGGTGAGCAGCGCACCTTCCTTGAGCTTGCGGATCGACGACTTCCCGCCGCCGCGCATGATGTGACCGGCGAGCTCGCGCTCGAGCGCGGTCTCCACGGCGGTGACGAGCGCCGGCGAGTCCTGGTCGCCCCACGGCGTGTGCTTGCCGAACGAGTGGCGCCACCAGTCCTTGAAGTCGGCCATCCCGGCCTTGGCGGCGAGTGCTCCGGCGTGGTCGTACACCCAGTGGCGGGGGAACGCAGCTCGCGCCGGTCAGTTCGTACTCGCTCGTCCCGTCGGCGTGGATCGTCAGCGCCAGCGTCGTCCACACCGTGGGCGCCTCGAACTTGACGAACGGTGGCTTGTTGACGCGGCGGGGGGCCGGGACGGCGGTGTGGCCGCCGACCGTCTGCACGAACCGTGCCGACGTCGCGGTCAGCTCCACGGGATGGCGGATGTCGTCGAAGGCGACGGCGGCGAACGTGGCCCGTCCGACGCCGAGCCCCAACGTGGTGGCGCCCATGAGGCACCCGCCTTCGTAGCCGGCGTCGACGATCTTGCCGTCGACCACCTCGATCCATCCGATGAGCTGGTTGGCGAAGCGGAAGCGGTCGGCCGCTCGGAGGGCTTCGAGGTCGTCGATCACGTCGGGTGGCGGATCGTCGTAGTGGGTGAAGCCGGTGCCGAAGATCGCCTTGTTGAGGCCGGTCACCGCTTCGGACGGGATCCAGCTCAGGCTCGTGACGCTCGATTCGATTCCTCATGACGTCACCGTGAACTCGTGGACCATGCCCTCGGTGAAGTGCGGGGGCCCGTCGCCCTCGGTCTCGCCGACCGAGCCGACGGAGACGAAGCACACGACGGCGTAGCTGCCCGGCGTCTGTGAGGTTCCAGGAACCCGTGTCGCTCCCGCCAGGAGGAGCGAACGCTGCGTTGACCGGCGTGATCTTGCCGAAGACCTCCTCCTCCGGGAGTGCGAAGATCTCGTCGAGCGACTCGGTCACCCCGTCGTTGATCTTGAAGGCGAACATCTCGTGCTGTTCCTGGCCCTCGTTCGAGAAGTTGAGCACGTGGTATCCGGTCGTGAGCTCGTCGGGGATGCCGTCGTACTCGTACTCGGTGGCCGTCACGTCGAGGGTCTCCACGTCGCAGTTCTCGCCGGCCCAGGCGATGGCGTCGCGTAGAGCTCGAGTGTCCTGTCGGAGGCGTCGGACTCGGGGTCCTCGAGCTGGGGCTGCGCCTCCGACTTGAGTTCGGTGATCGTGTCGACGATGTCGTCGGGGGCGGCGGCGATGGCGGCGTCGAGTGCTGCGTTCACCGAGTCGGCGTCGCCCTCGCCGGTGAACAGGAAGTTGATCACGGCGGTGTCGGCGGCGATCCATGCGTCGCAGGCCTCGGCGTTGGCGGCTGGAGTTGTCGTCGGATCCGCACGCGGTGAGCAGCAGCAGCGCTGATGCGGTACCGGCGGCGATCAGGTGCTTGGTCGTGAATCTGGTCATGCCTCGAAGGTACGGATGGGCGTCGCGCCGAGGCGAGGTGACAGACCGGTGTGTTCGCCGGGGTGCCAGCACCCCACCGCGAGTGACACCAGCGTCCTTGTCGCGAGCGGGGCGACGTGGTCTGATCGAGGGGTGCAGACATCGCTCGCGCTTGGCGCGCGCACAGTTGCGTCACGGCTGGCGGAATCTGGTGGGCATCGTCGTGCTCGTTGCGTTGATCGGCGGGCTCGTGCTCGCCGGGCTGGCAGGGGCGCAGCGCACTCGCACCGCGGTCGATCGGATGATCGAGCAGAACGAGGTCAGCGACGTCATCGTCAACCCGGACATGGGTGACGAGTCGGTGCTGGATTTCGATCTCGTCGCGGCGCTGCCGATGGTTGCCGAGTTCTCCCGGGTGCACGGTGTCGCCACGTGGCCGTCCGGCGAGATCACCCTCGACAACCTCTTCTCCGCACCGTTCACCTTCGCGACCGACGGACACGCCCTCGTGGACTTCGACCGTCCCGTGATGTCCGAGGGCCGCGTGCCCGATCCGGATTCGGTCGACGAGGTGTACGTCGACCGCACCTATGCGACGGACGAAGGGCTCGGCGTCGGTGACACCGTCAGCTTCACGACTGTTCCCGCCGGAGCTGCTCGGCCCGGCGTTCGGCTTGTTCGAGTCCGGTGAGTTCGACCAGGCTCTGGCCACGCTGAACACCCCCGGCGCCGGCAGGACCGTCGACCTTCGCGTTGCCGGGATCGGCAACAGCATCGAGGGCATCGTCGTCGACGAGGGCTACGAACCGCCGGCACTGTGGATCGGTCCGGCGCTGTACGAACAGTTGGGCGAACCGACTGCCGGGTACGGGGGTGCGACCGTGCGGCTCACCGATCCGAGTCGCCTGGACGAGTTCAAAGCAGCGGTCGATGCGATGGCGCCCGACGAGAAGATCGTCTACCAGACCCTGGCCGGTCATCACGAGCGAAGGCGATGCGGGCGACGGAACCGGCCGCGACGGCGTTGGCGATCTTCGCCGCCATCACGGCCCTGCTCGGCACGCTGCTCGTCGGCCAGGCGATCTCGCCGTCGCTTCCAACTCGACGCGCGGCGACAACCGCACGCTGGCGGCGCTGGGGACGACACACCGAGATCGGTTCGTCACGTCGATGATGCGGCTCGCGCTCGCGGTCATGGTCGGGTTGGTGCTCGCCGTCGGTCTGGCCGCCGCGCTGTCGTGGTTGACACCCGTCGGCCCGGCCGAGTACGCCGAGCCCTCACCGGGTTTCGACTTCGCGACGACGATCGTGCTCGGCGGGGCGTTGGTGCTGCTGGTGGTGTTCGTCGCCGTGGGGACGATTCCGGCATGGAACAACGCCCGTCACGACGAGCGTGTCGGGGCGCTCCACGGATCCGCAACGGCCGGCTGGTTGGCGGCTCGCGGCGCATCACAACGCCCTGACCACGGGTGTTCGCTTCGCACTCGAGCCCGGACGTGGTTCGACCGCGGTGCCGACTCGGGCAACGATCATCGGAGCGATCACCGCGATCACCGTGGCGGCGGCCACCATCGTGTTCGCGTCCAGCCTCGATCGCGTGGTGAACGACGGACGGTTCTACGGATCGAACTTCGACCTCGCGATCGACCTCGACGAGGGCCTCTCGGCGGACCAGGCCGTCGTCGACGGCGTCCTCGCCACCGTCGCCGCGGACCCGGCGGTCGAGCGAGTGGGCGAGCTGCGGATCACCGAGGTCATCGTCGACGACGTCGAGGTGACGTCGCTGGCCTTCGCCGATAGCGACGAGGGCGACCCGGTGATGCCGACGATCGCCGCCGGCCGGGCTCCAGCGGCGGCCGACGAGATCGCCCTCGGTCTGACGACGATGCGTCAGCTCGACGTCGGGATCGGCGACACGGTGTCGCTCGTCACCGACGGGTTCGACGGCGACGCCACGGTCGTCGGGCGGGTGGTGCTGCCGGGGCTCGGTCTCTACCAGGGCTCCGATCGCACGTCGATCGGCGTCGGGGGTCTGGTGTCGCCGGACGCGCTCGGTCCGCGCACGGACGCCACCAAGTCGTTCATCGTCGTCGGTCTCGACCCGGCGGCCGACACGCGGCGGCGCAGGCTGAGTTCGAGGACCGGATGACGTCGGCCCTGAGCGAACAGGGCAGCGTGCTCTTCCAGACCAACGGTCGGCCGTCGGACGTCGAAGGCCTGGCTCGGCTGCGATCGCTCCCGGTCGTGCTGGCGTCGCTCCTCGTGCTCGTCGTCGGTGTGACCGTGGCGAATGCCATGGTGATCGCCGTGCGCCGTCGCCGTCGTGACATCGCGATCCTGCAGTCGCTCGGCTCGACTCGAGGGAACGTGACGGCGGTCGGGTGTCTGGCAGGGCGTCACGATCGGTGTCACCGCGTTGCTCTTCGGTGTGCCGCTCGGCGTCGTGATCGGGGCGCTGGTTCTGGTCGCGGCTCGCCAACGGGTTCGGCACGCTGGCCGAGCCGGTCGTGCCGCTGCCCGGACTGCTCGTCCTGGTCGTCGTGGTGCTCGCTGCTCGCCGCACTCTCGGGCCTGGTGCCGATCAGGGCCGGGCTGCGCCATCAACCTGCGACGGTGTTGCGCAGTGAGTGAGATGTCGACACCAGAGCGGCCGGACCGGCCGTGGTCGTCGGCGCCGGTCCGAACGGGCTTGGTGGCGGCCATCACGCTGGCGCGGGCCGGGTGGGACGTGACGGTGTTCGAAGCCGCCGCGCGACCCGGGCGGCGGCACCCGGACCGAGGAGTTGACGCTGCCCGGCGTGCTGCACGACGTGTGCTCGGCGATCCATCCGCTCGCCCTCGGCTCGCCGGCGTTCCGCGAGATCGCCGCGAGTGACACACCGTTGGAGGCGCACGGCCTGGAATGGATCCACTCCGACGTGCCGGTCGCGCACCCGCTCGACGGCGGGCGGGCTGCGGTGCTGCACCGTTCGGTGGACGACACCGCCGACGGTCTCGGCGCCGACGCCAAGGCCTACCGCCGGTTGTTCGGCCCGTTCGTCGAGGCTGGTTTCGACCTGACCGACGGGCTGCTGTCGCCGTTGTCGATCCCTCCGAAGCACCCGATCACGCTCGCTCGCTACGGCGCGGTCGGCATCCTGCCGGCCCACACGGTCGCCCGCCGAGGATTCGACACCGACGAGGCGCGGGCCCTGTTCGCCGGGCCTCGCCGGTCACTCGATCCTGAACCTGAAGGCGCCGGTGACTGCGGGCTACGGCCTGATGCTCGGCGTGCTCGCCCATCTCGTCGGGTGGCCGCTCGCGAAGGGTGGATCGCAACAGATCGCCAACGCGCTCGTGGCCGTCCTGGAGGGCCTCGGCGGTCGGGTCGAATGCGACCGGCGCATCACCTCGCTGAAGGAACTCCCGCCTGCCGATGCGGTGCTGCTCGACCTCACGCCACGTCAGGTCCTCGCGATTGCCGGTGACGCGATTCCGAACCGGTACCGCAGGGCGCTCGCCGGATACCGGTACGGCGCCGGGGTGTTCAAGCTCGACTGGGCACTCGACGGTCCGATCCCCTGGGCCAACGCCGACTGCGCCCGCGCCGCGACGGTTCATCTCGGCGGCACGCTCGAGCAGATCACCGCGGCGGAGGCCGAGGTGCAATCCGGCGGCGCATCCCGAACGCCCCTACGTGCTGCTGTCGCAACCGAGCCTGTTCGACGCGAGTCGGGCTCCGAATGGGACGCAGGCGGTGTGGGCGTACTGCCATGTGCCCAACGGCTCGACGGTCGACATGACCGATCGGATCGAGGCGCAGGTGGAGCGGTTCGCTCCCGGCTTTCGCGACCGGATCATCGGTCGTCATGCAATGGACACGGCGGCCGTCGAAGCCCATGGCGCCAACTACATCGGCGGCGACATCAACGGCGGCATCGCCGACTTCCGCCAGTTCGTGCGGCGCCCGACCATCGGTCTGCATCCCTGGAAGACGCCGATCGACGGGGTGTACTTGTGTTCGAGTTCGACCCCGCCCGGTGGGGGCGTCCACGGCATGTGCGGATGGCATGCTGCACAGGAAGCGATGAGAGGAGCGCGATGACTGATCAGCCGACGGAACGGGTCACGGTCATGATCGTCGACGACCAGCCTCCGTTCCGCGCCGCCGCCCGGGCAGTCATCGATCGTGTCGCCGGGTTCGAACTCGTCGCCGAGGTCGCGTCCGGCGAGGAGGCGGTCGAGACCAGTTCGACCGTGGCGCCGCAACTCGTCCTCATGGACATCAACATGGGTGAACTCGACGGGATCGAAGCCACCCGCTTGATCACGAGCGAGAACGCGACGATCAAGGTGATCCTGGTGTCGACGTACGGCCTCGACGACCTCCCGTCGGGCGCCCGCACGAGCGGGGCGATCGCCTACGTGAACAAGGACGAACTGTCGCCCCGCGTGATCCGCCGCCTCTGGGAAGCCGGCGGCGACCCCGACTGGCCCTGACACCCTTGCATCAGGGCAGGGGGATGGTGCCGGTGATGGTGGTGCCTTCGCCGACGGCGGAGACCACCTCGATCCGGCCACCGAACGCACCGAGACGGTCGGCCATGTTGACGAAGCCGTGGCCATTCGTCGCCGTGCCGCTAGCATGTCGAATCCGGCGCCGTCGTCGCGGATCTCGAAGCTGAGCACGCCGTCGGCCTCGACGACCGTGACCGTCGCCGTTGCGTCCTCGCCGGCGTGCTTGCCGGCGTTCTGGAGCGCCTCGAGGCGTGCAGAAGTAGACCGCAGCCTCGATGTCGTTGCCGTAACGTCCGACATCGACGAGATCGACGGTCGTCGGGAGCGCGGCTCTGCCCGGCCGCCGCAGGGAGCGCGTCGGTGAGCCCGCCCGACACGAGCAGCGGCGGGAAGATGCCGTGGGCGAGCGCCCGGAGTTCGCGCGATCGCCGTCTGGACATCGCCCTTGATCTCGTCGATCATCGACATGGCATCGGCGGGATCGTCCTCGACGGCGTCGCGGGCCAGGCGGAGCTTGACCGCGAGCGCGACGAGGTGCTGTTGGGCGCCGTCGTGGAGGTTGCGTTCGAGCTTGCGCCGCTCGCTGTCGCCGGCCGCCACGATGCGGGCGCGGGAGTCCTGCAGCTCCTGGTTGCGGATGCGCAGTTCGTCGAGGCTGGCTTGGAGAGCGGTGTCGAGTTGCACGTTGTGCAGCGCCAGCCCGATCTGGCGAGCGATCTCGGTGAGGACGGTGTCCTCGGTTTCGGTGAACGGCTCGCCGTCGGGCTTGCGAGTCACGACGATGAAGCCGAGCAGGAGGCCGGCGTGCGCGACCGGGGCGACGCGCATCGCCGAACTCCCCGACGGCCCGACCAGCTGCGGCACCCAGATGTCGAGCCAGGTGCCGCCACTCACTCCGGCCCGGGCGACGACCGGCAGTTCCTTCGGTCCGATCGAGATCGGCGGTGCCTGGCGGTGGGGGACGCCCGCCATCTGTTCGTACCGTCCGTCCTGCCCGGTCCACACCTCGGCCGAGGCCAGCACCATGCTGCTGCGCAGGTTCTCCGCGAGTTGCAGCATCAGCTCGTCGAGTGGGATCGATCGGGTGAGCCGTTGACCGAACGTGCGCAGCGTCTCGTCCGGTGCGACCCGGACGCCGTACACGAGCCGGTTGGCTCGTTCGGTCAGCCAGCGACGTGCGGGCAGGTAGAGCAGCGCGGCGATCGCCGCAGCAACCATCGACAGCAGGAGCAGTGTGCGCTCGCTGCCTTCCGGTGTGCGTCCGAGCCCGAGGACGACGATCACGTAGATACCGAGGATCAGGGCGGTGAGCCCGGCAAGTGCCACCGTGTGGGTGAGCAGTCGGTCGACGCGGGCGACCATCTTCGGTTGCGTGCCGGCGATGATGGCGATCGGCACGAGGCCGGTCATGGCGAGTGCGACGGTGCCGGGGTCGTGTGGCCACTCGGTCAGCAGTCGAAGGGCGATCATGACGAGCACGCCTTCGGCGCGACGGTGAGTCCCCAGCCGATCCACTGCATGCGGCGGCGCTCGACCGCACCTGCGACGCGGTAGCGCAGCGACGCTGCGTAGATGCCTGCCGCCAGCGCGGCGATCCAGAGCGCGACGATCGGCCAGGTCGCGATGGTCGTCGAGGTCGGCGCAGAGCGCACCGCCGACGACGAGGCCGACGACGTATCCGGCGACGACGGTGCGCTGCCGAGCCCGGCTCGTGAGTCGCCCATCGGGGAGTGCGGACGAACATGTGCAGCGCGAACGCCGGGAGCAACGTGAGTCCGAGACGCAGGGCGACTCGCGGCGAGGTCATCGGTCGAGTCGTCGAGCTCGTGCGCTGGCCACGAGTGCCTCGGCCAGACAGGTCACCCCGCCGGCGATCGCTCCGGCGAGCACGATCGGGCCGAGGCGATCCTGGCGGCGTCGGACCCCCAGTGCGACGCCGGCCGCCGCCCACAGCACCACCAGGATCACCCCGACGATCTGCGTCGCCGTCGGTCCGTCGGCGTCGCAGCGACACGACGACGCCGGCGAGCGCGAATCCGATCGCGACGGGCGCCGCGAGGAGACACCAGGCCGGCTTCAGCTCGGACGTGCCGACGGCAACGGTCGCCACACGGGGCGCAGCCGGCGATGAAGCGGGCGCGTCGCGGCTGGCGATGACCTTCATGTCGTCCAGTCGAGCCGATTCCTGGCTGCGTGGCAATGGTGTCACCTTCGCCGCCTCGGGGGTGCCAGCAT